>CAVPSZ010000037.1:0-113073 GCA_963708435.1 uncultured Bacteroidales bacterium
TAGGTTTCGAGCAGCCGTTCAAATTTTATATAAGGTTTATCATAAAAAGCGACTGCAGTAAGGTCAGAAAACCTAATGCCACCTTCTTCCAAAACATAGCGTGCAGCATTTACAGGAAAGGAAGGATCATGCTTTTTACGGGTAAACCTTTCTTCATGGGCCGCAGCTACTATTTCATCATCAATAATGAGAGCAGTAGCGCTGTCGTGGTAGTAGGCAGAGATTCCTAAAATAGCTTCGGACATGAAATCGCAGGATTATTTTAAAATAAGGTATATATAAACGGGGCAACAGCTGATCCGCTTGTAAAGACAATTAAAACTCCGAAGAGCAGTAAAATAATCAGAAGCGGTAGGAGCCAGAATTTTTTCCTGACTTTTAAAAATCCCCATAAGTCTTTAAGAAAATCCATTTTTTGTTTTATTAATAGGGCTTATCAAGATCGGTGACAATGTAAACATGATTACGGGTTTTAAAAACCGACTCATTCGTTTGTTTCCATTTTCGCATTTGCAATTCATCCTTGCCTAAGACCTTGCGGAATAAACCAACTGGTAGAACCATAAAAATATATACAAGGAAAAGTATTATTACAGAAGTTATTCTTCCAATTAGCTGCGCCATTCCAAACCAGAGGTATGCAAAAGGGGTAAACAATTTTGGGAAAATCATATTCAGAACCAGTATTGCAATTGCAAAATTCAGAACAACTGCTGAATGAGTAAAAAACTCTATAAGAAGTAAAATCAGGACTATTGCCATCCCGGTACCCTGAGCCTTTTTCTCATCAATTTCAACATGAACGTAGCGATTCCAGATTTTCATTCAGCTTAATAATTTATAAAACTGTTTTGCAAATTAAATAAATAATATTGCAAATGCCTTCATAATTGTTCTATTTATCTGCCTGTTGCCTGTTGCAAAATTATTTTCGGTTAACATTGGTATGGGCTTGTTATTCTTGACAAATCCACAAACTGTGAAATAATACAGTCATGGATTGACAAATTTTCAAAAAACTTTAAATATTAATGGGCTTTCCTGGTGCGGATGAAAATAAAAGGGAATAAGAATCAATTATGGTGATAAATGTCAGGAAGAATGAACTCTTTTGGTTGAAATTTCACATCTTTTGTAAAATGGCGTGCACCTTTCCTGCATAATTGTCCCATGAATTTTCCTGTAAAAAGACATCAAGATTCTTAATGGGATTTTTCTCAATCTGTTGCAAAAGTTTGTCAATGATGGCAATAATATCATCCTGGCTTTTATATACTGAAATAATGTTTTCCGAAGCAAGATCGGAGAATGCGCCAACTTCAGGACCAACGACATTTGCACCAAAGCCTATCGAATCCATTAATGCACCAGAGCTTAAGATGCTTGATTTGGCATAGGTAAAAAGCACGATTTTCGATTGACTGATCAATAACTTCAGCGATTCAGGCTCGATAAAAGCTTCCTCAATAATGATATTTTTATTGGCAAAACCAAGGAGCGCCTTATAGTAATCTTTTGAGATGGCTTTTCCTGTAATAAGTATTTTGTATTTGTTCTCGATTTTTTTATCGTGAAGCAATTTAAGGAATTCAAGAATACCTTTGTAGGGAGATAAAGTTCCCCAAATAAGAATATCCCATTTGCATACATTTGCAGAATTACCTCTGCGGTCTTTAACAGGATGATGAAAAAAATGAATCGGCAGATTTTTTTTGTTCAAGACACTTTCTCCATAGATTACCCCTTCACTTGAATGTGTCAGGATACAATCCGATTTTTTTAAAAGTTTATTGAAAATTGATTTTTTGAGATTGATATGATTTGATGAATGGGATAATTTATTATGCATCGTCCAGATTACTTTAATCCCAAATAACCTTAGCAACGGCATTATTGAATGAAAAAACAAAGTTTGAAGTCGCCCTCCCTTTCTTTCAGGAACATTTTCAATCCAGTTGAGGAAAAGAAAATCTATTTTAAACAGGTATTTCATTAAATCAATAATACCTTTATTAGACGGCCTGGATTTGTTTATCACCTGGTAATATTTCCCGATGGAATCTGTAAAATCATCAACATAGGGATTATATAGACCGCTATTTTTATTCCTCGAAGAAATGGGATATAAGTATATTTTTTTCAATGTTTATTTAAGCTTGAACAGATAATAATAATATTGAGGAATACCAATGATATATCTTTTAAATAACCTCATAGGCTCATGAATCAGTCTAAACAACCATTCCAGTCCGATTTTTCGCATCCATAAAGGTGCCCGTGATACATTCCCTGAAATGAAATCAAGAACTGCTCCTCCTGCAACAGAGATTTTTACCCCGGTTAATTTTTCCTTGTTTTTCGTCAACCATAATTCCTGTCTTGGAACTCCCATACCAACGATCAGAATATCAGTTTTTTTATTTAAAATGTCAGTGATAACTTCACTATCAGCGTCAAAATTAAAATAACCATTACGGAAACCAACAATAGAAATATCTGGAAGTTTCAATTTTGTATTTTGTTTTGCAGCAAGTGCAATCCCTTCTTTTCCACCCAAAAAGAATACGTTTTGTTTAAATTTGCTGGCAAATTCAAGTAATTTAGGGACAAAATCAGTACCATTCATATTCTCTTTCAATTTTATTCCGGCTAATTTTGCGCCCATTTTAATTCCAACACCATCATTTAAAAGAAGATCACAAGTATTCAGAACTTTCAGATAGGAAGTGTTTTTTTGAGCAATATTAAAGCAATGTGCATTGACAAAAAATAACAGATGATTCGAAGATGAGTTGATGAAGTCACGACATCTGGTCAGGGTTTCATCTTGATTAAGGACGTCAATATCTATATTGTAAAATTTAGTCTTTGACATAAAAGTACCTAACTGTTACTAATCCGCATTCGACGCTTTAATATTACTTTTTACTCGCTTATGCTGGAAAAACCTTATAGAAGGTATAGCTTTTTTTAATAATGCATGAATAAAATGAAGAAAAAATAGAAATACAGATTCAAGGATTGAGAGTTTCAAAATATTTCTGCGCGTTTTGTAATCCTCAAACAAAGCTTTAAACCTATAAATTTCATTCGTTCCGCCCATAGAAAATCTGCATATAGGAAAATCAACTTTAAGAATTTTATCATCTCCTGCTTTACTGATGGTATCGCATACTAAAGAATAATCCGCTGTTAATTTGTAGTGCAGGTCAAAGTTTAACTCGGGTAAAAGGTTTTTATTAAAGAACATAGCCTGATGCTGAGTGATCATGCCACGTTTTATTAAACTGTGTTTTTTTGCTTTCCTGTAAAATTCATTTCCTGATTCATCAATATCAATGGAATCGCCATAAATAAAAGCAAGCTGGAGTTGACCTTTATCCTGTTTCTCGAAGACTTTAAAGAGAACGGAATTATCGAATAATGCGTCTCCACTATTAATGAAAATGAGGTATTTTCCGCTTGATAGTTTTATTCCTTTATTCATCGCATCGAAAATACCCTTATCCGGTTCCGACACCCATTTATGTCCTGGGTTTAATGATCTTAGCCACTCTTTGGTTCCATCGCTGGAATTTCCATCAACAACTACCCATTCAAAATCATCAAAGGATTGAGAATGAATGCTTTTATAAGTATATTGCAATTCCTGCAAATTGTTCCTGCAAATGGTAATTATTGAAAAAATCGGCATCTAATTTTAGTATTATATTTTCTATAATTCGTCACTTTATCCCGAATATTTTTTTTATCCCTGCAAAAAAGTATTTTTTTTGTTTTTTTCTGAGAAACTTTCTCATTTCCCTATCGAAAAGTTTTTCTTCATTTTTCACAAAGGCGTATAAATATCCGGCAATAAGGCTAAATCCACCAATTATATAGGGTCTTTCGGTTAACCTGTAGATGCCTTTAAAAAAGGTATAGGTAAAGCTATATCCATACCTGTAAAGAAAACTGCCTAACAAAAATTTTCCCGATGTAAAGCCTCCTCTTCTCGATCCGGATTCTCTGTAATGCAGAATTTTAAAATCATCAAAGCATCTTGTTTCCCAACCATTCATTTGGGCACCTAGCAGATCAGCAAGGTCCCATCCGGGAATGGCTTTCCATCCCTTGATGTCGTTAAAGCACTGCCTTCGGTAGATTTTAGATGCGCCCCAGGGATGATCAAACTGTGATTTTTCTTTGACTTCGGTCTTGCCATTTGTCAGGTAAACAGCGCCGCTTGCTATACCGAGCTTGTCATTCCTGGAAAATTCCCGGAATATTTTTTCAAAATAATCAGGTTCAACAGTAATGTCACAATCCAATTTTACTATATAATCCCAACCATTCGAACTGATATTTTCAAATCCTTTTTTTATAACGTTCACAACACCGGTTCCTGGATAATAGTATCCCCTGTCTTCTATATTTATAAGCTTAATCCATTGATGCTTTAAAGTATAAGGTATGATAATTTCCTTTGTTGAGTCGGTTGAACCATCATTGACAATAATCCATTCCACCGGCTTAATAGTTTGATTGCAAACTGAATTTATGGTGCTCTCAACAAATGCCTCCTCATTTCTGACCGGAGAAATAATTATATATTTTATCATTTCATTAGCTTAATTATTGCTTATACTGCAATTATACTAAAAAAGTTTGGCAGAAAGTAAAAACAAAACTAACCTAACTATGTTTTAATCTTATCCAAATTAAAATGATATCTCCAATAAAAGAAAATCTTTCCACAATTGGGAATGAATTATTTTTAAATATTAACTAAGAATAAGTGAATAATAGTATTTTAATATCAGGTATGATTTTTGAAATGTTGTTTGGCATGCTTTTATTTTCATGTTTGAAAGAAATTAAAAATAGAAACTATGATTAAGGAAAGAGAACAGCAAATCAATAATTTTCTTGGTGGTTTTGATGTAATCTTGTCTGTATTATGCTTTCTGGCCGCTTATATTATTCGACATTTTATTTTTGATTCAGGAGTAAGTTTACCCAACGAATACCTTATCATTGGATTATTAATTGTTCCAACCTGGTTTATTCTCCTGAAAGTTTTTAATTTGACTGAAATACATAGAACAAAATCCTATTCCAGAATACTGGTTTCATATTTTGCAGTAATCGGGATAGGCCTGGGTATTATTTTTCTTTTTATGTTTCTTTTTCAGTTGCACTCCATTAGCAGATTTGTGATTTTGTTTTTTGGGGTTCTCAATTTAATGACACTGTTTGCCCTGAGGATTACCGTATATCGCTTAATGAAGTATTTCAGGGTCAAAGGGTACAATTCAAGGAATGTTATTTTGATTGCAGATGATACTTCTGAACTTTTTATTGAAAGAATAATAGAGAATAAAGAATGGGGTTACATTTTAAAGTATATCATAACCAATTCTAGTAAATTATACAAAAAATACAAGGGTGTTGTCAATATCCATCCAGATTACGTGAGCCTTCCAAGCTTGATCGATATCAATGTCATAGATGAGGTTATTTATTGTAAGAATGATATTGACCAAAACAAACTACGGAAGATCATACATGATTGTGAAGAAGTTGGAGTCGTTTTCAGAATGCAATCACAATTGTTCAGTATGCCAGCCACAAAAGCGCACATAAATCACTTTGACGATATCCCATTCTTAACCTTTGATAATACACCATCCGATTACTTCGCACTAAGAATAAAAAATGCTTTTTCAGTGTTAGCTGCACTTTTCATTCTTGTTGTCTGGTCACCGGCATTACTATTAATTGCGTCATTAATTAAACTGACATCTAAAGGTCCTGTTTTTTTTAAACAGCAGAGGGTTGGGTTAAGGGGGAGGACCTTTTATATGTATAAATTCAGAACCATGGTCGTTAATGCGGAGGCTTTAAAAGAGGAATTAATGTCGGCTAATGAAGCAGACGGCCCTGTATTTAAGATCAAAAACGACCCAAGAATAACCGGGGTCGGAAAGTTCCTGCGAAAAACAGGTTTAGATGAATTACCACAATTTATCAATGTGTTAATAGGCGACATGAGTCTTGTTGGTCCCCGTCCGCCTATCCCATCAGAAGTTAAACAATACGAAAGATGGCAGCTCCGCAGATTATCAATGAAACCAGGAATTACATGTACATGGCAAATTGAGCCTAACAGGAATGAGATTTCATTCAACGAGTGGATGAAAATGGACCTGAATTATATTGATAATTGGTCAAATAAATTGGACTTAGTCCTGTTTTTTAAAACCATCAGAACCATCCTGAAGGGCTCCGGCTCTTAAAAATGACAACCATTCTGTTTTTCTAAAAAAGGGAATCCTTCTAATTAATTTTGCAACCTGAGAATTAGTAGTAATTTTGTGCCTAAATTAAATTGGTACGGTTTTATAATTAAAAATCAAGCAATTGGAAAATAAAGAAAATATAAGCAAGATATTTTTTTTAATTATTATTCTTGCAATCTGCTATTCATGCCTTCCCAAAAAGAAATTATTGTATTTACAGCAGGAGGAAACTGAAATAAAAAATGAATATGTTAATATAAGACCTGAAAAAACAATTCAACCATTTGATAACATCTATATTCAGGTTTCAAGCATAGATGAAAAAACTGCTAATGTCTTCGGCAGTCAAGCAAGAGTGGCTTCGGCCAGCGATGTTAATCTGGTAAGTTATACCGTCAATCAATCTGGTTTTATAACCTTTCCCTTTGTTGGTGAGATTTTTGTCCAGGGATTGAAGTTACAGGAGGCACGACAAAAAATTGAGGCTGAAGTTGGTGAATATCTTACTAATATTTCAATCACCGTTAAATTCGTTAATAATACAGTTACGGTATTAGGAGAAGTAAATCGACCTGGTGAATATACATTTTACAGGGATCAAATAACAATTTTTCAGGCCTTGAGTTTAGCCGGAGACATCAAGGATTATGGAAATAAAACAAATGTTATTCTGATAAGAGAAACCAGGGACAAGATAAATTATGACGTTATTGATCTAACAGATAGAGAAGTGGTATCTAAGGATAACTACTATATCATTCCAAATGATGTTATTATAGTGAAACCAATAAATGCAAAATTTCGTAACCTGAATTTAGTAAACTTGCCGTATATTTTGTCAACCGTATCGACACTTGCGTCCCTTGCGGTGTTAATATATACACTTGGATTAATTAATTAATTGGAGATAAACTTATGTCACAGGCATCAGAGGAAATTTTCCAGCAGAAAACTGATATTAAGGAAATTATATTAAAGGTTCTGAAATACAGGTTTTATTTTATTGCCTCCTTGTTTATTGCATTAATAATTGCCTTTTTAGTAAATAAATATAGTGAGCGGATATATTCCAATGCCTCAACAATACTGATAAAACAAGAAAACGGGAGTTCATTTATGAATTCCGGGGTTGGAATGATGGGCGGAATTGATATGTTTGGTGGAATTCAAAGTGTTGAAAACGAAATATCAGTATTAAAATCTTTTTCATCAATAAATCAGGCTGTTCAGGAATTGAATCTTCAGGTTACCTATGTTCTTCAAGAAAATTTGTTCCCATTAAAGTTCTTACCATTTAGTTCCTATAAAGATTTGTACGATAATTCACCGATTCAGGTCATTATCGATCAAACCCATGTACAACCAGTAAATGTTCGTTTTTATGTAGAAGTGATGACCGATACTACCTTTAAACTCAGGACACAAGCTGAGGATGTTGTGTTGTATGACTATGTTGCGAATAAGTATATAGGAAACCTCGACTCATTAAGTTTTTATGGATTATTCAGGTTTGGAGAAAAAATATCAGGCAAATATTTTGATTTCATCGTTCATAAAAATGAAAACCTAAGACCAAGTGTATATAAAAACAAAAAATTATTCTTTCACTTCAATGACATATATCTTCTTACCCTTTATTATCAGGCCAATTTGGGAATCAGTACTATTTCCACAACCTCCTCTGTTGTAGCAATTTTCCTTAAAGGAACCCATCCCAAAAAAATCACTGATTTTTTAAATACGTTGACCAAGGTTTATTTGCGAAGAAACCTGGAGAAGAAAAACGAGATTGCCTATAATACTGTTAAATTTATCGATTCGAGAATTTCAGATATTGCAGATTCCTTAAAATTTGCAGAAAACAAATTACAATATTACCGGTCTTCAAATCAGGCAATGAACTTAAGTTTTCAGGGAGAGCAGCTATATGAAAAAATCAACGCCCTCGAAACAGATCGTTCAATGATCAAAATTAAGCAGCAATATTTTGATTATATAAAAAATTACTTGGAGAAAAACAGGGATGTGTCGGATCTTATGGCTCCCTCTGCAATGGATGTTCAGGATGAGGTGTTAACTTCTTTGATAAATGAATTAATGACGCTTAATAATCAAAGGATGAATTATTTACAGAATAATCCTAAAAACTTATTCCTTAAGGATTTAGAAATACAAATAAATAATCTTAAAAAAACAATCCTTGAAAATATTAAATATAACTATGACAGGATTAAAATATCGCTTGACGACATAGATAGCAGAATGGCCAAACTGAACAGTCAGATTGCCAGCCTGCCAAGAACAGAGCGTGAAGTAATCGGAATGGAACGCCAAACAAAATTGAATGACGAGATTTATACTTTTTTGCTGCAAAAGCGTGCTGAGGCTCAAATTGCAAGGGCATCCAATGCACCAGACTATGAAATAGTTGATGAAGCATCCTATTTAAGTGCAGGTATAATTTCACCCAAAACGAAGATGAATTATATTATTGCTGCATTTCTGGGATTAGTTCTTCCATTCTTAATTATTTTAATCAAAGATTTCTTTAATAATAAGGTTACGGATATTAAAGATATTGAACAGATTACCAGTTACCCTTTGATCGGGCAGGTTCTGCATAATACATCAAAAGTCAAAGCCATTATCACTGAATATCCAAAATCCCCGCTTGCCGATTCATTCAGGGCGATCAGAACGAATGTGAATTTCTTCGCACAGGGGAGGGATAAAATGATTATATTGATTACTTCTTCGATGAGTGGTGAAGGCAAATCATTTTCAAGTATTAATATTGCATCAGTTTATGCTTTACTCGGCAAAAAAACATTATTGTTAGGGTTTGATTTACGACGACCTGCACTTTATAAAGATTTTAATTTAAAAAATGAAAAAGGGATTACCTCTTATCTGATAAAAACAGCAGAAATTAAGGATATAATTCAAAAAACTCAAATAGAAAACCTTGACTTAATATCAGCCGGACCCATTCCACCAAATCCCGTTGAATTGATTGCTTCGGAAAGAAACAAACAATTTTTCGAAGAGTTAAAAAAACTTTATGATTATATAATTATTGATTCATCACCAATTGGGGCGGTAACCGATACTTTTCTGCTCTTTAGCTTTGCTGATATCAATATATTTACCGTTAGGCATAACTATTCTTTGAAAGATGCGGTTAAAACGAATTTAAAAAATATTCGCCTTAAAAATATCACTAATATCACCATACTTGTGAATGATGTAAAAATGAGTAAGAATTCATATGGCTATGCATATCAATCGAATTATTATGAATCTAATCAGAGAAAAGGCATTCTAAAAAAGACTTTTCAGAAAAAGAATAAAGTTCTTGGATAATCCTATCGCTTATGTTGGCTCTTTTTTAAATTTTATTACTGATGGGACAAATTCCTTTTATTATCAAATCGCAAAACCAGGCAAGTAAATCATAGTTACATTTGAAATTGATGAAAAAAACAGAGAATAATAATTGAACTGAAGCAAGAAATAAAATAACCTATGGTCAAACCCATTTTCGCCAAACATTGTGAACTTTAAAAGAACCTTATTAAAAAATATTATTTCCCTTGGCGGATATAATTACAGTTCTCAAATTGCGGTTTTCCTTTCCTCTATTGTTTTATCCCGGTTATTATTACCTGAAGAGTATGGATTTGTAGCATTAATCACAGTATTCACGGGATTTGTGACAATATTTGTTGATGCTGGTCTTAGTTACGCCATTATTAGGAGTGATTATGGGTCGACCTACCACAAAGCATTAAATAATCTTGCTTTTTATATAGGGATACTTCTTTTTGTTTTAATGGCGGTACTTGCTTTTCCGATAGCCTTTTTCTATGACGATCATGATTTAATTTTACCAACAATTGTAATGTCATCGAATTTTATTTTCGGCGCAATGACAATTGTGCCAGGAGCTATACTATCAAAACAACTTAATTTTAATTACATCGGTAAGATCAGATTTTTCTCAAATATTATTAGCATTGTGTTCATGATTTTATTTGCCTTTTTAGGTTTCTCTTTCTGGTCATTAATCATCCCGAATATCATTCTGCAATTGCTTCAGTACATTTTTTTTGAATCTAAAACGAGGGTTGGATTTAAATTTTACAAGTTTAGTTATAGTATTGTTGCATATAAAAAGACCAAAAGCCTGATGACCAACCT
Source organism: uncultured Bacteroidales bacterium (assembly GCA_963708435.1). GTDB lineage: Bacteria > Bacteroidota > Bacteroidia > Bacteroidales > JAADJA01 > JAADJA01. Next base: position 10,482 of record CAVPSZ010000037.1, read on the forward strand.
TAGCAGTTATAATACAATTAATTACTGGGCAAGGAATTCGGATAATCTTATTATTGGAAAATTTTATAGTGAGTATGATCTTGGAATCTACAACCGTGCTTATAAAATGCTGCAGCTTGCATTAAATCTGATTAGTGGATTGTTCGGTACGGTGCTTTATCCGAGTTTGAAAAAACTTAAACTGGAAGGGGGAGATATTAAAGGTGAATACAATAATGTTCTTGGGATAATAAGTATTGTTAATTTTCCTGTTGGTGCCGTATTAATTCTTATTCCTGATTTTTTTGTCGGAGTTTTATGGGGTGAAAATTGGATGCAGGTGGCTGAGTTACTGCCCTTTTTTGGAATATTAATTCTTTTTCAAACTTTGATTTCGACAGTTGGCCATTTCTATATTTTGGAGAATAAGGAATATGAATTCATGAAAATAGGCATCATCTCTGCTATTTTGATGATTGGGTTTATAATAACCGGAGCTTTTTTTTCAGTCAAACTAATTGCCATTTTTTATACGATAGGTTTTTTGATAGTTATTCTTCCAATGTATCTTTATTTCGGTTTTTATAAGTCATTCGGTTTTTCTGGTTCAAATGTCCTGAGATTTTGGATACCTAAGCTTACTTTAGGCTTAGTTATAATAATAGGTGAAATTTTAGAATACAGAATCATAATAAACGCAGCAGTCGGTTTATTTTTCCTTCATTTAATTCATTTTCAAAGGAAGGACTTAAAAAAATTATTCGATATATCCCTTTCAAAGGTAAAGGGGAAAATGAGCTAATAATTTGAAAAGATTTTAGATTTTCTTCGTATAGGATTCATAACGTTTTTATAAAGTGGTTCAATATAAACCTGCAATAGTAATTGTCGCATTTAACAGAAATAAATCCTTATCAAGGATTTTAAATTCGTTAAATATGGCTTTTTATCCTAATGATACGACCTTGATTATCAGTATTGATAATGATGGAAAAAATAAATATGTTTTTGAATTAGCTGAAAAATTTGACTGGAAGTTTGGACAAAAGAAGGTTATATATCACAATGAGCATCTCGGTCTAAAGAGACATATTCTCAATTGTGGAAAGTATTGTTATGAATATGGTTCCATAATCATGCTGGAAGATGATCTTGTTGTTTCTCCATTTTTTTATGAGTTTGCTGCAGAAGCGCTCAAATACTATCAAGTGGAAAACAAAATTGCAGGCATTTCCCTTTATAATTTACCTTACACCGAAGCTTCAAAAATCCCTTTTATCCCTTTGCAGGATGATTCGGATGTATATTTTATGCAGATTCCATCATCATTGGGCCAGGCCTGGAGTGTTGAACAATGGGATGAATTTTCAAAATGGTATTTGAAAGAACCTGATTTGAAAAAAATAAATGGCCTCCCCGTGATTACCACAAAATATTGGTCAGCATCTTCCTGGAAAAAGTACTTCTATGGGTTTTTGGTGGAATCCGGTAAGTATTTTGTTTATCCACAGTTATCTTTGACCAGTAATTTTAATGACAGGGGTGAAAATATGTGGGCAAAAACTTTCGTCGGTCAGGTAAGCCTGCAAATAACGCCAAGGAATTATAAATTTAAATCCCTCGATTTATCAATAAATGTTTATGATGCGTATTCGGAAATTTCCTCAGATGTTATAAAAAGGTTTTGCAAAGACATAGAGAATTATGATTTAGAAATGGACCTGTTTGGTCAAAAAGAATCCTTTTCAAAAGATTATGTAATTACTTCCAAGCATTGCAGAAAAAAGTTATCTGGGTATGAAAGAGCATTAAAACCCCATGAACTGAATATATTTTATAACCTAAAGGGTAATGATTTCAGCCTGGCCAGGCGAGAAGATGTTATATATGACGATAAGACTATTGATGATATAATCTTTAAAACGAAACCGATCGAGGAGTATATTGCGGATTATACATATTATCATAACAATGTTATGGATTCGAAAAAAATGATTCCGATTATTTTGTACAGGTTCAAAAATAAACTTTTTAGATCTTTTAGAAAAAAAACACAACACTAGTTCTGTTGTCATGGTTAAGCAGCTTTTGGTATATTTCATTTTAGTGGCATCAGCCTTTTTCTTCAAATTCATATTGATTCCAAGTCAAATGGTTGTGCTAACCCTTTATGTGGCGATTATACTTATGCTGGTAACCATTTTGATCATTTTTATTTATGATCGGGGAAAGAAATTCCATCAATATTCAGGCACAATAATCGGCCTTGTCCTGCTTGCATCCATGTTAGGTGCGTGGGGTGCTACATACGGTCATAATCAGAGTTTCGGTTTAAGTATGTGGGCACAATCCTCTATGTATTTGTATTTATTTTATTTCTTTCTTCATGCAATCAGAATACGCCCGGAGGAATTGGAAAGAATGTTTTTAATAATGGCCCTGGTTTTTATCGGACTTTTTATGTTCCAGTATGCCATTTATCCAAAAATTTTGTTTGGTGGCAGGGTTGCTGAAGAAAGAGGAACTATTAGAATTTTTATGCCCGGATCAAGTTTTGCAGGATTTATATTTTACTATTGCTTAAACAAAATATTTACTACCTCAAAAAAAATCTATGTCGGTTTAGCTTTGATTATTTTAGTTATCCCAATATTACAAGGAACCAGATCAACAATATTGGCATATTTACTAGGTGCGCTGTTGTTTATTCTGATAAGCCGTCAGGTAAAATCAAAAATCCTTGTCATGCTTTTAATGATATCTTCTGCGACTTTGGTATTTTTTATTTTCCAGGATATTTTCATGAATCTTATTGAGGTTTCACAAACTCAGGCTTCACAGCAGGATGATGACATCAGAGTTAGATCAATTAAATTTTTTCTTACCGAGTTTTCCCCAACCACATTAAATTATTATATAGGCAATGGAGAGGCGCACATGGCATCTTCCTACGGTTTAAAAGTTTATTTCTATAAAGCTAATTTTGGTTTTTACCAAAGTGATATTGGACTTGTCGGGGAGTACTCAAAATATGGAGTATTGTGGATTGTGTGCGTGCTGTTAATTTTTATTAAATTATTCACAATGAAAGTGGAGCCAAAATATTTCTATATTAAAATATGGTCTGTTATATTAATTATCGATGAGGTTTTGGGATCATCTTTTTCAAGGTCCACAGAAATAATTGTCATTGCAAGCGTCCTTTATATATATGATGTTTCAAAGTTTAAACTGAAGCATGAAAAAAATCAACCCAATAGAGAAATTTTAGCAGAATAATCTGATACTCAATTATGATTTTGGCAATCGTTTTTCCGGTCTTTAATGGATTATCTTATACAAAGAAATGCCTCGATTCCTTATTTTCAAATCATATATCAAAGGAGTTGAATGACCGAATTTTAGTGATAATTGTTGATGATGGAAGTACAGACGGAACCTTTGATTGGTTAACAAAACATTATCCTCAGGTTTATGTTTTAAAAGGTACTGGAAATCTTTGGTGGAGTGGCGGGATAAATATGGCCGTGAAATACGCTATTAACCAATTGAATGTTGATTACGTATTATGGTGGAACAACGATATTTTTGCTGATAGTGATTATTTTAAGAATTTAATGTCTCATTTGAATATTAATAATCCTAAAACTATTATAGGGTCCAAAATTTATCATGCTCATGATAAGGAACTCATCTGGTCGATGGGTGGATTGTTTGATGCTAAAACCGGACAAAAGAGTTTAATTGGCACAGCTCAGCCTGATAATAGTGAATATTCTATAAAAACTGAATGCGACTGGTTGCCTGGAATGGGGACTATAACCCATAGTAGCGTCTATAATCAGGTCGGTTGGCTGGATGAAAAAAAATTTCCTCAATATCACGGAGATAGTGATTTTACTTTCAGAGCGAAAAAAATGGGATATAATATTGTCGTTTTTCCAGATTTGAAAATTTACAATGATACCAGGCATTCAGGGTTAAGGCATAATGACAGCTTTAAGAAACTCATTGCGTCCTTGTTTACAATTAGATCAAACTATAATGTTAAAAAGGATATTCTTTTTTACAAAAAACATATTACCTCGTATAAAGCATATAGAATTCTAATTCAAAAATACTATAGGTATATTGGTGGCTTTATCAAATGGAAACTTCTTGGATTATCTGGTAAAAAAAGATTTAAATGATTAACAGAACTTGATTATTATTTTTATTAATGGACTATATTTTGAAAGATTTCAGAAAAAAGAAAATAGGAAATTTATTAATTCCCCTCAATAAATTGCAGGTCTTTAATTTTCACAAATCATCACCTAATTATACCAGGCAGCTCAATGGGAAATTTATATGGTCATCATTCGATTTTTTACTAAGCAATTACTTTTTATCTAACAGAATTAAAAAAGGAACACTGCTCTATGAAGGTTTTGCTATTCTCAAAGAAGGGTGGCTTAAAGGGGACTCATATTACAATTAGCTTTGATATTTAACTTCGTTAAGAAACCTATATACGAGTATTAAAATTATGATCCAGATCCTGCATATAACGATTGACGATAAATTTATCGAAAGCGCCAACAGGCAATTCGAAAGGATTTATCCCGGATGCAACAAATTTTATTTTCTTGTGGGAAACAAGATGGATAAACTTCGGTTTATAACTAAGCAACCCCACTTTGAGATAGTTGAGCAAAACCATCACACCCTGACTAAAATCCTGAATGAAATTAATAACTATGACCTTGTGGTTTTTCATGGACTTGATGATTTTCGCTGCCAGATAGTAAAACATGCCGGAAAAAATGTTAAAATTCTCTGGTCCTTCTGGGGTTACGAAATTTATAACTTCAAGCAGTATTATACGCGATCTATCTATGGAGAAAGAACGTTAAAAAGGTTCAAACACATCATCAGAAAAAAATCGGGAAGCTGGCATATCCGGCAAAAAAGGAATTTCGAAAGCCAGCTAAGGAAATTCAATCGTTTCAGAGCAATAAAAAAAATCAGGTTTTTTGCTTTCCCATTTAAAGAAGAATATGAATTCCTGAATAAATTAAAGATTCTCAATTCCCGGTATGTAAGATTTACCTATTACCCTCTGGAACATATCGTCCGGGATCATGTAAGTACATTTGTTTCAGGAACCGGAATACTGGTTGGCAATTCTGCTACACCATCGAATAATCATCTTGAGGTTTTCTTAAAACTGAAAGACCTTCCGGTTGGAAACCGAAAGATTATTGTGCCTTTGAGTTACGGCATTAATGAATACCGGGACGAAATTTTAAAACTGAAAAATGAATTTTTCCCTGAAAACATGGAGCCCCTGACCGACTTCTATAATCTTCAGGACTACAATAAAATTATAAATTCCTGTTCGGTATTTATTATGAACAGCTACCGGCAGCAAGGGATAGGTAATACATTTGCCATGCTTTGGATGGGCGCCAGGGTTTATCTTGACGAACGAAATACAACTTATTCATATCTTAAAAGAATCAACTGCAGCGTATTTTCAATTACTCAGGACCTGGTGCCCGGGAATGCTTCTGTCTTCGAACCTCTTGACAAAGCCGACCTGGAAAGGAACAGAGAAATTTTAAGAAATGAATTGGGTGAAGATTTTCTGACCGAAGAACTTAAACGCCAATTGAATGAAATTATTGGTTACAGAGAGGGGTAATATTTGAAAGGATAATCCCGTAAAGCTTTGGAATTTTGAGACTTAATCCTTTTTTATGTGTTGATATTTCTTACAAAATGGTATTGATAATGAAAGAAAAGTAATCCTGATCATTCTGATTGTGATATGCCATTTTATTAATAATTAGGTATGGTTTCCATTGAAATTGTAATATTAATGACTAACAATGAAATAAGAGTATGGCTTTAATATAAGTGAAGCTTTCAAAATAACTTCCTTAAAACTTTGCTGAAATTTAATTAAAAAGAATAAGTTGTGATGAATGAAATAGAAACTAATATGGGACTTGATTGATTGTATTCCAATTGTTTATTTCAAATTTATTCATTCAAATTTGTATTTTGAATTGGGGAAGTTAACTTGACTTATTAACTTATATGTAATGAAAAATGAAAATTAATATACCAATATAAATACCATGGATTTCATTAAAAATATTCTCTTTTGGAATTTAAAAATTATACCTTTTGGCGTTTTAAATAGAATTCAAGCCAACCGATTGCTTCTACCGGTTTATCATATCGTGAGTGATGACAGAGTGTCTCATGTGGCAAATTTGTATTCTTATAAAAATATCAGGCAATTTGAAAAAGATCTTGATTTTTTTCTAAAGCATTTCAATCCCATTTCATATCAGGATCTACTACATAATATAAATAATAATATCGCTTTTAAACAAAGGTCCATTTTATTGTCTCTCGATGATGGTTATCGGGAGGTTTATGATGTTGTTGCTCCTATTTTAAAAAAGAAATCAATACCTTCCATTTTTTTTATTAATACGGCTTTTGTAGACAATGAGAGTATGTTTTATCGCAACAAGGCCAGTCTTTTGATCGATGTCATAAATAATTATGCAGAATCTTTACCAGTAAAAGAAATTAAATCTGTTTTAAGGGATAATGAAATATTAAACGATGACATTAAAAATGCAATTTTATCGATACCATATCATTTGAGAAACATATTGGAAGATATTGCATTGATTTTGAAAGTGGATTTTAAAAAATATTTACGAGAAAAACAACCGTATCTCACAACTTTCCAAATCAATAAACTTATAGAAGATGGATTTGATTTTGGATCACATAGTATTGACCATCCTTTATATAAGTACCTGCCATTAGGTGAACAAATTAGGCAGACAAAAGAAAGCCTTGATGTTTTGGTGGATAAATTCAAGTTACCCTATAGGATCTTTGCATTTCCGCACAATGATAAAGGAGCAAAAGAATTTATAAAAAGCACCCATTTTAATGGAGACGTCCAAGTTTCATTTGGCACTGCTGGTCTTAGCAAAGGCTACTGCTCAAATAATCTTCAGAGACAATCCATGGAAAACACAAATAATTCAGCCAGGTTGATCTACAAAAATCTTTTCAGATATGAAGTCCTAAAACAATTAAAATCAAATAATTTGGTGTCTGGCCTTTTGCCAGGAAAATATAAAAAAATAGGACCGGGTGGCTCTGATGATAAAACAAACATATTACCTGGGGAGAAAATCAGAATAGAAATGATCAAAATAGGTGACTTGGTTGAGTTTACAGAGAATTTCAATAAGAATAAAACAACGGAGGATCTTGCCGTTATTTCAAATCAGCGAGCGATAGCCGGTGCTAATAATCCCTTAGCCGACAAGGATGATATAGGCTTGATATTAGCCTATCAGGGAAACCGGTGTGTTGGCTATTTGGGTATGATGCCCGGTATGGCCAAATACAAAGGCACTTATGAAAAGATGTATTTCCCGACTACATGGTTAGTTTCCGAAATCGTTAGGGGCAGATCCGTTGGTTCATTGTTAATGAAAGCTGCATTAAGCCTTGATAAGGCACTTATCATTACAGGATTTAATAATAATACAAGAAACGCATGTCTTTTTTTAGGATTTGAATATGTAAAAACCCTCCATTATTCACAACTTGATTTCAAAAAATGCGATGTGTGGTTAATAAGATCTATCGACAAACTATTCTCTAACTCTAATAAAAATGATAAATCTTTAATAAAGGGGAACGATCAAGGCCTTTATAATTATTGTAAACGGATCATTTATAAGAGAATTTCCAGAAGAACATCAGTAATGCTTAATGGTATTTCTTTTAGAGAGGTTGAAAAAATTAATTATGAAAATAAAGAATCGAACAGTTCTGAAGATTATAAATATTATCGCGGAATCAAAGCTGCTAATTGGATGCTGAAATATCCATGGGTAAAAAGCAAAGATCAATATTCATCAGAGAATGGAACAAAATATTTTTTTTCTGAGGTGCGTGAAGTGTTCTATAATGTTGCCCTGGAAATTTTATCCGACGAAACCAATAAAATGATGGGCTACATGGTGCTTTCAGTCTCCAGGGATAGAGGTTTTACTTTCTTAAAATTACTCGATCACGAATTATCTTGCCCTCGAAAAAATGAAATCCTACTAGCATTAGTGATAAAATATGCTTCAAATGTCCTCGCAGATAAGGTTGACATTTCAAATGAAGTTGCTCAACCCCTTTTGTCAGACGCGATGGTTAAATCCTATCTTTTAAGAAAAAAAGAGCGACCTTATTTATTTAATATGTCTGATATGACCTGCAAAATGGCATTGGTAATGAAAAATATTAATCCTGGTTATTGTGATGGAGATATGCCTTTTTCCTAATAGAGGGATATTTAATTAAAAAAAATCATAGGATTCCTCTAATTCTATCCATCACTTTTGCCTGATTAATGATTTCATTTTGCCATGATGAGACAAATGATCCATCAAACATATTGTTAACAAAGTATTTGATTTCTTCAATAAAATGATCGCATGGCTCCATTTTGAATTCCTGAACTTTCCCTTGTTGCTCCAGAATTAATGTTGAGCTAAAATCTGGCGGTACAGCAAATGCGCGCGACAGTGTAAGAACTCCTTTTGTACCCCATATTGAGTATTTATTCTGATACATGTTATTGAAGCCGAATACTAGATGGGCTGTCCGGCTTTCTCCAAAATCCAGCATCACGGAGCCTCGAACATCAACTTCTTTTCCTTCATTTTCAATTACCGCAGATACTTTAATAGGTTCTGTATTAAAAAAATGTCGGGCTGAGTGAATAGTATAAGGTCCTGCATCCAGCATTGCCCCACCACCTGAATTCTTATTATATCTGAAATCATTTTCAGGTAATGGAGGAAAGCCAAACCATGCTTGATAGTGAAATGGACGCCCAATTGCATCATTTGCAATCATTTGACGTACAATTTCATGTTGTGTATGAAACTGATACATGAAGCCTTCAAAAAGTGCAACGCCATTAGATTTACAACATCCTACAACCTCATTTGCTTCAATACTGCTAATTACACCGGGTTTTTCGCAAATAATATGCAATTTACTTTTTGCTGCCTTAATTATCATGTTTTTATGCGTGGCATTGGAAGTTGAGATATAAACAGCATCGACTTTATATTTTTTGAGCGCCAAATCCAATGAAGTTTCGAAGGGTAATTCAAATTTATTTGATATTTCTTCTTCTTTTTTAGGATTTATATCGACACATACACTTACCATTGATTGTCCGGAATGCATCAAAGCAGGAATGGTACATTTCTGAGCGATAGTACCACATCCAATAACCGCAAATCTTATCATAACATATTAGGGATAAAGTTCTTTCATCACTTCGTTCATTTCGAATAAGCAATAATCCAATCCTTCATCGGCCAAATCGGTGTAAAAAGGCAATCTTGCAATTCGGGAACCCAGGTCTTCAGTCACAGGTAAGTCTTCGGGTTTGTAGCCCATTCGTAAACCCATAGGAGATGAATGCAATGGCAGATATCCAATGTATACATAAATATCTTTCTCCTTCAATTTACTCATAAATAACGATTTGTTATTAATATTATCGAAAACTACCCAAAAAGCATGGTGATTAATTATATGATGGCTTTTTGGTTGAAAAATTGTTACAACTCCCCGCTTTACATATTGGTTAAATAAATTCAGGTAAGCATTAGTAATTTTTGATCGCTTTTCCTTAATCTCATCCTCTTTTTCTAGCTGAGCGATTAACATTGCAGCCAGAATATCAGAGAGCAGATAGCTTGATCCTTTATCCACCCAGTAATATTTGTTTTTAACACCATTAATTACTAATCTGCGGTCAGTACCTTTTTCCTGTAAAAAATATGCTCTTTCGAACCACTCAGGTACATTTACCACTAGCGCCCCACCTTCACCGGCATTGTAGTTTTTTGATTCATGAAAGCTAAATGCAGCTAAATGGGGCACAGATCCGCAAGCCCTTCCATTATCATAACTTCCATACGACTGAGCGCAATCTTGCATAACCACCAGTTTATGTTTATGAGCAATTTCCATGATTTTATCTATATCGCAGGGTATACCTGCATAGTCGATAGGAATTATCATTTTTGTTTTTGAAGTAATTAGACCTTCTATTCTTTCAGCATCAATATTCATTGTTGCGGGGTCTATTTCACAGAATACAGGTTTTGCTCCAAATATCACAACAGATGTAACTGTTGAACTGAATGTATAAGATGGCAAAATTACTTCATCGCCCGGACCAATATTGGATAGTAAAGCACCCATTTCAAGTGATGCCGTGCATGATGGTGTTAAAAAAACATCACCAAAGCCAAACTTTGTTTTCATCAGGTCAATAACTTTTTTATTAAAGCTATGGTTGCCACAATGTGCTCCTGATTTAAGCGCTTCAAGCAGGTATTTTTCTTCGTTACCTGTAAAATAAACTTTGTTAAATGGTATCTTCATTTTAGTTAAATTTAATAGACGACAATAAACTGCGTGCCTGGATATTCAGATAATTGTTAAACTTTAAAAAAGTATTGAGTTGGTTGAGCGTAACCCACGTATAATTTTCCGGTATCTCTATGGGAAAATAATTATCAGCTTCGATGATTATATTTCTGTTTTGTTCCCTGTAAAACCTGCCACCTTCCTCTGATTGCAGAGTATTATATCGAAATTGTTCCGGTTGTGCATTCAGAACATAACTCAAGAAAGGAACATCAAAAGGATGATCATAACTATCGGTAATACACTGAACCGTCGGAGCCATTTCGAGAATATCAAAATTGCCACATTCAAGTTTGGCTTGAACAAGGAAATGAAAAACTCCGTTAATTTTTTTAACTATAAAAGCCGTTATACCCTGCTGGAGTGATTCGACAAGAGGTTGCGACCACTTCATGACCTCCCTGTTACTTATCTCTACTTCAGTTGCTATTACTCTGAAATACCTGTTTTTAACATGTCCAATAAAGTCATCATTTACAATCCAGTCATTTATCTTGAACAACGATACAGGTTTTAACTCCAGATCATACCGGCATTTCAATGCTGTAAGCCAATTTAGAATTTCGTCAAAGGTGTGCAATGCATTAGTTTTATCAATTGCTGAAAGTAACATTTCGTTCTCGAATGAGTTTTTAAGCATTTTTTCTTTTAACAACATAGGCAAGGACACAGTTGCCAATGTATCAAATGAGATACCTGAAATGACTGTTCGGGTATCCATATTAATCAGGTTGTTGTTTGTCATCAGTTTTTTGATCTGACCCAAAGTAAGCCAGACAAAATCATCATAAACAGGAACATCTTCTTTAACGATGATGATCATATTCCGGTTTCTCTTTTTTAGAAATCTTGCTCCCTGTTCTGACTGTAGCTGATCTAAAAGAATTTGATCTTTTTTTGCATTCTGAAAATATTCAAGATACAACGGCTTCTTTCCTTGATGGACCTGAGAATAATTACTCCTGGTCGCTTGCAATGTTGGAGAAAGTTGCACACTGTTTACATTTCCGGGTTCAATTTTTGCCTGGAGAAGAAAATAAAGAACATTATTAAATATTTTTGTAATAATACCGAGGTAGCCTATTTCTGGTTGGTTGATTATGGGCTGCTGCCATGAAGGAGTATTTCCCCAGTTAGTATTTACTTCTATACCCTGAATCGAGAAAAATCTTCCGGATACATGTCTTAGAATACCCTCGTCTTCATTTAATGACCAGCTGTTCATTTTATTAAAAGAGATTTTTCTAACCGTTACCTCAACTGCCTTATTCCTTTGTATCATCCAGGTTACTACTTCATCTGTGGTAATAAATGGATTTATTTCAGTTAATACAGATTCAAGAAAAAGATTGTTTATGTAAGGTGTGGACATTGTTTATATTTTTAGTTTTTATCTAAACCGAAGTTAAATTATAAAATATTATGATTATCGATCTAAACCTCTAATTTATTGATAAATTTTTACTCATGTTAAAATTGTAAATAGATAAAATCATTCGGATTATTATCATAAGCCAGCAGAACAACAAAGCCTAAAATTAAATATATAGCCCATTTATAGTATACCGATCTGTTATTAAACTCCAGTGGATGCTGTTTGTTTCGGCTGAACCATTCAATAATAATAAATAATAAGCATTACCGGGGCAATGAAAACAAACTTATTCAAATCTGGTTGTTTGAATAAAGAAGGAGAGAAAATATTTGAAAGGTATGCAAAAGCCTGACTAACACTTTCAGCTCTGAAAAATACTGCCGTCAAAGCCAAAAGGATAAATAAAAAGGTCATTTGTAAAAATTCTTTTAAAGATGGTAATATTTTCCCAGGTGCAATTACGGATGATTTGTTAAGCGTACCTTTTATTATCATTGGGAGAAAATAGAATCCCTGCAATATCCCAAAAACAATATATGTCCAATTGGCACCATGCCAAAATCCAACTAAAATAAATGTGATCAGGATAGCAATAAACAATCCTGTCTTTTTATTTTTCCGCAATAAGAAAAGAGAGGGGAGTGAAAACATAATCCATTAACCAACTTGTTAATGAAATATGCCATTTTTTCCAAAAATCACTTATATTGGTTGAAAAAAATGGAGTTGCGAAATTGGTCATCAGCTTAATCCCTAATAGCTTTGAAACTCCGATGGCAATATTTGAATACCCTGAAAAATCGCAATATATTTGGATAAGGAAAAAAACTGAACCGATCATCAGCATACTTCCTGACTGGGTTTCCGGGTTGGCAAAAATTTCATTTACCAAACCGGCGCAATTGTCTGCGATAACAATTTTTGCAAACAAGCCCCAGAGGATTTGACGTAAACCATCAAATGCCAGATTATTGTCAAACAACCGTTTAACTTCAATTTGTGGAATAAATTTTTGGGCACGTTCAATAGGACCGGCCAATATTTTAGGAAAATAAAGTACATAAGCAGAGAAAGCCAAAATATCCCGGCAAGGTTCGATTTCTTCATTATAAATGTCAAACAGATAGCCAAGCGTTTGAAAAGTAAAAAAACTAATACCAAGGGGGAGGAGAATTTTTAATGAACTATAATTCAGGTTGCCGCCTGATAGATTAATTAAGTCGACAAAGCTATCGTAAAAAAAGTTAAAATATTTAAAATATCCGAGAATACCAAGATTAAAAAATATTCCAAGCCAAAGGAGTTGCTGTTTGTGTTTTTCTTTCTGAGCATCCTGAATTTGTATACCAATAAAGAAATTGAACAATACATTTGCACCGACCAGAAATAAAAAGCGCCAATCTGCCCAGACATAAAAAAATATACTTGACAGTAAAAGAATAATGTTTTGACTTTTTGCTGATTTGCTAAAAACAAACCAATACAAAATGAACACTATAGGCAGAAACAGAACAAATTCGGGTGAATTAAATACCATTTCAACAAATTAATGCCGGCTATAGTTTGGATTGAATTATTTCGATCAAAGAATCTAGATTTTTTAATTTATTAAGCTCCTTGAGTTTAAATTTTATTTTAAACTGTTCTTCAATCTCGGTTATAATTATCATGTGAGAAAGGGAATCCCAGCCTTCGATTTCTCTGGCAGTGGTTTCACCTTTCATTTCAAAATTTTCGTGTTTTAATACAGAAACTAATACTGTTCTGATTTTTTCAATGATTTCACTTCTTTCCATTGTATTTATCATTTAAAGGTTTTTTCCATTAATAGTTTTTCGCCGCAGGGTAAATAATTTAAAATATCCGGATGATTTGATTTAAATATCTTAACTATCTGATAATTTTGCTTTTCAAAGAACCCTATCACCTGGGATGTGGTTTTATACACTTGAAATTGAACCTTTTTTAATTCGGGGCATTGTATTAATGCCTCATCGATGAGCTTGTGTATAATTTTACCATAAAGACCTTTGCCCCGATGTTCGTTTATGACATAAGAATACTCAAGTTGTAATGCCAATTTTTCTCTTTCTATTTGCAATTCGCTTATAATATCTAATTTCGATTTTAAATATTGTAAGCTTTCTTTAGGAAAAATTGAACTAATTAAATTGGCCTTTAGAATTGCAGATGGCAAATTACCATCAAACTCCTCAATCCATGCGCCAATAGCTGCCACTGGTTTATTGTTATATTCTGCAACTATATAACTGCTAATTGAAAACTCGCATCCTTCAATCTCTTCATTAAGCATTTTAATAAGGAGTGCCTTAACTTCATCTTCTGTCAAATTAAACAATGACGAAAAGCTTAAATTGCCTGAACTACTTTTCTCTGCTTCTATAATGACTTCGGCTATAAAAGAAACATCTTCAATTGCAGCTCTGCGAAATAAATAGTCTTCCATATTTTCTTATTGTTAATGAATTATAAACTATTAATATTTTTTCAATCGGGCTATCCCTTCAATTACAGTCACATTATCCTGATTTGTGCAAATTGTTTTGACTAATATGTGCTTATTGGGAAGTATGTCAATAATTTCAACTGAAGCAGTTATCAGATCACCGATATAAACGGGAAATACATATTTAATATCATGACTTAAATACACAGAACCTGGTCCGGGTAGTTTATTGGCGAACATAGTGGTTATTAGTGTAATAACATAAGGACCATGCGCAATTTTTCTTTTAAAAATAGTTCCTGCTGCATAGTTGTCATCGAAATGAATTGGATTATAATCACCTGTTAGTTTTGCGAAATCATTTATTTTGTCTTGTGTTATAGTATGTTTTGTAATGGCTTTTTGACCGACCTGAATTATTGGACTATTGAATTTTTCTTGCAGTAATTTCCTGTCAATTTTGCCATTTATATTCAGCGGGAATTTACTCTCAAAGCCTATCTTGGTAGGAATCATGTATTCGGGCATTTTCTTTTTCATATAATTAATCAGTTCACTGGTATTAAACTCCTGTGACTCGAGAATCAAACCTATTTCGGTATTACCAATTTTATTAGTTATGGCTATTGCCACAGCATTAATCTTACCTAAAAAAGCCTTAGCATGAAATTCAACTTCAGAAAGCTCAACCCTGAATCCCTGTATTTTAGTTTGAAAATCAATTCTACCCAAGTACATGATATCGTCATCTTTATCTTTAACGCACAGGTCACCAGTTCTGTAAAAACGGGTTGTTTTACCTGTGTAGTCAATATTAAAGAAAGCCTCTTTATTTTTTTCTGTATTCCTCCAATAACCCGGAGTCAATAATTCACCTGCAAGGCATAGTTCACCTTTCTCTCCGGCAGGTAAAGTTTGATTATCTTCATTAACTATTATTATCTCAACTCCAGATATGGGTTTTCCTATACAAAGTATCCCATTGTATTCTTTATTTTTCCCTTCTCTATGGAAGACATAACTTGTACAAAAAATGGTATTTTCGGTTGGCCCATAAACATTACTGATTTCAGCATTAGGTAAACATTTGCTCCATTCTTCAGTAACATCCAGGGGCAAGGCTTCACCACAGAATAAACTATACTTCATGCTCGGAGCATTTATTTCGTCGAAGTAGGGTCGTAAATAATGTAAAATTGAAGGAACCATCAGTGCCACTGTAAGGTTGTGCTCGTCCAATAGTTCAAAAATATAGTTATACTTGATTTTATCCTTTGGAATGGTATAGACACAGGAACCTTTTAATAACGGAACTAAAAATGACATCACGGACAGATCAAACGTCAACTCAAACATTTGTAATACCCTGTCATTATTGTCAATTTCAAATCCAAGTTTCCAAAACGCATCAATAAATCCGCTGAGATTCGCACGTGTTATAGGCACTCCTTTGGGTTCACCTGTTGTTCCGGATGTGAAAAAAATATAAGCTAATTCATTATCCGATGTGTTTACAGGGGCAATATTAATTTCTGCCTCTTTAAGTTTTCGGGACTCTATTATATTTAATTCAGGATAAACGATCTTATCAGAAGAATCAATTATCGTTTTTATCTCAGCTTGTTTTATGATTTTATAATTTCTGTCAATCGGGCTTTCAGGATTGATCGGGACATAAGCTTTACCCTCAAGCCAAAGTGCCAGAATAGCTGAATAGGTTTCAATATCATCATTTATAATCAAGCCTATATTCTTTTCATTATTCTGGGTTATCGATTGTAAAGATCGTCTGATCTTTGAAATGACCCTGGCGAAATCATAGTAGCTGTATGTAATTTCATTTATAAAGAAGGCATTGTATTTCTTATTTCTTTCTAGTGATTTCGCTAAATTTAAAAACAATTGCATAGTTTATTTTTCTTTTACTTTTTTTCTTTTAAAAATTACTCTATGTTTTGTACTAAAATGTCATGTTGATTAACAGAATTCAAATACTTATTAATAGAATCGCAGAGCAAATTGGTAAATTTTTCTCCATCTTTCTTATAAAGATGATACGCATCAACAGTCAGAAACTGACCGGAAAGACCCATAAAGTTAAAATAATGAACATTATTTTTATCAGCAATTCCCTGAATAATTGTGTCAAATTCAGGATATTTTGTTTTTTCCAGGTCAGCCATTTGCCTTGTTACCGGCATCCTGATGATAATTACCTCTCCAAATTTATCAACATAACTAATAATTTTATCAAGATACAATAGCCTCGTATTTGATAATGAAAAAGTGTTGTATTTGCTTGATTCCAAACTTCTCTTAATCCTTTCATTGTTAGAGATAGAATCCATTTTTGCGATTACTTCCAACCATCCATTGGAATGCAATATTGCTATACCCTGATAATTCGTAAAATATTTATATAATCTTACAAAGGGTTCAAATTTATTGTTCCAGTGATGAATTAAATACTCAAGATTGGGATTTAAACTGCTTGATTTAAGGTTACCCACAAACAGTTTTCTTTCAACTTCAAAAAACTGAGTTGAATCGTCATTTTCATTATCTTTTCCAAGTGTCCATGGAGAAACAGAAATAATAAAAAGTCCATCGGCGGAGCCTTTTTTAAGTTTTTTTGTGATTTCTTTAAGATAATTGGGGCCATAGCTACTTGGACCAACAGCAAAAGCATGGTTGATTATATGGTTTTCCCCAAGGTCTAATTGGGTGTTAATTATATCAGGATGAATACCCTGCCCAGCCAGACTACCTCCCAATATTAGCGAATGAGCTTTTGGAGTTGTAAATCGGTAATAAAAGTCATCGACTAAGTCAGGCCTGTTATAAATTAATAATAAATACAATCCCAGAAACACTGCAATCAAACCAAGGTAGATAAAGAGTTTTGTTATAAATACTCTCATAATTGATAAACTGTTTGAATTCTAAACTTTAGAATGTCAGTAAAAAAATGATATACGAAAAAAATATGAAATTGTTATAATTCAAATAGCGTGCAAAGATAAAAATATCCATTTGATGATTCATATTGACATAATTGGATGTGATAATGGTTTTTGAGTCTGCGAAAATAATATTTCAATTTTAGTTGTACAAGCATATTTTATTTCACAAACCTAATACAGGTTTTTATCTATTGTTACTATCTGAATTTCTATTTATCAAGATTTGAATTTCCTGTTGATAAGTTTGGGAAAAAAATAATTGTTTCGTTAAACCTACCCTGTTGATTAGCTGTAACTTTGCCTTTGGTATAGTATATTGAACTACATGAATTTTCTATAATTGGGAAAGAGGCTCTTTTTATTGAGGTTGTCAATAGACTTCGTAAAAACTTTCTAATAGTATTTTTAGTTTGGGCCAATTTATTCCGTTGAAATTTTCATAAAAACTATCACTTAATAGGATGTTTTTAAATTCTACGTAATTAAGTTAATGATTACGGAATCGGATATGTTGTTATTAAAATTATTAAATATATATAGTTGTTATTCAATATATTATGAATGAGTTTATGTTTTGGCATAATTGTTTGAAAGGCTTGAATTCAAAAAAAAAATTAGCATAATAAAATGTTTAACAATAAATAACTATAATTATGAACTACAATGTACAGTCAAAAAATCAGACAACACTTATTTCGAGTGGAAAATTTTGGATTTTAACACTTTTGTTAATCCTATTGTATTCGGCGATTATTTTCGCACAAAATGTTGTATATATTGATCCAACAAATTCGGGTGACCCGGGACAAAATGGATCATTTGATCATCCTTTCGATTCATGGTCGGATGTTTCTATTGAAAGCGGTACCAATTATTTGCAAAAGTGTGGAACATCATTTATAAGCAACTCAAATATAATGATTGATGGTAAAACTAATATCACGATTGGCAGTTATGGTAGCGGCGATAAACCAATTATTGAATTAGCAGGTAGTTATAGTTGTTTTTATATAAAAAGAAGTCATCATATCAGTATAGATAATTATGAATTGATTGGTGCACCTGACAGAGATGGTGCTGGTGTAGCCGTAAGTTATCATTATAGTGAGCCCCTTGCAACAAGCAGTAATATTACAATTACAAATTGCGATATGCACAGGTTGTATAATGCTGTAAGATCACTGCCCCAGCAACTTACCCACTTCCCAATATCAACAATAACAATAAGTAATTGTAATATTTGGAATATAGAAGAAGATGGAATTTTTATTCAGAACGTTGATAACGTTACCATAGATGGATGTCATATTTGGGAAGTTAATATGAGATGGTTTAGAAGACCTGCTATTGCGGCTCCCGGAGATGGTATTCAATTAACAGGTACATTTAAAAATTGGGAGATAAGGAATTGTATAATAGATAGGAGAACAACGGCAGGTAAATTTTGTGTAATTGTAGCGACTAATTGGTTAGCTCCTGGCGATCCTACCGCTTATGGTCGGTTTATTGGAAATACGATCATTCCAACGAAAGATACATTACCACGCTATCCAGGAGACGAAACAGGTGGTGCAGGTTTTGCTTATTATGCTAATGCTGGAAATATTGTTTTGCCACTTGAAATAGCGTACAATAAATTTACTGGTCGTGGCCATCCAAGTGGAGGAGCTGGTCAACCAGGACTTTATGTTATCTATGCTGATACCGTAAATTGTTATTATAATATTTTTGATTCAACCTCATCTTATTCTTCAATAGGATTTTGTAATTATGTTAGAGTAAATAACAATACTGCCATAGGAAATACTACAGGAGATCAAATATTCCTTGTTGGTGGAATATCAGGAGGTGGAGAGATGCGAAATAATCTTGGAGCAGCCAATACAACCAATGATCCAATTAATAGAGGTTATGGTGCAGCAGGTGTTGTTCTTAGTAATAATATTAATCATATAGGTAATGGTTCTAATTACAATTCCTATCTGGGAATTGTAAATTGGGAACAGGGTGATTTTCATTTAACTGAGAATTCCATTGCAAAAAATAGTGGATATAATTATAATAATTATTATTATGATTATGATAGTGTATCAGTACCACAGGAAGGCGTAAGAGATGTTGGCGCTTTTGAATATACTGAAGGTGGTCAGACAAATAACTCTCCCCCTATAATTTCGAATCAGACCTTTTCTATAGCCGAGAACAGTCCGAACGGGCAGCAGGTAGGAATAGTGATAGCGAGCGATCCTGATGCAGGCCAGACGCTGAGTTATTCGATCATCAGCGGGAACACCGGCAATGCGTTTGCGATCAATACCGGCACAGGAGCGCTGACAGTAAACAACAGCACGGCATTGAATTATGAAGTTGCAACCAGTTTTGGACTGACGGTAAGAGTACAGGATAACGGACAGGGCAATTTGTATTCCCAGGCGATAGTCACGGTCAACATAACGAATGTGAACGAAAATCCCAATATTGTCAGCCAGACATTTTCGATAGCAGAGAATAGTTTGAACGGACAGCAGGTAGGAATAGTGGTAGCGAGTGATCCTGATGCAGGCCAGACGCTGAGTTATTCGATCATCAGCGGGAACACCGGCAATGCTTTTTCGATCAATACAGGCACTGGAGTGCTGACAGTAAACAACAGCACGGTGTTGAATTATGAAGTGACGACCAGCTTCGGACTTACAGTGAGGGTGCAGGATAACGGACAGGGCAATTTGTATTCCCAGGCAACAGTCACGGTCAACATAACGAATGTGAACGAAAACCCCAATATTGTCAGCCAGACATTTTCGATAGCAGAGAATAGTTTGAACGGACAGCAGGTAGGAATAGTGGTAGCGAGCGATCCTGATGCAGGCCAGACGCTGAGTTATTCGATCATCAGCGGGAACACCGGCAATGCTTTTGCGATCAATACAGGCACTGGAGCGCTGACAGTAAACAACAGCACGGCGTTGAATTATGAAGTGACCACGAGCTTCGGACTGACGGTAAGGGTACAGGATAACGGACAGGGCAATTTATATTCCCAGGCGACGGTCAACATCAACATAACGGATGTCAATGAAGCCCCTGAAATCAGCGACCAGACGTTTTGGGTGGGTGAGAACAGCCCGAATGGAACATTGGTAGGATTAGTACTTGCAGATGATCCCGATAACGGTCAGCAATTGACGTATTCAATAACAGGCGGCAATACGGATAATGCCTTTGCGATAGATCCATCTACCGGAGCATTAACGGTATCCAACAGCAGTGCGATAAACTCTTCAGTAAATCCGGTATTTAACCTGACGGTAGAGGTAACGGATAACGGAACGGGGACATTAAGTTCACAGGCGATGATGACGATAAATGTAACAGATTCGAATCAGCCGCCGCAGATCAATGCCCAAACGTTTACCGTAGCCGAAAACAGTCCCAATGGTTACCAGGTAGGCGTTGTAGAGGCGAGCGATCCTGATGCGGGCCAGACGCTGACCTATATGATCATGGGCGGGAACACCGGCCTGGCTTTTTTGATCAATACCGTCACCGGTGCTTTAAGTGTAAACTACAGCGGATCATTGAACTATGAGTTCATTAACGTATTCGAGCTGGTAATACGAGTACAGGATAACGGGCCAGGGAATCTGTATTCTCAGGCAGTAGTGACCATAAACCTGACGGATGTTAATGAAACCCCTGAAATCAGTAATCAGGCATTTTATGTAATCGAGAACAGCCCGAATGGGACATTGGTAGGAGTAGTACTAGCAGATGATCCCGATAATGGTCAGCAATTGACATATTCAATAATAGGCGGCAATACGGATAATGCTTTTTCGCTAAACACGACCACCGGGGAATTAATAATATCCAACAGCAGTGTGGTAAACTTTTCAATAAATCCGGTATTTAACCTGACGGTAGAGGTAACGGATAATGGCGTAGGAAATTTAAGTTCACAGGCAGCGGTAACGGTGACGGTGATAGATATAAATCAGCCGCCGCAGATCATCGAACAAACCTTTACATTGGCCGAGAACAGTGTGAGCGGACAGCAGGTAGGAATCGTACAGGCGACCGATCCTGATGCGGGTCAGACGTTGACCTATTCGATCGAAGGCGGGAATACCGAAGATGCTTTTACGATCGATTCAGGCACAGGCGCATTGAGTGTAAGCAACAGTTCAGTATTGAATTATGAAGTAACGACGAGTTTCGGGCTGATAGTAAGGGTAGAGGATAACGGCCAGGGGAACCTGTATTCACAGGCTATAGTGACGGTAGAGATAACGGATGTAAATGAGCATCCGATAATAGAGAATCAGACCTTTTACATACAGGAGGGCAGTCCCAACGGTTACCAGGTAGGAGTAGTATTGGCAAGCGATCCCGATGCGGGTCAGACGTTAACCTATTCGATCATGCTTGGCAATACGGGCAATGCCTTTGCGATAGAATCGAATACAGGCTTATTGTTAGTAAATGACAGTTCGGCATTGAATTTTGAGGTTAATCCGTTTTTCTGGCTTATTATAAGAGTAGAGGATGATGGTCCGGGGAATTTGTTTTCTATGGCAACGGTGATGGTAAATTTGATGGACATAAATGTAGGCACGAATGAGACAGGAATGGGCGATCCGCTGGTTTACAATTTATACCCGAACCCGGCAAGCAATTATATAAGCATAGAGATAGAAAACTTTAATCAGGACAAAACAGCCATATCCGTCATGGGAATGGATGGATCGATACTGTTGAGGGAAGAATGTGAGGTAATGGAAGGAAGATTGTTAAAGCGGATAGACATTGACCGGTTAGGAAAGGGGCTATATATAATCAATATTGAGAATGCTGATGAAATGATATATAAAAAGTTTATAAAGCTTTAAGAACATTATGTTATAAATGTTTTAATGATTAATTTTGTTAGCAATGAAAAGGTTAGCCGCATATATAATTTTCAATCTGATTATTACCCTTGGAATAGGTCAGGGGATAATAATCGACCATACGTGTATTGATGTTTCACAAATTCCGTCCAGCGTTATTCAGGACATAAGGAATAACATTAACTTCCAAACATGTGGACAGTCGCATTCTAATCAAGTGCCATGTGGACTTGATGTATTAGAAACAAGCTATCCACAATTTGATGTCACCATACAAGAATTAGTTCTGCCAACCACTCCTAATTCAATGAGTGTTTATGTCGGCAATCAGGGATATAATTCACCAGGACAATGTTGTTCATCAATAGTGCCGTGGGGATATTGGCAAGCCGGCAATGGACTTCCTGGTGGGGGTGCACCTCCGGGACAGGGTGGGGCTGAATGGACTTATGACTGCCTGAACTATAATCCATCATTAAATGTTTCGATGTTCATGTGGTGTGCACAAATGGAATCTAATGGTTCCACTTATGTACAATGGTATTTGGATCAAATGGAAATATTCGAGGATTATTATCCAAATGTAACATTTGTTTATACAACTGGTAATGCACAGGCTTATGCTGGTGCTGGATTACAGAGACATCAAAACAATGAGATGATAAGGAATTATTGCATAGCCAATAATAAGGTGCTGTTTGATTTTGGGGATCTTGATAGTTGGTATGATGGGCAGCAACAGACAACGACATATAATGGAACGACCTATCAGGTTCAACACAATGCGTTTGATGGACAGGAATGTGGCCATGTAAATTTACTCGGAGCTGAATACAAGGCGAGGGCGATATGGTGGATGATGGCCAGGATAAGAGGTTGGAACCCAGCCATTACAAATAATCCTCCTGTAATTGCTAATCAATCCTTTTCAATAAATGAAAACTCAACAAATGGAACTCTAATTGGTAATGTAATAGCGAGCGATCCTGATGCAGGCCAGACGCTGAGTTATTCGATCATCAGCGGAAATACCAGCAATGCATTTGCGATCAATACAGGCACAGGAGCACTGACAGTAAACAATAGCACAGCGTTGAATTATGAAGTGACGACGAGCTTCGGACTTACAGTAAGAGTTCAGGATAATGGTCAGGGTAATCTATTTTCCCAGGCAATTGTAACGGTCAATATAACGAATGTCAACGAAAACCCCAATATTGTAAACCAGACATTTTCAATAGCTGAAAACAGCCCGAATGGATCTTCAGTAGGAATAGTAGTTGCAAGCGACCCGGATAACGGCCAACAATTAACCTATTCAATAACAGGAGGAAATACGGATAATGCCTTTGTAATAAACCCTTCTATTGGAGAATTAACGGTTTCTAACAGTGGAGCATTAAATAGCTCAGTAAATCCTGTTTTTAACCTGATTGTTGAGGTAATTGATAATGGTGTGGGTAATTTAAGTTCGCAGGCGACAATAACAATAAATGTGACTGAAACAAATCAACCGCCTCAGATTGTCAACCAGACCTTTTCTATAGCTGAGAACAGTCCTAACGGACAGCAGGTAGGAATAGTGATAGCGAGTGATCCGGATGCAGGCCAGACGCTAAGTTATTCAATCATCAGCGGGAACACCGGCAATGCGTTTGCGATCAATACAAGCACAGGAGCGCTGACAGTAAACAACAGCACAGCGTTGAATTATGAAGTTACGACGAGCTTCGGACTGACGGTAAGAGTACAGGATAACGGGCAGGGCAATTTGTATTCCCAGGCGACGGTAACGGTAAATATAACGAATGTGAACGAAAACCCTAATATTGTAAACCAGACATTTTCGATAGCTGAAAACAGCCCTAATGGATCTTCAGTAGGAATAGTAGTTGCAAGCGACCCGGATAACGGCCAACAATTAACCTATTCAATAACAGGAGGAAATACGGATAATGCCTTTGTAATAAACCTTCTATTGGAGAATTAACGGTTTCTAACAGTGGAGCATTAAATAGCTCAGTAAATCCTGTTTTTAACCTGATTGTTGAGGTAATTGATAATGGTGTGGGTAATTTAAGTTCGCAGGCGACAATAACAATAAATGTGACTGAAACAAATCAACCGCCTCAGATTGTCAACCAGACCTTTTCTATCCCAATATTGTCAGCCAGACCTTTTCCATAGCCGAGAACAGTCCGAACGGACAGCAGGTAGGAATAGTGATAGCGAGCGATCCTGATGCGGGCCAGACACTGAGTTATTCGATCATCAGCGGGAACACCGGCAATGCGTTTGCGATCAATACAGGCACGGGAGCGCTGACAGTAAACAATAGCACGGCGTTGAATTATGAAGTTACGACGAGTTTTGGACTGACAGTAAGAGTACAGGATAACGGCCAGGGCAATTTGTATTCCCAGGCGACAGTCACGGTCAACATAACGAATGTGAATGAAACCCCCTAATATTGTAAACCAGACATTTTCGATAGCTGAAAACAGCCCTAATGGATCTTCAGTAGGAATAGTAGTTGCAAGCGACCCGGATAACAGCCAACAATTAACCTTTGCAATAACTGGAGGGAATACCGATAATGCCTTTGTGATAAATCCGTCTACTGGGGAATTAACGGTTTCTAACAGTGGAGCATTAAATAGCTCAGTAAATCCTGTTTTTAATCTGATTGTTGAGGTAATTGATAATGGTGTGGGTAATTTAAGTTCGCAGGCGACAATAACAATAAATGTGATTGAAACAAATCAACCACCTCAGATTGTCAACCAGACCTTTTCTATAGCTGAGAACAGTCCGAACGGGCAGCAGGTAGGAATAGTGATAGCGAGCGATCCTGATGCAGGCCAGACGCTGAGTTATTCGATCATCAGCGGGAACACCGGCAATGCGTTTGCGATCAATACCGGCACAGGAGCGCTGACAGTAAACAACAGCACGGCATTGAATTATGAAGTTGCAACCAGTTTTGGACTGACGGTAAGAGTACAGGATAACGGACAGGGCAATTTGTATTCCCAGGCGATAGTCACGGTCAACATAACGAATGTGAACGAAAATCCCAATATTGTCAGCCAGACATTTTCGATAGCAGAGAATAGTTTGAACGGACAGCAGGTAGGAATAGTGGTAGCGAGTGATCCTGATGCAGGCCAGACGCTGAGTTATTCGATCATCAGCGGGAACACCGGCAATGCTTTTTCGATCAATACAGGCACTGGAGTGCTGACAGTAAACAACAGCACGGTGTTGAATTATGAAGTGACGACCAGCTTCGGACTTACAGTGAGGGTGCAGGATAACGGACAGGGCAATTTGTATTCCCAGGCAACAGTCACGGTCAACATAACGAATGTGAACGAAACCCCCAATATTGTCAGCCAGACATTTTCGATAGCAGAGAATAGTTTGAACGGACAGCAGGTAGGAATAGTGGTAGCGAGCGATCCTGATGCAGGCCAGACGCTGAGTTATACGATCATCAGCGGGAACACCGGCAATGCTTTTTCGATCAATACAGGCACTGGAGCGCTGACAGTAAACAACAGCACGGCGTTGAATTATGAAGTGACCACGAGCTTCGGACTGACGGTAAGGGTACAGGATAACGGACAGGGCAATTTATATTCCCAGGCGACGGTCAACATCAACATAACGGATGTCAATGAAGCCCCTG
The DNA here is from genome assembly GCA_963708435.1 of uncultured Bacteroidales bacterium. GTDB lineage: Bacteria > Bacteroidota > Bacteroidia > Bacteroidales > JAADJA01 > JAADJA01. The sequence continues at coordinate 36,382 of CAVPSZ010000037.1, forward strand.
AAATCAGCGACCAGACGTTTTGGGTGGGTGAGAACAGCCCGAATGGAACATTGGTAGGATTAGTACTTGCAGATGATCCCGATAACGGTCAGCAATTGACGTATTCAATAACAGGCGGCAATACGGATAATGCCTTTGCGATAGATCCATCTACCGGAGCATTAACGGTATCCAACAGCAGTGCGATAAACTCTTCAGTAAATCCGGTATTTAACCTGACGGTAGAGGTAACGGATAACGGAACGGGGACATTAAGTTCACAGGCGATGATGACGATAAATGTAACAGATTCGAATCAGCCGCCGCAGATCAATGCCCAAACGTTTACCGTAGCCGAAAACAGTCCCAATGGTTACCAGGTAGGCGTTATAGAGGCGAGCGATCCTGATGCGGGCCAGACGCTGACCTATATGATCATGGGCGGGAACACCGGCCTGGCTTTTTTGATCAATACCGTCACCGGTGCTTTAAGTGTAAACTACAGCGGATCATTGAACTATGAGTTCATTAACGTATTCGAGCTGGTAATACGAGTACAGGATAACGGGCCAGGGAATCTGTATTCTCAGGCAGTAGTGACCATAAACCTGACGGATGTTAATGAAACCCCTGAAATCAGTAATCAGGCATTTTATGTAATCGAGAACAGCCCGAATGGGACATTGGTAGGAGTAGTACTAGCAGATGATCCCGATAATGGTCAGCAATTGACATATTCAATAATAGGCGGCAATACGGATAATGCTTTTTCGCTAAACACGACCACCGGGGAATTAATAATATCCAACAGCAGTGTGGTAAACTTTTCAATAAATCCGGTATTTAACCTGACGGTAGAGGTAACGGATAATGGCGTAGGAAATTTAAGTTCACAGGCAGCGGTAACGGTGACGGTGATAGATATAAATCAGCCGCCGCAGATCATCGAACAAACCTTTACATTGGCCGAGAACAGTGTGAGCGGTCAGCAGGTAGGAATCATACAGGCGACCGATCCTGATGCGGGTCAGACGTTGACCTATTCGATCGAAGGCGGGAATACCGAAGATGCTTTTACGATCGATTCAGGCACAGGCGCATTGAGTGTAAGCAACAGTTCAGTATTGAATTATGAAGTAACGACGAGTTTCGGGCTGATAGTAAGGGTAGAGGATAACGGCCAGGGGAACCTGTATTCACAGGCTATAGTGACGGTAGAGATAACGGATGTAAATGAGCATCCGATAATAGAGAATCAGACCTTTTACATACAGGAGGGCAGTCCCAACGGTTACCAGGTAGGAGTAGTATTGGCAAGCGATCCCGATGCGGGTCAGACGTTAACCTATTCGATCATGCTTGGCAATACGGGCAATGCCTTTGCGATAGAATCGAATACAGGCTTATTGTTAGTAAATGACAGTTCGGCATTGAATTTTGAGGTTAATCCGTTTTTCTGGCTTATTATAAGAGTAGAGGATGATGGTCCGGGGAATTTGTTTTCTATGGCAACGGTGATGGTAAATTTGATGGACATAAATGTAGGCACGAATGAGACAGGAATGGGCGATCCGCTGGTTTACAATTTATACCCGAACCCGGCAAGCAATTATATAAGCATAGAGATAGAAAACTTTAATCAGGACAAAACAGCCATATCCGTCATGGGAATGGATGGATCGATACTGTTGAGGGAAGAATGTGAGGTAATGGAAGGAAGATTGTTAAAGCGGATAGACATTGACCGGTTAGGAAAGGGGCTATATATAATCAATATTGAGAATGCTGATGAAATGATATATAAAAAGTTTATAAAGCTTTAAGAACATTATGTTATAAATGTTTTAATGATTAATTTTGTTAGCAATGAAAAGGTTAGCCGCATATATAATTTTCAATCTGATTATTACCCTTGGAATAGGTCAGGGGATAATAATCGACCATACGTGTATTGATGTTTCACAAATTCCGTCCAGCGTTATTCAGGACATAAGGAATAACATTAACTTCCAAACATGTGGACAGTCGCATTCTAATCAAGTGCCATGTGGACTTGATGTATTAGAAACAAGCTATCCACAATTTGATGTCACCATACAAGAATTAGTTCTGCCAACCACTCCTAATTCAATGAGTGTTTATGTCGGCAATCAGGGATATAATTCACCAGGACAATGTTGTTCATCAATAGTGCCGTGGGGATATTGGCAAGCCGGCAATGGACTTCCTGGTGGGGGTGCACCTCCGGGACAGGGTGGGGCTGAATGGACTTATGACTGCCTGAACTATAATCCATCATTAAATGTTTCGATGTTCATGTGGTGTGCACAAATGGAATCATAATGGTTCCACTTATGTACAATGGTATTTGGATCAAATGGAAATATTCGAGGATTATTATCCAAATGTAACATTTGTTTATACAACTGGTAATGCACAGGCTTATGCTGGTGCTGGATTACAGAGACATCAAAACAATGAGATGATAAGGAATTATTGCATAGCCAATAATAAGGTGCTGTTTGATTTTGGGGATCTTGATAGTTGGTATGATGGGCAGCAACAGACAACGACATATAATGGAACGACCTATCAGGTTCAACACAATGCGTTTGATGGACAGGAATGTGGCCATGTAAATTTACTCGGAGCTGAATACAAGGCGAGGGCGATATGGTGGATGATGGCCAGGATAAGAGGTTGGAACCATCCATTAACTAATAATCCAAATATAATACCTAATCAGACTATACTCAAATTATATCCTAATCCTCCAAATGAAATCATCAACATTGAATTTGAAAACCAGGAAAAGGGTGCTTTGGTCATTTCAGTATTGGATATGAGAGGTGCCGTAATAATCAGAGAAGTATTTGAAAAATCTGACGTATTAATTAATAAATGTATTGATATAAGCTATCTGAAGAAAGGATTGTATATTGTCAATATCTTACACTCTGACGAAACAGTATTTGACAGGTTCATTAAATTATAGATTACCGATTTCTTTTAGGTGTATTAAAAAGTTTAACTTTTTCGACGATGAAGGTAATCAAAAAGAATAGGAAAATAACCTGAAGTATAAATAAAGGCCTCTGATACCTAATTTGATGAGAAATCAGAATATACGGAATTAAATATACAAAGTAAAGGACGATTGAATAAAGGATAATCCTGCTCTTTCTGGTTTTTTTAATTACAATTAGAGAAATAATACTTAACAAAGGGATCAGGCTCATAAAAGTGCTTCTCACAAAATTCGGCAGAGAATATTTTTTCTTTAGATAAGCCTGTTTTGCATTCCACCAGTCTGAATATACATTCTCCTTTTCTTCTATTCCTAACTGGTTAAGCAATGTCTTAAATTGTTTTTCAGAATAAAAAACACTGATCCAGCCATTTTCAATTATTAATTTGGCGTTTTCAAGTATCAATTTATCCGAATCATTGAATTTGGTTATCTTTTCCGATTCAATAAAATCCATATCGTTTTCAATATATATGAATGCATTAAACAACCTGTTTTTTACATTGCTGATGTAATCATCAAATTCGTTTTTAAGATAATTTTTTGATTTTTCATGATAATGCTCCAACCAATTGATTTCTCCTTCCTTTCTAATTTCGGAAACTAAATCTAAACAAGCTACAGGATGAGATAGATACGAAGTAGATAATGATAATTGTCCATCACTATCAACCACATTTGTAATATAAAACTCGAACCACATATTGGATTTTGAAGGGATGAATTTTTTAAATACATAATAATTCCTTCCAGACCAGATTAAAATCGAAATAATAAATACCCCAATTAAAGTTGAATATCGTAAGAGGATTTTTTTGGTATAATCTGGTATATTATTGTCGCTATATGGGAATAATCTTTTAACCATACGATTCTTAGGTCCCCTGAGAAAAATTACTCCCAAAACAGTTATTGTAATTATAAAAATGAATCCCAAAGCAAAAGGGGGACTTACAAGCGGGGCAAAGAAAAAAACTAAAATCAAAAGATAAAATTTTCTGTTTGTATCTGCCTTTTGAAATCCTTCTGATGAAAAAAGAAATGCTGAAACCAGTAAAGTTATAATCCACAAATCACAAACCATTACCAAATTCTGGCTGGGACTGAATAGAAAATAAAAGCAAAAAATCAGATACAAGGTAATAATCTTTCGCCGATCATTATCGATAGATAATACTTTTAAAATAAAATAGAAACTTAAAGCAAGCGATAAGAATTTGATACCGGCTAATATAATGTATGAGATTAGTGAAACTCCAGTGATCTTAAAAACAAAGGCAATTAAAATAATTAGAAACGGGAAGGTGCCATGCAGTTGCACCCGTATCCCCAAATGGATTGCCATAACCTTTTCCTAAAACTAATGATTCTGCAATTCTTCCAAATTCAGCACCAAAATTTATTTTGAAATCTGGTGAAATATAGATGTAAACAAACTGAATAAGGATCAGGGTAAAAAATAGGAATATGCTTGCCCGTAAACAATAATCTTTCTTTATCATTCCCAAAAAGCTAACAGTTTTTTCTAAAGTCTTTACTTCTGAACTCAAAATTTCTGCGGTCTATCTTAGAAATTGTATCCAGGATTAAACCGATTGCAAAGGTAAGTATGCTTACCAGTACCAAGCCTGAAGCAAGCACAGCTGAAGGAACTTTGTATACATAGCTATACAGATAATATTCTTTTATTACTGGTATTCCGAATACGAGTGCCAATAAAAAAGAAAAAAGTGAAACTAATCCGAAAAAAAGTAATGGTTTATAATGCCTGAATAAATTAAAAATAGTCAGAATTACTTTAAATCCATCGGAAAAAGTATTTAGTTTAGACTCACTTCCTTCGGGCCTGTCTTGAAAATCAATCGGTATCTCCTTCATCAGTAAATTATTGTGAAGCGAAAATATGGTCATATCAGTTTCAAGTTCAAATCCTGAATATAATACCGGATAATTCTTTACAAACTTTTTTGAAAAAACCCTGTAACCGCTCATTATATCTTTTAATTTGGCTTTGAAAAGTTTGTTTATCAGAGATCTGACAAGATTATTTCCGAATTCATGAAAATTTCTTTTATTTTCCGCTGAATATGTGCCGTTGGTCAACCGGTCACCAATGACCATGTCATAACCCTCATTGATGACCGGAGCAAGTAATTCTTTTACATGTTTAGCCGGGTAAGTATCATCTCCATCAACCATGACATAGACATCTGCATCTATTCTTTCGAACATTGATCGGACAACATTGGCTTTGCCCTGTCGAATTTCCCGTTCTACTATGGCTCCTTCACTTTTGGCAATTTCATAGGTCTTATCTTTAGAGTTATTGTCGTAAACATAGATTTTTAGGTCCGGCATTTCTGCGCGGAAATCATTAATGACCTTAGCAATTGTTATTTCTTCGTTGTAACATGGTATTAATAATGCAATCTCCATGATCTAATATTTTTATTTAATGTAGTGTTCATAAACCATTTTTATTCCATCAGCTAATTCGGTTTTATGTCTCCATCCCAATGCATGAAGTTTACCGGGATTAGTCAGCTTTCTTGGCGTTCCATCGGGTTTGCTTGGATCGAATTTAATTTCACCATTGAACCTGATGATTTTTTTTACCAATTCGGCCAAATCTTTGATCGATATTTCCAGGCCTGTCCCAATATTTATATGGGTATTTCGAATTTCATCATTTTTTACATCACTGACTTCAATAAGGTCTTTGAAATCAGCATTCTCCATTAAAAAGACACAGGCAGCAGCCATGTCTTCAGCCCATAAAAACTCTCGGTAAGGAGTTCCAGTCCCCCATACATTAAGGACCACTCTGTTCCCTGATTTCAAAATCCCGTATTTAGCCAGAAATTCTATTATTTCATTATCTGTCGCAGTTTTATTCAATCCGGAAGGATATTTTTCAAGATCCTTCCTGATGGCTTGGAAGTCACCATTTTCAAGGCATTTGCATAAGTGATTTTTTCTGATTAATGCAGGTAAAACATGCGAGTTTTCAAGATTGAAATTATCATTGTATCCATACAAATTGGTCGGCATAACTGAAATATAATTAGTGCCATATTGCAGGTTGTAGGATTCTATCATTTTAATTCCGGCAATTTTTGCAATGGCATAGGGCTCGTTAGTGTATTCCAAGGTGTTGGTCAGAAGTTCATCTTCACGCATGGGTTGTTTTGCCATTTTGGGATAGATACAGGTACTGCCCAGAAATAAAAGTTTTTTTACGTTAGTCAGATAGCTTGAATGAACTATGTTACTCTGGATCATTATATTTTCATAAATGAATTGGGCCCTGTAGGTGTTATTGGCATAAATGCCGCCAACTTTCGCTGCGGCCAGAAAAACATATTCCGGCTTTTCATTTTTAAAAAAACTTTCAGTGTCAGCTTGGTTGATTAAGTTCAACTCATTGATTTTTTTGAATACCAGATTGAAATATCCTTTTTCTTTCAGTATTTTTACGATACTGCTTCCCACTAGGCCATCATGCCCGGCAACATATATTTTACTGTCCCTGTTCATTTTTTAATTATTCGTCAATTTAATAATTTATTCAAAATAATTCATTACCCGAAATCCACCATCTTTAAGGTATTTATCCCTTTTAACTTCAATAATATCGGACTGAATCATATCTTTAACAAGAGCTTTAAGGTCATATTTGGGTTTCCAACCTAATTCTTTAAAAGCTTTGGACGGATCTCCGATCAAGAGTTCTACTTCTGTCGGCCTGAAATACCGAGGGTCAACGCTGACTACCTCTTTTCCAATTGCAAGCTGGTATAAAGGATTTGTACATTTTGAAACAAATCCCTTTTCATCAGCGCCTTTACCACGAAACTCAATTTCAACCCCGCATTCATTAAATGCCAGCCTGACAAAATCGCGTACTTCAGTAGTAACACCTGTTGCAATAACAAAGTCATCGGGTTTGTGGTGCTGAAGAATAAGGTGCATAGCAATAATGTAATCTTTAGCATGACCCCAATCTCTTTTAGCGGATAAATTGCCAAGAAATAGCTTGTCCTGCAAACCCATCACTATTTTTGCAACGGCCATTGTAATTTTTCTTGTAACAAAAGTTTCTCCCCTGATAGGTGATTCATGATTAAATAAAATACCGTTGCTTGCAAAAAGATTGTAAGCTTCCCGGTAATTGACAGTAATCCAGTATGCATATAGCTTGGCAACTGCATATGGGCTTCTTGGATAAAAAGGTGTTCTTTCTGTCTGTGGCACCTCCTGAACCAATCCGTAGAGTTCACTTGTAGAGGCCTGATAAAATCTTGTTTTATCCGTCAGCCCCAAAAACCTGATTGCTTCAAGCATCCGCAGCGCCCCAATACCATCTGCATTTGCTGTATATTCAGGTGTATCAAAGCTGACCTTCACATGGGACATTGCGGCAAGGTTATAAACTTCATCGGGTTTTGTATCACTAATCAGCCGGATTATATTGGTGGAATCAGTAAGGTCACTGTAGTGCAAATAGAAATTCTGATTTTCAATATGCGGATCCTGGTACAAGTGGTCGATTCTATCGGTATTAAATAAGGAAGCGCGTCTTTTTAAACCATGTACTATGTACCCTTTTCTTAATAAATATTCTGCTAAATAAGCACCATCCTGACCGGTTATCCCTGAAATTAAAGCAACATTTGACATTTTTTAATTTTTAAGTTTTTATAAAAGACTAAACCGAATATCTCACAAACGGTTCATCACAAATACAATAAAAAATTCATACGTAAAATTGAACAGATAGTTTTATAGGTCACTTTCCGATGCAAAATTTTTTAAAAATATTTTCTAAAATTTCATTTGTGGTTATTTCTCCGGTTATTTCGCCCAAATGATACAATGCGTGTTTAACATCTACGGCGAGTAAATCAGAGGTTAAGTTAGAAAGAAATCCATTATATATATTATCAAGTGACTGCCTGGTTTTCAATAAGGCTTCATAATGCCTGGAGTTTGAAACTATGGTTGTTTCTGAAACTTTTTCAGTTTCAGCATACCTGTAAAGGGAGTCGAGGATAAGATTGATGTTCTCTTTTCTTTTCGCTGACACGAACAGGCATTCCAATTCCACCAAAGATTTGAATCCTTCGGGCGCCTCAATAAGCAGATCAATTTTATTGGCAATTAGAATAATTTTTTTTTCTTTTGAAACCATTTCAGGAAGTTGATCAATATGTTCCTGAAACTCATTCAAAACATTGCCTATTTGATCATAGCCTGTTTTGCTAACATCAAAAACATATAAAATGATTTTTGCCTGGTCAATCTTCTGGTAAGTCCGCTCAATTCCCATACTTTCAATTTCATTATCAGATGATCTTAACCCGGCAGTGTCGATGATCCGGAATGTGATACCATTGATGTTGAGAATATCTTCAATTGAATCCCTTGTTGTACCCGGAATCTCAGATACAATCGACCGTTCTTCATTCAGGATGGCATTTAATAAAGTTGATTTTCCAACATTGGGCTGACCAATAATAGCTACTGGAATCCCCTTTTTTAATACATTACCAATTGAAAAAGAATTTATTAAAACTTCAACTTCGTTTTTAAGATTCGTAAGTAAATTCATAAACTCCTGCCTGTCGGCAAATTCAATGTCTTCTTCACTAAAATCGAGTTCAAGTTCAATCAAAGAGGAAAAATTTAACAGTTGTTTGCGCAGATCTTTCATTTTATCTGAATAAGTTCCCCGCATTTGATTGATGGCAAGATCATGTGAAGCCCGGGAGTGAGATGCGATTAAATCTGCAATGGCTTCAGCCTGCGAAAGGTCATATTTCCCGTTTAAAAATGCCCTCAAAGTAAATTCTCCGGGTTTGGCTAATCGTGTTCCATTTTCAATCAGCAATTCAATTATCTTCTGCAGAATGTAATCAGATCCGTGACTGGAAATTTCAACCGAATTTTCGCCAGTATAAGAGTGAGGTTCCTTGAAGATACTTATTACTACCTCGTCGAGGATTTCATCATTCTTTTTTATTACCCCAAAATGAAGTGTATGAGTTTTGCTTTCAATGATATCCAAGCGTGAATTTTTAGGATGAAAAATATGCTTGCAGGTCTCTATGGCATTTTTTCCTGAAATCCTTATAACTGCAAGAGCTGATATTCCGGGAGGTGTGGCTATTGCACAAATAGTGTCGCCGCGATTTGAAAGATGTGAGGCGCTATTCATTTTTCTAACAAGAGGGTCAATTTTTAACAAAAGTAATCAATAAATTTATTGATGAATTCCAAATCCTGTATATTTGCCGACTTCTTAAAAACTATTTCAATGAGTGTGTTAGTAAATAAAGATTCCAGGGTTGTAGTTCAGGGTTTTACGGGTAAGGAAGGAACATTTCATTCCACGCAGATGATTGAATACGGAACCAATATTATTGGAGGTGTTACTCCGGGCAAAGGAGGTCAAAGTCATCTTGACCGTCCAATATTCAATACGGTAAAAGATTCGGTGGAAAAAGCCGGTGCTAATGTTTCTGTAATTTTTGTTCCACCAGTTTTTTCGGCGGATGCAATAATGGAAGCGGCTGATGCCGGAATTAAAGTCATTGTTTGTATTACCGAGGGCATACCGGTTCAGGATATGGTGAAAGTAAAAGAATACCTGAAAGGAAAAGATTGCAGGCTGGTAGGACCCAATTGCCCCGGAGTTATAACCCCCGGCGAGGCAAAAGTAGGAATCATGCCCGGATTTATACATAAACCAGGTGCGGTCGGGATAGTATCAAGGTCAGGTACTTTGACCTATGAAGCCGTCGATCAGTTGACCAAACTGGGATTGGGGCAGTCCACAGCCATTGGGATTGGAGGTGATCCGATAATCGGTACAACTACAAAAGATGCAATAGAGTTGTTCATGAAAGATCCCAAAACTGAAGGAATAGTAATGATCGGTGAGATTGGTGGCGGCATGGAAGCTGAAGCAGCCTATTATATAAAGGAATTTGGGACCAAACCAGTAGTTAGTTTCATTGCAGGGGCGACTGCTCCCAAAGGAAGAACAATGGGACATGCGGGCGCAATCATCGGCGGGAAAGACGATACTGCTCAGGCTAAAAAAATAATACTTAAAGAGTGTGGTGTGACGGTAGTAGAGTCGCCCGGAGATATCGGCATTTCCATGGCCAGAATGCTGGGAAAGAAATAGACACAAAAAAAAACCTCAACATAATTATCCAAGCGATTCCTGACTTGGCAATACATTTAAATATTCAAGGATTTTTCAGGTCAGGGACTATTTATCTTAAGCTAGTATCATTTGAGAGAAAATAAGGCATTATCCATGCATCTTGGTATTTCGCTGGTAACTCTTTTTTACCTTGTTGGGCAAGTTCTTTTGAGGGATAGTCATTGAGGGAAATCCTGAATTTACCATCTTTTGTTATTACACTCGCCTTACTGAATCCTTCGTTAAAATATTTGGTGGCCATTTCTTTGGCCTCTTTAATGGATCCGTAATTACCATAAATCAAATAAAATCTGTTGGTGCCTGCGGTTATTATTTGCGGCCCTGTCTTCTTTTTTGTTTGAACAAGCGGTTGGTTAGTAATTGATTCACCCTCGCAGGTCCTGATTTCTTTTTCGGGATCGGTTTCTTCACCCAGCCAGATGATGGCAAATCCTCCCTCTATTCCAACTCCGAGTGCTTTCCAATCGTAATCTTCCCATTCCAATACATTGGTCAGTACCGACCGGGCTGCAGATGTTTCTTTCCATTGTTCAATGGCTTTCGTCGCCGTAGCTACGCGGCTTTCCCAATAGACCACCTCGTATCCTTTTCCAGGATAAGTTGTAAGCTCTCCGGGCTTGGTTTGCATGCACAGTTTATCTCTGCTTGCTCTCGCGAAGCAGCAGGCTTGCCATTTTCCTTTATCGGACCAGCTATGAAAACTACACGAACCGGTGTCAGGTTTGTTTATGATCAGGTCGGTGATGTGCTGCCTGGCAACCTGGCTAAGTGATTTGGAAAGAGGAATGACTGGAATATTTAAAGAGTTCCGGTATTCATTAACAAGATTGTATAACCTGTATTCTTCAGAGCTGATGCAAAAATCATTCAGCGAATCTTGTTGAGCATAAGTTTTATCTGTCAGCACCGGCATTGCAGCTATCATTATAAAACAATATAATATTACTTCCTTCATCGTTTTTATAAATATAGAGTTATCAAATTTAAAACCCCATGGGTTTGATTTAATTGTTTAATTTTTTATTTATGAACCGAATTATTAAAAACACAAATTATATTGAGCAACTTAAAACCTATTATCTTTGTCAATACAATTAAAGTGTTCATAATCAATTTATATAAAATGAAAAAATTTATAACAGTTATTTTATACGGTGTTTTCGCAATAAATGTTTTGGCACAGTTACCACAAACTTTCGATTTGCGGAATTTTAACGGAAATAATTACGTTACATCAGTTAAAGGTCAGACAGGTGGAACTTGCTGGACACACGGGACCATGGCTTCGATGGAGAGTAATTTAATGATGACGGGAAACTGGGTTGCTGCAGGCGAAGCCGGTGAGCCCAACCTTGCTGAGTATCACCTTGATTGGTGGAACGGTTATAACCAGCATTACAATGCCGATTTAGACCCTCCATTTAATAATGGACAGGGTCTTGAAGTGCACCAGGGGGGAGATTACAGGGTTTCTACTGCCTATATATCAAGAGGTGATGGCGCTGTAAGAGATATCGACGGACAGTCATACAATACCCCTCCTTCCTTTTACGAATCATCCTATCATAAATATTATCCCATGAATGTGGAATGGTATACTGCCGGAGCAAATCTTGAAAATATTGACCTCATCAAATCAAAAGTCATGGAAAAAGGTGCAATGGCTACCTGTATGTGTTATAGCGGTTCATTTATCAATGGTGAATTTGAACATTACCAGCCAGCCAGCAGTACGATCGAACCGAATCATTCCGTTACCATCATTGGCTGGGACGATAACCGGGAAGTTCAGGGGGCGCCGGGACTCGGAGCATGGCTTACAAAGAACAGCTGGGGAACCGGCTGGGGATACCAGGGATATTTCTGGATATCCTACTATGATAAGCATGCATGCCAAAATCCGGAAATGGGAGCCGTCTCTTTCCAGGATGTTGTTTATATGCCTTATGAAACAGTTTATTATCATGATTATCATGGATGGAGAGACACCCTGACAACAGCAAATGAGGCTTTTAATAAATTCATCGCCGAAAGCAATAAATCTATTGTCGCAGTTAGTTTTTTTACCGCAGGTGAAAATCTGACTTATACCTGCAAAATTTTCGACGATTTTGATGGAACGAATCTCACCAATGAGATAGCCTCTATATCTGGCGATTTTGAATACAGCGGATTACACACCGTTGAACTGGATGCTCCTGTCAGTATTCCTGCCAATGATGATTTTTATGTTTACCTTTCGCTGTCTGTTGGTGGCATACCTTACGACCGTACTTCGGATGTGCCGGTTTTGCTTGGAGGCGGTTCCAAAACGATAGTGCCATCCAGTGCAAATCCAGAAGAAAGCTTTTATAAAGAAAACGGGGTTTGGAAAGATTTTTATTACTATAACGATCCTTCAGGATTTCAAAATACAGGAAACTTTTGCATCAAGGCTTTAGCCAATTTAGCTACCGGAACTGACCTGAATCCTCAGGATATTGGCCAGCCTGGAGTTTTAGGACAGAATTATCCCAATCCATTTGATGACGAAACAGTGATAAATTTCAGCTTGACCGAAACTTCCGGCGCAGAAATAAGTATAATGAATATGGTTGGTCAGGAAATAATGAAAATAAAAGTGGAAGAAAATAATTCAGGTCAACATAATGTTAGGTGGGATGGTAAACAATCCAGCGGTAGCGATGCCGGCCCCGGCATATATTTTTATTCGCTTAAGATCAATGGTAAGGTCATTTCAACAAAACGAATGCTTAAAGTCAACTAATTCTGCTTTATATTGGTCAAGAGCTGGAAAAAGGCTGTCTTCAAAAGGCGGCCTTTTTTACTGGGCGAAAAGGAAGTGCTGAATTCTTTAGTTACAGCCGGATGAAAAACCAGTAATTAATATTCTGACGAAAAATGAAGAAAACAAGCAGGAATCTGATTTCTCCAAATAGTTATTTTTGCTAATGATTTAGGTAAACGAACAAATAAAGAATTTTATATGAGCATGACAGAACAAATAAAGAATCTTATAAAGAATTTCAGCAGTTACCGTGGCAAACTCTATGTCCCGCTGGGGCATTACTATAGCCCGATTGTATCGCCTGAAGAAGCAGAAAAACGGATGCGACAGATATGGCCTGAGCCTGTTAACGCAGTTCCCGGGGTTGACCTGAATGAGCAGGAGCAGCTCCAACTTCTTGAATCGTTCAGGACATTTTATTCGCAACTGCCTTTCGACGCCAATCCTAAGGAAGGCCTGCGATACCATTATGAGAATTCGATGTATTCCTATTCCGATGGAATAATGCTCTACAGCATGATGCGGCATTTCAAACCACAGCGGATCATCGAAGTGGGATCGGGTTTCAGTTCGGCCATGATGCTCGATACCAATAATTTGTTTTTTGAGGATAAGATCAAATGCACGTTTATCGAGCCTTACCCCGAACGCCTGAACTCACTGCTTAAACCGAATGAAAAAATCTCGCTGATCCAGCAACCCGTCCAGGATGTCGACCTTAAGCTGTTCGATGAGTTGCAGACGAACGATTTCCTCTTCATCGACTCCACGCATGTTTCTAAAACCGGAAGCGATGTCAATTTCATTTTCTTTGAGATTTTGCCGAGGCTTAAAAAAGGCGTCAAGATCCATTTCCACGACATTTTCTTCCCGTTCGAGTACCCCAGGGAATGGGTGATTGCCGAAGGCCGTAACTGGAACGAAGATTATATGCTCCGGGCTTTCCTTTCGTTCAACAGCAGCTTCAGGATCATAATGTTCAACACCTACATGGAGCATTTCCACACGGAATGGTTCAAACAAAATATGCCTCTCTGTCTGAAGAACAGGGGCGGAAGCATCTGGATTGACAAGATATAGCATTTTATTACTTTCCCTTTTATTGATATTCAGCATGATCTTCTATTGCAGTTGCTGCCAGTAGTGTATTCCTGACATAATTTCCAGTATTCATCCTTAATAAATTTTGAACATGAAACAGGAGAATTGAGAAATTGAATATCATAAATGTCGAAACGGGTCGAGGAGGGAGTTGATTGTTTTATTTATCTTTATGGATAAATTTAAAAAATAAACGATCATGAATCCGCAAACTGTTTCTTTACGCCCATTGGTAATAAGCTTAAAAGTCCTGTCGGTAGCCATACTGGTTTATGTTTTCTATGAAAGCTTCCATCTTTTCGACGGGTCAATCGAAACAGGATTTCTATTCTATTTTACACTTGCTGTCGAGGTATGCTTTTTCATCTCTGCCCTCGCGATGTGGGCGCAAAAGAGATGGTCGGTGTATTTATTCACTGCTGCCACGCTCGCACTTGTTCCGGTTTTCATCTACCTAAGTTCGTGGGACTACAAAACTATCATTATGCTGGGAATAGTGCTGGTTGTATCAATCTTTAATTGGAAAAGTCTGGAATGAAAAGGGTGGGTATTTAGGTTGGAAATTACACCAGAGGAAAACAAGATATCCAAATGGTTTCATCCCCCTGCTCCCACCGTTTTGTGCCAGCGTATAACAATATGCAATTTTTATGATTATTTACTTGATCAATAGTTCGGTAATTTTTTGGTATTAACAAAAGGAGGTAGAAAACTTGTAAATGGGTTAAGTCGGGAAAAAGGAAGAAGCATCCAGTTTTGTTCATGCAAAAACAAACAGATGCTTCTAAGAAGAGCGATGCTCTTATAGCGGCAATAATAGACAAAATGCCGGGATTAAATAAAGCCCGGAGAGATTTTATGTTAACAATTTTTATGTTGTTTATGGGATTACGGGGACGGTACAACTTTCTGAACATGTCCCGATACGGGAAATACAGCGAGCAGACCTATCGGAATCATTTCAGAAATTGTTTGATTTTAAGACGTTCAACAAAGAGTTGATAAAGCGAAAATGTTCTGGTCAATTGATCAATGCCTTTGATCCGAGTTATATTCCCAAGAGCGGAAAGCAAACAGAACACCTGGGCTGGTTCTGGAGCGGTTGTTCAGGCAAAGCATTAAAGGGGCTAGAGATAGGAGGGTTTGCCGTTGTTGATATTGATAACAATACAGCCCTGTCACTCGAAGCGGTTCAAACACCATCAGTACAGGAATTGAAAAGTCAAGGCATGAGTTTGACAGACCATTATGCTTTTTTGGTTATTGAGCGAAAAGACACATTGCAAACATTCTCACCATTGCTGGCAGTAGACGGTTATTTTGCCAAGAAGGGGTTTGTCGATTCTGTGATGAATAACACAGGACTCCATATCGTTTGCAAACTGCGCAATGATGCAAACCTGTCCTATATCTATCATGGCAAACCGACCGGGTTGCCCGGCAGGCCAAAAACACTTGACGGGAAAATCGACATGGCAAATATTGATAAACGACGTATCAAGCTGTGTTATGAAGATAACATGGTAAAAGTATTCGATGATATTGTTTACAGCAAAATATTGAAACGCAAAATCAGAATAGCTTATGTTGAATTTTGGGATGATGATAAATACACAGGCCGTTATGCTGTATTGTTCTCCACCGACCTGAAACTGGAAGGGCAACAAATTTTTCAATATTATAAAAGCAGGTACCAGATAGAGTTCCTGTTCAGGGATGCTAAACAATTTACCGGGTTAACACATTGTCAGGCAAGAGATGAAAAGAAATTGAATTTTCATTTTAATGCCTCATTAACTACGGTGTCAATCGCAAAGGCTGCCTATTATCTACCGATTGCAAAACAGAGAAACGCATCATTTTCGATGAGTGATGTCAAAACGTTACATCTCAATAAAATCATAGCAGACAGAATTTTTGCAAACTTAGATCTGGACCTGAGTTGCACAAAAATACAACGCATCTATCGGGATGCTTTATGGTTTGGTAAAATTGCCTGCTGAAAAATTAACGGACTATTGCTTGATAAAATCTTGATAATATGAGATACATTCTAATAATAGTAACAATTTTTTACTATTTTCATTTAAACGGTCAGATTAAGCTGTTAAAATGTTCTTTTGGTGCTTGTAATCATGGGTATAGTGACGAAGAATATAAATCGTGTCCTAAATTTACTAAAGTCGATTTTATTGATCCTACGCTAACATTAGAACTGAAAAATTTTTCAAATTGTGTTGGTATATACAATCCTAAAGTTGTCGTTTATGGACCGATTATAAACCTTAGATTTGACGAATTTAAATTAGATTCTATTAATCCTTTTAACGGAAAAAAAGAACCAACCCCGATTTCTGCTGAATGTTTTTGTTGTTTTGAGACAAAATGGGAATTACAAGGTATTGACACTACCAAAAACTATATTTTTTTAGTTCAAGGTAATTTAATCCAAAATCAGGACTTATCATTATTAGATAGTTATTTGTTTGCATATGAGTTAGAAGGCAAACGCGTAATCAATGTTATTGATAAAAATAAAAACAAACAAGGGCAACATGAAATAAATAGAGAGGGTAAAAGAGAACTAGAGTTTTACATTGATGGGAAATTACAATAAGGTATAACCAAACTACATTTATAAAAACCTGAAATGAAAAGGGTGGTTATTTTGGTTTGAAACCCATCGGGCAAAGTCTCCAACTCCCTCCTGAATAAATTTTATTCCCCGCTCCCGCACAATTGTATCGTGCGGTTTAATGAATAACCAGCATCCGGCAACCGGAAACAAGTAACCGGGAATAATCCTCAAGGTTCATCCAAATTCCCGATATTTTCTACTTTTGCCGTCCAAAATAAGTATTCATAATGGACTTGTTCAATCAATTATCGAAATACTGGAATACGCTGTATCCCGGTGAATCATCGGAGATGCTATCCGAATTCATTTCCGAAATCCACCATACGAAACATTCTATTTCGTTTCCCGGCCACAAGCCCGAATGGTACAAGGATGCCGTGGTTTACTCGCTTTATGTCGATCAGTTTAACACCGATTTCAAAGGACTAACCGCAAAACTCGATTACCTGCAGGATTTGGGCGTCAATTGCCTCTGGCTGCTGCCCATCCTCGATTCACCGATGAAAGATGCCGGCTTCGACATCCGCCATTACGACCGCATCCGCAGCGAGTTATTGGGTTTAGATAAAAATTCAACCCTCGAAGAGCAGCGGCAATCGTTCAGGGATTTCCTTGCTGAAGCCCACAAGCGTGGATTGAAAGTCATTTTTGATATTGCCATCAACCATACCTCCGACGAGCATCCGTGGTTTGTGGAGTCGCGCAATTCGGTGGATAATCCTTACCGCGATTATTACATCTGGTCGCAGGATACGAATCTATACAAAGATGCACGAATCATATTTGAAGGCTTGTGCGAAAGCAACTGGCAAAAGGATGGAGACTGGTATTATTTCCATCAGGTTCTTTGAGTTCCAGCCCGACCTGAATTATAAAAATCCTTTGGTCCTGATTGAGATGACCCGGAATTTCCTTTTCTGGCTCACCCAGGGTGTGGATGGTTTCCGCGGGGATGCCATTCCTTACCTTTGGAAAGAAGACGGCACAACCTGCGAGAACCATCCCACACTTCATACTGTGGTGAAGTTTTTCAGAGCCGTTCTTGATTACGTGAGGCCTCACACCCTTTTGCTCGCCGAAGCATGCCAGCGACCCAATGAAGTGATCAAGTATTTTGGCAATGGCGACGAATGCAACGCCGGTTACCATTTCCCGCTCATGCCGATGATCTTTAAATCGCTTGCCGCAAAAAGCAGCGAACCGGTTACGTCCATCTTAAGTACTGCTGTTACACCGGTCATTCCTGATTCGGCGCAGTGGTTCACTTTCCTTCGTTGCCACGATGAGCTGAGCCTCGAACTGGTTTATGTTTCGGAAGAAGACCGGAAATACATCCATGAAAATTATTGCCGACAAGCCTTTGTGGAATTTCCGGCTGGGACAGGGCGTTGCTGCAAGGCTTTCGGAACTGATGGAGCGGAATCCTGAAAAGATCGGGCTGGCTTATTCCATTATGCTAACCCTTCCGGGAACACCGATCATTTATTACGGAGATGAATTTGCCACCCTGAATGATGAAGCCAATTACCACGAAATGATCAAGCTTACCGGCAAAGATGATACGCGCTTCCTGGTAAGAGGAAAAATAGACTGGAACAAAGTTGAAACCGAGCTTAAAAATCCTGAAACATTATCGTCGAAGGTTTATGCAAGGGTAAAGAACATGGTGAAAACCCGGAACCAATACCGGTGTTTTGGAAGAGGGAACGATCGAATGGCTGAAATTATCAGGTTCTGATAATAAACCATTGGATGAGATACTTGTTTATAAACGGTCGGATGGAAAAGATGAACTGTTGATCATTCAGAATTTATCTGATTCGCAGGTAACTGCAAAACTACCCGGCGGGATAAGAAGTAAGTCATGGAAAAATGTTTTGGATAAGTCGCTGGTTATAAATAGAAATGCTGAAACAATTATGTTACAGCCATTGTCCTATTTATGGTTAACAGAGGTTCAAAGCTAAATTCAAATACAAGATAAAAGCAAACAATGCCAATTAATATTCCGGAAACCGATAAGAAAAGAGTGGTTATTGCAGGCGCTGGTTTTGCAGGCCTTACTTTAGCGCGCAAGCTGATCAAACTCGACCTGGAGGTTGTCCTCCTTGACCGGAATAACTACCACCAGTTTCAGCCATTGTTTTACCAGGTGGCCACTGCCGGCCTTGAGCCGAGCGCGATTTCTTTCCCTTTAAGGAAAATTTTTCAGAAGGTTAAGAACATTCACATCCGCATGGCGGAGGTTCAAAGCATCGATCCTGCTAACAAAAAAGTAATGACTGATATTGGTTATGTTTGGTACGATTACCTCGTAATTGCAATGGGTGCCGAAACCAATTTCTTCGGGATGCAGCATGTGATGGAAAAAGCCGTTTCGATGAAATCGGTAGCCGAAGCGCTTTATCTGCGCAACAGGATTTTGGAAAATTATGAAGCATCGCTTATAACCAGAGACCAGCAGGAAAAAGAAGGATTATTGAATATTGCAATCGTTGGAGGCGGTCCAACCGGAGCGGAAGTTGCAGGAGCACTGGCCGAAATGCGTCGCTATGTCCTTCCAAAGGATTATCCGGAGCTGAACTTCGACGATATGAAAATCTATTTGCTGGAGGCTGGTCCCAGGTTGCTTAGTGCCATGTCGGAGTCATCTTCAAAAAAAGCCGATGAATATTTGAAGAAACTGAATGTGGAGGTCATGACAAACTCTATCGTTACCGATTATGATGGAGATTATGTGACCATTAAGAATCAGCCTCCCATTCATTCCAAAACCCTGATATGGGCGAGTGGAATTATTTGCAATAGAATTCCGGGACTGGAGGAATCAGTTTATGACCGAAGGAACCGGATAAAAGTGGATCAATATAACCGGATTATTGGGCATGAAAATATTTTTGCCATCGGCGATATAGCAACAATGCAAACAGAAGGATTTCCTGATGGACATCCCCAGGTGGCGCCTGTGGGTATTCAGCAAGCAAAGCTTTTAGCCAGAAATTTAAAAAGTCTGTTAATCAAAAAACCACTTAAACCTTTTAAATATAACGACCAGGGATCGATGGCAACAATTGGCCGGAACCTTGCTATAGCCGAGTTTTCGTTTATCCGGCTAAAAGGATTTATTGCCTGGGTCATTTGGATGTTTGTGCATTTAATGTCAATTGTTGGAGTAAAAAACAGGATGTTTATTTTCCTCAACTGGCTTTGGAATTATATGACCTACGATCAATCACTCCGGCTGATCATCAGGCAAAAGACAAGAAATAAATAGATGATTAATTAAAAATCAAAAAGAATAAAAATACCCTATGAGTAATTTTTCATTTGACGCAGTAATTTTTGATCTCGATGGTGTCATCACCAAGACGGCGCTCGTGCACAGTTCAGCCTGGAAAAAAATGTTCGATGAATATCTTCTTGAAAGAGAGAAAAAGCATGGAGAACCTTTCAGGGAATTCAACCACGAAAAAGATTATCTGCCTTATGTTGATGGCAAACCACGTTACAAAGGAGTTGAATCATTCCTGCAATCGCGCGGGATCAATATTCCTTTTGGTGACCCGGAAGATGAACCTGGTAAGGAAACCGTTTGCGGACTTGGAAACAGGAAGAACGAAGCATTTAATGATGTTTTGGAACGCGATGGTGTGCAGGTTTATGACTCAACCGTAGCTCTTATCAGGGAATTGAAACAAAAAGGGATCAGGGTTGGTGTAGCATCGTCAAGCAAGAATTGCAAAGCCGTTTTGGAGCGTGCCGGAATTCTTGACCTGTTCGAAACCCGCGTGGATGGTGTTGTTTCTGCCGAACTTGGTTTGAAAGGCAAACCTGAACCCGATATTTTCACTGTCGCTGCTGATAATCTGGGAGTGACTTATGACAAGTCGGTTGTAGTTGAAGATGCCGTTTCCGGAGTTCAGGCTGGTTCAAAAGGAAATTTCGGATTGGTCCTCGGTATTGCCAGGGAAGAAAATGAAAAGGAATTGAGGATCAATGGAGCCGATATCGTTGTGAAGGATATTGCTGAAATCGGCTTTGATGGAATCGTAAAATGGTTTGCAGAAGGACTTGAAAAAGACAACTGGAGCATCACTTACAATGATTACGTTCCCGAAAAGGAGAAAACCCGGGAAACATTACTTACAGTTGGCAACGGTTATTTCGGAACACGCGGAGCCATGGAAGAAGCCGATGCCGGAAACCACAATTATCCGGGAACCTACATTGCCGGATTATATAACCGGTTGATTTCGAAAGTTGGTGACCGGGATGTGGAAAATGAAGATTTTGTGAATTGTCCAAACTGGCTGAAGGTTCAGTTTAACCTGAATTTCGACAGTCCTGTTGATATCAATCAACTAAAATTCTCGAAATTGAAAGAAAGTTAGATTTGAAAACCGGTTTATTTTCGCGGACATTGGTTATTTCGGATGACAATGGAAGGCAAACCAGGATTGTTTCCAGGCGTTTTGCAAGTATGGATAATCCGCATCTTGCAGCGATGACTTATGAAATTACACCACTTAATTATTCGGCGCATTTTACTTTTCAGACGGGAATTAATGGAGCCATTATCAATGACGGCGTTGTCAGGTATCGCCAGTTGAACCAGCAGCATCTGAAACCTGTAAAGACAGGAACATCCGGCAAGGTTGCTCATCTGCTTGTTGAAACCACTCAATCAGCCATTAAGATTGCTGAAGCTTTTAAACTCAATGTTTCACTTGATGGGACCAAGGTTAATCCGGATAGTTTTTATGTCGAAAATCCGGGAGAAATATATTCCCGCTTTACATTGGAAGCCAAAGAAAAACAATCCATCAAAATCGAAAAGATTGTTTCTGTTTACACATCCATGCCTTGGGATACTGCTGATCCTTTGAAATCTTCAATAACAGAAGCAGAAAGATCAGGAGATTTTGAGTCTTTGCTTGCAAAAAGTTCTCAGAAATGGGCAGAAATCTGGAATAAGATGGATGTGAAAGATTGAAGGAGATCGCCTTGCACAAAAACTGCTCAGGCTTCACCTTTATCATTTAATTGCCTCCCTTTCGCCCCACAATGCAGACATCGATGCAAGCATTACTGCCCGCGGACTTCATGGTGAGGCTTACCGCGGTCATATTTTCTGGGATGAGCTTTTCATTTTGCCTTTATACAACATTCATTTCCCGGAAGTATCAAAAGCAGCTTTGATGTATCGCTATCACAGGCTGGAGGCTGCAAGAAAGTATGCAAAGGAATATGGTTACGAAGGTGCTATGTTCCCCTGGCAAAGCGGGAGCGACGGCAGGGAGGAAACCCAGGTTGTTCATTTAAATCCGCTTACCGGTAAATGGGGTGACGATTACAGTTCGCTTCAGCGCCATGTTTCATTGGCCATTGCTTATAATATCTGGCAATATTTCCATGTTACCGAGGATAAGGATTTCATGGTGAAATACGGTGCAGAGATGTTCCTTGAAATTTGCCGGTTCTGGGCAAGTAAATCAAAACTTAATCCAGCGACAGGCAGATACGAGATAAAGAATGTGATGGGTCCGGATGAATTTCATGAAAAATATCATGGATCGGAAGAAGGTGGTTTGAAGGACAATACCTATACCAACCTGATGGTGGTTTGGGTTTTTTCACGGGCTTTCGATTTGATGGAAAAACTGGGAACTGAAAAGAAAACTGTTTTGGAAAAGATTCATTTATCAGAAAACGAGCTTTCGCATTGGCAGGATATTTCGAAAAAGATCAACATTGTTATCAGCAATGATATTCTGGCTCAATACGATGGTTATTTCGAATTGAAGGAACTTGACTGGGATTACTACAAGAAAAAGTACGGAAATATTTACCGGATGGATCGTTTGCTGAAAGCTGACGGCAAGGAAGCGGATGAATTTAAAGTTGCAAAGCAGGCCGATACATTGCAGACATTTTATAACCTCGATGAAAAGGATGTGACGTTGATGCTGGAAAATCTTGGATACAAGTTACCAGGCAATTATCTCGCAAAGAATCTTGAATACTACCTGCAGCGGACTTCCCACGGGTCAACCCTCAGCCGTGTGGTTCATGCACAGCTTGCCAACATGATCAACGATAAAAAGCTGAGCTGGGAATTGTACCTCGATGCTTTGACAAGCGATTATTCCGATATCCAGGGAGGAACAACCGGTGAAGGAATTCATGCCGGTGTAATGGCAGGAACGATCTTAATTGCCCTGCAATCATTTGCAGGTTTGAACCTGAAAAAGGAAGTAGTTGAGTTCAACCCGCATCTTCCTGAGCATTGGCGATCCATTGGTTTTAACTTTAGCTTTAAAAATGTTCATTACCAGTGCAAGGTAAGCAAATCTTCCATTTCGATCAGCCAGTCAAATCCGAAAGGAACGGAAGTAAAAGTTATGGTTAATGGAAATCCGGTTGTCCTGCAATCAGGAAAACAATCAGAAATCAAATACTAAATTAAAAATCGTAAATCATACATCTTAAATCATACATCAAATGTTAGGCGACGTTTTATTAATTCAGGATAAGCATAAGAAAGCCGGAGAAGATATCATTCAAAGGATTCTGAAACAGAAAAAAGACAAATTCATTGTAGCCATTTCCGGTGAATCAGGTTCCGGAAAGTCGGAGCTGGCGCATGTGATTGCCAAAGGTCTTCGCAAGTACAACATCATGGCAAAACCGCTCCACACCGACAATTATTATAATACTGATCCGCTGAAGCGCAAAGCCTGGCGGGTTGAAAACGGAATTGAAAAAGTGGTGGGTTACAATGAATACCTGTGGGATGAAATTCATCAGAATGTTGATGATTTTAAAAACAACCGTAAATCGGAAATGCCTTGCGTGGATTTGGTTACAGAACAGGTTGACCGGCTTGATCACCGATTTCAGCACAGTGGACATGCTGATCGTTGACGGTCTTTATTCAATTAAAACCAATCATGTCGACCTCAGGGTTTTCATTGAGCTTACTTATCTTGAAACCAAGGAAAAACATACTAAAGATTCCCGCGGCAAAGAGGTGATGGATGAGGTACGCTGGGCGATTCTCGGTCAGGAGCACAAGATGGTTCAGTCGTTGAAACCAATGGCTGATCTTTTGGTGACAAAGGATTATGAGGTAGTTGAAGCAAAGAAATAAAGCAGTCAGGTAATTTCCGGAATTTTGTTTCCGGTTTAATTGAATGAATATGAGGAGAAAGATAACTACACCGGATTGGGTTAAAAATCAAACAATTTACGAAGTCAATCTCCGCCAATATCACCAAAGATGGAACCTTTCAGAGAATTCGAAGAGCATCTTACCCGCCTGAAAGAATTGGGTGTTGGCATTCTCTGGTTCATGCCCATTCAGCCAATTGGTGAAATGAACCGGAAAGGAACGTTAGGAAGTTATTATTCCATCAGGAACTACACTCAGGTCAATCCGGAATTCGGGACTTTGGATGAGTTTAAAAGTCTTGTTAAAAAGATTCATGATCTCGGAATGTTCGTCATCATCGACTGGGTTGCCAATCACACTTCATGGGATCATCACTGGACGAAAGATTTTCCGGATTTTTACGAACAGGATGAAAAGGGAAATTTCAAACCTCCTTTTCCTGAGTGGGAAGATGTGATCCATCTCAATTATAATAATCCTGCCTTGTGGCGTGAAATGATCAGCCAGATGGAGTTTTGGATCAGAGAAGCAAACATTGATGGCTTTCGATGCGATATGGCTCACCTGGTCCCGACGGTTTTCTGGAATCATGCAAGGCATCAGCTGGATAAAATAAAACCAATGTTCATGCTTGCCGAATCAGAAAATCATGATTTGCTTGAATTTGCTTTCGATACCATCTACAACTGGAAACTGCTTCATGGTTTGAACGACCTTGCGGCTGGAAGAATCAAAGCCAGTGAATTGCTGAAAATTGCCAGGAATGGCAAAGACTATCTCCCGGATGGAGCATCTGAACTGAATTTTACCTGCAATCATGATGAGAATTCATGGCAGGGTTCGGCTATCGAACGTCTTCATTATTACCTTGAACCTTTAACTGTTTTGACATTCACTTTACCCGGAATACCCTTGATATACAGCGGGCAGGAAGCCGGAAACTACAGGAGATTAAAGTTTTTCGAAAAGGATGAAATTGAATGGAAAGAAGATAAGATGACCGGGTTGTACCAAAAACTTATTGAACTTAAAAAGAGGAATAAAGCCTTATGGGCAGAACAAGAAGTTGGCTTTCAGATTATCGAAACAGATCATCCTGATAAAATAGCTGCATTCCGAAGGTATTCTGGCGATGATGAAGTGACAGTGATTACTAATTTAAGCAACGAAGAATTACAGGTTAAAGTCAAGTTAACAGATGGATCAGCGATCTATAATGAGATTTTTTCCAATCAACAATTCAACACGCATTCAACAATTCAACAATATCAATTCCTCCCTTTGGTTACAAGGTTTTTGAAAAGCTGAACAGTTAAACTCCTTTTGTCTTTTTATCCAGAATATCACTTACGAAGAAAGTGCTGATTGCTCCAAGTATCATAAATACTCCAGCCATGATCAAGGTCAGCTGCGGGTCATCATTAAAGATATAGCGCAATATCAGTCCACCGAAAATTCCGTTCACGATCTGCGGAACGGTGATTGACATATTGAACAATCCCATAAACATCCCCATTTGCCTTGGCGGAATAGAATTTGCCAGCATCGCATAAGGCATGGCAAGAATACTTCCCCAGGCTATCCCAATTCCGATCATCGGGATGATTAAGAAGGTGATGAGTTGGAATAATATAAAATGAAATAAGGAAACCCTCCGATGGTAAGTGCAAGGGCATGTGTTCTTCTCCGTCCGATCCTTGCAGCAACTTTCGGAAGAAGAGTGCAATGATTGCTGAAACACCGTTATAAACGCCAAAAAGTATCCCCACCCAGTTGCCGGCTTCCTGGTATGCCGTTGAATTGGCATCAGTTGTCCCAAAAAATGATTTGCGACCGCAGGTGTGGTAAATACCCACATCGAGAACAAGAGCAAACCATGAAAAGAACTGCACAAGAAGCAGCTGCCACATGGTCTTTGGAATTTTAATTTTGGTTTTAACATGTTCCGTTTCTCCTTCTTCCCGGTAAAAGTCAGGCGGATATTCTTTGGTAGAAGTTACTGTCCAAATAATTGAACCAAGCAATACTGCAGCTCCAAAATAAAACGAAACAGCAACATTCGGCGGAACCAGTCCTTTCCCGGTTGCTTCAGTTGGAACACCAAACCAGTTTCCCAAAATATAAGGCAACCATGAACCAACAACAGCCCCTATTCCGATAAGCAATGTTTGCATCGAAAAACCGAGTGTATGCTGTTCGTCAGGTAGTTTATCTGCAACCAGCGCCCTGAAAGGTTCCATTGAAATGTTGATCGAAGCATCCATGATCATCAGCAAACCACCGCCAATGAACATAGGTGCAATAAAAGTTGCAAGATGCGGCGCATTGGGCATTAAGATCAGTGCAGCGCTTGTCAGGAAAGCCCCGACCAGAAAATAAGGTCTTCTTCTGCCAAAGCGGTTCCATGTCCGGTCGCTCATATAACCAACAATGGGCTGAACGATCATCCCAGTGATGGGCGCCACAAGCCAGAACCAGCTCAGATGATGAACATCAGCGCCAAAGGTTTGTAAAATTCGTGATGCATTGGCATTTTGCAGGGCAAAACCGAATTGAATCCCGAGAAATCCGAAACTCATGTTCCAGATTTGCCAGAAACTTAAACGGGGTTTTTGTTTCATTTAGATTGAATTTTGAAAGCTGCCAAATTTAAGAATAATTTAAAGAGATCATTAGAAACAAAAAAATCCCGGCATTTAACCGGGACTTTTTTAAATTCTAACCTTTACATTTTATCAACGGGCTACTCCCATTTCATCCAGCAGAAATCCTGCTTTGCCGAACTTTTCTGTGACAAATAAAACATACCGCATATCCACTGAAATGGTCCGCTGCAAGTCGAAATCGTATTGCCAGTCGCTGATCATGGCTTCGTAATTACCATCGAAAGCCACACCGATTATTTCACCTTTGGCATTCATTACCGGGCTTCCGCTGTTGCCACCAGTAATGTCGCACTGATGCAGAAAAGCAACCGGAACATCTTTCGTAACCGGATCAGCCCATTTGCCGAAATCTTTCTTTTTGTAGAGATCAGTCAAGTCCGGGAGGGACATCGAAGGGCTCTTTGCCGGTATTTTTGTCTATCACACCCCTGAGGCTTGTGAAGGGATAATACCATACAGCATCCTCCGGTGCATAGCCTTTGATAGGACCTGATGTAAAGCGCATCGTTCCGTTGGCATCGGGGTAAAGTCCTTTGCCCTTCCATTCATAAAGTGCATCAATGTATTGTTTTCTCAGTTCGGTTACATTGGCGCCGAATACCTCGTTGGCTTTCCGAATCTCTTCCGACAGAGGGTAAAGTTTTCCGGCTAAAACTATAAATGGATCATTGGTGGCTAACATTTCTGCGGAAGATTTTTTGATCAGGCTTTTGGCATATTCCGGATCATTGAGTTTAGACGTTTTGAAAGCCTCGTCTGCAAATTGCTCAATCGTCTTCGATGGATTGCTGATGATGTAATCAAGCTCCTTTATTTTTTGTCCTTCAGGCAAATTTTTTGCAAGCTTCAGCGCCCTGACAAATAAAGCTTTGTCGACCGGTTCAAAATAATTGGAATAATTGTACTGCATATTTTCGCCAACTTCGCTGATATCATCTTCCGAAAAACCGGGTTGCCTTTCACCTTCGGGTTTTTCCAGTTCTTTGGCAATGTTATATAGAAAGCCTGCCATACTGAGCTGGGTGCTGGCCAGCCCCTGCATTAATCCGAAAACATTATCCCTTTCTCTTGTTTTTTCAATGACATCGTATTGCTTTTTCTCCTTGCTGATCAAACCGGCATATTTTTCTTTCGTTGCCGGATTGCTGTTTGCCCAGTTCACAAAATCTTTTTCGAAATCGAGCTTCTTTTGCAGAAAGTTTGTCCGCTGGTATCCTTCAACTTTTCCCTGGTCGTTCTTTAAAACATTGGACAATCCCGACCTCAAACCTGCCACTTTTAATTCTCCTTCCGGGTTTCCTTTGGTCTGTTCATCCATAATATTGATGATTTCCTGGAAATTTTGGATGGAGAAAGGATAATTGAACTCAAAATTCCATTTCACCGAATTCGACGATCGGTAGCGTGTGGTTGCTCCCGGAAAACCGACAATAAACGTAAAATCGCCGTCCTTTAATGGCTCTTTTGCAACCTTTAGCCATACCTTCGGTTTGAATGGTACATTTTCAGCAGCTATAATCCGCGCCCTTTGCCGTCAGGTGAAACATAGGCCCTCAGGAACGAAAAGTCGCCGGTATGGCGCGGCCACATCCAGTTGTCGGTTTCGCCGCCGAACTTACCGATGGACAGGGGAGGGGCATAAACGATCCGGATGTCTTTGATTTGCTTGTAAACGAAAAGCATATACTGCTTCCCGTTGTACATTTCGGCGATCCTTGCCTGAATGTCGTCTTTACCTTTTTCAATGGCATCGGTCATCTCAGCGATCCTCACATTGATGGCCTTGTCCTTTTCGGCTGGCTCCGTAATTCCCTTTGCCGCCATCAGCACCTCTTCGGTTACGTCGGTCATTTCATTGAGCAGGAGAATGCGGTAGCCCGGCGCCTGGATTTCATCCTTGCGGTTCATAGCCGTAAAGCCGTTCGAAAGGTAGTCGCTTTCGGTGGTCGAAGCCCGCTGAAGGGCCGTAAATGCCACGTGGTGATTGGTGATGATGAGCCCGTCAGGCGAAACGAACGAGCCTGTGCCGCCGCCAATCTGCACCACGGCATTGTACAGCGCAGGCTTGTCTTTGCTGTAGATTTCGGATGTTGCGATTTTCAGTCCCTTTTTTTCGAGACCAAGCTGGTCAATCTGGTTGAGCAGCCACATCCCTTCCTGTGCCAGCAATGCTGCGCTCAGCAGGAAGGAAAGAACAAATAAGAATACACATTTTTTCATTGTTACCTCCATGGTTTAAATTATACATTTCTATGGTTAGAATACGACGCTAAATTTAGGAAGAAATTACATACCCTGGAATAAATTAAGGATTTTTAAGAGAACTATCTGAAATTACTAAAACCTGATAACTGATGCTAAGCACTTAGTGATTTCCTTGTGTCTTTGAGTCTTGGTGGCAAATAAAAGGCATGAAATAGAGCCACTAAGGCACGAAGTCACCAAGTTTCACAAAGTAAAAATCATAGAAATCCAAATAATGCGTAACATGAACTGATGATTCAATTTGGAAGTAATCAATCAAAGTATGATCTGTAAGGTTGCCTGTTTTTTATTTGCTTTCCTATTTCTTAATGAACTTTCCTGCCTGCATCACCCTATCCCCGACAACCTTCACTATGTAAATTCCCTTAGGCAAGGTGCTGACATCAATAGTAGCAGCCGATCCTTTTACTTCCTGTTGCAGGAGTTCTTTTC
This sequence comes from uncultured Bacteroidales bacterium, assembly GCA_963708435.1. Taxonomy (GTDB): domain Bacteria; phylum Bacteroidota; class Bacteroidia; order Bacteroidales; family JAADJA01; genus JAADJA01. The sequence continues at coordinate 65,684 of CAVPSZ010000037.1, forward strand.
CTTGAATATTCACAATTTTAATATTGTATGCCGTTATTCCTTCCGGTATGTTCAGCATTATTTTTTCGGTGGCAGGATTTGGATAAACCGATAAGTTGAATGCATGATAATGCTCATTAATATCCGTATTACCGCTCTCTGATTTCGCTAAAAAAATATCAAATCACTCCATAATTTGTCAAGGTTTAGGAGCCAAAGGTGATTGTTGAACTAGTAAAATGACCTGCCACATAAGCATTTCCCAAAGCATCCACCGCAACAGAGTAACCCAAATCACCGTCCGTTCCCCCTGCACTTTTTGCCCACAGCGCATTTCCATCGGTATCGTATTTCACAGAGAAATATCACCATTACCTGCATCTGTCAAGGTGTAGGAGTCAAAAGTGATGGTTGGACTATCAAAATAACCTGTCATATACGCATTTCCACTAGCATCCAATGTAACAGAGTATCCTTCGTCCCATTCCGTTCCCCATGGCACTTTTTGCAAACAGCACATTTCCACTGGCATCGTATTTCACAAGATATATATTACGATATACCCGTATTCGTTAAAGTGTAGGAGCCAAAGTTGATCGTTGGACTATCAAAATTGCCTGTCACGTATGCATTTCCCAAAGCATCTACTGCAACAGAGTTTCCCTTATCATTGTCAGATCCCCGGCACTTTTTGCCCAGAGGACATTTCCACTATCATCGTATTTCACAAGAAATATATCACTTCGATCCTGCGTTCATCAAGGTATAGGAGCCAAAGGTGATTGTTAGACTACTAAAATAACCTGTTACATAAGAATTTCCTGAAGCATCCAGCGTCACAGAGGTTCCAAACTCATAGCCCGCTCCCAAGGCATTTTTTGCCCACAGTCACAGTTCCACTGGCATCATATTTCACAAGAAAAATATCCCAGTTACCTGCATTTGTCAAATTGTCGGAGTCAAATGTAATGGTTGGACTGTCAAAATAACCTGTCACATAAATATTTCCATAAGCATCCACCGCAACAGAATTTCCTTCGTCCCAATCCGTTCCCCCGGCACTTTTTGCCCAGAGGACATTTCCACTATCATCGTATTTCACAAGAAATATATCCAAACTTCACCTGTATTAGTCAAAGTGTAGGAGCCAAAGGTGATGAGGGACTACCAAACTTACCTGTCACATAAGCATTTCCAACAGCATCCACCGCAACAGAGGCTCCAGTGGTCACTAGTACGTTCCCCATCACTTATTGCCCACACCACATTTCCACCGACATCGTATTTCACAAGAAAAATATTGATAGCACCGCATTCGTCAAGGTGTAGGGGCCAAAGGTGATGGTTGGACTAATAAAACCACCTGTCACATAAGCATTTCCCAAAGCATCCACCACAACAGATTCTCCAAAGTCATAGTCCGGTCCCCCGGCACTTTTTGCCCATGACCAATCGGGAGCTTGAGCATTTGATTCGAATGTTTAATAAGAAAATAAAACCAGCGACTGCTAAAAGCGTAAATAATTTTTTCATATAACCTCCTTTTTTAAAATCAGCTCTTTGTTGAGCAGATAATTATATAGCATTTTAATGCACAAATATAATAAAAAAACTGCTACAGTATTTATTGTCAAACCATCGACTTAGATTTCAAACCGATTTTGGTGTTTATTAATTCTCCACCACCGTTTCAATACGCTGTTCCGCTGATTTTTTAGCGTGGGGCTTGGGGCATGGAGCGTAGAGCAAATCCCTCGACCTTTATACCTTTATACCCTTATTTCCAATATTTCCCAATTCGTTCCGTCGTTTTTTTCGCATGACTCGTGGAGCTTGGGGCTTGGAGTCGCTTCTTTTTGCAATCCAATTTCCTTTATTCCCATTATTTCCCCTATACCTTTATTCGTTCCGTCGTTTGATTACTCTGTTCCGCCATTTGATTACTCCTTACCGTCATTTTATTACTCATTTCCGCCATTTTATTACTCTTTTCCGGTGGCGGAAGGCTTCAGTAAAAAGCCGGAAAGCTATTATAAAATAGCGGAATACTATTATCAAATGGCGGATGATATCTGTAAAACAACGGAATTAATCTATAAAAAGAAGGAATACCTCAAAAAAATGATGCCTTTCATTAATCATATGACGGCCTCTTTTAAAAATATGCCACCCATCAATTATCAAATTCAGATAATGATTTGTAATCTGCCGGACGACGTCAGAAAGATAACGACCTTCGTTTGTAAAGTTCAGCTTACCATTAATAAAATAGTGAAAAAATATTTTGAACAAGACTTGACTTCAGCCCCATCATTGTCGTATTTTTGTTAAATGAAAATTAAACAATGATAAAACAACCTAAAATCTTAAAGTTATGACAACACCACAAGAAGTACAGAAGCTGTACAACAAAACACACCCCGAAATGCTGGAAGATGCAACCGTAAAGGAAGCTTATGCAGCAGAGGATATCGAAAAAATTTCAGACTTCGACACCAAGGTCGACCTGCCGTTCCTTACCGTGTGCGGCACCCGGCTGTCGGCGGCAAAAGCCATTTATACCGACGAAATGGTTATGGACCAGGTAACACAGAAGTCGCAGGCCGTGAAAGACCTGCTCAGCGGCTGCCGCAATGCTTTCCAGGATATAAAGCATTTTGTGGAAAAAGCATTCCCCGACAACAAGGGCATCAAGAAAGAGTTCGGGTACGACGATTACGAAGATGCCCGCAAGTCGCAGCCCAAAATGATCGTGTTCATGAAAATGCTGGCGACCACTGTAGGTAAATATTCGACTCAGCTTTCCGCCGAGGGTATGCCTGCCACTTTGCCAACCCGTATTACCAACCTTGCAAAGGACATTGAAACGGCCAACAAGGAGCAGGAGCTGAGCAAATCGGGGCGCACCATCACCACGCAGGAGCGCATCAACGCTTACAATGCTGTGTGGAAAGACCTTCAGGTGATATGCAGCGCAGGCAAGCGGGCGCATATCAACGACTATGCCCGCTACCGCCGCTATATCCTGTACACTACCAACCAGCAGCCGCCCGTGCTGCCCGATGAATACGACGTGCTGCCGGCAGGCGCCACTGCTACCGCCCTCACTGAGTTTACTACCGTTACTCCTATTGTTTTCATTAATGCAGGCCAAACCGACCTCCGCTTTTTCAGGCATACGGTGGAAGATGCGCCCAACGGCGACCTGGGCTTTGTGCTTATCGCCGGCGCCAACGTGGTAAAAGACATACAGGATATTCCCGGAACAGGCGACTTCATCAACGTGACCAACCTGAGCGACATTAATGAGGGGTTGTATTTGGTGAGGATGGCGGAATAGGGAGATAGTGAGATAGTTGATTGAAATAAATTGAAATAAATAGGGGTATATGGAAATAGGGGAATAAGGGTATAGGGGTTAAGAGATTTACTCCATGCTCCATGCCCCTGCCCCATGCATTAATTAAAAACATAAAAATATGAAAAAGGTTATCATTTTATTGGTTGCGCTGGTTTGGATGAACGGTGCAATCGCACAGCCCTGCCTGCCTGAAGGAATCACATTTACTACTCAGGCCCAGATCGATAATTTCCAGATCAATTATCCGGGGTGTACAGAGATTGAAGGGAGGTGTCCAAATAGGTGGTTGGATGACAACAAACATTACCAATTTAAATGGACTAAATGTATTAACAGCTATCGGGGGCAATACTTAGTATTGGTGGAAATGATATACTGACCAGTTTAACAGGTTTGGAAAATATAATTTCTATTGATGGAAGTTTAATAATTGGTTTTTCCGCAACGTTAGGGTTATACTTTGGTAATCCTTCCCTTAAAAACTTAGCCAGGCTTGAAGGGTTGGCTTCCCTCGAGGGAAATCTGTCGATTATTCATAACGATTCACTGGTCAACTTAACAGGTATTGAAAACTATAACTTCCATTGGAGGGTAATCTCCGCATTTATCATAATGATGTCCCTCAGCAATTTGCAAGCGGTTAAATAATATAACTAATATCGGAGGTTATCTTCAAATTGGAGCAGAATTTACTAAAGTAATCCTTCCCTGACCAATATAAATGCTCTCAGTAATCTGATTTCCATCGGGGGAGCCTTTTGATTTCTAACAACAGTACCCTGACCAGTTTGTCCGGGCTTGAGAATATTGATGCGGGTTCAATCAGCAATTTAAGAATTAACTATAACAGTTCCTTGTCTAACTGCGATGCACAGAGCATTTGTGATTACCTGGCAAGTCCAAACGGAACCATTATTATACATGATAATGCCCCCGGATGCAACAGCCCTGAGGAAGTTGAAGAAGATTGTGAAAATAATTGTCTGCCCGAAGGCATCACCTTTACAACCCAGGAACAGATTGATAATTTCCAAACCAATTATCCGGGATGTACGGAAATTGAAGGAAATGTAACAATTAATGGGGACAATATTACCAATTTGAATGGATTAAGTGTTCTAACATCAATCGGTGGTGACTTTTTAATTGGTGGATGTGCTTACCTTCAATGTAATCCATTACTGACCAGTTTAACAGGCTTGGACAATCTGACCTCCATCGGGAGTTATCTTGGGATTAAAAACAATTACGCCCTGACCAGTATTTGTGGATTGCAAGGATTTCACCTCCATCGTGGGTGATCTCGATATTTGGGGTAATGACGCCCTGACCAGTCTTACCGGATTGGAAGGATTGACGTCCATCGGGGGTGATCTTAGGCTTGAGGAGAATAGCGCCCTGACCAGTCTTACCGGATTGGAAGGATTGACGTCCATCGGGGGTAATCTCGATATTTCATATAATGACGCCCTGACCAGTCTTACCGGATTGGAAGGATTGACGTCCATCGGGGGTATATCTTTGGCTTGAGGAAAATGACGCCCTGACCAGTCTTACCGGATTGGAAGTATTAACTTCCATCTGGGGCGATACTTTATATAACCTTTAATGTTTCACTGACCAGTCTTACCGGATTGGAAGGATTGACGTCCATCGGGGGTAGTTTAATTCTCGGAGAATTATATCATCCTGGGAATCTTGCCCTGACCAGTCTTACGGGATTGGAAGGATTGACGTCCATTGGGGGTAATCTTTCACTTTATTATAACCACACCCTGACCAGTATAAGGGTTGAAGAGTTTAAATACAATCGGAGGAGTTATACAATTGGAGGTAATTACCTCCTTAGTACTTTGGAAGGATTAAATAATCTTAATAGATCGGAGGTGGCCTGACAATTGGCTATGATTTCGGCGGATACATTATTATTGGGAATCCATCCCTGGTCAGTTTATCAGGTCTTGAAAATCTGACTTCAATGGAGGGGGGCTTCATTTAAAGGAAATCAATTTTGGCCAGTTTATCAGGACTAGAGAACTTAATCACATTAGGGGATATGTTGAATTGGTGGATATTATGCCGAAATGGGAAATCCTGCATTAATAGATGTTTCAAGCCTGGGAAATTTATCAGCAACAACGATCAGCAATTTAGAAATTAGAAATAACAGTTCCTTATCCTCTTGCGATGTACAGAGCATTTGCGATTACCTGGCCAGTCCAAATGGAACTGTTACAATTTATAATAATGCCCCCGGCTGCAACAGCCCTGAGGAAGTGCAAGCAGCCTGTGATTCGATAACTTCTGTTAAGGAAATAAAACAAAGGAACAAAATTTCAATACTACCTAATCCTGCAAAAGATAAAATTACTATTTCCTACCCTGCATTAACAGGTATTACAAACCTTTCAATATTCAATGTCAGTGGTGAAAAAGTAATTGAAAGGCAGTTAACGGATAACGAAACCCAAATCGACATCAGCGCCCTGCCGAGGGGAGTTTATTTCGTGAGGGTGCAGGATGAAAAGATGGTGGAGGTGGGGAAGTTTTTAAAAGATTAGTCAGGCTTTGTGTGCCTTAGTGAAAAGCCCTGCCTGCGGCAGGCAGGCTTAGTGCGCTTCGTGGTTAAGTCTTTTAAAAATTTAAACACAATAGACACGAAGTACACACGAAGGGGCACGAAGGAAAAAAGAGTTGTATAAATCTTAAAACTTATGAATTATGAAAAAAGCTATTTTATTATTGTTTGCAGTATTTACAATAAACGCTGCAACAGCACAGTGGTTGCAACAAAATTCCGACACAACAAATCATCTCACATCCGTCTGTTTTACCGACAATAATACAGGTTTTGCTGTCGGTGATTCTGGGACTATTTTAAAATCCATCGATGGTGGTGAGAATTGGAGTATAATAAATTCAGGCATTTCAGCAATGTTAAATTCCGTTTTCTTTATCAACCAAAATATTGGCTATATTGTTGGAAATTATGGAACATTATTAAAAACAACGAATGCAGGGGAGAACTGGACACCTGTTAGTTCAGGAACCTCCAGTAATTTACTTGCCATTCATTTTCCGACAGAAGATATTGGCTATGCAGTCGGAGGTGATGTCATAGAGCCTGGTCTGATACTCAAAACAACAGATGGAGGAGAAAATTGGACAAGCTCAACCTGGGATGTCAATACAATGCTTATGGCAGTTTACTTTATTAATGCTGATACAGGTTTTGCAGTCGGTCAAAAAGTATTTATGAATTTTCGTGGCATAATTCTTAAAACTTTAAATGGGGGTGCCCATTGGGAAATCGTTTTTTCATGCGGGTCAGATTACGGAATACTTTCTTCAATTTGTTTTACTGATGAGAATAATGGTTTTGTCGCAGGACAAAAAAATTACACTGGGTACTTAGTTAAAACAACTAATGGCGGAACAACCTGGACAGGTAACAATGTTAACATTGCCCAAGGGTTACATTTTGGTCATTTTCCTAACTCAAATATTGGGTATGCTGTAGGAAATGATAGTAATATGAATAGAATAATATTAAAAACCACAAATGGCGGAAACGATTGGTCACTCCAATATACTGGAGGCCCTTATGGTTTGGGATTATCTTGTGTCCATTTTTTAAATGAAAGTACTGGATTCGTAATGGGTAGTAAAGGTTTAATATTAAAAACCACAAATGGTGGTACGACTGGAATAAATGAAAGCGAGGCGATACAAAATACAATTACAATCTTTCCTAATCCTGTAAAAGACAGGATCACCCTTTCATCACCTTTTGTAACTAACAATATCCAGTTTTCAGTATTCAATGTCAGCGGAGAAAAAGTAATTGAAAGACAGCTAACCGATAACGAAACCCAACTCGACATCAGCGCCCTGCCACAGGGAGTTTATTTCGTGAGGGTGCAGGATGAAAAGATGGTGGAGGTGGGGAAGATGGTGAAGGAATGAAATGGGAAGGGATATAAGTTGAAATTGATGGAATTTGCTCCAAGCCCCAAGCCCCATGCTCCATGCAAAATTAATCTGAGTGTAGTCTGCAGTTAATCCTTCTGTAAATAAAAAAAGGAGCTCATCACTCCTTCGTACCCGAGGCGGGACTTGAACCCGCACGGCCGCAATGGCCAAGGGATTTTAAGTCCCTCGTGTCTACCAGTTCCACCACCCGGGCAGCATTTCAAAAAAAATATCTCCCGCGCCTGAGAGATTTTTCCTTGGAGCGGAAAACGGGACTCGAACCCGCGACCCTAACCTTGGCAAGGTTATGCTCTACCAACTGAGCTATTTCCGCGTTTCAAAATTTGAGGCTGCAAATATATATATTTTTTAAAACCAAAAAAGTCTCAAATTATTTTCCCAGCAATTTTTTTATCTCGTTCAGTTTCATCAGCGCCTCAACCGGTGTGAGGGTATTGATATCGGTATTTAAAATGTCTTCCTTTATCTGCTGAAGCAAGGGGTCGTCCAACTGGATAAAACTTAACTGGAATTGGTCGTGCTGGTGTTTGATCTTCTTTGCCTGCTTTTTCAGTTCATCGCTGCTATGGGTTTTTTCGAGCACAAGTAAGAGTTCTTTGGCTCTTTCGACGACTTTGGGAGGCATACCCGCCATGCGGGCAACATGGATACCGAAGCTGTGTTCACTGCCACCAGGGATAAGTTTCCTGAGAAATATTACCTGGTTATTAACCTCCTTTATCGAAATATGATAATTTTTAATCCGGTTAAAGCTCGAAGCCATTTCATTCAGCTCATGGTAATGGGTTGCAAAAAGTACTTTGGCTTTAAACAACCTGTGTTCATGCAGGAACTCAGCAATGGCCCATGCAATTGATATACCGTCATAGGTGCTTGTTCCGCGTCCGATTTCATCGAGCAATATCAGGCTCCGGTTCGAAATGTTGTTGAGGATACTCGATGTTTCATTCATTTCGACCATGAATGTGGATTCACCCGAGGAGATATTATCGGATGCCCCGACCCGGGTAAATATTTTATCAACAATACCGATTTTTGCTGATTCGGCAGGTACAAAGCTTCCGATTTGGGCCATCAGAACGATCAGGGCAGTTTGCCTAAGAAGCGCTGATTTTCCTGACATATTCGGTCCTGTTATGATCAGGATTTGCTGGTTTTCATTATCAAGGAAAATATCATTCGGGACATATTCTTCTCCGGCAGGCATTTGGGTTTCAATCACCGGATGACGTCCCTTTATAATTTCGATGCGGTAGGAATCATCAATTTCGGGTTTAACATATTCGTTATTTTGAGCAGTGACTGCAAAAGATAGCAAGAACATCTATCTTTGCAAGAACATGGGCGTTAAGCTGAATGGGTTCAATGTATTCTGAGAGGCTTAAAATGAGTTTTTCGAAAAGCTTATACTCAAGTGCCAGTATTTTCTCTTCTGCTCCTAGAATTTTTTGCTCGTAGTCTTTTAACTCTTCTGTGATATATCTCTCCGATCCGGTAAGGGTTTGCTTGCGGTGCCACGAAGCCGGAACCTTATCCTTGTGGGTGTTGGTAACTTCAAGGTAATACCCGAAAACATTGTTGTAGCCAATTTTAAGAGAGGGAATTCCTGTGTTGGATACTTCACGTTGTTGGATTTGTATAAGGTAATCTTTACCTGAGAATGCTATTTTCCTGAGTTCATCAAGTTCTTCCGAAATACCTTCGGCAATTACATTACCTTTATTTATAAGCGAAGGAGGATCGGGAGTAATTGTGTTTTGGATCTGCCGGGCAATTACCGGAAGGGGATTAAGCTTTTCGATAAGTTTATCTACCGAGATATTTCCGGTATTGGTAAAAGAAACCTTTATTTCTGCAATAGAATTTAGTGATTCTGAAATTTTCAATACTTCCCTGGGATTTATTTTTCCAACGGAAACTTTTGAAATTAACCGCTCAAGGTCACCAATTACTTTCAATTGCCGTTGTAATGATTCGACTTTATCAAAATTCCTGAGAAAATAATCGACAATTTCATATCTTTCCTCAAGGGGTTGCCTGTTCTTGAGCGGAAGAACCATCCAGCGCTTGAGCAGTCTCGATCCCATGGGTGAAATGGTTTTATCGAGAACATTAATTAATGTAACAGCCTTTTCGTTGGCAGACGAAAGAAGTTCGAGATTTCGGATGGTGAACCTGTCGAGCCAGACATAGTTCTCCTCTTCTATTCTTGAGATGGTCGAAATATGTCCGAGCTTCTCATGGTGGGTTTCATTCAGGTAATGGAGAATCACACCAGCCGCAATTGTTCCATTTTGAAATTCATCTATCCCGAAGCCTTTAAGAGATGCAATTTTAAAATGCTTTAGCAAAAGATCATGGGTAAATTCCGGCGTAAATATCCACTGTTCGTATGTCTGTGTAAAATATTTGTCGCCAAACGATCGTCTGAACTTGTCAAGTTTTTCTCTTTGAACTATAATCTCGCTTGGTTTCAGCGTTTGAACAAGTTTTTCAATATACTCATTTAATCCCTGCGCGACAAAAAACTCTCCTGTCGAAACATCGAGAAACGAAATTCCGGATACCTTTTCCTGCAGGTCGATACAAGCAAGGAAATTGTTTTCTGCATGATTCAGAACATTATCGTTATAGGTGACACCAGGAGTGACCAGTTCTGTAACACCCCGCCTGACGATTTTCTTGGCAAGTTTCGGATCTTCCAGCTGATCGCAAATAGCTACTCTGTGCCCGGCCCTGACCAGCTTAGGAAGATAAGTGTCGAGTGAATGGTAAGGAAATCCTGCAAGTTCGATGTAAGATGCAGAGCCATTTGCCCGACGGGTCAATACAATGCCTAAAATCTTTGAAGTTTTAATGGCGTCCTCACCAAAAGTTTCATAGAAATCACCTACCCTGAAGAGCAGTAAAGCATCGGGATGCTTTGTTTTGATAGCATTGTACTGCTTCATTAACGGAGTTTCTGCTATTTCTCTCTGAGCCGTCATTGTGCACATTTATTCAGCAAAAATATAACTATAATCAGTAGTTTGTGATAAAAATAATCCACAGGTTATGATAAGGTGTTAATTTTGCAAGCAATAATCAGGAAATGCGAAAACTTAAAAATGAGGAACTAAACCGGATTTCTGCACAGGAATACAGAAGTGCTGATAAAATGCCCGTGATTATAGTCCTCGACAATATCCGGAGCCTGAATAACATCGGTTCTGTTTTCAGAACAGCTGATGCATTCAGGGTCGAAAAAATCTGCTTGTGCGGTATTACCGGTGTTCCTCCTCATCGGGAAATTCACAAGACAGCACTTGGTGCTACTGACTCGGTGAGTTGGGAATATTACCTTGATACACGGGCTGCAATAGTTAAGCTAAAATCAATAGGATACCAAGTAATAGCTATTGAGCAAATGGAAGAAAGTATTAGTCTTTTTGATTTCAAACCTGATAAGGAGGAGATAAAGACAGCCCTGGTTTTTGGTAATGAAATCAACGGTATCTCTGATGATATTTTGGATCAAATTGATATTTGCCTCGAAATTCCCCAATTCGGGACAAAGCATTCCTTTAATATTGCTGTTAGTGCCGGAATAGTGCTATGGCATTTGTTCGTATATTATCATCAATAAGGATAAAAAGAAAAGGCCGCGAATTGCGGCCTTTCTACTTCCATAAAAAATTATCAGATGTTTTTATTTTATTGCATTCTGGAAGTCTGCATTACCATAGTATTTGAAAAATTCCCTGTCTTCTTTTGCTGTTTCTTTATAGGAAGCATTTCCTGCTACAGCCTTCTTTAAATTTTCGAATACCATGCTGTCATTGCTTGTTCTGGCACCAACGATGGCTTGCAGGTAGTATACTTCGGGAGTTTTTTCAGCACAATTCAGTGTTGAGGTTGCTGCATTGTAATTTCCGCTCAGAACATGAGCAAGGGCAAGATTATAATCGCACTTAACGGTGCCAAATGAATTGACGGCACCATTGTAGTTTCCATCAGCTATTTTAACAATACCCATATTGTATCCGACATCTATACCTTGTTTTTGAGCTGCCAGATAGTCTGCTTCAGCTTTATTGAAGTCTTTATTTTTGGAAGCCATCGCACCGGTATTATTTAGCACTATACCGTTATTTGCGGCCATTGATTTGGCTTTAGCAAAATAATTGGCTGCAGCATTATAGTCACCAAGATCAGAGGAAGCATAACCTGCATTATTGTAACCCCTCCAGTCATTAGGATATTTCTGTATAATTGTTTTGTAAATATTTAACCTGGCATTTGGGTCCGAGGTTAATGTAGCAGCATAAAGCATCTGGCTTATATTAAGAGAGTCAGGAGCAGAAGTTGCATATTGTGCAATTTCCTGGTCACTTAATGCCGGTTCATAGCAATTAACAAAAATCTCTGCTCTTCTGAGAGGAGGTAAAATATCCTCTTCAATCTCCTTATAAATTACTGTCATGTTTCTGATTTCCTGCTCACGTTTTGCCGGATCGGTTTGAGAGTTAACAACATTGGCAATAATGTTCTTATCCTTTATGTCCGAAGCCTGAACTGCCTTCATGAAACCATCCCAATCCTCACCCTGTGGTTTCAGATTAAATTTAATTTCTTTTTTAAGCTCTTCAGGTTTCTTTCCGAGTTTTTTTGCAAGATTTTTAATAAATTTATCGTATTCTGCAAGAACATACTTTTGACCTGTAGCAGCTCTGTTTTCAGACAATCCCTGGTTATGCGACTCCTCGCCTTCGGGTGATGCCCATGCATTGATGTCTACATCCTTGAATTCCCAACCTTTGGCAATAAAAGCATTCAGTTTTGCGAGGGTTTCTTTTGCTTTCTCGTCCTTATTTAAAATATATCCCAGATTTAAATCCCATTTATTAACAATATAATAAATGATTCCCATTTCACTGGCAACAATATCCTTCCTGTAGCCGTGCTCAGCAAGAATCAGTTTTTCAACATTGTTAAGGCGTTTTGAGGTCATAATTAAACCATCAGCAACTTTTCTGTCTGTCAAACTATAAGGTTTATTGCCTTTAATGGAAGCCATCGGATCGACGTAAAGTTCGCAAACTTCCATACCAGGTTCGTATTTTACAAATGTTTTATAAGTAAATGTTCCGCCTGTTTCAGGAATTATAACAGCTCCCTGTTTCTGATATTCAACTGGAACTTCAGTTCCCTGGAAATACATTGTTTCAAGTACAAGGGATTTATCACCATACTTAAGCACAGGTGTAAAATCTACAACACCTTTTTTATTGAAGCATTCAGGGAAAGTACCTTTAACCTCGATTGGAATGGAGTCGCCATGCAAAGCAAGAATATTTTGCTCGGTTTCAATCTTGATGGCACATTCTTTTGGATGCCAGAAGTTATAGCTTACTCCTAAGGAAGTATACCAGTATGAATCACCGATATTATCACCCCAGATATTTTTCTTGTTATCCTTGCTGCCCATGTACCCGTCAAGCTTATCTTCATCCACAAATCGCAAGGTTGTTTCAAGGTTAATATCCCAACGGTTACTGAGCCTTACATCTACCCCTATGCCAACCGGCATAATTGTTCCCGTTGTATAGTTCACTGGCTACCCTTCCATTTGCTTTGTCTTCTTTTTCTTCAGGGGTACCTGGTGTTGTGTTATACATATAATTGTAGTAGTATTCTTTATTATCAATGTCAAAAGGATCATGGCATGATAATAAGATGTTGGAGTAAAACTGGTAAGACCGATCCCGATTGTTGCATAGGGATTTAATAGCCTGGGTTTATAGCCAAAGATCAGATTTGTAACGCTAACTGTACCACCCAGGTAAAACTCTGACCAAAGATCAGTCTGAAAACTTAAATTCCTATCCTCGTTAAAATTCTCTAGTTTCCGGTCATAAATGATCCATATATCCCAAAGACAGGGCTGATATGTTTACCTAAGCCTTGCTCCATAACCAAATGCGAAAGCATCGGCATCCAATTGACCTAATTGCCAGCCGGAGAAGTTTTCTGAATGTCGCAATTGGTTTGAGTAATACCCCCGTTCAGGTTAATATACCATTGATAGTAAAGTTTATCACTGCCTTCTTCCCTGTTGGCATTTTGAGCATAAATTACACTGGTGTAACCTACTAAAAGTGCAACTATTAATACCTTTAAAAGAATCTGATAATTTTTTTTCATAGTAAATAAATTTATCTTTATTATTTTTTTTTAATCCGTGGTTACTAAATATAATGATTACTATAACACAGCATTTTTAATTAATGATAACAATGAACCAAAATATTTTTTCAAAAGTACAAAATATTCTTTTTAAGTTGTAAAAATTATTTAAAAAAAATTCTTAAACAAAATTAAAAATTATTTTTTTCTATAACATTTTATAAATCAATCAAATTAATACAGTTATTCCAATTTATTAACAAATTCAATAGTCCCATGCTTGTTTTTTTTATTTTTCAATTCTTATGCCAGATGCTAATTTATTATTTTACACCTTTTTAAAGTTTATTTAACTCTAATATAAAATCCCTTTTTGAGTTTAGTGCTCCTAAAAATGGAAACTCTCTAGTTTTATTTATTCAAAAGTTGTTTGGTTTTTTAATTTTGGAAAACATAGCTGCCCTTATTAGTCTAATGTTACCCGATGGATTCCTTTTGCATATTCCATATTGATAATTTGCGCAATTTTGCGATAGTCATCATCGTATTTAACAAAATCAATTTTATGGGTATCAACAATTAGAATTGTGGTTTTGATATTTGTTTTGAAATAGTCGAAATAGCCGTTTTGAATCTTTTCCAAATAGGTAGCTGATATTTCCTTTTCATATTCCCGTCCCCGTTTTTTTATGTTTTGTTGAAGATGTTCAATAGAGGTATAAAGGAAAACAATAAGGTCGGGCCTGGGTAGGGTATAAATAATTATTTCGAATAATTTTGAATATAAATTGTATTCGTCCGGTTGTAGAGTTTTTCTGGCAAAAATCAGAGATTTATCGATAAAATAATCTGAAATTGTCAGGCTTCTGAATAAATCATGGGTGGTGATTTCTGATTTCAATTGCTGAAAACGGTCAGCGAGAAATGACATTTCAAGAGGAAATGCATACTTTTCAGGATCTTTATAAAATTTGGGAAGAAATGAGTTGTCTTCAAATCTTTCAAGGATCAATCTTGCATTAAAATCCTTTGCTAATTTCTTGGCAAATGATGTTTTTCCTGAGCCAATGTTTCCTTCAATTGCGATGTAATTGTATTTCATCTTTCAATTTTATTTTGGATTTAGGCATTTTCAATGGTTCAACACGGCTTTTGTCATTACATCCCTTAAGTATTTCACTAACGCTTTTTTTTAATACAGGGTGAAGGTGATCTGGAGATAATTCATTTAAAGGAATAAGGATAAATAACCTTTCATGAAGCAAAGGGTGGGGAATAATTAATTCAGGTTCTTCAATTAACAAATCATCATAAAACAAAATATCAATATCTATTATCCGCGATTCATAAAATTCTGAAGTTCTGGACCTGCCCATTTCATTTTCAATTGTAATAATTTCTTCCAGTACTTTTTTGGGAGTTTTATTTGTTTCGATAACAACAATCTGGTTCAGAAATAATTCCTTTGATATAAAGCCCCAGGGTTCGGAAATATAGATTGATGAAAGTTTTGTGATTCTGCCGACCCTGGTATTGATCCCTTTGGTTGCAAAATCAAGATTTAAGATCCGATCTCCTAAGTTAGAACCCAATGACAAGAAAACCGTTTTCATGCCTTGTTGAAATTTTAAAAGGACAAAAGTACAATCTTGGAATAGCAGTCAAAGACGCATTAAAGATTTAGAAACAATTTTTTAGTTTTGTGATCAATGTCAATGTTTTTCACTAATATTGCTTTTAAAATTAACGGAAAATGAAAGATTTTTTTAAATTTATGTTCGCATCGATGCTGGGATTCTTTCTGACATCGATTATTTTGTTCTTTTTGCTTTTTGCATTTGTGACGGCAATCATTTCATTTGCGCAACCTGAAGAGGTGTTTATCAATGATAAATCAGTTTTACACCTGAAATTTGATTACACGATTGACGATAGGTCAACAAATGATCCTTTTGCTTCAAATTTCGATTTTGAGATATTTAAATCAAGACCTGGATTAAATCTCATCCTTAAAAACATTGAAAAAGCAAAAAATGACGAGAGAATCAAAGGTATTTATCTTGATTTAATGGATACCCCTTCCGGTATAGCAACCTTAACGGAGGTAAGGGATGCGCTGGCCGATTTTAAGTCTTCAGGCAAATTTATTTACGCTTATGGTCAGATATATACTCAGAAAGCTTATTATCTGGCAACCATTTCCGACAAAATATTTATCAATCCGGTCGGGATGATTGAACTGAAAGGATTCCAGGGTGAAGTGATGTTTATCAAAGGATTACTGGACAAACTTGAAATTGAGCCCCAGATTATCAGGCATGGAAAGTATAAGAGTGCGATTGAACCTTTAATTCTGGATAAAATGAGTGAAGCAAGCAAGGAGCAGACTCTTGCATTCATTCAATCGATGTGGAATGAAGTTTCAGCGGAGATGGCAATTGGCCGCGGTATATCCATTGATGAATTTAACAGGATTACTGATAAATTGGAAGGTTTAAAAGCAAATGATACCTATAATTTAAAGCTCACCGATTCTGTTATATATTACGACCAGTTTTTATCATTACTTGCAGAAAAGATTGAAAAAGAAAAAATTCAAAAAGAAGATTTAGTTTCTTTAAATAATTATGAGAATGTCATTCTTAAAGGCCATAAAGAAAAAAGGAGTAAAAATAAAATCGCAATAATTTATGCATCAGGTTCCATTTTCCAGGGAGAAGGTGATGATCAGTCCATTGGTTCTGACAAGATTGCAAGAACAATCAGGAATGCCCGGCTTGATGACGATATTAAAGCGATCGTTCTCAGAGTCAACTCTCCAGGTGGTGATGGTATTGCATCTGATGTGATCTTGCGCGAAGTAAATATGGCAAAAACTGTTAAACCCGTAGTCGTTTCAATGGGTGATTATGCGGCTTCCGGAGGTTATTACATATCCTGCGGTGCAAGTAAGATTATTGCTCAGCCAAACACTATAACCGGATCAATCGGGGTTTTCGGAGTTATTCCTAATTTTCAGAAATTTTTCAACAATAAACTTGGAATTACGTTTGATCAAGTTAAGACAAATGAAAATTCTGATTTTATGGATATAACAAAGCCAATGACAGAATTTCAATACAACCTTATGCAAAATGAGATCGACTGGTTTTATTCTAACTTTATCGGCCATGTATCGATTGGCAGGAACATGCCGGTTGATAAGGTTGACGAAATCGGTCAGGGACGTGTATGGTCAGGAACGGATGCTAAAAAGATCGGATTGGTCGATGAACTTGGAGGTTTAAATGATGCTATAAAATCTGCTGCTGAACTTGCAGCCATCCAGGAATACAGAACGGTGGAAATGCCAGCCTTACTTGATCCATTAGAAAAATTAATTAACGATTTAACAGGTGAATCAACCAGGACTTTGCTGAAAAAAGAACTTGGGATAAGTTATAAATACTATAAATATTTGAATGAAATTTCGAAAATAAAAGGGGTGCAGGCAAGGCTTCCATTCGAAATAAGCATCGACTGATTTTTCCGAAATACTGTTAAATAAAAATTATCTCTTTTATCTGGCCCTGATCCACCGATTTATTGATCTTTTTTAATAAAATTGATTTTACCAGGGAAAGCTCATGTTTTAATGCCGGTGAATCAATTTTAAGGTAAAGATTTTTATTTTTAATAAATATTTTCTCAGTATGTTTGAATATCAGGGTTCCGGCTATTCTTTCCCATGATGAAATAATATTCGCTTCAGCTATACCATTCTCCAGCTTATAGGTTCTGATCAGCTCATTAATTACTTCTTTAAGGGATTGTTCATTTGAGTATTTCAAGGCTTGTCTATTTTGATCGGCTAAATTACGAAGAAAAACTATAGAATGGAATGGCAACCGTCGAAAATCCTGAATAGCTTGTGATCAATAGCGATCTCTCTGAAAATGCTTTCAACCCTTTCTTTTTTGGTATCGGTTATAAAAGCTTGTCCAAAACTATCATCACCGGCCAGTTGAATCAATTTTCTTACCCGATTGTCATCAAGTTTATCGAAAATATCATCCAGCAATAATATGGGTTTAAAGTTGTTTATATTTTTGGTGTAGTCGAACTGAGCAAGTTTAATGGCCACAACAAATGATTTTTGCTGACCCTGTGATCCGTATTTTTTTACCGGATAATCGTCAATAAGAAAGATAAGGTCATCTTTATGAATCCCTGTGTTTGTAAACTTTGTAATGCGGTCATTTTCCAAAGATATTGCTAGTAGTTCATCAAAGTTCCTGTCATTTAGTTGTGAAAAATATTGAATGCCGACTTTTTCTTTATCATCTGTAATAAAATTGAAATAATGCTGAAATAGATTCATAAACCGATCAAGGAATTCTTTTCTTTTGGAATGTATTTTTTCACCATACCTGATCAATTGCTCATCCCAGATTTCAAGAACAGAATTATCAAAATAATGGAGTTCCGCAAACTGCTTGAGTAAAAGATTTCGTTGCAGAAGGGCTTTGTTGTAACTGATCAAGTCATTAAGATAAATTTTATCAAACTGAGATATAACAAGGTCTACATATTTTCTTCTCATTTCACTTCCCTCATTGATCAAATCCCTGTCGTTCGGAGAAATCATTACCAACGGGAACAATCCTATATGATCCGAGAGGCGATCATAATCCTTGTCATTGATCTTAAAAAGTTTTTTTTGATTTCGCTTCTGTATGCAAGAAACAGTATCATTCCCGCTACCGTTTTTCTGATATGAACCATGTATTGAAAAAAAAGGTGCCCCATGAAGGATGTTCTGATTGTCGGAGGAATTGAAGTAACTTTTACAAAAGGAAAGGTAATAAATAGCATCTAGAATATTGGTTTTGCCTGCGCCATTATCACCGATAAAACAATTGAGTTTGCTCGAAAAATGGAATTCAGCATCGACATAGTTTTTGAAGTTTGTTATTTTCAGATGTTTTAAAAACATTGTTATAAAGTTGAAATTGTATCGGCTATTTTCTTTATTAGCCACAGCGGAGTGGAAGTTGCACCACTTATTCCTATTGACTCTTCGGGTTTAAACCAACCGCAGTCGATCTCATTTTCACTTGTAACAAAATGACACCTCTCGTTTTCCTGTTTGCAAATTTCAAATAAATGCTTACCATTGGAACTATGCTTACCACTTACAAAAACAATGACATCATGAGCCCGGCTGAAATTTTGTAGTTTGGGAATTCTCTGCGAAACCTGGTTACAGATCGTATCATAAAATACAAAATCTGACGCTTCAGCATTCAAACTATTAATTTTTTTAGCAATAAGATTCACTATTTCTTTATACGCCTCTTTGTTTTTTGTTGTTTGAACAAACAATCTGATGGGTCTCAGAAAATCAATTTTTTCAAGATCATCAGTATTTTCAACTACAATGGCCTCGTTATCAGTTTGGCCGCATAAACCAGTTACTTCAGGGTGATTTATTTTACCGAAAATTACAACTTGTCCATTAATCGGCTTCATTTCTTTCCATGCTTTATTAACTTTGAGCTGAAACTTGAGCACAATAGGGCAGGTGGCATCTATGATTTCCGTTTTTTTTTCTTTCGCAATCCGGAAAGTCGATGGTGGTTCACCATGGGCTCTTACCAGGACTTTAGCGTTATCCACAGAGGCTATATCATTGATGGTAACTAACCCGGAATTTTCGAGCCGACTGGTTTCCTCCTCATTGTGGACAATGGCGCCAAGGCAATATATACTTTCGTTTTGTTTCAGTTCACATTCGGCAATCTCAATCGCTCTTTTTACACCGGAACAAAACCCGGCAAATGGATCAATACTGACTTTCATCTGATAATCATGTAGTAAAATTATTCCTGACAGGAAAGGTGCAAAGTTACCTTTAATTTTTCTTCGGTGCGAAACTGGAAAGATTGGTTGCGATGGTTATGTAATTCGGTGAACCTGCTAAATGGAAAGCGGATCTTGAATAGCTAATATGAAATTTTGTGATTCTGATTCCAATACCCCAGGAAAAACCAACAGTTGCAGTTTTGGTTTCCACCTTCATTTCCTGTCTTCTTTTGTAATTAAATCCACCCCTTAGGTTGATATTCTTCCCGATGTAGAGTTCTGCTCCAATAACCACATGCCGGGCAAGGTTATCAGAAAACTTTGCCAGTTTATCAGATATGGTTTCTTCCTGGACTTCACCGGTAATAGGATCTGTTTTAATGTCAGAAGGATCATCGTAATTCAGTTTCCATTTTTCCAGGTGATTGTACAGAAAAGAAAAACAAAGGGGAGCATGAAGCAGGCGAACAGAACTGCCCAATTGCAGTTCAAATGGCATGGGTTCTATATTACCACCTTCGTAAGCCTTCAATTGTCTTCCAATGTTTTTTCCAATCAGAGACAAGGTAAACATTTTATTTTGGCTTATGTAGCTGCCTGCAACATCTGTGGCAATGCCAAATGAATTATAACTTTCAAGTGACGAATAAATAAACTTTAAATTGGCTCCGATCGAAAACAAAGAATCAAGCCTCCTGCCCCAACCGATATCCAGTGATGTCTCTCCGGCATAAAAACTCCCGTACCTTTCACCTGTGGCATCTGCATAATCGAATTTCCCGTAACTTACATATTTAATGGAAGAAGCAAAACTACCGAGCTTATCAAAGGTTCTGGAATAGGATGCTGTTCCATAATTTACATTTGTGAAAAAATCCACATAAGCTACACCAAGATGATTGTGCATTGAAGGATTCAACAGCGAAGGATTAGCTTGAACAAGGTTGATATCATTATCATTTATGGTAAGAAAGTCACCACCCATTGCTGCTATTCTTGCTGAAGTAGTAAGATTAAGAAATTCATAGGTATTATCTCCTCCAATTTGGGCTTGTACCTTAAGGGTTGAAAGAATAATAATAATTAAGGTATAGATAGCCGCCCGAAATTTCACAATATTTGATTTGAAAGTTTGATTCACAGGTTACAAAAACGAAATATTTTTAAAAATATTTTTATGGTACTAAAAGTAAAAAAAAATCCGCCCTAAGGCGGACTTTTTATTTAATGGCATCTACAATTGCTTTAAAAGCATCGGGATTGTTCATCGCAAGCTCAGCTAAAGCTTTACGGTTCAATTCGATATTCTTTTTGTGCAGTTTACCCATAAATTCGGAATAAGACATGTCGTATTCGCGAACTGCTGCATTGATCCTTTGGATCCAAAGACCTCTGAAGTTCCTTTTTTTAGTGCGTCTGTCGCGGTATGCATACTGCTGGCCTTTTTCGTATGCATTTTTGGCCACCGTCCAAACATTTTTACGCCTTCCAAATTGTCCTTTTACTTTTTGCAGGATCTTTTTTCTTCTCTGTCTTGATGCGACAGCATTTACTGACCTTGGCATAGTTTTTTAATTTTTTTTGCTTTAGCGTTTTGTCATCTTATTAACAAAATCTTTAACGGCTAAAGACAAGTTAAACATTGATTTAATTACTTCGAAAGCAGGTTTCTTATATTACCATCATCTGTCTTGTCAACAATGGAAAAATAACCGAGGTTACGTTTCCGTTTTTTTGACTTTTTAGTCAGAATGTGGCTTTTGTAAGCATGCTTTCTCTTCAATTTACCTGTTCCAGTGAATGAAAATCTTTTTTTAGCACTGGATTTCGACTTCATTTTCGGCATTACATTCAGTTTTTTATATTAAGTGAAAAAATTTACTTTTTAGGAGCCAGAATCATAATCATTCTTTTGCCTTCGAGTCTTGGCAATTGTTCTACTTTTCCATATTCTTCAGTTTCCTGGGCAAACCTCAATAAAATGATCTCTCCTTTTTCTTTATATATTATAGTACGTCCCTTAAAAAATACATCAACTTTTACTTTCGCCCCTTCCTGCAGAAACTTTATTGCATGTTTCAGTTTGAAATCAAAGTCGTGGTCATCGGTATTCGGCCCAAGCCGGATTTCCTTGATCACAACCTTTACCGTTTTGGCTTTAATCTCTTTCTGCTTTTTCTTTCTGTCGAAAAGGAATTTTTTGTAATCTATGACTTTGCAAACAGGCGGATTTGCTGTTGGAGATATTTCTACCAGATCCATATCCTGTTCTCTGGCCATATTTAAGGCTTCCCTGATACTAAAAATTCCATTTTCAACATTTTCACCCACTAAACGAACCATGGGTGCATTAATTCTTTCATTTACTTTAAATAGTTCTTCGGATTTATGTGGAAAATTCCGGCCATGTTTAAAAAATTGCTTAGCTATTTTTATTCCTCCTATAATTTTAATTAATATCTAATGCTTCTTCTATTTCTGTATTAAACATCTTTACAAACTCTTCAAGGATGACTTTGCCTTTATCACCTTCTCCCTGTTTTCTGACAGCAACGGTTCCTTCCAGCTCTTCCTGCTCTCCGACTACAAGCATATAAGGAATTCTCTTCATTTCGGCATCTCGGATTTTTCGGCCGGTCTTCTCGCTTCTGTCATCAATTTGGGCGCGAATTTCGTAATTTTTCAGGAAACTCAAAACTTTTTCGGCATATTTTTGATATTTTTCACTTATCGGTAATATAATAACCTGGTCGGGAGTCAACCAAACCGGGAATTTTCCGGCTGTGTGCTCAATCAGGACAGCAACAAATCGTTCCATTGAACCGAAAGGTGCCCGGTGTATCATTACAGGGCGATGTTTTTCATTATCGCTTCCTTTGTATTCGAGTTCAAATCGTTCCGGAAGGTTATAGTCGACCTGGATTGTTCCCAGTTGCCATTTGCGGCCTATAGCATCTTTTACCATGAAATCCATTTTGGGACCGTAAAAGGCCGCTTCCCCATATACAATCACAGCATCAATTCCGCTTTCTTCGGCTACTTCAAGAATGGCCTTCTCAGCCTTGTTCCAATTTTCTTCAGAACCAATATATTTTTCATGATCATTTGGATCTCTTAAAGATATCTGGACAACAAATTCATTAAAAGCAAGTGCTTTAAAAATTTTCATTACAATGGCCATAACCCCCTTGAATTCATCTTTAACCTGGTCGGGGGTGCAGAAAATATGAGCATCATCCTGTGTAAATCCTCTGACTCTTGTCAATCCGTGCAATTCACCACTTTGCTCATAACGATAAACCGTTCCGAATTCAGCGTACCTTATCGGTAAATCTTTATACGAGTGAGGTTTGTTTTTATAAATTTCACAATGATGTGGGCAGTTCATAGGTTTAAGGAAAAACTCTTCACCTTCGACAGGGGTAGAAATAGGCCGAAAGGAGTCCTTTCCATATTTGTCGTAGTGACCAGATGTTTTATAGAGTTCTACATTTCCAATATGGGGTGAGATTACCGGCTGATAACCGGCTTCTTTCTGTACCTTTTTCAGAAACTGTTCAAGCTTTTCTCTAAGTTGCGCGCCTTTTGGCAGCCAGAGAGGAAGGCCTTGCCCGACTTTTTGCGAAAAAGCAAAAAGTTCCAGTTCTTTACCGATTTTACGGTGATCGCGCTTCCTTGCTTCTTCAAGTCTTACCAGATATTCATCGAGCTCGCTTTTCTTTGGAAAAGTAACACCGTAAATTCTTGTCAATTGCTTTCTCTTTTCATCACCACGCCAGTAGGCGCCGGCGATGTTCAGCAACTTAACTGCTTTTATCGGGCTGGTATCGGGCAGATGAGGACCCCTGCAAAGGTCTGTAAATTTGCCTGATTCATAGAATGTAATATCACCATCTTCCAGATCGGAAATAAGCTCCAGCTTATATTCATCACCTTTTGAAGAAAAATAGCTAATAGCGTCTTTCTTAGTAACTTCTTTGCGAATGTATTTTTGTTTTTCTTTCGCAAGCTCCAGCATTTTATCCTCAATCTTTTTCAGGTCGTTTTCCGAGATGGTTTGTGCGCCAAAATCAATATCGTAGTAAAAGCCGTTTTCTATATCGGGTCCGATGCCAAATTTTGCTCCGGGGTAAAAAAACTCAACTGACTCGGCCATGAGGTGAGCAGACGAATGCCACAGGGTAGCTTTGCCTTCTTCGTCATTCCACGTTAGTAATTGAACCGTTGAATCGTTATATATCGGTCGTGTGGCATCTATTACATGTCCATTAACTTTTGCCGACAATACATTCCGGGCCAGTCCTTCGCTTATGCTCTTCGCAATTTCGAGAGCAGTCACTCCTGTATCAAATTTCCTGATACTGTTGTCCGGAAATGTTATATTAATCATATCTCTTATCTTAATTTTAAAAAAGTGGGTGCAAAAGTAATATTTTATATGTTAGCTTAAAATACAAAATATACTGCTTCTTATAAAAAATGCGAAGCGTTTTTCTATTAGAAGCAGTTATGCCGCTGGTAATAGATCTGCATGATTTGCAACTTCATTCAGGAGCGGTATGTTACAGTTCGTTTCAGCAAAATATCGGAATGAATGGCGAACTCAAAATTTAAAAGGTACTGTCTGTGGATAATAGAAGACAACAAATACAGCGACAATTAGTAACAGGCTTCCCATCAAAACAAATGTCCAGCCTACGAATCTTTTTCTTTTAAATATTGAAAAAACCCCGAATCCGATAAAAACAAGTGCGAAAATAAAAAGCTGGAGAATCATTTATTCTATGAACTTAAACAATGTTCTAAAACATTTTAATTCAGACTAATGTTCATAAACCTGTCCATTAAAGTAAATCATTGTCTTGTTGATACCTAGAACATAAATGATCAGGTTGCGGATCATGCTGATCTCCTTCACCTTTTCGTAACTGATGGTTACCGGTTCACAATTTTGAAAAGCTTTTACAAAACTGCTCTGGTCAAGGTAGGCTATTGTATTCCAGTCTATCCGGTAGGGCTGGGGAATGTATCTTTCGACAATATAAACCTGGCCATTGCAAACAGTCTTCAGAAATCCCTGCTCTTCAAAGATCAGCACCTTATCCTCAACATTATAAAACTTTGGCTCATAAGAACTAATGGTTTTCACTTCTCCATTCTCAAAGTATTTAAGTTTACCAAGGTTATCAACATAGGCGAGTATTTCGTCGCCAACCTGGAATGACTTTGGCTGGAAGGTTTCAAGCTGCGTAACTTCCCCCCTGAAAAACACATTGAATGCCTGATCGGGAATATCCATATAAGCAACGATATCACGACCGGCTTCATAAACCATTTTTTCAACAAAGGGATCCAGTACCTTCAACTTGCCAAGGTAATAAATATAAAACTCCTGTGTGGATGAATGAACAAAAGCAACGGTATTATCGCCTACCCTGAATGACTCAAGGGGATTGTAGATTAATCCATCTATAAGGGTTACAATTCTGCCGTTATAATAAACCTGCAATGTTTGTTTTATCCTGTTGTGCCACCCGATTATGCTGTCCTTTATCACATAGCCGTCGCATTCGGTGCTCAGGACTTTCGTTTTGCCATTATCATAAACATTCAATTGCTCGTAAAGCGAATAGCCAAGGAGATAATCTGTTGCAGTAAACTTTATCGGGGAGCCTTCCATCAGGGTTTTTACCTCACCGTTCCGGTAAATTTTCAATTTACCACCACCGTCGATATAGGCTACCAAAATACCCCCAACCTGGTATTCCTGTATGGGAAGATGTTCCACCTGTGTGAACATGCCTGCCTCAAAAACCCAGAAATGATTAAGGTAATCGTTAAAGGCTGCAAGGTATTGTGCCTTAACTGTAACAGATGCTAGCATACAATAATTGAAATAAGAAAAAGCTTTCTTCATCGAATCAAAAATTGTACTAATGAATTGTCCCTGAATGCGATCCTCAGGACTGTTTTACTGCTATGGTTTCAATTTCGACGAGGACGCCCAGCGGAAGCTTAACCACACCATAGGCTGCCCTTGCCGGCGGATTTTCTTTATAGTAACTTCCGTAAACCTCGTTCATAGCGGCAAAATTATCCATGTCGCTCAACAGGCAGGTCGATTTTACAACATCGCCGAATGAATACCCGGCCTCTTTGAGGATGGCGCCGATGTTTTTCATTACCTGTTCGGTTTGCTCTTTAATACCGCCTTCCACTATTTTGCCGGTGGCGGGATCGATGGGTATCTGGCCTGAAATGAACAGCATGCCGTTGCTTTCTATCGCCTGGCTGTAAGGACCCACAGCTTTGGGCGCCTGTGTTGTATGAATTATCTTTTTCATTGCATTGTTGTTTGTTGATGAATTAAAATGTAAAAGTAGGGAAAAAGTTAATTCTGATTAATCAGACTTTGGATGTTAGATTTTAGAGGATAATAGTTTAAGGCAGATGCCGCAAGTTATTAGCTTGAGGCAGTGGTGTTAAACTGCAATATACAATCATGCAGGAACGTTGGTGGTTGGCGGGGCAAAAAAATGGACATAGCCAAGAGGCTATGTCCATAGAGTGAAAATTAATTTCATCATTGTATTACCAAAATTTCATTTTTTGAATTTTCATTTCCAATGATAGTAAGAAAATAAAGGCCTTTTGGCTTTTCGCTAATATCAATATTAACTGGCATTGTATTAATATTATCCTCAAAAACTAATTCACCATTCACATTGACAATTTTAATTATATATTGTTCAGATTCAGGCATCGTTATATTAAAATTACCATTTGATGGATTAGGATAAATAAAAAAGTCATCAAATTCGTTAGGATTACATGATAAAGACGAATCATAATAATCTGAAGCTGGATTAAGTTTATAATAACCCATTATCAGCGTCTTTCCAATAGGGACAAAAATTTATGGGATGTTTATATAGCCCCATATTACCCCATTTGAATATCACCCAACCTGTTATTTTATCAGTTGGCCAACCATATACAAATGCTGAATGGGTTATGGTCCCTTGTTTGGAATAAGTAACTTTATTGAAGAGTTCCAAATCGCCAATTTTGAATTATATAGCTTAGATCAGTTATATATAATGAAGGGGTACCCATCCAAAAAAGATTTGTTGCTGGATTTTGATCATGCCAAGCATAAGAATGACAGTTATATTTTCCTGTTGCACCGCTAACGTAAATAACCCCATTTTTATAAGGCCCATTAATACACTCAATTCCATCATTGAAAGCTGAAATGGCATCCATGGCTCGCAAATTATTTTTAATACAAGAACCTCACTTAATTTTGGGGTGGTAACGGATGTAATTTGAGAACCACATGTGGTGAAATTTTTAATTTCTCCAAGAACCTCACCATTATTATCTTTAGCCCATGCCCTCACAAAGTAAGTTACACCTTGATCTAAATTTAACTCCTTATATATTAATCCTGCACCTCCACCTAAACTGTATTTGATAGTGGGTGGATTGGTTATTCAAAAATAATTCCCTTATCTATAATAGGATTACCTCCTCCGCTTTGGGCATTTCCACCACATCTATATTTATATTGAGCACTGTTACTCATTCCATCTTGATAACGCCAGAGGAATTTAATAAAAACTGGATCAGACGTAGTTACGGTGGGTAATAATAATGTTTCCTTTCCTGATAATTTTGTTTCTCCTTTCTCTCTGTTTGTTATTAATTCATTACTTTTTTCAATAATAAAATTATAAATAGTTTCATCAGTAAATGGCATTTCATCGTTAATAAAGGCTTTTAATTCTTTATCATCTGAAACAATTGCTGCAAATGAATCATAATTTTTTGAAACTAATATTTTTCCAACTAATCTTGCAGTATTTCCCCTTGAACTTAGACCAAAAACGTCATTAAATTTATTTATCGAATTATAGTTTAACAAACATTGTTTAATTATTAAAATACCTTGTTCATCGGTAATCTTGTCTAATACTTCCTTTTTAGATAGAAACAACTCAATAAAGATTAATTTGAAACTAAATTCGGCTTTTTCATAATTAGAAAGTTTAGTCATTGATTGCTCTATATCACAAATCGCTAAATAATTAATCAAAATAGAGATAACATCTTTTCTTTCTAACAATTCCGAAAGTCCATTAAATCCTGAAATTACACTTTGAGACCTATTTCTAAATTATCAAATGCAAGAAAATCATACAAAAGTGGGTAATTTAGGCATGTTTCAAATAAATCCTGAGTGTTCATGTCTTTTAGCTGTGAATTTGGTATCATACATGCTTCAATCATGTCATCATGAGAATTTAAGGCTTTCCAAGCATCAGAACCTGGTTTGATAGGGAAGTCATAAACTTGTGAAAAAGAATTTAAACTAACTATTATCACAAGTATGAATAAGAAAATAAAATTATTGGAGGATTTAAATAATTGGTTATTTTTTTTTAATGGTTCAATATATTTTTTCATTGTATTTAGTTTTAAAGGTGAGTAATTGAAATTAAGCAATTAGTTGCAATGAAATACTTCATATTTTAAAAATTATTAATTAAACTTTCTTCTTATTACGATTAAATAATTACTATTTTAGAAATACTTGTTATTGCCCCTGATGTTAAAAACCTGTGTATTAATAGCGGTCTTTCATGTTATAATAATCCCGTAATTTGGATTTTAAACAACAGGGGCTAAAAATTAAATATTTTATTGGAATAATAATCATTATTATTACAATTAAATTTATTGACAATATTTTTTGTTAACCATATGAGATATAAAGTGCTAGTTTTTATAACTTATTACTCCGGATTCCCCACCACCACCTGGTAGCTCCCCAATACTTCTTCGGCAGGGTTGTTTACCATGAGGCAGGTGTTGCTTTCGGCGCCAAGCTCGGTGGCCCATACTAAATTAAGGTGGATTAAATTTTCCTATCGCTATAAATTTCATTTTCAATCTTTTTTTATTTTGCATCAAATTTAATTAAAATTATGAACAGACAAATTTATTTAATAATAAATTCACAGTTGGGAAAATAGAGGTATAATTCTACACTTTTGAGATCAGCTATAATTAATTGCAAAAGCTGAATATGTTTCAAATAAGGTAACATATATTTCCATTAGATTTGCAGAATTAAGTTATAGTTTTTCCTGTAAAAATTTGTTCACTGAAACACTATTTTCGAGTATCAATTAATAATGGGTTTGAAAACTATCAGAAATAATTATGAAAATACTCATCATCATCAACGACCCTCCTTATGGAACCGAAAAAGCCTTTAATGCCTTAAGACTTGCCATGCAATTGCAGAAAGATCATGTGAACAACCAGGTTTGCCTGTTCCTGATGGGGGATGCAGTTGGATGTGCTTTGCCCGGTCAGAACACCCCTGACGGATACTATAACATCGAAAGAATGCTGAAGTCGGTGCTAAGTAAAGGAGGAAAAGTTAAGCTTTGCACCACCTGCACTGATGCCCGCGGAATGAAGGGCATGAGTTTCATTGAGGGTTCAGAGCTGAGCACAATGAAGGAATTAGCGCAGCTTACTATGGAAAGTGAAAGGGTTATTACTTTTTAGAATTAATGCGTGCATCCAGGGTTAAGCTTTCTCTGTGAAACTCGGCGAAAAACCCTGCTTGCGGCAGGCAGGCTTGGTTGCCTTTGTGGTTAAAGAAAAGTAGGGAGTAGTTAGTACTGAGTAGTTAGAAAATGGAAACCGGTGTTTTGCTAACTGCCAAATGCCTGAAAGATGCCCAACTAACTACTAACTACTCAATACTCAATACTAATAGTCCCTGTAATCCTTCTTCTTGTCGAGCTTCAGGTCTTGCAGCATGCTTGATTTTATATTGATCGTAAAGTTCCAGCTTTGCCTGAACCCGATGGGTATCCACGAAAAGCGCATTTCCCAGCAATGCAGGTCGCGCGAAATGTCGATTGAGGTGTAAGTAAGTTCATTATTTTCGAAGTCCCATCCCGACCGGAATCCGAAATCCCATTTAGGAGTTATCTTAACATTCCCGTTGACACTTAAAGTCTGAATCAGCTTTTTAGCTTTCGTAACATCATAATCCCAATAGCCATTTTTGTAGGAATAGGCGATATTATAATTCAGGTCGTAGGAGAAATTCAACGTCCAGGGGATTGTCCAGTCGACATACCCCTCAATATTTTCGTTAACATCCTGCAACTCCTGAGGAGTTCCGGCTGTAGATTTTTTTTCCTGCTTGGGTTTGTCGAAAGGCAATTGAAGTGAAAGTCCCATTCGCCAGGTTTGTTGTTCAGTCCTGAAAAGCCGGCGATTGACCTCCCATTCAAATTTATTAATCCTTCGTCCGAGCGAATCAAGAGCATAAGGATCAAATGAGCTTGTATAGTTGATCATCAGTTTTTTGAACAAGGTCGTCCGGCCCGAAAGCGATAACCGGCTCAGGTTTAATGAATCTTTGGCAATATCATAAGAAGTGGATAATGAAAAATCTTCAATTAATACTATTTTTTTTGTGCCGGTAATGGTATCCTTTTCCGACCGAACCTTCATTTCAAGGTTATTGCTCAGACGGAATCCGATGGATCCCGACCGTCCGTCTTCTGGTGTACCATAGATAAATCCATTGTATATCGAGTATTTTTCTTTTTCACCCTCGCTGTTGATATAGTACTTATAATAACCCCAACCCTGTGTTCCGAAGTCGGGCCGGATATTAAATGAAAAGGAGGGTTTCATTACATGCCTTATCGCTTTTATGGGTCCGCCTTTGTAAGCGTACATTCCATAAAGCGTTGTGCTGAGCGTAGTGCCGAAATTAAAATCCCTTGCAGCATTAAACCCATAGATTGTGTCGGTGCCCACATAACCGTATACAGGGCCTTCGTCGAGGTATAAGGTGTCGCTTCTCCAGCTCTTAATATGCTTTTGAGAGTACCAGCGTTCAGTATAGTTAAAGTTAATGGACCAAACAATATAATTAAACAATTTTAAAGAGCCGCTCGAAACCTGAACGGAATGTTTAATTCCATTCTTCAGCTTATCCGCAATGTTTTCTTTAAATAAAAGCGAATCATAGGTACTTATCCGGTTATCACCCACCATACCGTAATTTACGCTGATGTTGTCGTACCATTTCAGTTTGCCGAGTGTAACTTTTTTCCGGAAAGGATAAAAGCGGTTCACGTTGAATGAAATGCTTGGAAGTACAAGGTTCATTTCTCTTGTTATGGTATTCTGTGAATGATTGAGGCTGGCGTTAAGAAAGTATTTACCCGAAAAGCTTGTCGAATAATTGATGCTCGACTGGAATGTGTTGGATAAATAATTATTACTGCTCACCGGGTTGAATTTATTGTACTGCGAGCTGACGACATTAACATTGGCTCCAAACCTGCTGTTTGGCCTCGCTTTAGGATCCTGGTTATGTATCCACCTGATAGAAAAATCCCGGTTCCTTGAATAATCTGTACTGCCTTCTTCGCCCAGAATATTTATTGCATAATTTCCATTTAAAAATCCACTGTATTTGTAGAGTTTTCTATAGTTTGAACTGGGCTTAATGGCCCAGCTGCCAAGTGTATAAATATCGCCCAATAGTTTTAAATCAAGATAATCGTTAATAGCAAAATAGTAACCTCCGTTTTCAAAATAAAATCCCCTTTGTTTGGATTCTCCGTAGGTTGGTATCACAATTCCGGATCGCTGCCCTTTCTTATTTGGAAACATGCCAAAAGGGATGAATAGGGGAGTGGGAACATCTTCAATTACCAGGTAAGCAGGCCCGGTTATAATTTTTTTATCAGGGATGACTTTAGCTTTCTTGAATTTAAATTTAAAGTGAGCTGTATCATTCTCACATGTAGTATAGGAACCATCATAAATATTTGTAACATCATCAGGCATTTTTTTAACAGTATTGCCTCGTAAATATCCCTCTGCATCTTCGGTGGAAATTCTCTTTACAAATCCCTTTTTTGTATCATAATTGTACCTCATCGATTCCGATTCAAAACTGTTACCGCCCATTGTAAATACGGGTTTCCCCATATCATTTCCGACTGAATCCTTGACGCCGGTAGCATAAACAGTTTTATCACTGAATTCAATTTCAACATAATCAGCTTTTAAATTTATATCTTCATAACTAATATCGTTTTTATTAAACATATAAACTTTTTGGTTATTCATATCAAGCTGAATGGAATCCGCCGCTTTATAAACAACTTTTGATTTAATAGCATTTGGCGAAGTCCCGAATTTAAGTGAATCCTGCGGGATTTCCTGTGACCTTATAGTATCCGGTAAAATTTTTATGCCAGTAGTGTCGTTTGGTGATATAATGTCAACCTGTGAAAAGGCAAATTTATACAGGCAGAAAAAGGCAGAAATAATTAAAAGGGTTTTTTTGCCAGTTTGTGTTAGTAATTTGGTTGACAATTTGTTTTATAAAAATGATGAATTAAATATTATATTTGCAAGTATTGTAAAAAAATAAAAATTTGATGATTCAAAACTAAACAAAATATATTCCAGTCTTGTGAAACGGATTTTATTATTTTTTGGTATCATTTTCCTAGCTGGGTTTCTGAGTTTTGAAGGATATACCCAAGTAAAGAATAAGATTAAAAAAGTCGTTATCGACCCGGGACATGGTGGAAAAGATCCCGGTGCAATTGGGAAAAACTCGAAAGAAAAGGTGATAGTTCTATCAGTTGGTTTGAAATTGGGCAAACTGATAAGGGATAATATTCCTGAAATGGAGGTTCTGCTTACACGGTCAACCGATGAATTTATTGAGTTGCATAAAAGAGCTCAGATCGCCAATGAGTTTGGAGCCGATGTTTTTATCTCAATTCATTGCAATTCCAATAAATCTTCTCAGCCTTACGGCGCCGAAACTTATGTAATGGGTTTGCATAAATCGCAGGATAATCTCGATGTTGCAAAAACAGAAAATGCAGCTATCTATTATGAAGAGGATTATAAATTACAGTATGAAGGATTCGATCCAAATACGGATGAGGATTATATCATATTAACGATGTTTCAAAGCTCAAATATTGACCAGAGTATAAGCCTGTCCTCAAAAACCCAGCAATCATTCAAGGTCAATAACGGCCGTCACGACCGGGGAGTGAAACAAGCAGGTTTTTGGGTGCTGTATAAGACAACGATGCCTGGCATTCTAATTGAGCTAGGATTTTTAAGTAATGCAAAAGAAGAGGCGTATTTGAATTCTGAAAAAGGACAAAATGAACTGGCCAATTCGATTTTCTTAGCCTTGAAAGAATACATTAGTGAATTTGAGGAAATCAATAAGGACTTGAAGCCCATAGTTAAAATTGAGAAAAAGCAGGACACTTTGCCTGTTGTATATTATCGTGTGCAGTTTGCTTCTTTTAAAAAAGAAAAGACTCTGGATTTTAAGAAATTCAGGGGTTTACCCGATATTAAAATGTATGAGCACGAGGGACTGTATAAATATACTGCCGGAAATGATACCTCATTGCAAAAAATTACTGATTTGAAGCAGGAACTTATCAACAGGGGATTTACAGATATTTTTATTGTTGCATTTATCGATGAAAAGCGAATATCGCCTGAAGAAGCCAGGAAATTAACTAACAAACAAAAATAAAGCATTGAGCTTTTTTCAAAAAAATATCAGAATTATTCTTATCTGTTTCAGTATTATTGCGTTTGTTGTCTTTTATTTACTGTCGCTACAATTATTTGACACGAGCAAGTCATTCAATATATTAATTAATCCCTCACTTGGATTGATCGCCGGTGATGAAATAATGGTTGATGATGAGAGAGTTGGAAGCATCAAGGAAACAGATACTATTAAAGGCGATACCTTAATGATTTTGGCAAAACTGACCTTCAGGACAAATCTTAACATTCCCAACCAATCCTATATTGAATTCAACACACCCGGCATTGGACAAGAGAAGCTTTTAAAACTTATTTTTGTGCCATCTCGTGGATATTATGATAAAAATGATACGATCATTTTCATTGATTTATCGGCAAGATCCCAAAAGGTTGAAGAGTCCATTTCAAAAGCTGAAGATGAAACAAAAAAACCTTTTGTTGCAGATACTGTTAAACAGCAAGTAGAAGAGAAAAAAAACAAGGATGAAATTATTTTTAAGGTGCAGTTTAAAACTTCCCCGGTAAAGATAACCTCAGGTTCAACCGAGTTTAAAGGTATTAAAGATGTGAATTATTATATTGAAAAGGATCTTTATAAGTACACTACAGGCAGTACCAGCGATTTTGCAGAATCGATCAAGTACTGTGAAAAAGTAAAATCTCTAGGATTTGCTGATGCATTTGTTGTAGCGTTTCGGGCTAATCAGCGGATTTCAATAAAAGAAGCTAAACAACTAATCAATAAATAATGTAATTTTGTTTCAAATCCTGACATCTTGAAAATTTCAAAGGAATTTAAAATCGGATTAATCGTCATCATCTCTCTTGCACTTTTATATTGGGGATTCAATTTCTTGAAAGGTGAAGATATATTTTCTAAAGAAAGGATTTTTATTGCCGTATACAAGGATGTCGGGGGACTTGACAGAGGCAATCCTGTAACAATCAATGGTCTTACCGTAGGGCAGGTGCGAAATATGAGCTTCAGCAGTGATGGGAAAGCCAATGTTGTTATTGAATTAATTGTTAAAAACCCTCTTTTAATTCCAAAAAACTCAGTTGCAAGAATTGCAAGCTCCGATTTGCTTGGCTCTAAGACAGTGGATATTATATTAGGAAATTCAAATGAATTTGCTTCATCCGGTGATACACTAATATCCGAAATGGAGATTTCTATCAAGGAAGAGGTTAGCCGGCAACTTCAACCTCTTAAGAACAAAGCAGAGGGATTACTGGTTTCTATTGATACTGTCATTTCTATGTTAAACAACCTTTTTAGTAAGTCAAATACTGATAATATTTCACGGAGTGTAGCACACATTGCTGGCTCATTCGAGAATCTTGAAAGTACTACATCTACTTTAGATCATTTGATGACCGAGGAAAAAAGCAGAATAGAGCGAATCCTTGAAAACGTAGAATCCATATCTCTCAATCTGAGAAACAGTGAGAATAAGTTAGACCAAATTTTTACAAATTTTTCAAGTTTTTCTGATACACTGGCAAAGGCTAATGTGGCTGAAACAATAAAAAAAGTAAACTCTACTATGACCGAACTATCGGATATTTCCAAAAAAATAAATGCCGGAAAGGGAAGCCTGGGAATGTTAATTAACAACGATTCTTTGTATATTGAATTGGAATCCGCTTCTCAGGAACTTAATCTGCTACTTGAGGATATCCGATTGAATCCAAAAAAATACGTGAAGTTTTCAGTATTTTAATTGAGTCCGATCCGAAAAGCAATATTAGAACCACATAGTTAAATGAACTTATAGGTCTTGAAATAGATTTTTAGACTCATGATCAACCATATGAAAATCCCTGTGTCCTATGATCCTGTGTAGTAAAATCACCCATTTCTTTTCGGAGAGGGCTTTTAATTAGAGGATCAAAAGAAAGAAAGAGACTGCCTCGACAAGTTCTTGAATATCCTTTGAAAATGGCTTTATTCGAGGTAAAAAAAATCCGAAAAAAGAGAATTGCTAAGGATATTTAAATTTTTGAAGTAATAATACTCAAATGGCTATTAAAGTGCCATCACGCCAAGACAGTCTCTTTCGAATTAATTAACCGTTATTTCTCTCTTCGGGTTCTGTTTTGCCTCATCCCGGAAAGGCAACTGCAGCTTCAAAATTCCGTTTTCGTGCAATGCCTTAATTTTTTCGAAATCAACTTTTTCTGGAATTGAAAAGGATCGACTGAATGAATTAAAACTGAACTCTTTTCTCATGAAACTTTCTTTTTCATCATTTTCATTTTTATTCGTATCAGATGAAACAGTGAGAATGTTTTTATCGAGAACGATTTTAAAATCATCCTTTCTTAATCCAGGAACTGCAATTTCAATGTCAAAACGATCAGCATTTTCTTTAATATTAACAGCTGGTATGCTATAATCCACTCCATTACTAAAGAATAATGGTAATTCATTTTTTGCAAAACAAACACCCCTGTTAAAAGGGTAATAAACATGTTTTCTTAATGTGGGTAACATAACTAATTCCTCCTATATTTAAAATGTTAAAATTGGAAGGATTCAGTCAATAAATATACCAGCGAGAAAAACTATAAATTTTCAGGACATAAATAGATTTAATATGCCATAATGGCTTATATTTATGTTTTGAAAAAATTCTATATGCCATATTGGCATATTATGTATATTTTTTACTCCATTTTTTTAATTGAAATAGGATTTTCTCAATTTCAGATAACGAAATATTTAAAGGAGGAGCAATTCGGAAAGCGTTTGGGCGAAATAAAAACCTGTCGGACAACAAACCATATTCAAGTAGCTGATGCAAGAAATTTTCTGATTGCGACTTTGTACTGAGATCTATTCCGAGCATCAAGCCTGCTGATCTCACCTCGACAAATTCATTCATATTTATTAAATGGTCATGTAGCATTTTACCTTTTTGTGCTACTCCGGCTAAAATATCCTCTTCCTGGATTACTTTCAGGTTAGCAATGGCAGCAGCGCAGGAAACAGGATGACCTCCAAAGGTTGTAATATGCCCCAGTTCCGGTTCAAAAGATAAAGTTTTCATAATTGCATTTGAAGAAATAAATGCCCCAATCGGCATCCCACCGCCCATTCCCTTTGCAAGAACTAATATGTCAGGTACAAATCCAAAATTTTCGAAACTGAATAGTTTACCGGTCCGGCCAAATCCCATTTGAACATCATCTAAGATAAGAAGAGTTCCGGTTTCATTGCATTTTGCCCTTAATGCCTTTAAATAACCTGAAACTGGTAAAATTACTCCTGCTTCTGCCTGAATTGATTCGGCAATTACACAAGCAGTATGGTCACTAATTTTTTCCAGATCTTCAAATTTGTTAAAATTAATAATCCTGATGTCGGGAAGGAGGGGACGGAATGCATTTTTTAAAGCTTCATTACCAGCAAGGCTTAAGGCTCCATGTGTGCTACCGTGATAGCCATTTCTAAATGAAACAATTTGTGTTCTTGCAGTGAACCTTTTAGCCAGTTTCATCGCACCTTCTATAGCTTCACTTCCGGAATTTACAAAATAAACTGAATCAAGATTTTCCGGCAAAAAATCAATAAGCATTTTGGCAAGTTGAACTTGTGGATTTTGAATATATTCGCCATAAACCATGAGGTGCATGTATTTATTGACTTGCTCAGTTATTGCTTCGATAATTTTGGGGTGACAATGTCCAACATTGCTGACCGATACTCCCGATACAAGGTCTATATATTCATTGCCTTTTTCATCATAAAGGTAAATACCCTTAGCATGATCAATTTCAATACCTATGGGCTTTAGTGATGGTAAGCCCAAATACCTGAAAAAAAGTTCACGATTACTAAGCATAGTTGATTGTCGTTATTTGTCAAAAGTATTTAATTTTTCGGATCAGTTTAGGAGAATTACCTATTTTTGATGTGCCGGAAATCTAATTAGTTGGAATGAAAGATAAAGTAGTCATAATTACAGGAGCATCATCAGGAATTGGAAAAGCTTTAGCGGAGAAATTCAGTGAATTGCAGGCCAATTTGGTTTTAGCTGCCCGAAATGAGGAAGCTCTAAAAATAGTTGCCGATAAATTTGACAATCGAAATAAAAAATATCTGATTGTTAAAACGGATGTAAGTATAGAATCAGATTGCCGAAATCTAATCGAACAGACTATAAGTAGGTTTGGTAAAATTGATATACTCATCAATAATGCCGGAATCTCCATGAGGGCTTTATTTCAAAATACAGAAACAGATGTGCTGCGGCAGGTGATGGGAGTAAATTTTTGGGGAGCTGTTTATTGTTCTAAATATGCATTACCTTATTTAATTAGTCAAAAAGGATCATTGGTAGGGATATCATCGATCGCTGGATTTAAGGGACTTCCGGGAAGATCAGGCTATTCTGCCTCAAAGTTTGCTCTTCAGGGATTTTTGGAGGTTTTACGAATCGAGAACAGAAATAAAAACCTTCATGTTTTAATAGCCTGTCCTGGATTTACTGCTTCGAATATAAGAAACAACGCATTGAACGCAGTGGGTTATCAGCAAGGAGAGTCTCCCAGAAATGAAGATGGAATGATGACTGCTGAAGATGTTGCAGGCAAGATAATTAATGCGATTCAAAAAAAGAAAACCCTGGTTGTAATGACATTACAGGGTAGATTAACAGTTTTATTAAATAAATTTTTTCCTGCCCTGGTTGATAAACTTGTTTTCAATCATTTGGTGAAAGAGCCCGATTCACCTTTTAAATAGATTTCTTCAAAGTTTGTTTTGATCGTGGATGATAGGATAAAATTGTTTCCCTTAAATAATCCCTGTCAAGATGTGTGTAAATTTCAGTTGTTGTGATCGATTCATGTCCAAGCATTTCCTGAACAGCCCTTAAATCTGCCCCACCCTCAATGAGATGTGTAGCAAATGAGTGCCTAAGTGTATGCGGACTGATCGATTTTTTTATTCCGGTTTTTTTCACTAATTCCTTAATTATTAAAAATACCATTACCCGGCTTAATCCTTTTCTTCTGTTATTTAAAAATAAAATGTCGGTGAACTCCTTCTTAATATCTATTTTCACACGGCATTCGTCCAAATAGATTTTGATGAACTTCATGGCAGTATTACCGATAGGTACAAGTCTTTCTTTATTGCCTTTCCCGGTAATTTTTATGAATCCCTCTTTAAAATAAAGATTGGATATTTTAAGATTGACAAGTTCGGAAACTCTTAATCCGCAACTGTATAAAGTTTCAAGTATAGCTTTATTTCTTAATCCTTCAGGTTTACTCAAATCGATCGCGCTAATAATTTTGTCAACTTCGTCAATACTGAGGGTATCAGGAAGTTTTCTGCCTATCTTAGGACTTTCCAAAAGTTCTGCCGGATTCCTGGAGATCAAATCTTCAGTTACTAAGAATTTATAAAAGGATCTAATCCCGGAAATTATTCTTGCCTGACTTTTGGCAGATAATCCAAGTTCGTTGATCCAGTAAACGAATTCTTTTAAATCGTTTGGGGTGACTTCTTCGGGGGAAATAGTTTTTTGAGAAATCTTAAAATAGTCAACCAGTTTTTCAATATCTCGATGATAAGCCTCAATTGAGTTTAGGGATAACGATTTCTCAAGTTTCAGATATCCCTTAAATCCTAAAATATAATTTTGCCAGGTCATTTATTAATGTCAAAATTAGTATTTTAAATCAGTTAGACTGTAATTTTGAGTAACATAATTATTTAGTCGAACTCCTGCCCGTCCCCGCCTGCCGTTGGGAAGTTCAGGCAGGCGGGGATCCTGGGTGGGTCAAGGGATCATAGGGATTATTTCTGCCAGCCGGTTTACCAGCCGAAGGATGGCAGGCTGGTTCCATTCTACTTTTTACGAATAAAATATAAGTTCCACCAGGATACCCCATTCGCTATATATGGGGAAGTTAATTTTTGATTTACAAAAACTATTTCATTTTGAAAATGTTGAATGGTAGCTTACTATTTGATCTAAATTTAAAAAGTTTATTAAAAAAATTGGTTTGTTTTAATTTTAATTATACTTTTGCCGCCCGAATTTCATAGAATTAAAATAAATGGCAAAGAAAAGCAAAGACGCAAGAGTGCAGGTTATTTTAGAATGTACGGAACATAAAAATAGTGGATTACCCGGTACATCAAGATATATTACAACAAAAAATAAAAAAAATACACCTGACAGAATCGAATTGAAAAAGTACAATCCAGTACTGAAGAAAATGACATTACATAAGGAAATTAAATAGTAAGCAATATGGCAAAGAAAGTTATAGCAACCTTGCAAACGGCAGGAAAAAATTACGCAAAAGTGATTAGGATGACAAAATCACCTAAAACAGGTGCCTACACTTTCAAAGAAAATATTTTACATGTTGAACAGGTAAAAGATTTTTTAGCGAAAAAATAATTCATTTTAGGAGATAATTATTAAAAGCTTTTTCTGTTGGGGAAGAAGCTTTTTTTATTTAATGAATATCAGATGGGAATTTTTAACATTTTTTCAAAAGACAAAAAAGAAAAACTCGATCTTGGATTAACCAAGACCAAAGAAAGTGTATTTACAAGAATTTCGAAGGCAATAGCTGGTAAATCAAAGGTCGATGATGAAGTACTTGATAACCTCGAAGAAATTTTGATTACCTCGGATGTGGGTGTTGAAACGACTTTAAAGATAATTGACAAGATTCAGAGCCGGGTAAATCGCGATAAATACCTTGGAACTGGTGAGTTAAATGTAATGCTTAAGGAGGAAATAATCTCTCTCTTACAGGAAAACAACCCGGAAGATAATTTTGATTTTGTTATTCCGGAAAATATCAAACCTTATATAATCCTTGTTGTAGGTGTAAATGGCGTTGGAAAAACTACAACCATCGGAAAACTTGCTTTTCAATTTAAGCAATCAGGGAAATCTGTATTGTTAGGTGCTGCTGATACTTTCAGGGCCGCCGCCGTTGACCAGTTGGTTATCTGGTCCAACAGAGTTGGCGTACCGATTGTAAATCAGGGTATGAATGCTGATCCTGCCTCAGTTGCTTATGAAACGGTTAAAAGTGCTCTATCAAATAATGTCGATGTCGTTATAATAGATACTGCCGGCAGGCTGCACAATAAAATCAACCTGATGAATGAACTTTCAAAGATTAAAAGAGTGATGCAGAAACTCATCCCTGAGGCACCACATGAGGTACTATTAATATTGGATGCATCAACCGGTCAAAATGCTATAGAACAGGCCCGACAGTTTACTGCTGCTACGGAAGTAAATGCACTTGCCTTAACAAAACTTGATGGTACTGCAAAAGGGGGAGTTGTAATAGGAATATCTGACCAGTTTAAGGTTCCGGTGAAATACATTGGAATTGGTGAAGCTATGGATGATCTCCAGGTGTTTAATCGCAAGGAATTTGTTGATAGCTTGTTCAAATAATCGAAAATAGAGAGATATATTTGGGAGCAAAAACAAAAAATAAAAAAATTAATATTGTTTCATTGGGTTGTTCAAAAAATCTTATCGACTCAGAAACACTCATGTCTCAATTATCTGCAAATGGATTTTATGTTACTTTTGAAAACAATTCTGCAGCTGATTTTGTAATTGTTAATACTTGTGGCTTTATCAATGAAGCTAAAAAGGAATCTGTGGACACTATCCTTCAGTTTGCCAAAGAAAAAGAAAGTGGCCTTATAAAGGGTCTTTTTGTTATGGGTTGCCTCTCAGAACGTTATAAAAAAGAACTAATTAAAGAAATTCCTGATGTTGACCAATATTTTGGAGTGAACAGTATCCCTGAAATTATAAAATGCCTGGGAGGTGATTACAGGTCCGATTTAACGGGAGAGCGCTTAATTACTACTCCTTCGCACTTTGCCTATCTTAAAATATCAGAAGGGTGTAACCGAAAATGTTCATTTTGCATTATTCCAGCTATAAGGGGGAAGTACAGATCTCAACCCATTGATCAATTAGTAAGGGAGACAGAAAAACTGGCTTCGAAGGGAGTGAAAGAACTTATTCTCATAGCACAGGATTTATCTTATTATGGCCGTGATTTAAATAATAGAAATGGATTAGCTTTTTTGCTTGAAAGGTTATCTGCAATTAATGGCATTGAATGGATCAGGCTCCATTATTTGTATCCCTCAGGATTACCGGCAGAAGTTTTAAAATCCATTAATGATAATCCAAAAATTTGTAAATACATTGATTTACCTGTACAACATATAAATAACCGTATTTTACGATCAATGCAACGCGGCTATTCAAAAAAACAAATTATTCGATTGATCGAGAAAATAAGAAATGAGATACCTGGGGTTGCCCTGAGAACTACCCTAATTGTTGGATTTCCCGGAGAAACTCATGAAGAGTTCAAAGAATTGTATGACTTTATCGGTACTTATAAATTTGATCGGTTAGGTGTCTTTTCCTATTCACATGAGGAAGGTACAAAGGCTTATACAAATCACGATAACGTGCCTTCACAAATAAAAAGAGAGAGACTTGAGAAAATAATGGAACTCCAGCAATCCATTTCTTTAAACCTGAACCTTAATAAGACAGGTAAATCTTTTAAAACCATTATTGACCGAAAAGAGGGAGAATATTATATTGGAAGAACAGAATTTGATTCTCCGGAAATTGATAATGAAGTTCTTATCAAATCTACAAAGAGAAAATTATCTTTAGGTGCATTTTATCAGGTTGAAGTATTCAAGGCTGAGTGTTTTGATCTTTTCGGAAACATTTCCCAATTTTAAACTTCTTACCAGGAAAGGTAATGTTATCCGTTGACGGAATTTTATCCGAT
Source organism: uncultured Bacteroidales bacterium (assembly GCA_963708435.1). Classification (GTDB taxonomy): domain Bacteria; phylum Bacteroidota; class Bacteroidia; order Bacteroidales; family JAADJA01; genus JAADJA01. The sequence continues at coordinate 107,508 of CAVPSZ010000037.1, forward strand.
AATGGATATTGCCAAGGCGGTAATGAATATTTAATAATTAGTCCTGTAAAGCCTGTTATTTAAGAGCTTTATTTATTCATGTCCTGATTTAGAGTATCTTTAATTAGGTAAGCATTTTTTTAATTATTTGTTTTATAGTCATTTATAAATTGTGGCATAATGATTGAAACTAAATAGACAGTTCTTTACATCATTATAACTTAACATTTATTTGTTAATGTAATCTGATAATTTTTCATGGTGGTTAATTTTTATTTGTAAAATTTGGTTTTGGTTGGTTAATTAGGCCGGTAAACTTGGTTTCTCATAGTTTTCCGGCCTTTTCTTATACTTAAAAGGATCAAAGTTTTTTATTGAGGTAATCTTTACCAAGATAAAATCGAGTTATTCTTACTATAAACGTTATGGAAAATTACTTTACTTTGTTGATTTGGTATATTACAGGTTGATGAAAGATTACTTGATTTTTCTTGTATTGATTTTTATTATCCCCGGAACGGGCTTTAATCAGGAGATGCTTGGAATAGCGAATAGTAATTATAGTGGAATCTATGGTATTTCAATAAATCCTGCAAACATGGTCGGCTCCAGGTTATATATGGATTATAACCTTCTTTCCTTCCAATCCTCAGCAATAAATAACTATATTTATGTAGAACGAAATGAATTCCTCGACTACTTATTTAATGGCATCGTTCCGGTATATTATACCACTGAGAATGAAAAACGCGGTTATACGATTTATCGAGAAAATGATTATTATTACGGTTATATAAACCAGCGAATTATTGGACCTGGAGCAATGATAGTAGATGGAAAGCATGCATACGGTGTTACTACCGCAATGCGCACAAACGCATCTTTTAAGAACCTTCCTAATGATATTGGTCTTTTTTTATATGAAGCAATCGATTATGATGCTCAGCATGAGATTAATTACATTCACGATAAAGACATTCGACTGGGAAGTATGGCCTGGTTTGAAATAAATTTTAGCTATGCCTACAATTTTAAGAGGTATAAATGGGACTCCTGGGCATTAGGAGTTACTGTTAAATCTTTGTTAGGTTCAATGGGAACCTATTCAAATATTTACGATGTTAACTATAACGTGCATAATGATGATTCTGCCACAGTCTACAATACGAACTTTGAATATGCTTATTCGATTCCTTTAGACTATAACAATAATGACTTTCCGGGAAATCCTTTCATCAGAGGTTTTGGTCTTGGAATTGATTTAGGGATTACTTATGCAAAAACAACAAAGGGACATTCAACTATGCATTTTAGCAGGTTATGTGAACAGCGATATGAGCACTATAACTATAAATTCGGAATATCCTTATTGGATATAGGATTTATAAGGTTTACAAGAAATGCTGAGCTTAAGAGTTATCATAATTCCAGAACATCATGGTACAAGCCTTATGATACTTTACCTGATAATTCAGTAAATGATATAACAACCAAGCTCGATTATTATTTTTATGATAATTCTGAGGAGGTTAAATTGAAAAACAAGTTCAATATGAGTCCTCCTCCGGCGCTTTGTTTACAATATGATCATGCAATTAATAAATTTTTATTTTTAAATGGAACCCTCATTTATGGCTTTAACCTTGGAAAAGCTTTCATTAAGAGACCTTCAATAATAATGTTTGCTCCCCGTTTTGAAACTGCGAGGATTGAGTTTAGTCTTCCTGTTTCATTCATTGAGTGGGATTGGGGTTTTCCAAGAATTGGTTTAGCAGTAAGGTTTGGAAATCTATTTGCTGGATTAGATAAAATCAATTCATTTATCGGGCTTGATGATTACAGCGGTTTCGATCTTTACGGAGGAATAAGGTTAAATCTGTCGAATAATTTAAGAATGAATTTTATAAAGGGACTCTGTGGTAAAAAGAAACTCAGAAATATTGAAACTTTTGATTTCAGGAATTTCTAATCAATTTTGGTAATTACTATTATAAAGGTTTACTTAATTTTACATTTTTATTCAATCTATAAATATATTGGTTTTATGAAGAAAAGTACTATTGTTTGTTTATTTGTGCTTCTTGCTATTGTGGCCATATCCTGTAAAAGGAATGTTAATTACAGCGAACTCCAGGAGAAAGATGGCATTGTTATGCTAAAGGAGACTCCTTATTCCGGAGGTTGTGAAAAGTTTTACCCGGATGGTAAAATTAATGCAAGGATGAATTATCATAAGGGAAATTTGGACGGTAAGTATTTCTCTTACTATGTCAATGGAAAACTGGAGTCCGAAGGAACATACAGGAATGGTTTAAAGGAAGGTATTTGGAAAAGGTATTATGATAATGGTAATATATATCTTGAAGGCGAATTCCTGGCTGATAAGAAAAACGGTTCATGGGTTTACTGGTACGAAGATGGCGCCATGGAATATAAAGGCAAATGGCAAAATGACAATCAGGATGGACTATGGCAAAGCTGGTATCCTGATGGAAAAATTCATTCAGAAATAGAATGGATTAATGGATCGCAACATGGAAAAGAAGTTAAATATTACAAGAATGGTAACAAGCGCAGTGAAGGTCATTTTATTGACGGAAAGCAGAATGGAAATTGGAAATGGTATTTTGAGTCAGGAAACATAGAATCTGATGAAAACTGGAATGAAGGACAACCAGATGGGGTGGTAATTCACTATTTTGAAAACGGCAGGAAAAAGAAGGAAGGAAACTGGCTAAACGGAAAGAAAAATGGAGCGTTCACTGAATGGGACGAGTCAGGTAATCAATTAAAATTAGAATATTATGAAATGGATTTTCTCTCAAAAAAATAATCGATCCACAGAAATAAAAAAAAACCGGGACTTAGTCCGGTTTTTTTTATTTACTCACTTATCAATTAAGTTTGAAGAGAATAGGCATATTAAACTGCACTCTGACAGGTTTCCCCCTTTGTTTTCCAGGTTCCCACTTCGGCATATTTTGTATCACACGAATAGCTTCTTCATCGCATCCACCGCCAATTCCCCTTAATACTTTAACATCTGTCACACTTCCGTTTCTCTCAACAACAAAGGTTACAAATACTCTGCCCTGAATGCCGCTTTCACGAGCCATTTGAGGATATTTGATATTATCATTAAGATATTGTATCCTTGCTGCTTCGCCTCCAGGGAAACTCGGCATAGATTCAACAACTGTAAAAATCTGAACCTCCTCAGCTTCTTCATCCTCTTTTGTCACTTCCACAGGAACATATTCCTTGACTTCAGTATTTTGATCAGCCTCAACATCAATTTCAATATCATCTTCTATTTCAACATCGTCTTCCACAATTTGAATAATCGTGGTTTGCTGGGGCGGAGCCGGAGGGGGAGGGGTCTTATCCTGCTGAGTTATTTCGATCATTTCTTCCGGTGTGTCATCTGCAACACGTGTTAGTAATTCAACTTTTTGTTTTTCATAACTCTTCCATTCAAAAGCGAGCAGAGAAATTGCCAAGGCAATTATAAGTCCAAGCTCTAAGAAAAACACCTTTTTGTTTTCCAGGTCAGCTTTTGCTGTTTTCTTTTGATCCTTCATAAATTATGGGATTTAATACTTTATGTTTTAACGCTGCTAAATTACAATAATTGTTAACAGAAATTAAATTTTGAATAAAATCAATGAACTGCTGCTTTACTTCTTATGCTAATCTTTTCATTATTAATCAGGAACCAATGAGTTCAGTATAAGCTTTAGCATCCAACAGCTCTTTTATTTCATCTGGGTTTGTCAGTTTGATCTTAATAACCCAACCCTTTCCATATGGATCTGAATTAATGATTTCTGGAGAGGATTCCAAATCAGAGTTGAATTCCAAAACTTCACCAGAAACCGGCATAAACATGTCAGAAACGGTTTTTACTGCTTCAATAGTTCCGAAAACATCTTCTTGATTGAGTGATTCACCAACAGTTTCGACCTCAATAAATACAATATCACCTAACTCTTTTTGTGCAAAGTCCGTAATACCGATGTAAGCTTGATCACCTTCAATTCTTAACCATTCATGGTTTTTCGTGTACTTTAATTCCGATGGGAAATTCATAAATCTTGTTTTTTTAAAAGTGTCCAAAAGTAATAATTAATGAATTTATATTCCAAGGCTCATTAAAAAAATTGTCATCCGGGATTGTTAATTCATGATTATTTTATTTTACTCAATGGAAAATCAAACAATTCAGCTATTGTGCCAAGGAGAACCTCAGGCTTATACCCCCTTTGGTTGTTGAATTACGGTACTGAGAGGGAAGGTGAGGATTGGTAGTGATCTTATCGAAAAATAGTCTGAGCGTCAATGACTGACTAATCATATAGTCAAGTGAAATATTGATGGAAGAAACCTTTTGACCGGCCGATATCTGGTTTAAGTCTGAATCGATGCTTCTGAGGACCGTTTTATTGTTTCGGATCGAGTAATCAACTTTAACATTTATATCACTTTTAAAAGTTTTACCGGATTTACCACCCAACCTTGCAAATGAGATGGGTACCTCTTTAAAGCGATATCCGAGCCCGATGATGAATTCTTCTGTTGTTACTTCTGTAAGCTGATTATTCGCGAAACTCAGTGAAAGATTTCTGGCTCTCTTCAACTCAAGTTTACTCATCAAACTATTTTTAAATTGCAGATCAAAGTTGATCAAAGGGCTGAATTGTTCGGTAATCGTAACGTTATTGAACTCAAATTCAGGGTAAAAGTCGCCGCTGTTTTTGTTAACACGGTCTGGAACAACTACTCCTCCAACAAGGGTGTCGCCGAAATTTACGTTAGAAGTAAATGATCCTATATTATAAGTAGACTTGTAGGAGTGATTCAAAGTGACAGATTTGAAGACAGATTGAAGAAACGGAATTTTGGACAAGCCACTATAAGAAACCCTCCAGTTGGGCAATGGCACCTTCGGGAAAGGTGTAAGTTTAACATTATCGGGGCTCTTACCGCTATAGGCTGCGATAAAGGAAGGCAGTAAAACGTATTGTGAGGTTGGTCCATATCCGGCCGGGAATCCAGTCGAGTCATTAACCGGAAGATTTCTTGGATCCTCTGAAGCAATCCTGTTTGCAATATCTATCCTGTAATTTTTCATGTTTTCAAAATACCGCGATTTATCGTTTTCGAGTGAGCCTCCAAAGGCAGTGCCCCAGGTGATATAGGAAATAGAAAAAGACCCCATTTCCATTCGGCTGTTTTCCTTGAAGTTATCGTTGAGTGTATCAAAAACATAGTATGATTGGAAATTATGAGCCTGAGTGCGTTCAGCGGTAAGTTCGATTTTAAAATCTTTAAAGGGTTCAACAGTGGCTCGAATGTTCATGTTTTTATTTCCTGTTTGGGCAAAAGCTGTGTTTAGCCTGGTACTTGTAGTTAACCAACCTTCATTGTTAAAGTATTCAGGACCGGAGGGTTGCTGCCCGAAGATAAATCCAAGACCGGGAGCATTTTTATCCCAGTTATTACCGATAATTTCCGGCTCAGGCAAGAACCCGGGGAGAGTTGTCCCGTTGTTGACGGAGTATTGGAATGAAACTTTCTTTACACTTAG
>CAVPSZ010000038.1:0-65154 GCA_963708435.1 uncultured Bacteroidales bacterium
AGAAAATATTTAATATATTTAGCAGCTCAAAAGAACGCCGTTGTTCTTTGAAGTAATTTCTTGATATTAAATGCCTTTTGATGATACTTACCGGACAATTGCCGCAAATTCAAGATTGATTTATAAAGAAAAAAACAGTAAGTTTATCTCCCTTGCAATACCCGTCAACACAGAAATTGAAGTAAATAGGCGTCTTAGGGCAATAAAAAAAGAATTTCATGATGCAAATCATCATTGCTATGCTTACAGACTTGGCTACGATAAAAATATTTACAGGTACAATGATGATGGGGAACCCTCTGGAACTGCCGGAAAGCCTATTTTTGGACAGATATTGTCATTTGACTTAACAAATTTATTGATAGTTGTCGTCAGATATTTTGGCGGAACGAAACTGGGGGTGAGCGGATTGATAAATGCTTATAAAACAGCAGCGCGGAATTTGCTGACCGACTCCATCATCATCACAAAAACTATCGATGAAACTTACAATATAGCATTTGACTATGAAAATATGAATTTAGTGATGAAAATACTAAAGGATAATGATATTAAACCCCTTGACAGTAATTTTGAAAACAGTTGTTATGTAAGGATATCGGTGAGAAAAACATTGACAGAAAAACTTAAAAACAAGCTTTCTAATATCAAAAGTCTCAAGATTAGTTTAGTTCAGGAATTTTAGTATTAAAAAAAATTGTAAGGTTGTTTCATAAATAATTTTAAAAAATCAATAGAAAATTTATTTTTTTTTAAACTTTTTTTAATTGATTTTTGTAGGCGAATTAGTGCAACACAAAGAATTTCCTTAGTTGCAAGCATTTGATTACAAATATTATGGATTTATACAAGATATTTTATATTGCTTTAATACAATTAGTTGCGAATGAAAAAAAATTGTAAAGCAGTTTGGGAGAGTTGTCTTAATGTTATTAAGGATAATATAAGTCACCAGAGTTTTAAAACCTGGTTCGAGCCAATCAAACCTGTTAAGTTAAACGATAATGTCCTGACTATTCAGGTACCCAGTCAGTTTTTCTATGAATGGTTAGAAGAACATTACATAACCCTTTTAAAAAAGACTATTAAAAAGGAATTGGGTTCAGAGGGTAGATTGGAATATAGTATTATCATGGAAAACTCATATAATAATACTCCGCCCTATACTGTTAACCTGCCAACCTCAAACAAGAATGCTACCTCTAATCCATTGGTCAGTATGCCGATTGACCTTAATAAAGGTTCCTCTAAAGATATCCCTAATCCCTTTATTATTCCCGGCTTAAAAAAAATCAAGATCAATTCACAGCTTAATGAAAATTACTCATTTGAAAATTTCATTGAGGGTGATTGTAATCGTTTAGCCAGGTCTGCCGGATATGCAGTTGCCAGTAATCCGGGTAAAACTGCTTTTAATCCCCTTTTGATCTATAGTAATGTTGGACTTGGAAAGACCCACCTTGCCCATGCGATAGGAATTGAAGTAAAGACAAATTTCCCGGAGAAAACTGTACTTTATGTAACTTCCGAGCAGTTTACAAATCAATATGTGGATGCTGTCAAGAATAACAGCCAAAACGACTTTGTCCATTTCTATCAGATGATCGATGTCCTCATCATTGATGATATTCAGTTCCTGATTAAAAAAGAAAAAACCCAGGAGGTCTATTTCCATATATTCAACCATCTGCATCAGAGCAATAAACAATTGATCATTACTTCCGATAAGCCACCTGTGGAGATGGAAGGGATGAATACGAGATTACTCTCAAGGTTTAAATGGGGATTGTCTGCCGATCTGCAAGTTCCTGACCTGGAAACGAGGATTGCCATTATTGAGAAAAAATTGTATAAAGACGGTTTGGAAATGCCGACCGATGTAATTGAATATCTTGCCTACAGCATTACTACAAATATTCGCGAGCTTGAAGGTGCGCTGATCTCCATACTTGCTCAGTCCTCCTTGAACAAGAAGGCAATTACCCTTGATCTTGCAAAGAAAATGATTGATAAGTTCGTAAAGAACACTTCGAGGGAGATATCGATTGATTATATACAGAAGATTGTTTGTGATTATTTCGGGCTACCTTTAGAATCGATTAATTCAAAAACAAGAAAACGGGAAATTGTACAGGCAAGGCAATTGGCTATGTTTTTTTCGAAAAAACTCACAAAAGCCTCTCTTGCAACAATTGGCCTGCATTGCGGCAATAAAGATCATGCAACAGTCCTTCATGCCTGCAGAACAGTAAATAATTTGATTGAAACAGACAAACAGTTCAGAAACTACGTTGAAGAACTGGATAAAAAAATAAGCCTATAGCAGGACTTTTTTTACGGCGCTCTGTTTTTATATAGCTATCCTTTTAAAATATCGTACTATGGCCCCGTTTAATGTATTGTTTCTTTGCCATACCAATTTATGCCTTTCACCATTGGCAGAAGGTGTTTTAAGAAATATCCTCGATAAAAACGAAATTAAAGCCGAAGTCGGTTCAGCTGGTTTTGAAGTATATCATATCAACGAGTCTCCCGATAAGAGAGCAATAAAAAAGGCATTAGATCATGGGATTGATATTTCAATTAATAAAGCAAGACTTTTTAACAGGGAAGATTTTTCAAAATTCGATAAAATCTATGTAATGGATAACCATACCTGCCGAAATGCTTTGTATTTCGCTAAAACCGATGAGGAAAGGAGTAAAATCGATTATTTGATGAATCTTTTAAATCCCGGCAAAAACGAGTCGGTTCCCGATTGCTTTTATGGAAAATTGGATACGGGTGACGAAGCGTATAAAATACTTGAAAAAGCCTGTGAAATCATTGCAGGCCAAATGAGATAGACCTAAACCTGATTATCAAAGCAAAATCTTCAGTTTTGGCAGACATTCCGGATAAATCAGCAATTGAAGCCGCCGCCGCCCGGATAAGCAATTTAATAAATATAACTCCTGTTTTACATTCTGAAAATCTTAATTCTATTACAGGATGTCAATTATTCTTTAAATGTGAAAATTTTCAGAAAGCAGGAGCTTTCAAATCAAGAGGAGCAACCAATGCAGTATTTTCTCTTACTTCAGATGAATTAAAAAAAGGAGTATGCACGCATTCTTCAGGAAACCATGCAGGAGCGCTTAGCCGGGCTGCAGCATTGAGAAATACTAAAGCTTTTATAGTTATGCCCTCAAATTCATCCAGAGTAAAGATTGAAGCTGTAAAGAACTACGGGGGAATTATCACTTTTTGTGAACCTAACCTTGCATCCAGAGAAGCTACCCTGGCTTTGGTTAAAAAAGAAACAGGAGCTGTCGAAATACATCCTTATAACGATTACATGATAATTGCCGGACAGGCTACCGCTGCTAAGGAACTCTTAGAAACCAAATCGGATTTGGAAGTGATAATGGCTCCCGTTGGTGGCGGTGGATTATTAAGCGGTACCGCCCTCTCGGCCAGATATTATTCAAATAAGGCATCTGTAATAGCTGCTGAGCCAAAAGGTGCGGATGATGCATACCGTTCTTTTTATGGGGATAAACTGGTACCTTCCACTAATCCAAAAACTATTGCAGACGGACTTCTTACCTCTCTTGGAAGTTTAACATTCCCTATCATTAAAAAACATGTTGACCAGATTATTACTGTTAGTGAAGATGGAATTTTGATGGCAATGAAATTGATCTGGGAAAGGATGAAAATAATAATTGAACCCTCATCGGCCGTTCCATTCGCAGCAATAATTGAAAATTTATCCTATTTTGAAAATAAAAAAGTCGGAATAATACTATCCGGAGGAAATATTGATCTTGAAAAAATCCCCTGGCAGTCACCTCATTAATAACTTACAAATGCTGCAGAAAAGCGGAATATTATACCTTATTCCAACTTCAATAACTGATTCCTTCAGCTCCAAATCATTTCCTGAGAATAATTTCTCGGTGATTTCTGAAATCAGCGAATTCATAGTTGAGGAAATAAAATCAGCAAGACGATTTTTAAAAGCTGTCGGTTACACACGCGATTTAAGTATTGTAAGTTTTTTGGAATTAAACGAGCACAGCGATTTAAAATTGATTGATAGGTATATTGAGCCGCTGATTCAGGGTAAAAATGTAGGACTGATATCGGAAGCAGGTACACCCTGTATTGCCGATCCGGGTGCTGAAATTGTTGGACTTGCTCATCAGAAAAATATTCGGGTTGTTCCTCTCATTGGCCCGAATTCTATTGTACTTGCTTTGATGGCCTCCGGACTTAATGGTCAGAATTTTACTTTTTATGGATATTTGCCGATCGAAAAAAATGCAAGAAAAAAAGCTATTTTAGCTATGGAAAAGGATTGTTATGCTTCCGGAAGAACCCAGGTATTTATTGAAACACCTTACCGGAATAATAATCTTCTGGAATCTTTGGTAAACAATTGCAGTCCGAAGATCAGGTTATGTATTGCAAGTAATATCAGTTCATCAGATGAATTCATTAAAACGCGGACAATTGGCAAATGGCGAAGCTCTCTGCCTGATATTCATAAGAAGCCTGCAGTCTTTTTGCTAAATCAATGAGGCTATAATTTTGAGAAATAAGATTATTTAGTCGAATTACTGCGTGTCCCTGTCTGCCATTCGGCAGTTCAGTCAGGCGGTCAGGCGCAGCTCCCTGGCGGGGCGCAGGGGTCATATGGGTTATACCAGCCTGCTGGTTTACCAGCCGAAGGATGGCAACTTGTTTCCCACCACTTAATGGTGAAAAAAATTTAATTCCACCAGAATACATCGTCCGCTGCAGAGGGTTGGTTAATTCTTTAAGGAGATACAATTATTTTTTGACCTATTTGCAAAGTTGAGGTTTTTGTTATATTATTCCACTCGCAAAGATTTTCAATTGAGGTAGAGTAGAGGTTAGCTATTTTATAGAGTGTATCTCCCTTAACAACGATATAATACTTACCATCTGAAAAAGAATTTTCTGCTGAAAGTTGGTTAGTTTTAGAAGGATTAATCCCGAATAATTCATTTGAAATTATCAGAGTATCAGCTAACAGTTTTTCTCCCTTGATACTGATAAGTTTTTCCGGGTCAAAAACTTTGTCATAGTAACGTGTTTCGAAATGAAGATGGTTTGTTGAGGCTCTTCCTGTCTGACCAACAGAACCTATAACATCCCCTGCACTGACCGTTTGATTAACCGTTACATAAATCTTTGACAAATGAGAGTAATAAGTTTCAAGTTCATTAAAATGACGAATTATTACCAGATTGCCATAGCCATTATGAATATTTCCGGTAAACCTGACCTTTCCATCGAAAGCAGCCCGAATGCTGTCACCGAAATCTGCTTTAAGGTCCACACCGGTATGACTTCCTTTGAATCCCCGGAGATATTTGAAAGTATCGAGAGGAAAGCAAAACTCGCTGTTGTTTTCGTACAAATTGATTTTCTTATTAATTAATTGACTGATCGAATGATTTGTGTAAGCGTGAATTCCCTTTGTTTGCCAATGAGTATTAAAACAACCATCGTAAGAATTGAATTTGACATAATCATCAAAAAATATCCACTGTCTGTTGGAAAATAATAATATTTTTTTACCCTTAGAATAGACAGTATCCAGAATTTCTCTTTCAGAACTTTGAGAAAAAGCAGGTTTACATATAATAAAAGGTATGAAAAGAATAAAAACGCATCTTGTTATGGTTTTAATTCCTGAAAAATACTTATTATTTTTACAGATCTGCATTTAAACAAATATCTTTCCAGCCATGGAACTGAATTAATGCAGGAAACAATAATAAACCTGCAGGGAAGTGGATTATAAGGCGGAGAGAGAGGGATTCGAACCCCCGGACCCTTGCAGGTCAACGGTTTTCAAGACCGCCGCAATCGACCACTCTGCCATCTCTCCGGGGCAAAAATAATAATATTTTCATTCTGCAAAGGGGAAATTTGTTTCCTGATCTATTAACCTCCGCTTATTTAGGTCAAAATAATATTTTGCTTTTGTTTATTTAGGATGGTATGACTGAGTAAAGTCCCGATAAACATCATTCTGATTTAATTTCAAGTTATGCATTATCTAATGGTAAATTTGGATTTATTCAGTTTCTGTTCAATGAATTTTTTTAAAGAGAAGCTCGAAACAAAATGTTTATATCAGTAGTAAGATATATTAAGCAACTATTGATAAGTATTTATGCTCTTTTAATTGACAAGCGATCAATTTTAATATTTTTGCCCTTTTGTAAAGCAGAATTTGAACTATAAATGAAATTTAACAGGAGAATAGTTTTACTAATCATTTTAATCCTTGCTGTAATAGTTTTATTCCTGCCCATAAAGGTTAATTATAGTTTTGATTCTGCAGCATTGGTCTTTTCATCAAGGGAATGGAATCTGAAGCGGGGAGCTGATGATAGCTACCTTAGTGAACTGGTTGATCATGAAACCAATGGCATCAGCCATTTACTAAGTTATAAGTTTGAACGGGGTGATGTTGCGGAGGTTCAAATCCGGAATAATCTTCAGTCAGGAGATTTTGTAACCGATAAAGATACGATTGCTGTAATACACTCATTTTTTATTGAAAATGAAATTATACGGCTAAAAAATCTGAAGCAAATCGAGGAAGCGGCTTTAGCGATGACCGTTACAGGCGAAAAGCAAACCCTAATTGATCAATCAAGGCAGCGGCAGGAATTTGCCCGGCAACAACTCGATCTTGCACTTAAAAATTATGAGCGTCAGAAATCATTGTATTTGGACAGTGTTATATCCCAGTCGGAATTTGATATTTATGATAACCAATACCAATCGGCCAAGATCAATGTCCAGATAGCAAACCAGGAGGTGTTATCCATCGAGTCAGGTGCAAAATCTGAAGAAATTGATTATATAAACCAAAAAATTGATTCCTATAAAAAAGAAATTCAGACACTGGAAAAAATGCAGGAGCAGTATTTTATAAAATCACCTCTGGATGGAATAATCAGCTTCAGTCGTGTCATTGATGGAATCATAACTGTGAGTGATACGAACCGGTATATTCTTAAAATACCGGTCAAAGTAAATAACATACAATATCTAAAGCACATCAGCAGCATTAAGTTTTCCATCCCTGGTTATAAGGAAATTACCGAAGCTTCTTTTATCGGTGTTGAAGGCAATGTTAATATTGATACAATGACAAGTCAGCAAATAATCATAGCAAAGGCTTTAATAAGGAGCGGGATTAAAGGCATTTATCCAGGAATGGCGGTAAGTTGTAAAGTTTATTGCGATAAAATAACTATTTTTGAGTTTTTGCGCAGGGGAATTCATCTCAAGTTTTAGTTCATGAGATATGAATATAAATATATCGTTCATAATAGCGACATCAATAGGTTGCGGGAAATGATATTGCCTTTTGTTAATGTTGATAAATTTGCAGAAATTGACGACAAACACCAGTATACTGTCAGATCCATATATTTTGATTCTTTGAATTATGATTGTTACTATGAAAAAATTGAGGGGATCAAAAACAGAAAGAAAATAAGGTTGAGGGGTTACGACAAAGAAAATGGTGAGAATATTGTTTTCTTTGAGCTTAAGAGGAAATATGATATACCTATCGTAAAATTTCGGGCGCCTGTCAGGTTTGAGGATGCTTTGGATATGTTCAGAAGCAGAAACATTAATGGGCAGGTGATTTCGGATGAATTTTTCCCCAGAGGAAATGAAAACTCAAAAAGGTTTTTTTATCAGCTATATAGCAAAAATCTCAAGCCCGTCGTTTTAGTTGTTTATGAACGAGAAGCCTATCAATACAAACTGGATGATACAATCCGCCTGACTTTTGATAAAAATCTACGATGTAAACCGTATCCATTGATAGATGAATTATTCAGTGAGAATGAGTTGACCAACGCTTTGACCGGAAGATTTATTTTAGAGGTTAAGTTTAATGATCTTTTTCCATCATGGCTTAATCCGATTATTTCCATGCTGTCCCTGCGAAAGCAGTCTGCATCCAAATATGTTATATCGATGGATGAATCAAAAGCAGTTAATCGCCACTCAAAAGCAACCTTCTATACTCGACCAAGTTTTCTTTCCTCTTCAGTTGAATAATTAAAAAATGATATGTTTGATCAGTTTCAAAGCCTTGAGCTATTTCCGGTAACCTTCCTTGATGTACTGACCAATTTGATTGTTGCATTGGTCTGCGGTCTTATCATTGCGCTTGTATACCGGTTCATATATAAAGGTCCGAGTTATTCTGTTTCCTATGTCAATTCGCTTGTAATGCTTACTTTAATTACCTCTGTTGTAATTTTGGTTATTGGTAATAACCTGGCACGGGCATTTGGATTGGTAGGCGCAATGTCAATTATACGATTCAGGACGGCAGTGCGCGACGTACAGGATATTGTATTTATCTTTTTTGCTCTATCAATTGGAATGGCAGCAGGTGTCGGATTACATGTTATCGCACTGGCAGGTACAGTTCTTATTAGTTCCATAGCTATTATTCTGGTTACATTCAAGTTTGGTGCTCCCCGGAAAAGAGAATACCTTATACAACTTACTTATTATTCTAATCCTGAAAATGATTCAAAGCTTGAATCGATATTAAAAAAGCATTGTCGCAGATTTAGGTTGGTAAATATGAAAACAGTCGGGGATGATCGCATTGAGGGTTTTTACCAGGTCACATACAAACATAAAGAGAAAAGCAGTGAGTTGCTTCGGGACCTGACCGGTTTCGATCAGGTGATTAACGTGAACCTTTTCTTTGACGAAGATGATTCTGACGTTTTAACCTGACAGGATAACCCGTTTCTTAACCATTGAGAGAATATTTCAAAAATGCCAAAATCCAGCTGCAAAAAGAAAAGAGATTTTAAAGTTGAAAATCCAGAATTTCGTTGCAATAATTGTAAAGCATTGGCTGAAAAAAGAAAGGAACTCTGTAAACCCAAAAAGATAAAATGAAGCGATGAAAGCGATGATCTTTGCAGCCGGCCTTGGAACACGATTACTCCCCCTAACAGATTCCCTGCCCAAAGCGCTTGTGAAGATTAACAATTTATCCCTCATTGAAATTCTTATTGAAAGAATGATCTCTTTCGGATTTAATGAAATCATTATTAATGTTCATCATCATGCCGACCAAATCATTGATTTAATCAATAAAAGACAAAATTTCAGGGCAGATATTCATTTTTCTGATGAGCGACAACAATTGCTTGACACAGGAGGGGGTCTGTTAAAAGCATCATGGTTTTTTAATGACGGAAAGCCTTTTATAGTGCATAATGTTGACGTGATATCTAACCTGAACCTGAAAAAGCTTGTAAACAACCATGAAAAGTCCGGAGGTTTGGCAACCCTGGCGGTTCGTTCCAGGTCTTCCGCGAGGTACCTGCTTTTCGATACAAAAAATAATCTTTGCGGATGGGAAAATGTTAAAACCAATGAAAAAATTATAGTAAAACCTGTGACCGTCACAAACAAATTTGCTTTCAGTGGAATACAGGTTGTTGATCCTTATATCTTTAATTTAATTGATTTGCAGGGCAAATTCTCCATCATAGACTTCTATCTCAAACTTGCAGCCAAGAATATGATCAAGGCTTTTGACCACTCCGATTCTTTATGGATGGATACGGGTAACCCGGATGCACTTTTAAAGGCTGAATCCTATTTAAAATTGATAAATTCAACACCGGTTTGGGACTAATATCATATCCACAGATGCCTTGAAAACATTTCTCGATAAAACAGCCGACCTGATCATCAACAATTATTCTAATGAAACAGACAAAATTTGTGTTGTGTTTCCAAATCGCAGGTCGGGTCTGTATCTCAAGAAAAGTATCGCCGCAAGGTTAGAGAAATCAATTTGGTCGCCCCAGATTTACTCGCTTGAGGACTTCATCATATCATTATCGGGATTCAGGGTTATTGACCCCGTTTATCTGCTTTTTGAATTATATAAGATACACAAGGAAATCGAAGGAGACCAGAGCCAGAGTTTAGCTGATTTTCTGAATTGGGGAAAAGTGCTGCTGAATGACTTTAATGAGGCGGATAAGTATCTTACAAAAACCTCCTCGCTGTTTGATTACCTTACTGATGAAAAAGCTCTCGCACTATGGAATCCCGGAAATCCGACCCTTAGTGAATTCCAGCTAAGATACCTGAGATTTTACCAGTCCCTAAAAACATATTATAACCGTCTTACCTCAGAGCTGATTCATAAAAATGAAGTTTACCCCGGACTTGCTTACCGCAAGGTTGCAGAAAATATAGAAACAATTTCAGAGAAGCTCCCCTATAAAAAAATAATATTCGCAGGTTTTAACGCACTAACCACAGCTGAAAAAAGAATTATCTCCGCACTGGAAAGTACAGGAAGAGCTCTTATCCTTTGGGATTCCGACAGATATTACATGGATGATTCCGGGCAGGAAGCTGGTGCTTTTATTCGGCCGGTTTATGAAAAAGCAAATAAGGAGACATTCAAGTGGATTGGAAACTATTTCAGGGAATCCAATAAAAATATCACTGTAATTGGTGTTCCGTTGAGTGTTGGACAGGCAAAAGTCGCCGGGCAGCTGCTTGAGCAACTTTCTGAAAAATCAGAAGAACTGGATCAGACCGCTGTGGTTTTGAATGATGAAACTGTTGTCGAGCCGCTGCTTAATTCCATTCCCGACCAGATTGGCAAGTTTAATCTTACGATGGGATTGCCTTTGAAAAGCACCCCTTTGTTTCGTTTGTTCGATTCCGTTTTCGAGTTGCAAAACAATATACTTAAGTTTAGCAACTTCAATAGCAAGAACCCCAGAATTTATTACAGGGATTTATTACAGGTATTGAATCATCCTTATGTATTGCAGATTTTGCGCGAAAATATGATGGATGGATTGCCATTGAAAATATTGGAATCCAATAAAACCTTTTTTGATTTTAAGGAACTGATAGATTTGTTTTTTTCTAAAGAAGATTTATTAAAAAAATTGATTTTTCCTGTTGCCAGTCCCTGGAATGATAACCCGGCAGCAGCCCTGGAAAGCCTTCAGGAAATTTTAAGTATACTTAAAAACTATTTTATCCTTTCTTATCATGAAGATAAATCAGACAGAGAAAATACTGATCTTGAAATCGAATATCTGTTTCATTTTCAAAAGATCTTTCATAAAATCAGCCACCTTTTAACAATTTACCCTTATGTCGAGGATTTGAAAATGTTCAGGTCTTTATTCTCGCAATTAGCGCGGATTGCATTACCATTTTATGGGGAACCGCTTCATGGATTGCAAATTATGGGTATGCTTGAGACCCAAACACTCGATTTCAAAAATATAATTCTGCTTGGAGTGAATGAAGACTTCCTGCCATCCGGGAAATCAAATAATTCCTTTATTCCATATTATATACGCAGAAACTTTTCTCTGCCAGTTCACTATGAAACCAATGCAATTTATGCCTATCACTTTTACCGGTTGATGCAGAGAGCAGAAAATATTTTTATCCTTTACAATTCTGAATCCGGTGAGTTAGGAGGGGGTGAAAAAAGCCGCTTTATTTCACAATTGCAATATGAGTTCCCTAAATACAATCCCAATTTAATAGTTAAAGACACGATTTTAAAAATTCCTCTTCACGAAGATAAAATTGAGGATAAGATTGAAATCTCTAAATCACCTGAAATTATAGAAAGTTTGCAAAATCTTGGCGAATATGGATTTTCGGCCAGCTCATTAAATACCTTTAGGATTTGCCCTTTACAATTTTATTTTAAGTATGTTGCCGGCATTGATGAATCAGAGGAGCCGGAGGAAACCATTGAGGCAAGTACTCTTGGATCGATAGTTCATGAAGTCCTTGCGAAAGTGTATCAACAGATGAAAGGTCGTGAAATTATTGTTAAAGATATTTTTAACCGGAAAAACCAGATTCCGGAACTTTTAGATGAAGCACTTAAAAAACATTATCCAGGCGGAGATACAGGCTATGGTAAAAACCTGCTCATTGTTAAAGTCGCTGAGTTTTATATCACCAGTTTACTGGATTATGAAGCAGATTATTTAAGGAAAATCGAACAGGAGGGTGATAAACTTGTAATTAAAGAAATTGAAAGATCTTTTTCGGTTGATTTACCAATAGAGAATGAACTAAAGAATTTCAATGTCAGGTTATCCGGAAGGATCGACCGGATTGATTACACTTCAGGAATATTAAGGCTAATCGACTATAAAACCGGACGTATTGATAGCAAGGACCTGGCAATGAACTCATGGGATGAATTATTGACGGAAATGAGGTTGGATAAATGTTTTCAGCTTTTATTTTATGCTTTCATTTATTACCGGCATCAGGCCTCTGATAAGGATCCGGTTTGTCCGGGAATAATTTCACTCCGAAGCCCTGGTCAGGGTTTCATGCAGCTTCACCTGCCTGACAATGAAAATGCATCGGTTACAAACTTGGACAGATTTGAATCGGTTTTAAAATCAATGCTGCAAAAAATTTTCAATCCGGAGGAGCCCTTCAGGCAGACCGACAATATTGAAAAGTGCCATTTCTGCGCATTCAAACAAATTTGCAACAGGATTTGAATCTTGTGCCATTTTGAAATTAAGTTTGATTTTTGGATAAGTTTAAATTGAGCACTTGAATTCAGGATGCTAAAAGTACTGTAATAATATTTTTTATTTTCATTTATTTATTTTATTTTCGTGGTTGACTATTTTGCAGACTAAACTCTGTAATTCAAATTTTGTTTAGTTGATATGCATGAGAAAATAAAACCGGAATTCAGATTTTTTGACGATCCGTTGAAGTATTACAATTCAATGCTTTCCGATATTGAACATGCTAAAAAATATATTTACCTGGAAACCTACCGGTTCAATAACGACTCCATCGGTATAAAATTCAGGGATGCTTTAACACGGAAGTGCAGTGAGGGAGTTGAAGTGAAAATTTTAGTCGATTCGTGGGGGACTTCTTTGCCATCTAATTTTTTTGCTGAGCTTCAAAAAAAAGGTGGTGAGATAAGGTTTTTTTTGAAAATAAAGTTCTTCTGGGATTTTTTCACACGTAATCACCGACGCAATCACCGAAAATTAATAATTATTGACGATATTATATCCTATATCGGTTCAGCTAATCTGACTGATTATTCACTCAACTGGAGGGAATCGGTTATGAGGATCAAATCTGGCCTTGCAGTCCATTTTAAAAAAGCATTCAACCAACATTACCAGTTATATAATAAATATGTCTTTGAAAAGCTGAACACTATGCGAAAGTTGTCGCATGAAGGCTCTGAAATTATCAGGGATGTTCCCTCTATTACCCGGCAAAGGATCAGAAAAAAATATATACAGTTAATTAGAACTGCCAACAAGGAAGTGGTAGTCGAAACCCCATATTTTTTACCAAGCTTTTTTGTAAGAAAAGCGCTTACTGATGCAGCAAAAAGGGGAGTGGATATAATCATTATTATGCCAAAGCATTCAGACGTGGGGTTCATAGATGTACTTAGAAACCGCTACCTTGGACCTTTATCAAAAAGCGGCATAAGACTTTTATTTTACACTCCTCACAATCTTCATGCTAAACTACTTATGGTGGATGGTGAGGTTTTTTCAATCGGCTCGCCAAATTTCGATTATCGCAGTTTCAGGTTTCAGCATGAGATTGTTTTAGTTGGTAAAGATAAAAATGCACTTGACCAGATTAGCCAGCATATTTCAGTAACCCTTAAAAACAGTGAAGAATTCCGCTATGACCTTTGGAGAAAACGATCGGCAGTACAGAAATTTTTCGAATGGCTATTACTGCCTTTCAGGCACCTTTTGTAAGTTCATTTAATTTTTCGTACATCTCAGGCAACTTTCTGATCAGGGCGAGTTCTTTCCACTTCTTTCGTGCTTCTTGAACAGGTGCGCCGAAATAAACTTTATTGCCTTCGATACTCTTGTCAATTCCGGAGGTGCCCAATACTACAGCCCCCTTGCCGACGACAAGGTCTTTATTCACAACTACCTGTCCCCATAATATTACATCGTCTTCGATTCGGGTGACGCCTGCCACCATAACAGCCGATGCAAACAGGCACCGTTTACCGACATAAGTATCATGGCCAACCTGAATATGATTGTCGAATTTTGTATATTCATCAATGATGGTATCTCCCGATACTCCCTTATCTATGGTACAATTAGCCCCAATTTCCACATTATCCTTTATGACCACCCTTCCGCAGGATTCAAACTTGATAGTGCTGTCCTTTCTCTTTTGAAAATAGAAGGCGTCTGCGCCAATTACTGTACCCGAATGAATGATCACGTTGTTGCCGAGGATGCAATGATCGTAAATTGAAACGTTGGCATGTAGGATACAGTTCCGGCCTATTTTGACATGATTACCTATGAATGCTCCCGGCTGGATAACAGTCCCTTCTCCAATTACCGCAGATTCGCTGATCAATTTTGAGGCAGGTTCAAACGGTCTGAATTTTTTCACCAGGGTCATATAATCCGAAAAAGGATCGTTGGAAAAAATCAGAGATTTACCAGCAGGACGAGTAACCTTTTTGTTTATGAGTATAGTTGTTGCTTTTGAGTTTAAGGCTTTATTATAATACTTGGGATGGTCGACGAAGGTCAGATCTCCAGGCTCAACCATATGTATTTCGTTAATACCGGTTACTGGAAAATTTGAATCACCATCAAACTCAGCCCCCAAAATATCGCTGATCTCCTTTAGGGATTTTGGTATGTCAAATTTCATCCGGAAATTAATTGAGCATTTTGTATTTCCTTTATTTTACCCTCTCTGAGTATTCACCCGAACGGGTATCAACCCGGATTTTCTCACCCTCATTTACAAACAGCGGAACCCTCACTGTCGCTCCGGTTTCGAGTTTGGCATCCTTCATTGCATTGGTGGCTGTGTTGCCTTTTTCACCCGGTTCGGCATAGGTGATCTGGAGAACTACATAAGCCGGTAGATCGCAACTGAGCGGAGTTTCGGATTCAGCATGAAATAAGATTTCTACCTCCTGTCCTTCTTTCAGGAATTTTGGTGCATTAATAATTTCTTCAGGAATGGTTGCCTGCTCAAAAGTTTCGTTGTGCATGAAATAATAGCCCATATCATCTTTGTAGAGATACTGGTAGGGTCTTCTTTCTACGCGTGCGGTGTCAATTTTTACACCGGCTGTGAAGGTATGGGGGATTACCTTGCCGGTTCTGAGATTTCTTAGTTTGGTTCGTACGAATGCAGGGCCCTTCCCGGGTTTAACATGCTGGAATTCGACAATAGAGAGCAGATCGTTGTTCATTTCCAACACCAATCCATTCTTAAAATCAGCGGTAGTAGCCATAAATTACTTTATTTGAGATATGTTGTTTTTTGAGCCGCGAAATTAAAAAAAATTATATCCGGAACAAGTATGTCATTTAATTGTTTTGATGGTTTTTACATCCGGAGTCAATTTCAATAAAGGCCATAATTTTTCGAATTCAGGCAATATTGGTATAAACCGCCTGCACATCCTCGTCGTCTTCAATCCGGTCGAGCATCTTTTCGATATCCTCAAGCTGCTCTTCATTGAATTCAACAGGTGAATTGGGTATCCGCTGAAGATTGGCTTTTGTAACCTCAATTCCTTTATCTTCCAGTGCCTTGGCCATGGTGCCGAAATCGGTATAATCGGCGTAAGCCCAGACTTTATCCTCTTCCGTAACGATTTCCTGCAGTCCGGCGTCGATAAGTTCCAGTTCGAGTTCTTCGATGTTGATCTCATCCGTTTTGTCGAATTCAAAAACCGCCTTGCGCGAAAACATGAACTCCAGCGAACCGGAAGGAACCATTGCACCGCCTGTCCTGTTGAAATATGATTTTACGTTGGCTACTGTACGGGTTACATTATCGGTGGCGCATTCCACAAAGACCAGCACACCATGAGGACCTTTGCCTTCATAGAACACTTCAGTAATGGCTTCGGCATCTTTACCCAATGAACGCGTTTAATGGCTGCTTCAATGTTGTCTTTTGGCATGTTCTGCGCCTTGGCATTCTGGATGGCGGTGCGCAGCCGGGGGTTCGTTTCGGGGTCGGTGCCGCCTTCCTTGGCAGCCATGGTGATGGTCTTGCCCAGTTTAGGGAATGTCTTCGACATTTTATCCCAACGTTTTTCCTTCGACGCGCGGCGGTATTCAAACGCTCTTCCCATAGTATTGTATGTTTTTAAAAAGTGATCAATCGAATATCCTGCTTTCAAAAAAGCCCGGCAAATTTATAACAGGTTTGGGAATAATGGTGAAAAAGATGTTTGAAATTTGAAATTAGACATTAGATGTTAGATCGGAAAAAACAATTTCAAATTTTGCCAAAGGCATCCCTTGGGGACCAATTTCGAATTTTGTTATCTTTGAACCTCCAATCTGGGGGGAGGGCGGATAAAAAAAAATGAATGATGGCTTATATTCAAATTTCGTTTGAATAAGAGTTTGAAATATTGATCTGTTTTTTTGTAACTTTGAGAAAAAATAATATGCCCACAATTTTACTAATAGCTGGCTGGAGACTTTACTTCTGGGCGAATGAAAACAATGAACCCATCCATATTCATGCTGAGAAAGGCGACATGGAATGCAAGTATTGGCTCGACATTGAAAACTTCGAGATTACAGTTGCATTAGAGTACAACTTAACTTCTCAGGCAAGAAGAGAGATAAAAAAAATAATTTACGAACACTTTGATTACATTGTGGCGGAATGGTACAAATTTTTCAAAAAAGCATAACTTATGGAAAAGGCATATAACATAACCAACCTTAAGATAGAAAAGGATTATTTGGTAATAACTATAGATAATCAAACCATAAAATTAAAGCTGGCTGATATTTCGGACAAGCTGGCTAAAGCTACTGACGAAGAAAGGGCAGAATATAAAATTTCGCCATCGGGTTATGGAATACATTGGCGGCTTTTGGACGAAGACCTTTCTATAAATGGATTATTAAAAACAGCTAAGTTAAAGCATGTTGTGATTTAGTCCGATTTTATGAGGATTAGTCCATCCCCATCCAACTACTAACTACTCTGTACTCCCGAAGGGATGCCTTTGGCATAACTACTATTAAACTTTTTCCCTATCTTTGAACCGCTGGCTTGGGGGAGGAGGAAAAAGACTAAGAAGTTAGGTGCAAGGTAAAGGAGAAGAAATTTACAATATGGAACCTGAACATAAAGAGAAACTTAGACTTCTGAAAAAGGGAATTGATCAATTAAATAAAAAACTTTTTGTAAAATATATAATTCTTTCACTTGCTACCGCTTCTATTTTAACAATTCTCATCGACTTCTTTTGGGACTTAAGGTTGATTGTCTTTTTGATTTGGGTCTCTCTTTCTAACATACGTTTTACTACTCCCAAATGATAGGACAGCACAAATCTAATTATTAGTTGTTATGATGCCATTTTTTTCTGATAGTATTTCTGATCCGGTGGCATCTTTCCGATTTCAGTATGTCTTCTTTTTTCATTGTAAAACTGAATGTATTCTTTAGCCATTTGGTACAATTCTATTCCTCCATTGGGTGGGTTTAAATATATTTCCTCCTGCTTTATAGATCTCCAAAAACGTTCGATATAAATGTTGTCTGAAGCACGTCCTTTACCGTCCATTGAGATTTTCACCTTGTATTTTTTTAATACTTCGATGTATTCCGCACTGGTGTACTGTGAACCTTGATCTGAGTTGTGAATTTCCGGAGGGCCATACATGCTGATAGTATCCTCCAGCAATTCTATACACCAGTCTGCTGTCATCGAGTTTGAGATACTCCAGTTTAATACTTTTCTGCTGTAAACATCAATAATGGCTGCCATGTACATAAATCCTCTAAACATCGGGATATAGGTTATATCTGTTTGCCATACCTGGTTGGGGCGTTCAATCTTCAGGCTCTTCAATAGATATGGATAAACAGCATGTGATTGATTGCGTTTGGTAGTTTTAGGCCTGGCATAGATCGTTTGAAGATTCATTAATTTGTATAAGCGCCTAACGCGTTTTACGTTTACACAATAGCCTAAATCCATATTTAAATAATCTGTCATCCTTTCAACCCCATAGTATGGATGATCAATGAAATATCTATCGATGGCTTCCATCAGCTTAAGGTTCAGAAGGCTTTCACCTTTAAGCTTGTAGTAGAGCCCTGAGCGATGAACAGATAAAATATTGCATTGTTCTTTGAGACTGAGTCTTGGATGACTTTTCACAACCTTTTGTCTCTTTTGTGTTGTGGTCATTTGCCCAAGACTTCTTTTAAAAAATCAATCTCTACCTGCATCTTGCCGATTTTGTTATAGAGCTTTGATTTCTCTACTTCCTGGTTGTTTGATGAAGATTTTTTCTCAAATACAGCGTCTGCATTTTCCAACAGTTCCTTCTTCCAGGTGGCTATCTGGTTGGGATGAACTTCGTATTTAGAGGCGAGCTCTTGCAAGGTTAACCTCTCTTTTAGTGCTTCTAAGGCAACTTTACTCTTAAACTTCGTACTGAATTTTCTTCTGCTTGTTTTCATAGACACAAATTTAAAATTTACACTTTAATTCCGTGTCCTAAAATTGGGGAGTACTATATTATTGGGGTTTCCCGGTATTGATATAAAAAGTGTTGTATATTTGTCCAATAGACTAAATAAAATGATACAAGTTCAGGTAAAGGAATTATTGAAAGCATTGCTCATTGTTAAACCGGGTTTGGCAAAAAAAGAGGTAATTGAACAATCTACATCATTTGCTTTAATGAATGGCAAGGTGGTGACTTATAATGATGATATAACTATTACTCACCCGGTGGAGGGTCTGAATATTACTTGCGCCATTGAAGCCGAATTATTTTACAAGTTTTTACAAAAAGTAAAAAAGGATTCTGTTGAGATCGAATTAACCGATAAAGCCCTGAAAATTGTTTCCGGGAGGATGAATGCCACTTTTAGAATAGACCCAGAAATTGTGTTACCAATAGAAAACCTGAAACGTGAATCCCATTGGAAACCGTTACCAGCTAATTTTGTGGATGGGTTGAAATTTGTTACCCCTATTGCTAAAAATGATATATTTAATCCAATATTTGAATTTATCAATATCACAAAAGCGGGTTATTTAGAATCCTCTGATACCAAACGGATAGCCCGGTATAAAACAGAACCTTTGCCAATAGATACCTTTTTGCTACCAAAAACAAGTGCTGAACAGGTGATAAAAATCAATCCGGTTAAAATAGCATTTGATAAAACCAGCGTACATTTTAGGAATGAAGCAGGAACAGTAATTGGTTGTAGAACCTATTAATGCAAAATTTCCTGATTTGGCTAAATTTATGGAGGTAAAAGGCTCAACCCTAAATCTACCAAGGACAATTTACACGGTTCTGGATACGGCTTCTGTATTTAAAACCGATGAATTTAGCAGTATGATTGATATTACTATTGACCAAAGGAAAATTAAAATTGCAAGTGAATCTGAAACCGGGGCTTTTGAGGATTCGTTGAATATAAACTACAACGGGTCAAAAATTCAATTTCGCATTGAGGCAAATCTATTAATGGAGATTCTGAAAAATATAGGCAATAGAACCGTTATTATTGGTGAGGAAAGATTAAAATTTTCCGGTGAAAATTGGGAATGTATATCAACCTATAAATAAACGGAATGAAATATCTCCAAATTTATTAAGAACTTTCAAGATATAGCGTATTAGTTATCAGGCTTTTGGTTGTTATACATACTCTACATCAGTAAGCGGTGATTTTGGTAATTGAGCTTTCATAACCCCTGTACCATTTTTTAAATCATTTTTCAGCCCGGATAATTCCGCTATTGCTTTATCAATACTTTCCAAAAGTAGGGCTTCTTGCTTCGCTACCAACAACCGATGGAAATATCCATTGTTTATTTTCTTGATCGTCACGGATTTTTTTAATAGCTTGATGAATTTCTTTTATACCAAGTGATTAACAAACGTTTTGCATCATTTGAACGGTGTCTGACCATTTGACCCTGAGAAATCCCAATGGCAAGTTTAATTTGATTTTCACTGATTTTTTCAAACTCTGAAAGTGATAGTTTTCTTTTTCTTGAAAAGTTTATAATTTTCATTTAATCTTTTGCAGGCCAACTTATCAATATATTGAGCATTCTCCGTTATCAATTTTTATTATTTCATCCGGAAAAGTATTTTGTGAAATACTCAACAGTAAGGTTGTAGGCATTTTTTCTACAAGTTCGGGTTTGCCTTTAAAAGTCATATAAATTTTCATATAACCGATTTCGGTGGAATATGATAATTGATTTTTAAAAGTTTTATCAATCCATTTTATAAAATGTCCGTGACGAAGGATTGATTTTGCTTCCTTTAATAACCCCCCAATTTCATAAATGTCCCGTTTGATACTATTATCCGGGCTTCAATATCCGTCTTGATTTTCTCTAATTTGTACTGTTTATCTATGGGTAAACTTTCCAGATAATTAGCCGGAACAAGTGCTTTTGTGCGCTTCATAGCAAAGATTATTTTGGCCAAACTTAGTAAATAATTCCTCACGATCACAAAACCGGCTTTACTTAAACAATTTTGCGTTGTTTTCCCGTGTTTTTATATTCCGGGTTGTAAGTTTATGTTAATTTATAATTTACTTTGATTTTAGGACAGCAAAATTCACTACGTTTTGTTAATTACTATCTTTGCCGCCCGGATAATATAACTAACTATGAAATCATACAGAAAAGAATTTTGGTTCAATACACCAACCAGACGGCAGCTTATAAATATCACTCCTGACGTTCAAAAATGTCTTAACAGAAAGCGGAATAAAAGAGGGCTTGATATTAATTAACGCAATGCACATAACCAGTAGTGTTTTTATTAACGATGATGAAAACGGATTACATCAGGATTTTGAAACATTGGTTGGAAAAACTTAGCACCTGAAAAACCATATAACCAATATCATCATAATAGTTATGAAGATAATGCAGACGCCCATTTAAAACGTACCATAATGGGCAGGGAAGTGGTGGTTGCTGTTTCCTCCGGTAAACTTGATTTTGGGCCGTGGGAGCAAATATTTTACGGTGAGTTTGACGGCAAGCGAAAGAAGCGGGTTTTGGTAAAAATAATCGGTGAATAAAAAAACCCGGACATTTTGCCGGGTTTTCCAAATACTAAGTATATTTGATTTTTGTAGATTTTACGAGGCTTTTAGCAGATTTCCCTTGATAAGATAAATCAAATTCGTTTGCCCTTCACAAGACAAAGTCCCTCTTTAATGCCGCTTTCGGTGAGGCACTTAAGCACCTCGGGCGTAATGTTGATGAACTGCCTCCGGGTAGGAGTGTTGAACCAAAGTTCTTTTCTGTATGATTTCATATTGGCTATTTATTTTGTTTTTTTAATGTAGTATTGTTGTTTCAATTCAGGCATGCCCTTTATCATATACCTGGATGCCTATAATTGCTGATATTCTCAGCCAAACTGTTTATATCAATATCAATTCCTTCGGCAGTTAAACAAGATTTAAGGTAATAGGGTTCACGGATGAACATCTGCTGTTTGATATACTCCAGTATCTCTTCATCTGTTTTGCCCAGCAGCAGCGGTCGTTTCTTTTTTGCGTTCAGTAGCCGCTGAAAAAGGGCTTTCTCCGGTACTTTGATGTATACCGAAACGCCATACTGGTTAATCAGCTCCATATTATCGGT
Organism: uncultured Bacteroidales bacterium; assembly: GCA_963708435.1. Classification (GTDB taxonomy): domain Bacteria; phylum Bacteroidota; class Bacteroidia; order Bacteroidales; family JAADJA01; genus JAADJA01. The sequence goes on from CAVPSZ010000038.1 coordinate 21,779, forward strand.
GTAGCAGGGTGTTCCCCCGCCGGTAGCGATCACAGTGTTATTATATGAAAACGTATCCATCAGCATCTCCCTTTCCACTTTTCTGAAAACCGGCTCACCGTATTTTGCAAAAAACTGGCTTATGGTGACTTTAAATTTGTTTTCGATCATCACATCCAGGTCGGCAAAAGCATAACCCATCTTCACAGCCAGTTTTAGACCGGCTGTCGTTTTGCCGCTACCCATATATCCGGTAAGATAGATCAGCATACAATCAATTTATTTGGTTTTGTGTACTGACCAATTCACCTTGTTCATAAACAAGGAGCTTTTCCACCTTTCCCTCCTGATCATACCATATTTCATAGCCCTGTTTCAGGTTATTCTCATATGGAACGATCCTTATTATTTTTCCATCGGGATACCAGGCCCTTTGCTTTCCTGAACCATTTTTAAACTCTCCTATCCCTGTTATCTTTCCATCCTGCTGGTAATATAGCCATTTTCCGTCGAACATTCCTTTCAGATAAGATCCATCAATCTTTATTTGCCCTGTTGGGTAGTACTCTTTATATGTTCCTTCAAGTGTATCGTTTATATAATTAGCTTCAGAAATCAATATGCCATCATAGTCGTAACCAACCGACTTACCGTGTCGCAGGTTATTTTTATAATGATCCATTGAACTAATGCGGCCATTATCATACCAGCGGGTTGACGGTCCCTGAAGGGTGTCGTTCAAGTAATTGCATTCATGCTGCCTGGTGCCATCGGAGTAATACCAGGTAGAGATACCATTGAAATGTCCGCCTTTCTTGCGGAGGGCGGATTTTAATTTTCCGTTATCCCAATAGGTCTTTTCTGTCCTTGTGCAACTGATGAGAACAACGCATATAATTAATGATGCTAATGAATACCGTTGGTAATTAGGAATGATCATTTTCCCTATGCCTGAATTACATTCTTTGTCTTAAAACCTCAAAAAATATTACCCCAGCAGCCACCGCGACATTGAGCGACCTGGTTTCACCTGTCATTGGAATTTTTACCATTTTATCACAAAGCCTAAGAAGTTCTTCAGAAATTCCTGACTCTTCCGATCCCATGATGATTGCGACCGGCTGGGAATAGTCGACAGAAAAATAATTCGTTTCTGCCTTTTCAGACGCACCTATCATTAATATGCCACAGTTTTTTAAAAATTGGATGGTCTGCCTTAGGTTTTCCACCCTGCATAATGGAATATTCTGGATAGCACCAGAGGATGTTTTTACAGCATCAGCGCTGATCATCGCTGAACCTTTTGAGGGCAGGATGATGGCGTTGACCCCAGCACACTCTGCCGAACGGGCTATTGATCCAAGGTTACGTACATCGGTGATTTTATCAAGAATGACAAGGAAAGGTGCATTTCCGGTTTCAAAAATAGTAGGAAGAAGGGTTTCGATATCAACGAATGATACTGCTGAGACCATTGCAACTACTCCCTGGTGGTTTTGCCGTGTAAGTCTGTTAAGTTTTTCCCTGGGTACAAACTGAAAAGGGATTTTGTGTTGGTTTGCAATGTTGATCAGTTCACTTGTGCGAACTTGCTGCATGGATTTCAGGATAAATATTTTTTCAATTTCCCTGCCTGCACCAATAGCTTCAATAACAGGATTGAATCCATAAATAAGATTCGATTTGCTTATCATACATACTGCTTTACAGGCTGCAAAGATACCATCATTTCGGGTCGGTAAAAAACAAAATTCTTTTTGTTACTTTTGACCAATCATAAGAATGCAAAGTCGACCTAAGGGTAAAAATTTTTTTGAAAATTTGGAATTAACAATTTTAAGACAGACTTTTGCGCCGTTTTTATAATGTTGTTAACGAAATAACAATAACGTATCTAAAATACTTAAATTTAATTAATTAGAGCTATGAATTTAGAGAAAATCATGAACGACCTTGAGAAAAAGCATCCCGGCGAGGTCGAATATTTACAGGCGGTTAGGGAAGTACTCGAATCCATCGAGGAAGTAGTCAATCAAAACCCTCATTTTGAATCGGCTGGAATTATCGAAAGGATAATAGAGCCCGATAGGATATTGACATTTAAGGTGCCATGGGTCGATGATTCCGGAAAAGTGCATGTCAATCTTGGATACAGGGTACAATTCAATAATGCATTGGGCCCATACAAAGGCGGTTTGCGTTTCCATCCAAGTGTGAATCTCAGCATCCTGAAGTTTTTGGGATTCGAGCAAATTTTCAAAAACAGCCTGACTACTTTACCGATTGGCGGCGGTAAGGGAGGGTCGGATTTCAACCCCAAAGGGAAATCGGACAATGAAATCATGCGTTTCTGTCAATCATTCATGCTTGAGCTTTGGAAGATCATCGGACCGGAAATGGATGTGCCCGCCGGCGATATTGGGGTTGGTGGTAAAGAAATAGGATACTTATATGGGATGTATAAAAAGCTGACCCATGAACATCATGGAGTTCTTACAGGAAAGGGACTTTCATGGGGCGGAAGCCTTATTCGTCCGGAAGCAACAGGATTTGGTGCGGTATATTTTGCACAGGAAATGCTCGCTACAAAGGGTGAATCCTTTAAAGGGAAGAAAGTTGCCCTGTCGGGTTTTGGAAATGTATGCTGGGGAGCTGCGCTAAAAGTTACTGAATTGGGAGGGAAAGTTATCACAATTTCGGGACCTGATGGATATATACATGATCCTGAAGGAGTTTCAGGACCAAAAATTGAGTACTTGCTTGAATTAAGAGCATCGAATCAGGATATCGTTAAACCTTACATTTATGAGTTTCCCGAAGCTACCTTTGTAGCTAATAAACATCCTTGGGAGGTAAAATGCGATGTTGCAATTCCTTGTGCTACTCAGAATGAACTTGATGAAAATGATGCTAAATTGCTTGTGAAGAATGGCTGTAAATATGTTGCTGAGGGTGCAAATATGCCCTCAACACCGGCTGCTGTTGAAGTATTCCATGAGAACAAGATCATGTTTGGACCTGGCAAGGCTGTTAATGCCGGCGGTGTGGCTACCTCTGGACTTGAAATGTCACAGAATTCAATGAAGCTTAACTGGCCAAGAGAAGAAGTCGATACAAGACTGCATCACATCATGAAAAGCATCCATGGGACATGTGTAAAGCACGGCACAGAAGAAGGCGGCTATGTTAATTATGTCAAGGGTGCCAATGTAGCCGGTTTCCTTAAAGTTGCAAATGCAATGCTCGATCAGGGAGTAATTTAACCCTGGTCATCTTCGGATTTAATTTACAGAACAACATTTTTTTTAGGTTAATTGTGAATATGGTACCTCCCGGTAATCCGGGAGGTTTTTTTTGATACTAACGAAATCCCCAAACCGTTTACCTTTATTATTGTTTATTTTTGTACCTTTTTCAATAATACTTTATCAGATGGAGTTTGTTAATCCGGGATTTTTGTTTGGGCTTTTGGCGATTTCTGTTCCTGTCATCATTCACCTGTTTAATTTCAGAAGATTTAAAAAGATATATTTTTCCAATGTCAGTTTCTTAAGGGAATTAAAACTCCAAACCCAAAAACAATCGCGCCTGAAGCACCTGCTTATATTGTTTCTTCGCATCCTTGCCATTATTTCGATAGTCCTTGCATTTGCGCAGCCTTATTTCCCTGTATCACAACAAATGATTAGAACTGAAGACAAAAATGTCGTCAGTATATATCTCGACAACTCTTTCAGTATGCAAGCGATTTCGGAGAAAGGGACGCTTATTGACGAGGCCAGAGAAAAAGCACTTGAAATTGCTGCAGTATACAAAAGCTCCGACATTTTTCAGCTCCTTACCAATGACCTTGAAGGAAAAGACCATCGGTTTATCAGCAGGGATGAATTCATTGAAAGGGTAAACGAGATCCATGCTTCACCGGCCGTAAGAACATTAAATGAAATCCTGTCTATACAGCAGAAACTCTTAACCGAGCAGTCCGGAAATGTCAAAACCTCTTACATCATTTCGGATTTTCAGCAGAGCCTGCTGGAAGATTCCTCCATTGGGATTGATTCGTCGATAAGCGTTTTATTGATTCCCATCAAAGCTATCAGCGCCGAAAACCTTTATATCGACAGTTGCTGGTTCCAATCTCCCATTCTTCAGATGAATCAGAATGCGCAGCTCACAGCCAGGATCAGGAATAGTTCTGAGAAAAACTACGAACGGATACCGATCAGGCTGACAATAAATGATAAACAGCGGGCACTTGCGAGTTTTGATATAAAGGCAAATGAAGCCACAGAAGTATCAATGCCATATACTATTAATGAGGACGGAATTCAAAGTGGTGCCCTTGAAATTGATGATTTTTCAATCACGTTTGATGATAAGCTTTGGTTTTCCTATTTTGTCACGAACGAGGTACCGATTCTCTGTATTAATGGAAACAAAGAAAATTTATATCTCAATTCCCTGTTCGAAAAAGATTCTTTGGTTAGATTTACAAATGTTCCGGAAGGAAATATTGCTTTTACCGATTTCAGAAAATTCAGACTGATTATTTTAAACGAATTATCTTCTGTTTCAAGCGGTCTGCTTCAACAATTAGTCCCGTTTGTAAACGAAGGCGGAAGCATAGCCATAATACCTTCCGCCATTACAAGTCCGCAGGGTTATAATGAATTCTTATCCACCCTCCATACGGGTAATTTCGGGAATGAAGACACCGCCAACACTAAAATAAGCACTATTAATCTTGAGCACCCTTTGTATGATAATGTCTTTGATGAAATACCCGAAAACATAGATCTTCCTGTTGTTTACAGTCATTATCCCATTCAGTTCGACACGCGGACGCTGCAGGAACCCTTGCTGAAATTACTCAACGGCGAGACTTTCCTGAACGTGTTCCAGGTTGAAAAAGGCAAGGTTTACTTATTTGCAGTACCATTTGATCCTTCATACAGCAATTTTCCAAAGCACGCCATTTTCGTTCCAACCCTCTATAAGATGGCTGTTTCCAGTATATTGCAGGAAAACCTGTATTATACCATAGGGAAAAATGATGTTATCAGTTTAGCAGATATCGACTTGGGTAACGAGGAGGTGCTTCATCTGAAGGGAAAAAATTTCGAATTCGATATTATCCCCGAGCACCGCAGGACCAATAGTTCACTTGATGTTTATGTTCACCAGCAGATCCTTCAGGCGGGTGATTATGAAATTCAGAAGGATAATAGTCCCGTCAAAGGAATTTCTTTTAATTATAACCGGAAGGAATCGGAAATGATCTTTTATACCACCGAAAAGCTTAAGGAAATAATTAAAGAAAAGTATCCCGGTAATGTTCAGGTTTTTGATGCCGGGAACAAACCCTTTGCAGAAACACTTAATGAATTCAGTAAGGGTATCAGTTTATGGAAACTTTTTGTTATCCTGGCACTTGCTTTCCTCCTTGCCGAAGCAATAGTGTTACGCCTGTTTAAATAGTTTTATTCTGACAAAATCAAATATCTCTGAATTCAAAATCAAAGGCAAAGCCGGCTTAACAGGAAAAGGTGAGCGTTTCGGGTGACATTGCATCAATCGGTGGCACTCATAACGAGTTTGCCATGCATAACGCCCTTCATCCCTATTAACTTATCTGAAAGTTCCGTGAGTTTGGTAGCAGTTCCCCTGAGGGCGATGATTTCAAGGCATTGGTCATGATTCAGGTGAAAATGCTGCGTGGAAAGAATAATCTCATAATAATCATGCTGAAGATCGTTGAGTCTGGCTGTAATGTCGCCTTTATGATGATCGTAAAGCATAACCACCGCTCCGGCAACCATCTGATTGCTTTTCCATTTTTTTTCGACTAAATTTTTTTCAAAAATTTTCCTGATCGCCTGAGAGCGATTAGGTATTTTATTCTCGATTACATATCTGTCAAGAGCTTTCAGAATGTCGGTATCGAGGCTTACACCAAATCGGGTTACACTCATAAATGTAATTTTTTGTGCAAATTTACCGAAAACCGGGAAAGGTAAAATTTTTTAAAATAAGACTGTGATTGATTAAAAAAAGTACTATTTTTACACTAACAAAATGCTTAACCCTTGGCCGGCTGGCAACATCAAATAAAGGAATACCTGAATTTAAGCAGGAAAGAAAAAGGAGGTATTTTTGTTTTAATCCTTCTTATTGTTCTTTTGTTGCTTTTCAACATTTTCCTTCCCTACCTTATAAGCAGAGATCCGATTGATTTTACTCAATTTGAAAAGGAGATTGAAAACTTTGAAGCACTGAATAAAAGGTATAAAGATTCATTGTTATCTCTATATGCCGCCGGAGAACTCAACAATAAGAATCTTACCATTAACCTAAGGCCATTTGAATTCGACCCGAATGACATGTCTGTTGAGCAGGGTAGAAAGCTTGGATTAACTGAGAGACAAATAAAAGTAATACTTAATTACATAAGAGCAGGAGGTAGGTTTAAAGTGAAACAGGATATGGCAAGGATATACAGTATCTCCGAGCAGGAATACCATATCCTGGAACCCTATATTAAAATTAAACAACCCCTCAACGTCCTGCAGGAAAAAGTGATAGTCGCTCCTGCCCTGAAACCGTTTCCATTCGATCCGAACACACTAACCAACGAACAGGCGCAAAAGATCGGACTCAACGAAAGTGTCATTAAAGCCATCATTAATTTCAGGTCGAAGGGAGGTCGGTTCAATTCGCCCGCGGACCTTAAAGCCATTTACACTCTTACCGGCGAAGAATACTCCATTCTTGAACCCTATATCAGAATTGCAAGGGATACTACCCAAAGGCTGAAAGAAAATGTCAATATAATGGTCGAGCTGAATGCTGCCGACTCACTCGACCTTCAGCAGTTGAAAGGAATAGGCCCATCCTTTGCCAGACGCATAATCAAGTATCGTGAACTGCTTGGTGGATTTAACAGCAAGGAGCAATTACTTGAAGTTTATGGAATGGACAGTTTACGTTACCGCAGTATCAGAGAGCAAGTGACTGTCGACAGGGATAAAATCAGGAAAATTAATATCAACAAGGTTACGATAAAAGAGATGACAAAACACCCCTATATCGAGTTTTTTGTGGCTAAATCGATCATTAGTTTCAGGAATGAAAAAGGCGAATTTACCGACATAAACCAGATCAGGGAGGCGAAACTGATTTATAATGAACTTTATTTAAAGATCGAACCTTATTTATCTGTAAAATAAAACACAGAATTGTGAACAGAAAAAAATCAACATATCCTTTTTTGAAAATATACTTCAACCTTGTGTTCATTGTTATACTCTTTGCAATACAGGCACAGGATTCTCTGCAAATAAAACATAGATTGCTATGGACAACAAAAGCTGCTGACAGTTTAAATGATTTGTGCTCCAGGGTTTGGGATAACGACAGAACCCTTGCCCTCTTTTACGGCCGTGGGGCATTGGAAATATCTAGTAAAATAAACTATACACACGGAAAGGCAACAGCCCTTAAGAATATAGGGAACGTGAATCTTTTCCTTGGCAATTATGATACGGCAATTATCTGCTACAGGGAGGCTATCCTGGTTTTTGAACTTACAGGCGAGGAAAAGGGCATTGCTGGCTGTAATAATAATATCGGTATGGTGCTGGAACGAACTGGAAAATACAGAGAAGCCCTCAGCTATTACAAAAAGTCACTGGACTTTGAAGTCCGCACCAATAATATTGAAGGTATGGCTATTTCTTATCAAAATATGGGAAATGTTTATTTCTATCTTGGCGACTATAAGAAGTGCATTGGCTATTTTGAAGATGCGTTCCAATACTATAAAATAGCGGGCAACAGGGACGGAGAGATTAAAATGCTTATCAATCTTGCGGCGGTTTATGAAGCCCTGGCCGATATCGATAAGGCTGTCAGTAATAATGAAAAAGCCCTTCATGGAGCCCGCCTTGCCGGGAACAAGTATTTACAGGCTACTGCAATGAACAACCTCGGAAGCAATTACCTTGAATCGGGAAATCTTCCAGAGTCGATGAGCTACCTGATAAAAGCTCTCGAACTTAGGGATGAATTGCATGAAAAAAGCGGAATCTCATCTACCCTGAAGTTGATTGGCCGTGTGTACGAAAAACAGAAAAATTATGACAAAGCCATTGATTATTATTTTCAATCATTAAAAATCAGCGAGGAAATTGATGATAGCAGGACCATAGCCCAGACCTTCACCCTGATTGGAGAAAATCTCAAAGAAAAAGGCCTGGTTCATGAAGCCGTCGATTATTTTCAGCAGAGCCTTGAGATTTCTCGTGAAATAAGCGCTCGTGCTGAGATTATGGAAAACTATAAGCAACTTGTGCTCGCCTGGTCCTCGGTAAATGAATTCGACAGCGCTTCGCAGTATCTCGATCTTTATGCAGTATTAAGAGATTCGCTGTCACTGACAGTGGATCATGCAATGAAGCAATCGGCATTGACCGGCGAACCGGAAACCAGAAGCCAGGCACAGTTGATAAAAACTTACCGGAGAGGTCTAATTATCTGCAGTATTGCGATTGTTGCTTTGATTATTTTGTTCATCACAAGGAAAAGAAAGTAAGTAAGCAGATCGGGGCTATTATCATCTTGGGTTAATTTGCAGCTATGCATATTTTCTTATTAAGCATTTCAATTGTAAGCATGCTTACAGTCTTTATTCGATTCAACTTATTTGAGTAATGAGCTTACCCTGTTTAGCCTGTTTAATAATGGCCGGTAAAAAATAGATCGCAGATATCCATAATGTTGCTGCAAAAACAGGCAGCAAAAATTCAGGTTTCGGGTTTCCGGTTATTTCCTTGGCCCATTCATACGATGCATTGGCTGAGCCATGATACAAGATCATCAGCAACAGATTTCCTTTGGTTTCATTGAAAACAAAAACCATTACCATGATCGCCGGGAGGGTAATCAGCATCCTTAAGCCCATATCAGGGAAATAAATCCGGCTGAATCCGGCAAAGTCATTTTGTAAGATCATGACTATGCAATCGCTCCTTAAATGCCAAAGACTATTTGCGATAGATAAAATTAACACAGCAACCAGTATTTTATATTTGGATTGCAATACAGGCAGAAGATAACCCCTCCATCCAATTTCTTCGCCAAGGCCGGTGAGAAGCGCTAACAGCAAGGTATTTGAAAAAAAATTAAAATAACTACTCAAAAGATGATTTGTTTGAACCGTGACATTTCCATAACCTGAAACAATACAATAGAATATGACAATGTGGAAGAGGATAAGCTCAAAGAAAAGTACCATTGCAAACCATTTGACATGAACATTAATAGAGGTTATATTCTCGAATAAATGAATTATGCCTTGTTTTCCCCTCTGCGCTATTATCATGATAATGCCTGCTATAGAAGGGCCAAACTGGGCAATCAAATGAAGTATTCCTTTCGGGAAATTTGTTGTCACCAGTCCTGTATCAATGGAGGACATTAAGAATTTTGCCGTCCATGAAATGAGGCAGGCAAGTAAAAAGTACATTATGATCGAATACCTGTGCATGATGCTTCCGGCTAAACTATCCGAACTTCAATTCATTTACCATGTTAACTAGTGATTATCCATTAAACTTTATTTTCCAATTACCTTTGACTTTGAACTTTTCACTTTCCTGCCCGACAGTCAGGCGGGGATTATTTTTTATTTTGCCTTTTAAAAGCTTAACCACAAAGCCCACGAAGTTTTTTCACAAAGTACACGAAGAAAAGCTATTGGCTATTTGGCATTTGGAATTTTCAAATTTCCATTATCCAACAACAATAACCACTTTCCCCGCCGCATGTCCCTGCTTCAGGTAGTTCATTGCTTCTGCTGCTTTATCGAGCGGGTAGCGACGTTCAATGACCGGCCTGATCCTGCCCTTTTCCAGAAGCCCTGCAAGAAATTCCAGATCTTTTTGATTTGCTTTTGCTGCCAATGATTTCATCTTCTTTGAACCCAGCGAAAACAACCGTCCGAATACAAGCGATTTGAATATCTGCGATAAGGAACCACCTACCATCACATAAATGCCATTTTTAGTCAGAGTTTTCTTATAGTCCACTGAGTGAATAATTTCCGTTAACCCCCAGGATGAGATCATAGCGTTTTCCGCTTTTGCTGAAATCCTCTTTGGTGTAATCAATTACATGATCCGCACCCAGGGATAGTGTTTGCTGCATGTTCTTCGGGCTGCAGACTCCCGTTACTTCTGCCTCAAAGTATTTGGCAAGCTGGATGGCAAATGTCCCGACGCCGCCGGCGCAGCCGACAATTAAAACCTTATGTCCTTTTTGAATATTGCCTTTGTTGCGCAATGCCTGGAGTGCTGTTATAGCTGCCATGGGCATAGCAGCCGCTTCCTCAAACGAAACCTGTGAAGGTTTGGCTACAAGGGCTTTTTCAGGAGCCGTAACATATTCCGCAAGTCCTCCAAAACCAAAGCTGGCCAGATCGCCCATCACTTCGTCCCCGGGTTTGAATTGGGTAATGTTTTTACCCGCCGTTTCGATGATGCCGGCTATATCCGCCCCGAATATTTTCATTTTGGGGATGATCCCCATTTTCATCGAGCGATAGTCGGCAGCATTTAACGACACAGCCTTTACCCTTATCAAAACCTCGTTGTCACCCGGTACGGGTTTGTCAATTTCACTATAGACAAGCTTTTCAGGTGAGCCTTTCTTTTGATATACGACTGCTTTCATTTTTATCAATGGATTACTTTTTTTGTCTTCTTTATACCTACTTCTTTTGAGCCGATGCTTTGTTTCGCTGGATTCAAATGATACTTCAAACTTATAAATTTTTCCGAAAATGTCTGTTTCGGTCAATTTCGTTCACGTCAAAAAGAACGCTTGTCGAAATTTGACAGTGGTTTCAAAAAAGTTTTGTTTGTATTTCTTTTTTTGGATGAAATGTCCCGATAATTATGAACGGATTTATCGAGACAAAATGATGCAACTGAGTTGTTCCAAGGAAAAAATAAAGGTCTTTTGTTTTTGCAAAGTCGTCAAAGTATTTTGTTCGTACATCTATTATTGCTTTTGCTTCATTTCCTTTGTGTCTTAAAAGACAATTCCAATAAAGCTGTCCTGTTTCCCAATCTTCAATCATCATTCTGCTTTCTTTGCCTTGGTTGTCCTTGAAAACAAATTTGAATTTATAAGGCAGTTTCCTGACAACTTCAAATCTTCCTTCATCAGTGCTTTCAAAAAGATTTAGCTGATTAAGCCTGGCCAATTTGTCTTTTTCCCACTCCCTGTCAACTGGCTCTGCCGTAAAATCAGTTATTTCACCTGGCTTGAAAACAGCAAGCGAAGTACAAATGTTATTTTCTTTGGCTTCGGCAATCAATTCAGATAGGTTATAATAGATTTTGCCCAGGCAGATTTTTTTTCTTTTTTCCCAATTATCCTTAGTATCAATATGCCCAACAATTTTTATTTCACTATCGTGTGAATATTGGCGGTAACTTTCCGGTCTGAAATCACTATCGTTCTTTACTAAATCAACTTCAATCCAATCATACTTTTTGTATTGCTCATTGTATGATTTTTTGCGAAATGGCACAGGATAGATTCTTATCCAGGTTCCGTCTTTCCGAAAACCTGCCGTACAAACCAATTCATCATACTTTGCTGAAAGGGTCGGATAGGTCTTTACAGTGATTAAAACTTTTGTTAACGCCATACCTATATATGTTTGATCCCGAATCCAAACGATGGCATTTTTTCAATGGCTTCGGCTAAATGTTTTCGGTGGCACTGGTTAATGTTGGCTTCAAAACAAGTTAAAGCAATCCGTTTATGTTGTTTCAGCAAATTTAAAACCTCTTGTTGGGATTGTAATGTTCGGTTAAATTGTCTTTACGATATAATGCAAACAATTGATCATAATCGCTTTGGGTATTGAGTTCTTTCCTCTGCTCCGGCTTAATTCCTAATTCCGGTATATGCACATACTGAATCCCTAAACTCTCACAATACTTCTTCAACTGGCTTTTGCTAAATCCATATTTCATACTCAGCGGATTATTTCGCACATCCACCAGCAATTTAACATCATTTTTCAATAACCTGACCAAATACTCTTCTAATGAAATCCCTTCGTAACCTATCGTAAACAAAACGGTCTCATCCATTTTTGGCTTTGCAGCATTCACTTTATCCCATTCTGCTTCATTTAATATACTTTGAGCAGCTTCACTTTTGATGGCATAAAAAGGGTATTTTGTATACGTACATTTCATAAGGGCTGTTGTACCCATTTTACCATAATTGGCTTTAACCTCATGCAGGAGTTCAACATCGCCCGATTTTAACTGACTTAAGTAATCCGTTCCGTCTTTCTTTTCAAAATGTTTTTCATCCTCCGCCAGTATGCCTTTTCTAACCATGGCAGTCATGTCGGCATTGGCAGAGTATGAGTAGCACCCGAAACGATAGGGAATAAAATCATAGTGGGGATCCGGTTTAGCCTGGTTTTGTGTAAGCAGAAACAGCAACTTTTGCAGGCGGATTTTATCCAATCGTCCATTAAACAGTTGCAGCAATCCCAATATTATTTTTCTTCTGTAAAACACAATGCAAAGTTAAGGTTTTTAACAGGTTGTTTTCAATTCCAATTGCCAATTTAATGAACCTGTTGCTGTTAATTGTCAAGTGATTGCCGTAGCTTTTGGCAAAAGCTACTCTGCCAAAAATTTCAATTAAGCAATACCTGGGTTGGAGGACTCATGGCAACTGGAGAGCACTTGCCTTGCGATGGATTAACTTTCTGCATATTTAATAGTCAATTCATCCTCAAAATCGAAAATCGTTAGTGCTTGTTTGATCCTGTCAAATTTGCCCATATTGTCGATATTTCCTTCAATAAAATATGTATCATTTATTGGGATTGCTTGTCGGGGATTGCCATCTATTGGATGCTTCGTTAAACCAAATTTACTTCCAAGTTCTGTGTTGAAAAAAGTCTCAGGCTGCAATTCAAATAGTTGTCTGAATATTTCAACATATAGCTTCGAAACCTCTCTAACCTCAATCTTTTGATCAAAAAAAATCGCATAATCTAGTTTCTTATGCTTGGGATCATCTGCTTCAAAAATATTAACCTCGCTTCTATCTCCGTCGTCTTCTAATGGTATATCAGGAAATTCCCAGATTTTGAGAAACCTATCTGCAATCATCTCAAATCTCCTTTCAATCTCAGTCTTGTCCCAACTTTCAAGAGTAGAAAGATATTTATTTAACCACAAACGATATCTTTATAGCCTGCATCCGGAAGATCGCGTTTATCTTTAAATGGTTTATTCCCAAGTTTCCATTATTACCAGATAGAGTCAAATTACCAATTGTATTCAAATAATTTTCTTTGATAAATATAAATTCATCGGTTCCAAGCTCAATTTTCCACTTTGGATCAGGATTTTTAGGGAAAATATGTTCAATGGTAATGTCTGGATTTCCATCAATTAAAACAGGTTCACGATTTTCAAAATTTTCAATTCTTTCAACTAGGTATGTTCTATTCTTAGATTTAATATTATAAACATCTTTTGTTTTTAAAGCATCAATCACCTCAGAATTTTTTGGAAAACGTTGTACGCCTGACCGTTGCACCAAGGATTTTTGTATCGATGGTAGATAATTTTTCCTTTCAACTTTGTCATATAAGCTCATGAAAATTTTATTCAATGCATTAGTTGGTAAGCCTAGAATAAATCTCCTCCATGCAAATGATTGAATTAATTCCAATATTTTCAAAAAAGTTGACTTGTCAATAACCGAATTACTGAAGTCATCATAGACTTTCATCAGAAAGGGATATGCCACATTGATTTCTAGTCGATTGATATAGTCCAATTGAAGTCTAATATCTCGTTCTGGTTCATTTCTAGGATTAAGAAGTTTATTGTAATGTCTGCCTAAGGATTTTAATCCAGTCAAATTTTTCTCCAATATTTCAGGAGTTGATGTAGGGTACTTTGTTTTAAATTCAATGTAAACATTACCTTTATTCGGTATGTTTTTATTTTCAAGAGTTAAATAATCACGAATATAATCAGAAACTCTGCTAACGTTTAATGTCTCATCTTTAGCTAGTTTTTCAATTACCTCCCAATAGTTTTGATATATTCTGTTCTGATCCTTTCTGTTTAGCCCCATAAGAATATAATTTCGAATCAAATCTGCTTGCGAAAGTTCCAATCCCGTTGAATTCAAACTTTCAAAAATTCTTTGTGGACTATCCTTTTCTCTATCGAGAGAAATTTCAACAAACATAAGTTTTGACAAACCCATTAATACAGTTCGGTGGTTTTCTTCAGTAATACGAACTTTAAAATAATCATAATTATCAATTAGTTTTGAAAAAATTGTATATTCCTCATTTTTGTCACCTCGAAGTAAATATCTTAAAGCTTTATCATTGTTTTCTGTGGGTCTTAATTTCAATTTCTCCTCTTCTGGGGCAAATTTGTTTATGAGATATGTTTCACTTATTTCATTTACAAGAGATTCATTATCAAGTTCTTTTGCAAGAGTATACAGAACCACATAAATCAAAGTTAAAGTTGTTAATCTTTGTTGACCATCTATAATAGTCAATTCTTTAATTCTTGTGGCGGTATAAACATCATCATGAATATATACAATACTACCAATAAAATGGGCATTCATTCTTTTATTTGTACCAACTTCTAATATATCATCAAGAAGTTGTTTGCATTGTACAATTGACCAATCATAATTTCTCTGATAAACAGGGATAACAAATTGGGTTTTATTTGACGAAAGAAAATCCTCTACTCTTGTTTCAGTTGCTTTCATAAATTACGTATTTTTTTCTTTACACTTCATTCTTATCATGCCAGCAAATTTAGCAACTATTTCAATTTTCCAAATATTTCAACAGTTGCACCTGGAAAAGCCCGCTGTCGGATAAAACAGGATGACTATTGCTACACTTTATTCACTGTTATCGCTCCAATATCCAGCATTGAATGCAGCAGGTTGGCTGCGCCGCCATGCTCCACTATTTTTCCGTCTATCACCCTGTCGACATTTACGCCGGTGGTTACCATTGTTTTGCCGGTGGGCTTTATTTCCATCCATTCGCCCAGGTGAGTTCCGGTCATGGTGTAGCAGGTTACCACCCATTCCCCTTCGGCTATTTGCTTATCAATGGTAATGTGCAGGTCGGGATAGGTTTGCCTTACGCCCAGGTCGTGCTGCTTTGCTCCTTCAATGCCCATCGGATAGGTCTTGCCCTGGAAAACCTCGGTATAATCGGGTGAAACATAATTGGGCATAAGCTCCACGTCACCGGTATTTACTACTTTCTCAATGTATTCCCTTATGACGCTTTTATTGTCTTTGATTGTGTTTTGAGCCATATCTTTAAAGTTTACTGCAAATATACGACATCTCTCCTGCGGCAGGTCATTCTGCTAACAGCTCAATTCTTTGCCTTTTAAATAAGCGATTTCGAGGTATTTTTTCCGTATCTCCGGTCCAACCGATAAAATCGAATGGAAATAAATATGGTCCACCTGTTCAATGCCCGGGTATTTCAGGCCCCAGTCGTCAATTAATTTTTCCATGGCATCTTTAAATCCTTTTTCCCTGTACACTTTTTCGTTAAAAAAAGCAGGATGCATGATAACCGCTTTTTTAATTTTAAGCAGGGGTATCCGCCCGTCAGGGTCTCCCCGCCAGCCCTCATCATTCAGCTTGTAGGCGAATCCATAGGTCAATACCCTTTCCATCCAGCCTTTCAGCAACGCCGGAAAGTGCAGCCAGAAAACCTGTGTGATAAAAACCAGCACATCCGCTTCCGCCACTTTCTTTTGCTGCAATAAAACATCTTTTGGCTTTTGAGACTGGATCAGTTTGATGAGTCTCTTCATCGGTCTTGTTTTTAATATACCATTTAGCAATAAGCCGTTTGACAGGTCCGCCGGCAAGTTTGATGATCGTGCCTCTCAGGTCCATTTGCTGCAAAATATCTTTAGGAATATCATTATCCACAAAGAATGCAAAATCCATATCCTGGAATATGGGGTTGAACTTTGTTTTATACAAATCAACAATTTCATACTGATGTCCTGCTTCTTTGATTCCCTTCACAAAATGGTCAAGGATTGCCCGGGTAAACGACAACGGGTTTGGATGTGCAAAAATGATCAATACCTTCATGGTTGTAATTTTTTAAAATGATATATATCTTTTCACTCTTTTAGTGTATTCCCTGTATGCTTCGCCGTATTGCGAGCACAGGAACTGTTCTTCCCTGATCATGATGACATGATGGATGATCCATGCACCTGCGAATGCCACGATATTCAGATAATGCGGGTTGAAAAGGCACGACGAGAACAGGATGAAAATAAATCCCACGTAAAACGGATGCCGGCTCACCGAATAAATACCTTTTGTCTGCAAGGTGTGATGCTCCGAAGAAGATAACCCGAAGACCAAATCTTTTTTCAGCTTGAATGTTGCCAGGAACAATATCACCGATCCGGCAATTAAAAAGACCAGTGCAATCACTTCTATAAATTCATCCGGAACAAAAACCCCTTTCACAGGTATATCCAGTCCTTTCAGAACCAGGAAAGTCAGGTTAACCGCCACCAGCATTTTAGCCAGCATGAAAAATACAACAGGGATTGGCGGGCGTCCGATGATTTGTTGTTTTGTGATGACTGACCGGCCAATAGCCACGGCTATTAAAAGGATCAGCAAAACAGAGATCGTCAAAACCAGTGTTGAAATCATATTGGTTAGTTTTTAATATCAGAGATCAGTCATGCTGTGTCATTTTTTGGGTTAATGCTGCATTAAATATTTGTACAAGTTTATTACCCATCCAGATGATTTTGCCTCCTGATATTTGGATAGGTAATCCCTTTTTTTCAGCCCGCGGAATAATGTTTCTTCGGGGTAATTTAGGAGTGCTTTTACTTTCATCTATTACGTTTTCCTAACTCAAGCAAATTTAAATTATTTCTACAATTTATTGGCTATATTTTATTTTAATACATTCTTTAAAAAAGATTAGTTTTCTTAGTTTGCGTTAATCTGCATGAGCAGCATGAAGGTTCGCACTAAAAAATAATGCAGGTTTAAGTAAAACTTTTTGAGGTGGCTATTCTGACAAGCCTTGCCGGGCGATAAATCGGATTTAAATTTCAAATACCCCACAGGTTATTAACAATTGTAGTTAATTACATTCGTTTTACCTGGTATTGAAAACATTTTTTCACCGTATTTTTATCCCATTAAAGTATGGATATGACTAAAAGAATATTAATTGTTTCCGGAATAATATTTTTGATATTCTTATTTGTGATTAGCCGGACTTACGGAAATCTTGACACACCTATAGGTCAGGTCAAAGGATATCAAATCAGCGTGCAGTTTTCAGGTATTAAAGATACTGTATGCTATCTTGCAAACTATTATGGCGACAAGACTTATTTAACCGATACCGCCCTGGTTGATTCAAAAGGACGGTTTATTTTTGAAGGTGATACCGCATTACCCGGAGGAGTTTATATCATTGCCGGGCAATCAAACAACAAATATCTTGAATTAATTATTGATAAGGTTCAGGTTTTTTCCATTTCTGCAAATATTTCAACCATTTCATCTGATGTCAGGTTTCAGAAATCAGAAGATAATGTTATCTTTTTCGATTACATTCAATTTAATCTGAAGACAAGGAAAGAGATAGAAGAGTTGAGGAAGGAACAGCAAAAAGTGATGGCAAATGCAGATTCTGTGAAATTGATTAAAAAGAAAATATCTCAATTGGATTCTGACATAAATTTATACCAAAAAAGAATCATAGCTGAAAATCCTGAGAGTTTTGTATCTGTTATGCTCAAGGCTATGCAGGAACCAGAGGCGGGGAAGATGCCGTTGCTTGCTAATGGCAGGGAGGATTCGGTTTACCGTTACCAATACTTTAAATCGCATTATTGGGATAATTTTGACCTGACTGACGACCGGCTACTGAGAACACCCTTATTTCACAAGAGAATTGAGCGGTACTTCAAAGAAGTTATTGTTCAGAATCCCGATTCTTTGATTGTTGCCGCTGACAAGTATATTGATAAAACGCGCTCTAACAAAGAGGTTTTCAAATACAGTGTCTGGTATCTCACCTACAAATTCGAAACTTCCAAAATTATGGGTTTTGATGAGATTTTTGTGCATATGGTTGATACCTATTATACCAGGGGAGAAGCTTTTTGGACTGATTCTTCAACGATAAAAGCATTAACCAAACGTGCCGAGGAAATAAAACCTATTTTAATTGGGAAAAATGCACCTGAACTAATTTTAATTGACACATCTGGTTCTTTTATTTCACTTTATCACATAAATGCAAAATATCTTATTGTGCTTTTCTATGAATCGGATTGCGGACATTGCAAAAAAGAAATTAATATCCTGAAAGATATGCAACCAGATAGTATTCCCGGTTGTGAGATTTTTGCTGTTTGTACTGATACTTCCCTTGTCAAATGGAAAAAGTTCATTCATGATCAGAAATCGAACTGGATCCATGTGAACGGCACCCGCAGTATCACAAAGGATTATCACAAACTCTATAATATCAGTGTTACACCGACACTATTTCTCCTTGATGAAAATAAAAAAATAATTGCTAAAAGATTAAATGCCGAGCAAATGATCCACTTTTTAAAAAACTATGACCGAAATATAATTAAGCAGGATTAATACTGTTAAAAACCAACATTTTATATTTCTTCAATTTTTTGATCCTTTAAAATCGCCCGTTAATTCTTACCACCTGGAAGTTTTTTTCATAGCTATTTTACAATAGTTGAAGAATTCCTTTTTTTATTTTATAGAAGTTAAATATTCTTTGCAAAATTTGAAAACCTAATTATTAATAATGCGTATACAGAGAAATTACAACAATTCATTAATATAAAGACATGAAGGAATTGATACGTAGGCTTTCGGCGATACTAATAATAATACTAGTTTTAACTCTATTTGCCTTTCCAATGATAGGGAAAAGTCAAACGGTTACAGCCGGTTTTAATTATACCTCAGAGTGCCTGTATTTTGAATTTACAAATACATCCACCTCAACAGGAGGTGAGATTATTTCCTACGACTGGGATTTTGGAGATGGCGGAGTATCTTCTGCAACCAATCCGGATCATACATATAGTTTACCCGGAATTTATACCGTCACCCTTGTTGCCACACACGAAACATTAATTACTGATGTTTTTAATATGGATGTTACGGCAGTTGATGTTGTCGCTGACTTTTTCTTTTCTCAGGAGTGTGCTCTGTTTCATTTTTATGATTCATCGGTACCGGCGGAGAATATTGATAGTATTTATTGGCATTTTGGTGAAGATGACACCGTTAAATTGTATTCAGCACCGTTTAATTATGATCATCTCTATTCAGCTCCGGGAAATTATCAGGTTAACTTAATGGCCTTCGTTGATGGTTGTTCAGATAAAAAAACTACGACAATCAATTTCATAAAGCCGCAGGCCAATTTTAACTTTCTTCAGGTAGTAGATACTTTTTATTTTCACGACCTTTCTACTCCCATTGCTGAGATCATTGCATGGAACTGGGATTTTGGAGATGGGAACAGCTCGACTGAACAAAATCCGGAACATCATTATTCAAATCCCGGAACTTACACGGTTGAATTGGAAGTGTCATCCTTGCAGGGATGTTCGGATAGCATTTCACATGAATTGACTTTTTATCACCCGGTGGCTGAGTTTTCAAGTACTAATAATTGCGCAACTTTCACTTTCACAGATTTATCCACTCCGAATGACAGTATTGTTGCCTGGTTTTGGGATTTTGGAGATGGTTCAGGAACTTCCTCCTTGCAGAATCCTGTTTATTCCTACACCAATGATGGAAGTTATGAGGTTATGTTGGCCGTTTATCTGGAATCAGGCAGTAGTGACTCGGTTTGGAACTGGGTAAGTTTTTATCATCCTGGTGTGCAATTTAGTCATGATCCGGCCTGTCTCGGCAATCAGACATGCTTTTATGATGAATCTACACCAGGCTCTGGTGTGATTACTAGTTGGGATTGGGATTTCGGAAATGGCAATTCATCGTCTTTGCAGAATCCATGCTATATATACGGAACACAGGGTACTTATTATGTTACTCTTACGGTTGAAAACTCTATTGGTTGTATAGCAATCTCTGACATTGATACACTGATAATTGATTATTCTCCAGAACCAAATTTCAATTCGAGTACTTCATGTTTTAATGAAATTACAACCTTTGAAAATTTAACTGATTCCAATAATGTTGAGATTATTAGCTGGCAATGGGATTTTGGAGATCCTGCATCTGGGGCAAGTAACACATCCTCGCTTTTCGAGCCGCAACATTTATTCACCTCAGAAGGCCCTTTCCAGGTAAAACTTACGGTTGAAAATATTAACGGCTGCAGGAGTGATATAACAAAACCTGTTGTTGTGGATTCGATTCCTGAAGCAGCATTTTCAATGCCCGACACCATTGCAGCAGGAAATACATTGACGATAATAGATCAGTCAATTGCACACGGAACACCGATCTTAAACAAGTTGTGGAATTTCGGAGATGGTGTAACACTTATTAATCCAAATCCGATAATTCATACATACGCTGATCCGGGAACTTATGAAATTTGTCTGGTGGTTACAAATCTCAATGATTGTATTGATTCTTTATGTCAGACAATAGTTGTCACAGGTCTTCCGCATGCTGATTTTACTTATGTTTTAAGTCCTAATCTTAGGGTTGATTTTGACGATGATTCTTATACAGAATCCATCATTAAAAACTGGTATTGGAATTTTGGAGACCCAACAGTTACAACTGACACAATAAGCGGTAATCCAAATCCCTATTATATTTATCCTTATGAAGGTTTTTATCCTGTCTATCTTGAAATTACCGATTCATACAACGGAAAGCATGATACCACAAAAACAATTTATGTTGGAAAAGCCATTCATTCATTATTTGTAACCGAAGATATTTGTTCTGGTGATTCTGTCGAGTTTTTTGATCAGTCGTACAGCAATGTCGGGGCACAGTTCCTTTCATGGTACTGGGACTTCGGTGATAACAACGATTTGTTGTATTTTGAGCAGAGGGATTCTCTAACGCATTATTATGATTCACCAGGAGTATATGATGTAACAATGGTTACCACTGCAATGTTAAACGGTGAAATAGCCAAAGATACTCTAATTAAACAGGTTAAGGTATTCCATGAGCCTATCGCTGAGATAGGTACTGAGCATCTTGTTGTATGTTTGGGGCAACCGATCAATTTCGTCGATTCTTCTTATTCAATTGATGGAGATTCTATTGTAAGCTGGTATTGGGAGTTTGGTGACTATAAGAATGGAACCTCCACTCTTCAGTTTCCAAGCTATACTTATGATAGCATCAATGAATATCAGGTTATTCTAACCGTTAATACCGTTCATTCTTGTGTGAACAAAGATACAGTGATGGCCAGAGTTTCCATTGCACCTAATGTAGATTTCATTGTTGATAATTCATGTGTAAATTCACCGACATATTTTTTACATACCGAATCTGACATTGAGATTACCGACTGGATATGGAATTTTAATGATCCATATAATCCTGGCGTCGATACCTCCACATTAGAAACGCCATCTTATGTCTATACCCATATTGATATCTATCATGTCACGATGTTGGCTTCATCATACGGCTGCGAGAAGCAGGTCGAAAAGTCTTTTATCGTTTATCCTATTCCTTTCAGTGACTTTAATATTACCCCTGATCTGGAAGGGGTCAAGGGAAGAACCCAGTTTACCAATAGCTCTATTTACGCTACTTCCTATTTATGGGATTTTGGGAACGGTCATACATCATCTGTTGAAGATCCGATAGAAGTGTATGAGTATGATAGTACCTACATAATTACTTTAATTTCTTATAATGAATATGGTTGTGCGGATACAAGCAGGTATGACCTCAAAGTATTTTTCAGAGGATTGTATTTTCCGACAGCCTTTTCTCCAAATAATCCTAATTTTGAAGTTAGCAGGTTTATGCCAAAAGGTGTTAATCTCAAGGAATACCATGTTCAGGTTTTTGATATGAAAGGAAATCTGATGTGGGAATCGGATCTGCTGGATGAGTATGGAAGTCCTGTTGAGAGTTGGGATGGGTATTATGACGGAATACTTATGCCAGAAGGAATGTATGTTTGGAAAGCCAGAGGGATTTTTAAAGATGGATCAGAGTGGAAAGGATCAGACTTTCAATATGAGAGTCCACAGACAAATGGCACTGTGACATTGATTAGATAGTTTTACCAATATAAAAACATTGAACAAAACCTGATGATTGCACTATTTTTTTTGAGCTTTTGTCAGATTTCTGATCTCATAAAATAATCCCTTAAAGTTTGTTCTGATTGTAAGGTTAGTATGATCAATTTGAACATACTCTAATAAATCAAAGCAAGTCAATACTTTTGCAATTTTCTGAAACCGCTCATTCGCTTAAATTAGCCGGCATCCTGATCTATATTTTTTGTTGGTGAAGTAGATATTTTGCGTTATTCATACGTTTTGCCTTCTCAATTAAATCTAAGTGATAAATACAATTGACCAGATCGATTATTGATTTTAATGACTTTTAAAAGGTATTGAATACTTTCATAGGTCATTGAAATAAAAAAAGCGGGAAGACATTGTTTTGTGGAGGTTTTATGGTTGCAATACTGTTGAGTTAAAATTGAAGAATACACTATCTATTATTTATCCAAGACTTTTAACAAATCTGCATAATACCTGGAAAAAGAAACCATAGAGTTGATTACTTAGATTGTTTTTAGAACGAATGGCCAGGCAGATAAATGTTTCCGGTAAATTTAGGAACAGAAAAAATCTTATTATCTCTTAAAAAGGAATATTGATAAGAAAATGCGCATCAAGGACTATATCTGGAAATTAAAATACCAAAGGATCAAAAATAATGGGATAATCACTGGCAAATGATGATTTGCTCTTGAATAAATGAATCTGGTCGAACTCGAAGCGCAGGGTAATCTCGTGTGCACCTCCGGTTCCGGTCATGTTGGTAATGCTAACATCGTAGCTATACATAATCTTGAGGCGAGAATATTTATTAACCATTTGGATATTAAGACCTGCAAGGAGAATGATAGATTGATAATTATAAATCTGTGATTGCTTGTTTCGGTACCAGATGCCGGTATATAAAACTGATTTTGCTATATTTGAGCCAAGAGTAAAGGTGTGGAATCCTGTCATGTATTCATACATCATTCCGGGATTGAATTTAAATCCTTTTTTTGGATTGCTGATTTGCAGGATAGTAAAATCAGTATGAAAAACATATTTCCGGCTGAGCCGCATCTCAAGACTGGAGAATGATTCATTCGGACGTGTAACATGATGCATCCCGAATCCGAAGGTTCCGGTAATATATCTTTTCTCATAGTACAATAAACCACCGAGACTTAGATCGGGATAAGATACATTATCTTCGGTCAAACCTGTAAAGGATGATTGCGGGTATAGTAATCCGTGCTTATCATCAAGCTGGTCACTCCAGATAAATTCTTTCGAATCAATCTGTTTCTGAACATAAGCGGCCATAAATCCGAATTGACTGACCCAATATTTGTTGATTTTAATCCTTGCTGATCCAGTGGCACCTATCATGGTCCTTTTGATAAATCCCTTGCCTTCCTTATTGGTGTTAAAGATTATTCCCAATCCTCCTGCCCCGGGCATAAATCGTTCAGCAATATCCATCGAAAAACTGTAGGTTTTTAAATCATCACTGTATTGCGGCCATTGATCACGGTATAATATTCTTACGTTCAGTCCGCGGTTTAATCCTGTGGTTGCCGGATTGTAATAGGTTGGGGCGTTGTAGTACTGGCTGTAATAAGCTTCTTGTGATGATGAGTTCAGAGTTAATATCATCAACAACCAAAATCCAATTATTATTTCTCGGCAGGATTGTTTCATTTTATTTATGATTTTTCTTTAATTATGTATGTCCAGATACAAGTAATCATTTCATTAGTTTTATACACTTATATCACATATAGGTTACAGTAAACCGGATTATTTTGCGAGTTTATAACCTGAAAAATATTTTTCGGGATTATAAATTATAAGTGAACGGAATAGAAGGTTTAAGAGACAGAAATGAATCGCCTGGTAACACTTAAAAATGTAAAAATCAATACAAGCAAAAATATTATAGATGCCCCTGAAGGAATATTCAGATAATAGGAAATGATAAGACCTCCGGCAATGCCTATAAATCCTAAAGCTACAGATACAAAAATGATGGTTTTGAAATTTTTGAAAAACAGGTTGGCTGCAACCTGGGGTATTGTTAAGAGAGAAATAATAAGTATAATCCCGGCTATTTTTATGCTTAAAACAATAGTAAGTGCCACAAAACTTATCAGGATGTAGTTCATAATTTGCACTCTAATCTTGCGCGTACGGGCAAATTCTTCATCAAAAGAAATATAAAGGATTGTTTTGAAGAAAAGCAGAAAAAACCCTGATATTATTATGGCAAGCGCCAATGATAGCATAATATCAATTTTTGAAACGGTAAGTATGCTTCCGAATAAATAATTGATGAGGTTTGGGGCATATCCCGGAGTAAGGAAGATGAAAATTATACCAATGGCCATGCCGAATGACCACATGATAGCAATGGCCGAATCCTCTCGAATATCCGATTTTTTAGCAAGAAATTCAATGCCAAGAGCAGATAGAATGCTGAATACAATAGCACTAATGATTGGGTTGATCCCTAAAAAGTAACCTAATCCAATCCCACCGAACGAGGCATGTGTAATTCCTCCACTGATAAAAACTATTCTTCTTGAAACGATGTAAGTCCCGATAATCCCGCAGGTAATGCTTGTCAGGGCACCGGAGATCAAAGCATTAAGAAAAAAATTATAGCTTAGCAGTTCAAGCATATAAATATGATTAGTAATTCATACATTATTGGTTTAAAAATAAAAACATTTACCAATTATTCAATGCTCATGAGATTTTAATACCGTATGCGGAACTTCACCATGCGTAATTAATTGTATTGGGCAATTGTAGGCCTTAAGCTGAGAATCATCGATAATATTCGAGTTGTGATAATAAACATTCCGGTTAACACACACAATTGTTTTAATATAAGTGGAAATAGTACCGATATCATGGGAGACAATCATGATGGCGATCGTTTCATTGAGTTTTGAAAGTGTTTCATACAGGTCACTTTCAAATTTATTATCGACATTATTATTCGGTTCGTCAAGTATCAGCAATTTAGGTTTGGATACAATAGCACGGCAAAGAAATACCCTTTGCATTTGTCCGCCTGAGAGCTCACCTATAGGTCTTTTGCGTAAATGAATAATACCCATTTTCTCCATTTCTTGCTCCGAGAACATTCGTTCATTCCGGCTGGTTTTTTTTAATAATCTGAATTTATTCATAAATCCTGAAAGAACCACGTCCTCTACTGAAATGGGAAATTTTTTATCGATATTGTGAATTTGCGGGAGATAACCAATTATATTGTCCTTTATACCTGCTTCAAAATAGTATTTTACTTCTCCTGTTTTAGGTTTTAAGAGTTGCAAGATAACTTTAATTAAAGTAGTCTTTCCGCCTCCGTTTGGACCAATTACTCCGATAAAATCTCTATGATAAATTTTAAAATCGGCATCCTTAATTACCAATTCACCGTTATATCCGGCGCTGATTCCGTTTAATTCTATCAATAATGGAAATCCTTTCATTATTCTGCTGCTCTATAGAAAGCTGACGAAAGTTTATTAGTAATATCTCTTATTTCCTGACCCCAGTTTTCGTTTAAAGGATCAATTTCGATGATTTCACAACCGGTCTCGTTGGCTAAAGTTTCAGCTCTCGATTTATCATACTGTTTTTGAATAAGTATGGCTCTGATCCTCTCACTTTTAGCAATATCTATTAAAGCCCTGATATGAAATGCTGATGGCGTTTTACCTTCCATTTCAATAGAATACTGCTTCAATCCAAAATCCCTGGCATAATAGGTTAATGCAGGGTGATAAATGATAAAGCTTTTTGATCCCGGGTTTTTGAATTTTTCACTTATGTAGACTTCAAGCAAATCTAATTCTGATCTAAACGCTTTATAATTATTTGTGTAATATTCTTTATTTTTAAAGTCAATTTCAACAAGGGTTTCATAAATGGTTCTTGCCATTTCTTTAACATTGGCAGGTGACATCCATGTGTGAGGTTCAATGGAGCTATGATGATCTGTCTCGAGATTTTCCATTAAATCAAGTCCATTAGATAAATTGATGAACTTTAGATCAGGATAGTTTTCACTAAATTTCTCCACCCAGATGTTTTCAAAATCCAAATATCCATTTTTGAAATAAACAGCAGCATCTGATAATTGGATAAGTTGTGAGGGTGTTGGATCATAATTTTCATGACTTGAGCCCGGTGGAATAAGGACCACAATGTGGTACCTGTTACCAGCAATCTTTTCCACAAAATACTTCTGTGGAAGAATACTTACAGCTATTAATGGCTTGCCATTATTATGGTGGTTTTGCTTACATCCAATTATGACAGGAAAGAGAATAGAAATAATAATTATCCAGATGTATATCAGACTGTAGAAATACTTTATGTATTTTAATCTATTCCACATATTTGTTAGTCCCTAAATGTCTATCTGCTTACTTTAAAGTCGTCTTGCGAGGAAAGTGGAAGTTTCCGGTTCCAAACCCCATATTGCAGTTCTCGTTTTCGAAATAACCTTGTCCAATTCTCAATTGCTAACTGGGTTCTATTAGTTCAATAACAGTAACTTTCTGCAAAGATAAAAATAATCAACTTAACCTTAAATCAATTCAAATAAGGTTCTTTTGAAACTATCATCAGGAATTTAAATCAGATTCGATTAAGCCTGGTATTGAGAAACTTACCGGTATATGAGTTTTCAATCCGTACAATGTCTTCCAGAACTCCTTCAAAAACGACATATCCGCCATGGTCACCACCTTCTGGCCCTAAATCAATTAACCAATCAGCACACTTTATGACTTCCATATTGTGTTCGATAACAATTACAGTATGTCCTTTATCTATCAGTGCATTAAAGGCAATCAATAATTTTGAAATGTCATGAAAGTGAAGCCCTGTAGTCGGTTCATCAAAAATAAATAAGGTAGAAGCATCAGATGTTCCTTTAGAGAGAAAATATGCAAGTTTAATCCTTTGGGCTTCCCCTCCGCTCAATGTGCTCGAAGGTTGGCCAAGTCCGAGGTAACCCAGTCCGACATCCTGAAGCGGCTTTAATTTTTCGATGATCCTTTTCTCGGAGGAAGATGAACTTTCGGTTTTCCCAAAAAAATCAATGGCCTCATCTATTGTTAAATTCAATATATCGCTGATGTTTTTATCTCGGTATTTAATTTCAAGTACTTCCTCTCTGAATCTTTTTCCTCCGCAATGCTCGCAGGTTAAATATATATCAGCCATGAATTGCATTTCTATTTTTACAACACCTTCACCTTCACATTCTTCGCATCTTCCGCCTTCAATGTTAAATGAAAAGTAACCCGGCTTGTAGCCTCTCACTTTAGCAAGTGGTTGCAATGCAAACAGAGTTCTGATTTCGTCATAGGCCTTAACATAAGTTGCCGGATTAGATCTTGATGATCTTCCTATTGGATTTTGATCTACCATTTCGACATTGGCGATCCGTGAATAATCACCGGTTATTTTATCGAATTTTCCTGTTTTTTCTCCATAGCCACCGTACATTTTTTTCAGGGAAGAATAAAGAATATTTCTAATGAGTGAAGTTTTCCCCGATCCGCTGACGCCCGTTATGGCAGTCATTACATTTAAGGGAAAACGGACACTGATATTCTTCAGGTTGTTCTCTCTCGCACCTGTTATTTCAATATATTCCTTCCAATTCCTTCTTTTTGCAGGTGTGTCAATTGCCATCTTCCCGGTGGAGGTATTTTGCAGTAAGGCTTTTTTCCGCTCCAACCAGTTCTTCAAATTTCCCCTGGAAAACAAGTTCTCCGCCTTTTGTCCCCGCAAAAGGCCCGATGTCGATAATTTCATCAGCGTCTTTGATAATTTCTTCCTCGTGCTCGACCACAATGACGGTATTACCAGCATTCCGCAAGTGTTTCAGAACTGAGATTAACTTTTTGGTGTCTCTCGGATGCAGCCCGATACTTGGTTCGTCGAGAATGTAAATGGAACCGACAAGACTGCTTCCAAGTGAAGTTGCAAGATTGATCCGCTGTGATTCACCACCGGAAAGTGTATTTGAAAGGCGGTTAAGTGTCAGATAACCTAATCCGACGTTTTCAAGGTAAGATAAACGGTTTTTTATTTCAACAAGTAATCGCTCGGAAATCTTCAAATCATTTTTATTCAGTTCGATTTGATTAAAAAATTCAATAAGATTGCTTACGGGCATTAAAACAAGTTCGTTTATGGAATGACCGGCCACTTTTACATAAGCCACGTCTTTCCGTAACCGGGTTCCATGGCATTCCTGACAAAGGGTTTTTCCCCTGTATCGGGAAAGCATTACCCGGTATTGAATTTTATAGGTTTGCTCTTCTATATACCTGAAAAAATCTGAAATACCATTAAAATATTCATTCCCTTTCCACAATAATTCATATTGCTGTTCAGTAAGGTCATAAATTGGCCTGTGAATCGGGAATTCAAATTTATAGGCATTTCTTATTAATGCCTCTTTCCATTCATTCATCTTTTCACCTTTCCAGCAGGCAATGGCATCCTCATAAACCGCAAGGCTTTTGTTGGGAATTACCAGGTCGGGATCGATACCAATTACGGTTCCAAAACCCTCACAGGTTTTGCATGCTCCAAATGGATTATTAAAGCTGAACAAATTGACTGATGGTTCTTCAAAACTCATTCCGTCAGCTTCAAACCTATTGGAAAAAAAATAAGAATTTGTTTCTTCCTTCTGAACGACTTCAATAATACATGACCCATGTCCTTCGAAAAAAGCAATCTGAACAGAATCGGCAATTCGTGATTTAAGGTCGCTATCTTTTTCAGTCAATGTAATTCTATCAATGACAAGATTGAAATCTTTTAAGCTTTTTGAGTTCATCATCATTTACTTCATCAATCCTAAGTAAATCGCCATTAACTTTAATACGGTTAAATCCCTGTTGCAGCAATACAGATAGTAATTCCTTCAGTGACCTGTCTTTTTTTGTTCTTTCAAAAGGACTGCAAATAAGCACCCGCGATTCAGATGGTAAACTGAGGATGAATTCTGTAACAGCCGTTACGGTATGCCTTTCAACCTGTTTTCCTGAAACAGGGGAATAAGTTTTGCCGATCCTTGCAAACAGCAACTTCACATATTCATAGATTTCGGTTGAGGTACCAACGGTTGAACGAGGATTTCGGGTATTGACTTTCTGCTCAATTGCTATAGCAGGTGCGATCCCTTTGATATAATCAACTTCGGGTTTGCTCATTCTTCCAAGAAACTGTCTTGCATAAGAACTCAAACTTTCCACATACCTTCTTTGCCCGTCAGCAAATAAAGTGTCAAATGCAAGTGAAGATTTACCTGAACCTGAGAGGCCGGTTATTACAACTAATTTGTTCTTTGGAATAGCAAGATCAATGTTTTTAAGATTGTGAACTCTTGCACCCTTAATTATTATATAGTCCTTTGGATCAAGGTTGGATAATTCAGTATTTAACATTTTTTATAAGACAAATATCAAAATTATAAAATAAATTTGCAAATGAATTAAATGTATATTAGTTTTGCATCATATTTGTATGTAAATTTAAGTTTAAGTATAATTTTTTTACTCAATAAATAATAAAGGAGGACGGCCTATAGCTGTAAGATCTACCTAATTAATCCTAAAAAAAGGAGGCAATAATGAATGCTCATCAATTAAGTGATAAAGAGCTGATAGGTAGTTATTTGCAAGGTAATCACGCCTGTCTTGAAATACTTATAAATCGTCATCAAAACCGCGTTTACGCATATATCCTTATGATCACAAAAAATAAGGAACTTGCCGATGACTTGTTTCAGGATACTTTCATCAAAGTCATAAATACAATCAGATCCGGCTCATACAATGAGGAGGGAAAGTTTTTACAATGGGTCATGCGGATTGCCCATAACCTGATCATCGATCATTTCAGAAAATCGAACAGAATACCGGTGATTGATAATAATAAAAAGGAGGATTTCGATATTTTTGAGAATCTAAATATCATGGATGAATCGATCGAGGACAAAATCATTACAGAACAGATTCATAAAGATGTCAGAAAACTTATCGAGCTTCTTCCTGCCGAACAGCGTGAAGTACTATATATGCGGCATTATGCTGAAATGAGTTTTAAGGATATTGCAGAAGTTACGGATGTCAGTATCAATACTGCACTTGGAAGAATGCGATATGCTCTTATAAACCTCAGGAAAATTATTTCGGAAAATAAAATTGTATTAACTCATTAATCCGGCCAATAAACTTTCTTCGCCCTTTCTTGTAAATGATTTTCTGAAAGATCGGGATATTTTTTCTTTCTTTTAAAATAATCCCTAAATAGGTTACGTTAGGTAGTTTATAAAAATGTTCAATATTTTAAATTGCCTATGAAGAAATCTTTTACACTGAATGATTTTTTTCTTTTAAATCACATTGAAACCGATAAATGGTTAGATCAGGAAATAAGAAGGACGGCATTTGCAGTCCGATGAAGCGAATGTTGCAATTTTTGGATGCAGCAATCAGGTTTGCCGGATTTCCAATGTTATAATGCTCCCGAAAAAAGGATTACCGATAACATTATGAACTATTCAAGGGCTCTTTGTGTAGTTAAAACCAGCAATATCGGCTTCTTTAATGTACTCTTGAACTAAAAGAAAAGAATGAATGTTGAAAGCCCCGGTTTATAAATGACTCGGGGCTTTTTTGTATTGAAAGTAATTATCTCTGGTGAAGACGAAGTATTTAAAATAACAAACACAAAACTTTACTGGAGGACCCTAAATTGACAAAAAGAGATAGATATAATAAAGCAATTGCCTATTTCGAAGCCAATCATCCTGCCGCAGAAACTGAACTTGGTTATAGGTCAGCTTATGAATTAATTGTTGCAGTTATTTTATCTGCTCAATGCACGGATGTGAGAGTGAATACTATCACTCCGGAATTTTTCAGAAATTTTCCGGATGAAGATTTCCCTTGCAAATGCAAAGGAAGAAGATGTTTTTCGAATTATTAAAAGTTGTTCCTACCCTAACAATAAAACTAAAAACCTTATTGGGATGGCTAAAACGCTCATTCAAAAATTTAATGGAATTGTTCCTGATGATGTGAAAGAGCTGCAGAAACTACCCGGAGTCGGACGAAAAACAGCCAATGTGATTGCTTCAGTGGTATTCAGTAAGCCTGTGATGGCTGTTGATACACATGTTTTTCGTGTTTCGGCGCGTATAGGTTTAACGACTAATTCAAAAACTCCCCTTGAAACCGAACGTCAGTTAGTACAACACATTCCTGAAAGCAAAATTTCTCTTGCCCATCACTGGCTAATTCTTCATGGGAGATATATCTGTAAATCACGAAAACCTTTGTGCGCTGATTGCGGAATGACAGATTTTTGTAAATACTTTGCCGCAAACAATCGAAATTAATGACTCAAATGGTTCTGTTAATAATTATTGAAAGTAATAAGCGAGCTTTTCAATATTTTAAATAATTTTGTAAGCAGCAAAACCACTGTGTTATGAAACAATTAGAAGTTGGTGATATAGCCCCGGATTTTAAAGGTATTGATCATAATGGGCAAATTGTAAGGCTTGCGGATTTTAGGGGGAATAAGCTCATTCTGTTTTTCTATCCGAAAGCAAATACTCCCGGTTGTACTGCTGAAGCATGCAGTTTAAGAGACCATTATCAGGAGCTTATTGATAAAGGATTCAAGATTATAGGAGTAAGTGCGGATAATATCAAAAACCAGTCAGGTTTCGGGAATAAATACAGGTTGCCTTTTTCTCTTATACCCGATACTGAGAAAGTCATGATAAAAAATTATGGTGTTTGGGGTCCGAAAAAATTTATGGGTAGGTCATTTGAAGGTATTATCAGAACTACTTATGTCATTTCTGAGGAGGGTAAAATTGAAAAAATTTTTACCAAAGTCAACACAGGTGAACATGCAGAACAAATATTAATGGAATATAAATCATAAAAAAAATAGGCTATGGCAAAAGAAGAACAAGATGTAAACAAGGAAAAAATTAAGGCTTTACAGTTGACGATTGATAAAATCGAGCGATCCTATGGAAAAGGCACTATCATGAAGCTTGGTGATGCAGCAATTGAAAGTATTCCGGCTATTTCAACCGGCTCAATTGGTCTTGATGCGGCGCTGGGCATCGGTGGATTACCAAAAGGACGGGTAGTTGAAATATTCGGCCCGGAATCGTCGGGTAAAACCACACTCGCAATCCAGGCTATCGCCGAAGCTCAAAAGGCCGGAGGAATCGCAGCATTTATTGATGCAGAGCATGCATTCGACCGTTTTTATGCGAAAAACCTTGGCGTGGATATTGAAAATCTTTTGATTTCTCAGCCAGACAATGGCGAGCAGGCGCTTGAAATAACCGAAAACCTCATTCGTTCAGGCGCAATTGATATCATTGTCATCGATTCCGTCGCAGCGCTCACTCCTAAGAGCGAAATAGAGGGCGAAATGGGCGATTCCAAAATGGGATTGCAGGCCAGGCTGATGTCGCAGGCATTGAGAAAACTGACTTCAACCATCAGCAAAACAGGTGCATGTTGCATTTTTATCAATCAGCTCAGGGAAAAAATTGGGGTGATGTTCGGCAATCCTGAAACGACAACCGGCGGAAATGCTTTAAAATTCTACTCCTCCATAAGACTGGATATTAGAAAAATCAGCCAGATTAAAGACGGTGAAAAAGCGGTCGGCAACCGCGTGAGGGTTAAAGTTGTCAAAAATAAAGTAGCACCACCATTCCTTCAAGCTGAAATCGACATCATCTTTGGTGAGGGTTTTTCAAAAACCGGTGAAATTGTCGATCTGGGAGTTGACCTTGGAATCCTTAAGAAGAGCGGTTCATGGTATGCCTACAACGAAACAAAATTAGGGCAGGGAAGAGATGCGGTCAAGAGCCTGCTTGCAGATAACCCGGAACTCTCAGATGAACTTGAAAAGCTGATCCGGCAAAAAATAACGGAAAAGCAATAAATTGGTTTAAGCAGAAACCGCCAAAATTATTTCTACAGCGTCTATTCATGAGATTTTCTTCGGGATATAATAAAGCATTGCTCTTATGGAATTTGAGGGATTCTGTCAGGAATTTGATAATTCAGAGAACCAAATTTGTCAGTTACAACTTTTTCCTAATGGTTCTTAATTTGCTGATCTCCTGCCAGCCGAAAAACAATACATCGGATAAGCAGATGCAGGAACAGATTGAGGATACCATAAACACCCGTCTCTCTGACCTGAGTGAAAGGATTGGAAGGGATTCCGCTAATGCCGTTTTGCTTGATGAAAGGGCTGCCCTTTATTCGGAAAATGAAAATTATACCGAAGCGCTTAAAGATGCACTTACGGCAACTGAAATCGACTCCACCAACTCCGCTTACCATGTTACACTTGCCGATGCTTACCTTGGTCTGGGTAAATTACAGAAGTCCTTGCAGTCGCTTGAAAGAGCCACCCAACTCGACCCAAAAAACATTAAGGCAGTGATTAAGCTTGCAGAGATCAGTATCATTTTCAGGGATTATAAAAAGGCTATAGAATATATCGACAAGGTGATGAAACTGGATGATCTGGAACCCAAATCATATTTTCTGAGGGGAGTGGTTTTTCTCGAAAACAATGATACTTCTATGGCCATCCGTAATTTTCAGAAAGCCATCGATGTAAACCAGGATTATTTTGAAGCCCATTTGCAATTGGGAATGATCTATGCCCAAAAGAAAAACCGACTTGCCATCGATTATTTTAATAATGCCCTTAATATAAAGCCCGGCGATGTAGACGTGAGCTATTACCTTGCAATGTTTTACCAGGAAACGGAAGGTTATGATGAAGCGATAAAGATTTATGAAGGGCTCTACCTCAAAGACCCGCAGTTTTATTATGCCCTGTACAATATCGGGTACATCAACCTTGTGTATTTAAAAGACTATCCAAAAGCTGTGGAGTATTTTACCAAAGTGATTGAAATTAAGCCTGACTATACCGATGCCTGGTACAACCGCGGCTTTGCCTGGGAGATGCAGAAAAATGTTGAGAATTCAAGAAACGATTATAAAAAAGCGCTTGAACTCACACCCAATTACGAAAAGGCTGTTGAGGGATTGAACAGGATTGATGAGTTTTTATTTAGACCAATGATATAACTGCCAATTATGATTTACTAGCAAACGCCATCACCCAAGCCGCAGCCGTAGTATAGCTCACCATAAACAGCGCCCATTTCCATTTGCCTGATTCTTTGCGTACAGCGGCAACCACCGCCACACATGGAAAATATAGCAGGATAAACATGAGGTAAGCGAAAGCAGTAACCCGGTTAAAGACAGGCTGGCCGGTTTTTTTTCCGGTGGTATGCTCTGCCGATTGAAGTTTGGATTGCAGCGATTCTGAAGGATTATCTGCATCAGGAGAAGCCTGGTACAAAACACCCATAGTACTTACTACGACTTCCTTGGCGGCAACCCCTGCCAGCAGGCTCACACTCATTTTCCAGTCGAATCCCAGCGGACGCATCACAGGCTCGATGAACTTGCCGATTTGCCCGATAAATGAATTCTCCTGTCTGTAGCTGTTTCGTTCGAGCCTCAATTTGGGTAATAGCCTTATTTTTTTCATCCAAAACCCTTTGGTATTCCGTAGTTCCGGGATTATGAGTTTGCATAATGAGGGTCGAAAAGCGACAGAGTAGCGACAATTTCCTGGTCATATTCAGCCATTTTATCCCGGTTCATCGGGAAATATCCCAGCGCCCAGATGATCATAGAGGCGAGAAGGATCACACCACCCATCTTTTTGAGGTAAAGCGAACCTTTGTGCCACATGTGCCGCAAAGTGGTCCTGAGGGTAGGCAACCGGTAGGGTGGTAGTTCCATAACAAACGGAGCTTCCTGCGATTTGAAAATGGTTTTCTTGAATAAAACAGCAAAGAAGATAGCGAAGAAGATACCAATGCCATAAACTGTAAATAAGACAGTTACCTCATGTCCCTGGAAGAAAGCGCCGATCAGTAAAATATAAACGGGCAAACGTGCGCTACATGACATGAAGGGATTAATGAGCATGGTAAGCAGTCGGTCATTCTTGTTTTCAAGTGTGCGGGTTGCAATAATTGCGGGAACGTTGCACCCGAAGCCCATGATAAGGGGTATAAAAGACTTTCCGTGTAGCCCGATCTTGTGCATCAGTTTGTCCATGATGAAGGCCGCTCTTGCCATATATCCTGTATCTTCCATAAAGGAGATGAAAAAGAAAAGGATCAGGATGTTGGGCAGAAACACAATTACACCCCCCACGCCGTTGACAACGCCGTTGATCAGAAGATCTTTGAACATCGTTTGTGGCAATAAACCACCCAATCCCTGTCCTATGATTGCTACAAGGCTTTCAATCCAGTCCTGAGGGTAAACGCCAAGCTTAAAGGTTGCCTGGAACATTAACCACAGAAAAAAAATAAAAATCGGAAAACCGAAAATTCTGTGAGTCAGAAATGTATCGATTGTTTCGGTGTCGGTCTTCAGGCTTTTTTTAAAGGTGTTTGGCCGGAATGTTTCTCTTAGTGCGCCATTGATGAACCCATATCGGGCATCGGTAAGGAGTGTTTCTGTATCGTCGTTTAGCCTGGCTTCGAGTTTTCCGATTTCATGGCTGGCGGCTTCCTTTATCTGTCCGTAATTCATGGTTCGGGATAGAATATTGTGCACGCCCTGGTCTTTTTCGAGAAGCTTGATTGAATAAAACCGGGAAGAAACCTGGTCGGTCAGATCCTTGTTCTTTCGGATTAAGCTCCTGTATTGTGGCGATCGAGTCCTCTATATTTAAACCATAGTTGATGTGAATATGCCTGACAGCCGGCTCAAGGTCTTCATATACCTCTATTACCTTCCTGAAAAGGTCCTTGATCCCTTCTCCTTTTGATCCGACAGTCGGGACAAACGGAATACCAATCATAGTACCCAGGCTTTGGTAGTCGAACTTATCACCTTTTTGCTTTAATTCATCGAACATGTTCAAAGCCACAATGACCTTTATGTCCATATCGATCAGTTGGGTGGTAAGGTAAAGGTTTCTTTCGAGGTTGGAAGCATCAATTACATTTATCACGACATCGGGAAGGTGGCCAAGTATATATTTCCTGACGTACAATTCTTCGGGCGAATAAGCACTCAACGAGTAGGTGCCGGGCAGGTCGATGATATTGAGGGTATAACCGTCAAGGCTGAGTTTTGCCTGTTTTGAATCCACGGTCACTCCGGGATAATTCCCCACATGCTCCCTTGACCCTGAGGCATAATTAAAAATGGTTGTTTTGCCGGAATTAGGATTGCCGACGAGTGCGACATCAATAACTTTGCTCTTTTCACGGAAACCGGTTTTTGGGGTCATTTCTTCAATTGTTCCTTCAAATCCGGATAACATCAACCGTGTCAATCAATTCCCTGAAAGGGCTTACCTCAACAAGCATGGCTTCACTGATCCTCAGAGAAACCTCATATCCCATCAGGTTATATTCAACAGGATCTTTTAATGGAGCCTTCTTTATGACTTTTACCACCTTTCCTTTAACGAATCCCATTTCTGATATCCGTTTCCTGAAAGCTCCCCTTCCCCGAAGTTTAATTATAATCCCGCTTTCTCCCTGTTCCAGGTCGTATAGTGTCATCGTGCTAATTTAGACTAAATTCAAATTGTGGCAAAGGTATTTTAAAAATGACAATTTCTCATCCTGATTTTTTAATGCTTAAAAAAACAAAAATCATTTTTAGATGCCTTGATGAACTAAATCATGTTATTTCCATTTTTTAGAAATTAATTGCAATTTTGGAAATTAAATCATACAAAAGTAATTAACAATTGTTTGTTGATTTTTTTTGTTATTTCACTCATAACAAGCTTCACAGGGGTCAGGATCGATATTTTTGGGTTGTAGTAATCTTTTATGGAATTAAATTTGACGGTAATTGCCTTGCTTAAAAAAATGGTTTAATAAAAAGCAGGTGATTTTACAAAAACAGGCGGGATTTAAGGGATGAGCCTTCATCAGGATTCTATATTTAATGAACTAAAGCTCAGGATTAAGTTACAGGAGCAGCAGAGCGGCTTTAAGGCAGAACACATGGAAGACAAGCTACTGCTTTGGCTGGTTACTGATACTATAAGTCATGCGGGCGATGTGCGTGAACTTTTAGTTAATCTGCTCGAAAGGGTGTGCATGATCCGGGAGCTACCCTATGCTGCTTGTTGCAAGATTACCGGTGACCATTTGGAGCTATTGAATCATTTTACTCCCCATAATGAAAAATATTCATTAGAATTGCCATTTGGTCTATCACCAGAATTGATTGACCGCCTCAGATCCGGTCCTGTTTTTATTGACGGTAACGAAATGGAAGAGGAGGGATTCAACGTCTCCCCGTCGTTCTTTTTTTCACCGGAGTCCATCGCCTTGTTTCCATTTCACTGTCTTTCTGTGCCTACCGGATTATTCGTCTTTCTTTATGATGAAAAAACGGAAAAAGACATAGCAGGATTCAGCATTGTGATCAGACTGATCATCAACATGGCAGTAGAAAAGCTTGATAAGCTTGAATTGCTTGAAGAATTGAAAATCCTTAATGCGACATTCGATAAAAAAATTCGCGAGCGGACAGAGGATTTACAGGAGAAAAACACTCTTCTGATCAGAGAATCGGAGCAAATTAAAAAACAACTCTCGGAATCATTATTAAAGGTTCCCGACCAATCACAAATCCCCGATACCAGTTCTTCGCTTCTTATGAACATAAGCCATGAAATACGAACCCCCCTTAATGGTATACTCGGATTTGCAGAAATCATGAGGAAAAGCGACCTTGAAAGTCATGAAAAAGAAAAATACATCAATATAATTAAAAGCTGCGGAAAGTCAATTCTTAAAATAGTAGATGACGTAATTGACCTGTCGAATATTGAGACAAAACAAGTTAAGGTTGTGAAGGAAGAGTTTCCAATAGGAAAATTGATGACCGAAGTTTATGATTATTTTAAAAATGATGAGCTTTTCAGGCAGAAGGAGGATGTCGAACTTAAGGCTTAATATGAACATTGACGGTCAGAGCCTGATCCTGTCAGATCGTAAAAAAGTCTGGCAGGTTCTCATCAATCTGGTCGGAAATGCGCTTAAATACACCGAAAAAGGCTATATAGAGTTAGGGTGTAAAATACAGGAAGGCGATGCCCCGAAAAAAGGGAATAAGGATTTGTTAATCTTTGTAAAAGATACAGGTATCGGGATAGAAAAGAATATGCATGATTCAGTATTCGACAGGTTTGTGAAAATAGAGCATGAAAGTGCCAGGCTTTATGGTGGCACCGGACTTGGCCTGACTATAGCGCGTGACCTGGCCGAAATTGTAGACGGCAGAATCTGGTTTGATTCGGAAGTGGGCGTAGGATCTCAGTTTTATTTCCTTTTGAAAGAGGCCGTTCTGCCTTTCAACGGAAAGGACCAACCTTTATCATCAAAAGAATTAAAAGCAAAATACAATTGGCAGGGCAAGCGGGTTCTCATTGTTGAGGATGATGAAATGAGCTTTGTTTATTTAAAGGAAGTTCTGAAAGCAACCCACTTTGAAATAATAAGGTCGAAAACCGGTCAACATGCGATTGAAATAATTGAAGAGAATCCTGATATTGCACTTGTACTGATGGACATTAAGCTGCCCGAAATGGATGGCTATGAGGCAACCCGAAGAATAAAACTGATCAGGCCTGACCTTCCGGTGATTGCCCAGACCGCTTGTGCTATGGCTGATGATCAGCAAAAAACCCTTAAAGCCGGCTGCGACGACTATATCACCAAGCCTATTAATCGCCGAAAGCTGTTGCAGGCCATTGACAAGCTAATTACTTAGAAAAAGCCTTCTGCTTCTTCATTCGCTAGATTACCCCTTTTGTTCATAATTGCATAGTGTAATGCCTGTTGGACATTTACTAACAAAAAGCCAAGCCTTGTTTCAAACGAATTCCTGATTTCGTTTACAGCATTTTCTTTAGCATCGAGGGAATTTTTCTGATATAGGGTCAGAAAATCAGTAATATCCTGGTAAATATCTGCCAGGCATTCAGCGAGTGATGATTTGACAGGTTCAATATCTGAAGAAAAATGGTCGATATACCAAAACTCATTATCCTCTCCGAATTTTTTTCTTAAGTGGTTAAAAACTGACTCCCATTCTTCTTCCTTAAAATACTTTTCATTGGCTTCGGGATTTGAAGCTTCGATAGCTGGAATCAGGGAGGCTTTAATGTATATAAGAGGTATAATTTTCTGAAGATAATTGGTAAGCCATGATTTCTTTACAGACTCTATTCTTGCGAAGGTCAATGAAAAATCATTTGCAACAGTAATGAACTCCAGAACATTTTTTGAATAAACCGGGTGGTCGTATATTTCGTTCATACTATTTAATTTAAAAATAATGTTGTATTCGGCAAATGTCGTAATTTTGCAAAATCAATTGATCATTAATCGCGTTTAATTCCCCTAAATTTTAAGCGCACAGATTGCGGTTTAACGACGGATGGATAATACATTAATCAGAAAGCAGATATTCGGAAAGTGCCTCGAAATGCACATGGAAAAGGTCAGGCATCTTGAAGCAGCTATGGATGAAGCTGAAAAAATGGCGAATGAGTATGAGCAGAGCAGCGATGATGCCGATTCACATAAAATGGAATTGATCGGCAGCAGGGATATGTATGCTAAACAGCTTCAGGCTGAAATGGATTTGCTTGAAACGCTCAATAAGGTTGACATCACACAGGAACACAAAGTAGTTGAATTTGGCAGCGTTGTAGTTACCGATATGCAAAAGGTTTTTATTTCCATTGGCATTGGAAAAGTACTGGTCGATAATGATACCTATTATGCTATTTCGCTGCAGGTGCCCTTTTATCAATCAATGAAAGGACTAAAAAAGGGCGATACTTTCGATTTCAGGGGTAAGAAAGTAAAGATTCTGAATGTGTTTTAATTCAGGGATATTACCTGCATTATTTCTGTTTAGCTTTCACTTATAAATTTTGATTTAGCTGCTGCACAAATAGGGCAAACCCAGTCATCAGGAAGATCGGAAAAGGGAGTTCCTGGCGGAATGCCCTGGGCTTCATCGCCCAACGCAGGATCATAGATAAAACTGCATTCGGTACATTGATAGCTGGGTCCGAATTCTTTCTTCTCTCCGATGGTTAGTTTTTCAATTTCCTTTTCTTTCTGAAGTTTCGTTTTATCAATGTATGTCGGTGCTCTTTCAGGTGCCATTAGTTTAAGTTCACTCCGGAAATAGTCATAAGTCAGAGGATCTTTGTCGGGTTCCAGCAGTTTGTTTTCAACCACTTTGCCGATAAACAAATAATGGGTACCCACATCAAATTTATCGACGACCTTACACTCGAAATATGCAATGGAATGTGACAGGATAACCGGCGCTCCGGTCAATCCATAAATAAAATTTACCCTTTCAAATTTCTTGTCCTCGTTGCCGGTCTGGTACCCAAATAGCCCGATTAATCCGGCATCTGTTTCTTTGTCAAGCACCGAAACCGAAAATACACCGCTGGCTTCGATGATCTTTGCGCTGATGTTGCTTTTATGACAGCTGATTGCAATCTTGGGAGGATCGGCAGTTACCTGGAAAACAGTGTTGGCGATATATCCGCATAATTGATCTCCTGATTTGGAAGAAACAAGGTAGATGCCATAGGTCATTTTAAGATATGCTTCGGGATCCATTTTAACTGAATTCAATTTTTGTCAAACTTAATAAATATTAGAAAGAATAAGTACAAAATTGGGGGGAAAGTGTTCAAAGTTCAAGGTTCAAAGTTTGAAGTGACAACCTCCGATAGTAGGACACACACCACCAAAACAGAACAGTTTAAGCCCAAAAGATTTTATTCTGTAAGCACCAATTTGCCTGTCGCTATTAAATTGTTCGATTTATATAGCAAATAGAAATAAATGCCTGGTTTTAATTTTTCTAAAATAATTCTTCCGTCTTCATTTATGTCCTTTAATTCCTTCACGGTGCCTCCAAAACTGTCAATGATGGTAATTTTTATGCTGGTATTATTTGCCTGCTCTTGTAAATAAAAATTAACTGCCTTGCTTGAAGGATTAGGAAATACATTAATATAATCGGATGCATTATTGCTTCAATACCTGAACCAAGGCAACCGCCCCAGTTATCGACCATATTCTGGAGGACATCAATCGGATCAGTCCCCGGTAAGGTGGACGGAACATTCAAATCGAGGTAGAGGTCATTGGCAGGATCGTTGGGTTGGGCAACCCGGAGGAAAGCAGCTAGGGATGAAACGCCATCATCGAGGCAGCGGGTGTCGGCGCCGATAACTTTGGCTCCCTGCAAGGCTGCCATTAGCCGACATGCCAGCTCTCCTTCTGTATTCAGAAAGCGGGCTTCCATGGAGTCGAGGATTTGCTGCCCAAGAAGGATGTTTCCCTGAATGGTGTAATTCGGTCCAATGATATGGTTTTTATAATCATCGCAGTTGACTCCAGTATAGGCTGCGCATCTGGCAGAACCTTCAAATAGGTCGACAACTCCATATTGTCTTATGGATGGGTTGTTCTGGGCATCGTTTGCAACCAGCGAATCAACAATTTGCTGGGGAGGTAAACCCAGATCCATCAACTGGATGCCGTAATTCTGGTTGGCGGCAAGGTAGTATGCCTGGGTATGGATTACACCTACACCGGGTTTAACATAACTGAGTATGCGGCAGCCGCCGGGGATTTGGGGTGCTCCAATGCAGGATGCTCCTGCACTGCCCACTTCTCCGGTAATGGTATCGACAGCGCAAATGGAAAAGGTGTCCTGGGAATAACTGGTTTGCATCATTAAGAATGCAGCGATGAATAAGATTGTTGTTTTCATAAGGGTGAATTTAATTGTGCCATAAAAATAGGTATTATTTTATCCTGAGGAAAATTAACCACAATGAGCACAAGGGGGCACAATTTGCACGAGTTCTTATAAATCAGATGCTTGTAAGAATCTGGAAGCAGTAATAAGAATGCGGATGCAAGAAATAAGAATGCGGATAGAAGTTTTAACAATGCGGAAGCGAGTTTTAACAATGCACATGGAAGAAATAAAATGCGTTGCAAGTTTTAACAATGTGGATGGAAGAAATAAGAAATAAGAGTGCAAGAATAAAAATCGGAAACGATAAATAGGAAATAATGAAGATTTATGAAAGAAATGAGATAGCTATTCCCTGATAAATTTATGTACCTCAACAAAATCGTTATTTTCAACCTTAAGGAGGTAAATTCCTTTTTGCAGTTCGGAAAGGTTTAATTGAGACTGAATTGTATGGTTAACCGGTGATGCTTTCTGCTTCTGAATCAGTTTTCCATCAGGGGATAAAACACTCAACAGGACTTCATAATTGATGCCGGTTAATTCAATGGTGAGTATTTCATTAGCAGGGTTCGGGAAGATTTTTATTTTGGATTCGGGGTTTATTTCGTTCAATCCTGTGCAGGGATCGAAATAAACTGAAATCGTATCAGTATCGGAACAAATCCCGCCTTTAATAACTTCAACGTTATAATCCTGCAGCCCTCCTGAAGGACCTGATGTGTTAGCAACAACAATTGATTGTGTAGTTTGCCCGGTTGACCATAAATAAGTGCACCCGGATTTCCGCATTAAGGGTTATGGTTTCGGTAATACATGCGGTGTCGTTTGGAAAAGCAGCTATTGTTACTTCAGGGTATTGATATACTCCCATATAAATAATATTGGATTGGACAGAAGGCTGGACAACGCACTCTTCAGAGGATGTTAAGTAACAATAGATCATGTTCCCGGCTACCAGGCTTGAATTTGTATAAACCGGACTGTTGGTTCCGACATTCTGGCCATTCAGTTTCCATTGATAGGT
>CAVPSZ010000039.1:0-170447 GCA_963708435.1 uncultured Bacteroidales bacterium
TAAACTGCATTGTTATTGTAAATGGGAATAGTCTGATTTGGAATCATT
This sequence comes from uncultured Bacteroidales bacterium, assembly GCA_963708435.1. Taxonomy (GTDB): domain Bacteria; phylum Bacteroidota; class Bacteroidia; order Bacteroidales; family JAADJA01; genus JAADJA01. Next base: position 49 of record CAVPSZ010000039.1, read on the forward strand.
GCATCAGAAGGGTCAAAAAGTTCGCGAGTACCGTTTGAATAACAAATTGAAGAAACATGAGATTTTGAGATGAAGGAAATAACTGGGCCAGTTAAATTATTGCATTTTCTGTATTTGATTTCACTTTGTCCAATTTCCTCAACTTTACCCATAATCAAAGCGCCAGATCTTAATATAATTGTATCACATGGGGTTGCATATTAAAAAGAACTCCAGTTTCTTTAGAAACATTCAAATATAAATTGGCAGGCAAAATGTTGTTGTTTACTGATGGATAATATTTACTGTCTATTGAAGCTAATAAACCTTTAGAATACTCAACTTTATGAGAGCAGGAACCCTATCAATTGAAGTTGAAGCTACAGGAACAATAGGTTTATTTTTTATCTCTTTCTCCTTTCGATCTTTTGAATGTTTTAGAGCAAGAAACTTAGTATTTTCTTTCTGCGCTCCTGGGGCCTTCTTTTTATATCCTTTTTGATGACTTAAAAATTTAGTATTCTTTTTCATTGAAACCTCGGGACATGGCAAAGCAGTTTTCTCCATGGTCCGACATGAAAATTGGGAAAAGGATAAAACTAAAAGTATCAAAAGAATTGTCGTAATTCTAATAATTGTTCTCATAATAGGAAATTTAAAAAGTGCTTCAGAAAATTTAATATTTGCATTAAATTACAATCAATTTTCTTCTAGCACAAGTTTTTTTAGCAGCGAGATGGCAGAGTCCCGATCAAAAACAGAACAATAAACTTATAGCCGTGACTTTGTAATGACAGCCCGGCAATAAAGTGATGTTTATGTTTGCCGACGCTGGTACCGGCCATTTCATTTGATCTTTAGCCAGAAAACTGTCACGGTATAAGGAGGTGGAGTCTGGCCCGCGGAGCGTAGCGAAAGCGGGGGCATCCTTTTTGACGTCCAGGTATAAAGTTTTGTGAGCATTACGTCTGTAGTGGTACAATTTATCCCGAAGCCAGAAATTTATCAAGGTGCAGGCTTTAGTTAGCGAGCAGATGTGCGAGTCCTGGCACGATAGCCATTACAAAAATGTCAAGATGCAGTGGAAAGGCAAAAACTGTGACAAACTTATTTACTTTATTGAATGTGTTGGCAAAAGTATTTTTATCATGAATATTTCAGATCAAGAGAATTTGAAAATTGGATAGATCTAATTATTGTCTTTAATACATCTGACTGAGAAACCAGCCTTTTTGAAGCCCTCCCGCATAGTATAGTTCTGATCCACCAAATTGTAAATAAACTCGATCAGCTTGATTGATTGTTTGCTCCGGTGAACACCACCAGTTGCTTACTTCTCCAATATTATAGAAATCTCCTTCCGGGCTACAAAGCCCGCAGGGGATTGTGTCAATCCACTACTATTGTTACTTTTTTGGTTGTTTCCAATACTACCTAATGCTGTGTATATGAGCCACCCCTCGGAGGAAGCAAGTGATTTGGCTATATCATCTCCACTTCCTTCAAACCCATAAACCTTATCTGTAAAATGTCGACAAGGGTTGTCCAATCAGACATGGAAGGTACATGCCAGCAAGTCGGGCATAGACCTCTGTTATCAGAATAAATGTTAAAAAACCATTGAGTAAGTATTCTGACAATTCATTCTTTTCATAAGTTCTATTATTTTATTTGATTGGATTTTAGGCTATTTACGAAACTAATTCTAATTTAGTTTTATGAGGATAGATTTCCAATCTTTGCCAACTAATTAATATGATAAAGAACAATACCTTTAACAACCTTATTATGAATGATATAATTAGTAATCATTGCCACAGGAAGAGTCTAGCAGACATTAAACAAAATCAAATTTACAAAAAGGGTAAATTGAAAACCAATTATATTTCGATCAGCTATTTACCAGGCATCAAATGCTCTATCCTTTAAACTATATATCAGTGGTTCGTTCATTTTTCCACTGACTTTAATCAATATATTCTCAATCATGTCCACCCTCTCCTGAAGTGTCTGCAGCTTTGACTGCAGAGCCTCATTTTCAGATTTATATGAATTTATTTGTTTCTGCTGCTCCTTAATTCCTTCAAGTAAAACAGTTGATAGTTTTGCATAGTCTACCATCTTATATCCTTTCTCGGTAGTTATAACCAGTTCAGGGTAAACTGCTTCCACCTCCTGTGCAATTACACCGATCTGACGCCCTTCCTGAAGCAATAAGCCGATTGTGTCGCTCTGCGCCCATTCGTAATAAATGCCATTTATCAGCCCGAGTTTTTCAATTGCATTTTCAATCGGAACAATATTCCTTTTAAACCTGATATTTGCCGGGCATATAATCTAAAATTCAAATTACCTGTTGTGGTTTTCAGACCATTTAACATATATGGAATTGACCAGCATGCTGATTTTCTCATCCCAAGCATTATTAGTCAATGCAAGTCAGGATTTGTTCATTTAAAAGATCCTCGGCCAAAACGTGATTTTATTTACATTGATGACGTTGTTGAAGCATGTGTTGCAACTTTAAATTATGAGACTACGAAGTTCGAAATATTCAATTTGGGCTCTGGTAAAAGCCATTCAATACAGGAAATTATTGACACAGTTAAGTGTATAACACAAGAAAAAATCGAGGTTAATTATTCTAATGAATTTAGGGAAAACGAAATTCTTGATACAATTTGTGATAGCAGTAAAGCGAATCACTTGTTGAATTGGTTGCCCAAAATATCGCTTGAACAAGGATTAAAAATGATTCTTAAACAAGAAAAAAATCATTAATGCCACATGAACAAAGGTATTAAACCCCATATCATTGTCCTGATTCTGAGTTATAACGGAAAACATCTTCTGGACGACAGCATGTCTTCCTATTTAGCAAACGACTATCCCAACTTTGAAGTGACGGTTGTGGATAACGGATCCACAGATGGCACTGAGGAATGGGTGAAAGTGCATTATCCGTCAGTTTCTGTGTTAAGAACAGAAAAAAACCTCAAGTATTCCAGGAGGACTAAACTTCGGTATGAAATACGCATTCGGAGAGAAAAATGCAGATTTTGTTCTGATAACCAATAATGATGTAAAGGCAGATAGCAAACTTATTTCATCTCTTGTTGAGGTAGCCGAAACAGATGATTCTATTGGATTTGTAATCGGTAAAGTTTATTTTTATGATCAGCCGGATACTTTTCAAACGGTTGGAAAAGGAATTGACCCGGTATGGTGGAACACAGGCCATATCGGCAGCATGGAAAAAGACAAGGGACAATATGAAACTATAGAGGAAAGGGCTTTTTGCGATGATATTTACTGGTTGGTGAACCGTGAGGTGTACCTGAAAACAGGAGGATACGATACTGAATTTGCTTTCCAGGGAGAAGATTTCGACTGGCAGGTTCGTGCCAAACAAGCCGGATTTAAAATAATGTATACCCCCAGGGCAAAATTATGGCACAAGGAAAGCATGACCATTGGTAAGGCATCTCCGTTCAAGGCCTATTATGACGCCCGCAATCCATTGATCATTCACATGAAATACAGAACGGCCGGGCAGTTTAAAAAAGTTTTTCATGAGAGAGTAAAAGAAATTTACGAGCATCTTTCAAAATGCTGATCAGATTTCGTTTCCATTACGTTTATAAAATATGGAAAGGTATGGGATCCGCTATAAAATGGGGTATAAAGAATAAAAAGCTTACCTGGAAACACATTTTTTAGAAATGCTTCAAAAATTGAAGGAGTTTGTTTATTCATGGCTGCTGACTTATAAGTATGTGACCGGACAGGCAAAAATATATCACCATGGGGCCGAAAAAATCAAAAATAAGAATACTTGGAGAACTTTTGATCTGGCAGATCAGGGAACATAATTTCAACCGAATGTATTATGCCTATGGCCTGAACCTTGCTGAAAGAAAACAAGACGACTACATTGGCAGAAATGAATTCCTGAAACTTAAGAATAAAGTCGAAAAAAAATTGAAAACACGGGCTGGATGTGAAAAGTATGAATATAATATTACCACCAAAGATAAATTTATTGCAAATTCGATTTTGGCTGCCAACAACATACCTTGCATTGAAAACCTTGCTTTGTACAGCCACTCAATCCTTAATTTTAAGGATGGCAGACGGACAGGAATAGATGGATTTAAGGCGTTTAAGGATGTTTTTATAGTTAAAAATATTGTACTTGAAGCCAGCGAAGGTGTGCTTGTTTGCAGGTTTAATAAAGGAAAAATTGAAGTAAACGGGATTTTACATACAGTTGAATCATTTTCAAATCTTTTGGGCGAAAAGGTATGGGTTGTTCAGCGATGGCATTTGTCTTGCAAAGAGATCAGGCAAATAAATACAAGTGCACTCAATACCACCCGCATCGTTACCATTTTGAATGATGGAAATCCTCAATATTTATGCGGCTTCCAGGCCTTTGCCACCGGAAAAGCCAGCACCGATTCATGGGATAAAGGATCGGTCTATGTTGGAGTTGACATTCAGAAGGAATGTCTGAAAGCAGATGGTTATTGTAGTTTGAATGATAAAGAAAAAAGCATAGTCTCCACGCATCCTGATTCTGGTATCTGTTTTGACGGTTATAAATTACCTGGTCTTCGGGATGCCTTAGAATTATGCATCAAGGCTCACCAGCTTTTATATTTCAGCTTTGTTATTGGATGGGATGTGGCTATTACCGATGAAGGGCCGTTGATTGTTGAAGCCAATGAAAAACCCGGAATGAATGTTGTGCAATGCACGGATAAAGGAATCCGGAAGGAAATCATTCAAATTGCAGGTAAGTATTTGAAAAATAAATCAAACATTTTTATCGGGGATTAATCCCAATAAGAAAACAATTTGTATAACAAAACATAAAAATACAACTTTTCTTTTGGCATGTTCCATTTTACAACTTTAAAGGATAAATTAAATGAAAATAGCAATTTTTGGTTTAGGTTATGTGGGATGTGTTGGGATTGGCTGCCTTGCACAAAACGGACATCAAATCATAGGCGTCGATACCAACCAGGATAAGATAGATCTGATCAACAGAGGATTACCAACGATCATCGAAAAAGATATCGATACCATTCTGATTGAGCAATGGAAATCGGGCAGGATCGCTGCAACACAGGACTATCGAAAAGCGGTAATGGATTCAGAAGTTGCATTTATCTGCGTTGGAACCCCATCATTACCTACCGGACAACTGAACCTGGAATATGTTTACCAGACTGCCGGCCAGATTGGGGAAGCCATTAAAAATAAAAAAGGTTTTTATATTGTTGCTATCAGAAGTACTGTTTTTCCAGGAACCAACTCAAAGGTGGGCTCAATTATTGAAAAGGCCAGCGGAAAAACCAGAAATGAAGATTTTGCCGTTGTTTCCAACCCTGAATTTCTTCGCGAGGGTTCTGCTGTAGCTGATTACTATAATCCATCAGTAACAGTTCTTGGCTCTGACAACGAAAAAGCATTGGAAATCATGGAAAGTGTTTATGAAAAGATAAACGCGCCTGTTGTTAAAACACAGATAGAAGTTGCCGAGATCATTAAGTACATCAACAACGCTTTTCATGCCCTGAAAATTACTTTTGCTAACGAAGTGGGTTCGATCTGCAAAGCATTGGGAATAGATTCGCATCAGGTTATGAACCTCTTTACCATGGACAATCATCTCAATATCTCACCTGTATATTTCAAGCCGGGTATGGCTTATGGCGGATCCTGCCTGCCAAAAGACCTGAAAGGATTGAGAACCATCGCCTACGATCATTATATTCAGACACCTGTTATTTCGTCCATCGAAAACTCAAATGAGTATCAGAAAGCAAGGGCTATCGAGTTAATCGAAAACCTTGGACAAAAAAAGATTGGAATTATAGGCCTGGCCTTTAAAAGCGGAACGGATGACCTTCGCTATAGCCCTACAGTGGATTTGGTTGAATCGTTGCTGGGCAAAGGCTACGATATTAAGATTTATGACCGGAACGTGCATTTATCGAAACTGATCGGTTCAAACCGCAGCTATATCGAACAGCATCTTCCACATATTTCGGCGTTATTATGCACCAATATTGAGGAGGTTCTTGAACATGGAAGAACTATCGTCCTTGTTCATAAAGTGGCCGAGGTTTTAAATTATAAAACAATGCTTGCTGATCGCAATATTGTCGACATGATTAGGATTGAAGAATTGAGAGGTTTAAATAATTATCAGGGGATTAACTGGTAATTGTTTCATACAATGATGAAAAAGAAAATCCTTATTGTAAATCCCATCAGCTTGTTTCCGACTTACGCCATGAACCAGGTGAGAACCCTGCACATGACGAAAAGCCTTCTGAGACATTTTGATGTAGACGTTATTACTCCTTATAACAGCCAGGCTGAATATGAAAAATCAGTAGCAGGATTTATCGATCTTGGCGTTAGATTTTTCCCCCTGAGATCTAAAAAGCACAGATCAAATCTGTTAAAGAAGAGACAATATCAGATATGGGAAAGATTAAATTTCTATTTGCTGGGTATTGATACGGCCTTTATTGCAGGAAGAAGATATCAAAAAGAAATTCTGTCAATAGTTAAGAAGAACAAGTATGATTTTATTATTAGTAATTATTGGGAAATTTCTGATTTCTTCAGGTTTATTAAGGTTCCTGTTGTTAAAATTCTGGATACCCATTATGCTGTAAAGGAAAACCTTGAAGTATTTGAGAAAAATAAATATCATTCAGGTATACCCTTTTTCAAAAAACGTGAGTTAAAGAAAAGTTTGTTTTTTGAAAAACGAATTTCAGAAGCTTCTGATATAATTCTTAGCCTATCAACAAAATGTTTAAAGATTTTTTCTCATGATCATCCGGCAAAAACTAATTTGATGATTGCCGACGGTAATGATCTGCGTTATTATTCTGAAATGGATAATCTGCCGGAAGGGAATACCATAATATTTTATGGAAGCATGAGCAGCTCTCAAAATATCGGCGCCTTTTTCCGTACATTTAAAGAAATTCTGCCACTTATTAAGCAACAAGTTTCCGACGTTAAGTTGGTTGTAGTTGGAAATAAACCACCTGTTGAAATACAAAATTTGCACAATGGAAGGGATATAATTGTGACAGGTTATGTAGAAGACGTCAGGCCCTGGCTAAGTAAAGGCAAACTGTTGGTACTGCCTCTTGAATTGGGTTCGGGTTTTCGTGGGCGTATTGTTGAGGTGATGGCGATGGGATTACCCGTAGTTGGAACTCATAATGCTCTTGATAGCCTGGAAATGGAGTCCGGTGTTCAGGGATTGATTTCAGATGACAACAAGGAAATGGCAGATTATTGCATACGCTTACTGATAGATGGTGCATTCAGAATTAAACACAGCAATGCATGTAAACAATTTGTAAAAGAAAAATATTCACTTGAAGCTACTTTTGATAAATTGACGAATTATCTCGTAAAATATAATAACTTGAAAAACCTTGGATAAAATCAAAATACTCTTCTCGGGCGACTTCGTCGCCAATTGGTCGGGCTGAGGCCAGTTGTCTCCAAAATACTCAGGATAATATTATTAGCCAGAATCAAAGATACAATTCAGCAGGCAGATATACATGTATCAAACCTTGAATGCCCTTTAACCCTTTCCTCCGGAGCCATTAAAAAATACGGACCGCATGTAAAAGCTCATCCGGAATCAATTAAACTACTTAAATCTGCAAAAGTGTCAATTGCCTGTCTTGCAAATAACCATATTCGCGATTATGGTGATGCTGGAGTTATGGAAACAATAATGCATTGTCATGCGCATGGAATAGAGACTGTCGGCGCAGGAAAGAATTTGCATGCTGCAGGAAAGATTTCATTTGTTTCAGTTAAAAATACAACACTGGCTTTCATTAACTATTGTGAAGAAGAATTTTCCATTGCCGGAAAGGTTCATGCCGGTGCTAATCCTATTGACAGTATACAAGCTTATTATGACATTAAGGAGGCATTACAGTCACTCCGTTTGTTTTTGCAATTGTTCATGGTGGTCATGAATATTTTAATTTGCCTTCTCCCCAGCTGAAAAAATTTTTTCATTTTCTGGCTGACCTGGGAGTATCGGCGGTCATTGGCCATCATACACATGTAGTAAGCGGTTATGAAACCTATAATACCGTTCCTTTGATCTACAGCCTGGGAAATTTTATTTTTGATGACCCAGAAAATATGAATTCCAAATGGTTTGAGGGGATACTGGCTGAACTGGTTATAGAATCAGGAGCTACTCCATCTGTAAAGTTTCACTTTATTGAGCAGATGACCAATAAACATGACTTTGTTGACTTGATGACTGATAATATTGGTAGAATAAAGGAACTGGATGCATTATCAGAGATAATATGCGATAATAATAAGTTGATTGAAGAGTGGGAAAAATACGCATCATCAAGGTCCAATTTGTATATCAAACAAATAATGCGATTAAATATAATTGAACGAGGGCTTTTTAAATTCGGAATTTTACCAAAACATTATTTAAAGATATCTGAATTGCAACCACATTAAATATGATAAAATGTCAATCGCACAGAGAATTAGTTATAGAATCATTGAAAAAATTTATTGAAGATGAGAGTTGGAATTCACAAAGCGTGACATAACAAAATAGATCTGAACTCGAAATATATAGAAAGATACTTCGATACAATAATATTGAATTTATTGATCTTGACAGTAGTGATATATCTTTTTGGGACGAAATTAAAACGATTGATCATTTCATATATAAATGGTCCCATGCTCATAGCGATCAGCAGATTGCCAAATCAATTCTTCCGGTTATTGAAGGACTTGGTATAAGATGTTTCCCGGATATGGCCACAAGCTGGTTTTACGATGATAAGATCAGTGAATACTATTTATTAAAAACACATGGCTACCCGGTTACGAATCTTATATTTTCTGGAACAGGGAAAAAGCGTTAAAATGGTTAAATACAGCAACTTTACCCCTGATTTTTAAACTAAAAACTGGCTCTGGGTCATACAATGTCCGAATGCTGAAATCAAGATCAAAAGCAAAATCCTTAACACGAAAAATTTTCAAAAGAGGCATACATCAGGAAAAAATTGGTTTGATTAATAGACTTAAGGTTTTTAATTTTAGCTTATATAAATATTATCGTTTTTATGGTATAAAAATTCGAGATTATCTTGTTGGGAAAGATTATAGTAAAATGTGGCAAGTTCAGAAAAACTATGTTCTTTTTCAAAAATATCTTCCTAATAATGATTACGACACACGGGTTGCAGTAACTGGTAACAGGGCATTTGCTTTTAAACGGTTTAATCGACCGAATGATTTCAGGGCATCTGGAAGTAACAACTGGGATATTGATCAAAATAGTATAGATAAAGAGTTTATAAGAATAGCATTTGAAGTTTCCAAAAGACTTAAGTTCAAATCAATGGCATATGATTTTATATATGACGAGAATCACAAACCTTCAATTGTTGAAATAAGTTATTGCTATGGTGATTACCCAGAGTATTCTACAGGATATTGGGATACAAATATGATTTGGCATCCAGGAAGGTACTGGCCACAATACTTTGAACTGGTTGACCTTCTTCAAATGCCTGACTTAAAACAACCGGAAATGATAGCAACTTCTTCTTACTGAAAGCTAAAATAAAAAAGTGAAAAAAATTTTGCTTATTTCTAGCGGCTTAGGTCCGGGCGGAAAAGAACGTCAATTAATAGAACTTGCAAAAAACATTAACAGAAATGAATATATTATTGGAATAATCACCTTCAATAAGAAAAATCACTATTCTCAGCAAGCTGTGCAATACAGTTCATTTTTCAGGGAGCTTAATAAAAGACCAAGCCGACTGGAACCTTTAGTATCGATATGGAAATGTTTCCGCGAATTTAAACCGGATATTGTGCATACATGGGATGCCCTTTCATCTTTTTATTCATATTTACCATGTAAATATTTCAAAGTAAAAATTATTAACGGATCAATACGCGATGCTGGTATAGATAAAGGCTGGAAATACATATTTCGAAAATTTTTTATAAAAAAGGCAGATGTGGTAATTGCTAATTCATTTGCCGGATTAAAAGCGTACAATGCAAAAGGCCGGGTTATCTATAATTCCATTGATCCGGGTAGATTCAAACCTGTCAAGAAATCGTTGGAGTTCAACATGATTATGACAGCAAATTTTACAGACTATAAAGACCATCCAACATTTATTAGGGCAAGTGCAAAATTGATAAAAGAAAGCACAGTAAATGAGGTGTATTTACTAGGTGAAGGAAAGTATAGGACAAGATATCAGAAGTGGATCAATTCGGAATATCCAGATCTTTCAAAACATTTTCATTTTCCGGGTGCTATAAATAATGTTGAAGAATACCTTGCCGAATGCAAAATCGGTGTGCTATGCTCAACACCAAAATATAGTGAAGGCTTGTCCAATTCGGTTCTTGAATATATGGCTGCCGGCCTGGTGCCAATAGTTACAGATATTGGTGGCAGCTCAGAAATAATAGAAAATTCAAAGAATGGTTTCCTGATCTCCCCATACGATTTTAAGAGTATCGTTGAACTGGTCCAATTAGTTAAAAAGGATAAGGATTTACTACATAAGCTTGTTAATAATGCAAGGGATACAATAAGTGAAAAATTCCTGATGAAAAAAAATCTCAAATTAACTGAGGAATTATATAAAAATCTGATTTTGAACTTCAATTAGTTTTATAACTATGCCCGTCGTTGCCCATTTTGTAAGACGGTTTCTCTCTTCCAATACTACTTTTATTCGTAACCAAATCCTTTGTCACAAGGAATTTGCACCTATTGTAATCTATCGTGATCCAGTAACTCCAGGCTTTAATATTCATGAGGCAAATCCCGAAATTAAGGTGTTGGATTTAAGCAAAAATCAAACAAAAGGGCAACTATTACAATACAGATATTTGCGAAAAATCACACCGAAACAAATAAAGAAAACGTTGGTTTTCCTTGAAAATAGTAATGCGCAAATAATGCATGTGCATTATGGTACTGATGCTGGTATGTTCGGTGAGATTTTGAAAAGGTCCAGATTACCATCAGTTGTTTCATTTTACGGTTATGATTGCTCTTCCTTTCCAAAATGGTATTGGGGTTATGGGAAAAAATACCTTCAAAACAGGGTTTTTAAATACGCGACCACCATTTTGGCAATGAGCGATGATATGAAAAGAGATCTTACAGCGCTGGGATGTCCCGAAAATAAAATTATGGTTCATTATTACGGAACTGATACCAAAAAATTCAGTGATATAAAGAGAGATATCAAATTATTAAATAATAAAATTATTTTATTAACTGCAGGAAGACTTGATGAAAAAAAGGGCCATATTTTCATGATACAAACATTAAAAAAATTGATTGAAAATGGCTATACTAATTTCGAATGGATTATTGCAGGAGAAGGATACATGAAGAAAAAAATTTTAAGGGAGATAAAATCCTCAGCACTTGAAGATAAAATAAAACTAATTGGATCATACAACTATGATAAAGGTGAGTTGAATGATCTTTTTTTTCAAACTGATATTTATGTTCAGCCAAGTATTACTGCTTCCGATAAAGATAAGGAAGGATTGCCCGGCACTCTCATTGAGGCGATGGCCGCTGGGCTTCCGGTTATTTCAACTTATCATGCGGGTATACCATCCGTCATTACAAACAATAAAACAGGGATATTGGTTAAGGAATGGGATATCGAGGGTCTAATGGGTGCTATTTTGTCTCTTTCAAAGAACAACTTTCTTAGAAATGCCCTGGGCAAATCCGGACAGGAATATGCTATCAATACACTTGATGTTCAAATAAAAGAAATCGAATTAGAAAAAATATATTTTGAAATCCTGAATAGCAGGATCAATAAAAACTGATTTTTTTTGGAAATTTTGCGACATCGCCTTTCAAACTAATGAATCTCATCCCTGTGATCTTTTCATGAATTTTGTATTTACCTGTGAATCACTAAAGCGTGGCGGAACCGAAAGGCAAGTTTTAATTCTGGCATCTTCATTAATGCAAACTGGACACAAGGTATCAATTTTAATTAATTCAGACAAAAATCAGGAATACCATAATGAATATCCGGCTTTTAAGAACCATATTTTCCCTTTAAGGGGTAAAAGAAAATTTGAAAAGTTTAATTCACTTCGAAATCATTTAAAAAAGATAAAGCCAGAGGTAGTTGTGAGTTTTGATTTTTTTACTTCTTTTTGTTGTTTAATGCTTTACCGATTCAATGGTTTTGTTTTTATTAATGGTTCCATTCGGCACGGAGTAAGATTAATAAAAATAAGCCATTGGGTGCGTAGTTTTATTTGCTGGTTATCCCCTTATGTCATGGCGAATTCAATTGCCGGTTTGAAAGCAAATAATCTATATCCTGGTAAAAAGAGATTTGTGCTTTATAACGGAATAGAAGAAAAGTTTAGAATAAAGCCTGGAAATGCCATAAAGCTGAAACAGTTGAAAAACCTGTTTCCAACCTATAGCACTAATTCGATAGTACTTATTTCCATTGCTAATTTAAATCCCATGAAGGATTATTTTACTGTATTGGAATCATTAAAAGAAATATCCGATAAAATTGATTTTTTTTATATTATTATAGGAGAAGGTCCTCTTCGAAATAAAATTGAAAACACAATCAAAAAGAATAATATTTCAGATAGAGTTAAACTTTTAGGGAAAATAGAAAATGTTGACGAATACCTGGCATGTGGTGATATTTTTATTCACTCTTCAAAAGGTGAAGGCTTATCAAATGCTATACTTGAAGCAATGTTTGCAGGGTTGCCTGTTGTAGCAACTGACGTGGGAGGAGTCAAAGAAACCGTGTTTCTTGGATCATCGGTTTTGTTTCCCTATAAGGATATAAAATCCCTGACCTTTTGTTTAATAGAAGCCGTAAACACGCTCATTCATTTTGACCGGAACTCAATTGATTATAAAAACCACTTGTCTAAGTTTTCAGTTGAAAAAATGCGCGAATCGTTCCTGGCTCAAATTATAAAGATTAGAAACAAATAATTATAGACTTTTACAACTACATTTTATAACAATCGGAAAAAACAAATCCCACAAAAATTTATTTAAAATTACCCCATTCCATTGATTCAATTTATTAATAAAACACCTATTGTTTTTTATCATTCTGTTGGCCCCATCAATTATGAATGGAAAAGAAATTACCTTACATTGGAGTTGAATTTCCTTGAGGACCAGTTTAAATATTTTTCCAAATATTTTAATACAATCAGTCTTTATGATTATTGGCAAATCGCAAATGGGGTGAAAGCTCCGGTTAAAAGGGCTTTGGTGATCACTTTTGATGATGGCTACCTTGATAATTGGATTTGGGGATTTCCGTTACTAAAAAAATACGGGCTTAGGGCCACGATATTTGTAAGCCCTGAGTTTGTTGATCAGAAAAATGGTGTCCGGCCAAATATGGAAGATTACTTAAAGGGCCAATTAAGCTTTAATGAACTTTGCAAATGGGGTTACTTAAGCTGGGAAGAAATGCGGATTATGTTCACAAGCGGACTGGTAGATTTTGAGTCGCATACAATGACGCATACTAAGTACCCTATCTCAGATAAATTGATAGGTATTCACCATCCCAATAGCGACTCACTTTATACTATTAGCAATTGTTTCCAGAAAAAAAACCTTACTATATAAGCGATCCAACGTTTAAACTATCTATTCCATATGGCTATCCGCTTTTTGAGGGGGCATCTTCAGTTATAGCAAAAAGGGTAATTATTAATAAAAGATTTGTTGATCAGTGTATTGATGAATTATCTGATTATAACTTCAATGAATACTCTTTACCGACCGCATTCGAAAGAATAAATAAACTATACAAGAAATATAAAAGCCAAAACCTATTAATAACCAATATCGAATCCGAGAAAGAATATTTAAATAGACTGGAATATGAAATAGCCACCTCTAAAAAAATTATTGAAAATAATTTACAATCAAAAGTCAGATTTCTTTGCTGGCCTCATGGAGACAACACACAACTAGCTCATGAAATTGCCATCAAATCCGGTTATCTTGCCTCAACAATTGGCAGCAAACAAAAATTACCTGATTCGCCGGACAGAATACCTTTAAGAATAGGACTTTACCATTCACGAAATAACAGGTTCTTGTCATTACAAAAAGCGAAATATAAGATAGGTAGTTACATGAATCAGTTTCCATATAAACAGATTAGTACTTTTTACAACCTGTTAAAGTATGGAAAGCGTTAAGAAGAAAAATTTCTGGTTTAATTTATAAAGTTTTAAAATAGATATGCATTTTTATATCCATCTCAACAGGAGTCAAACGGAGATGTTTGTTCCGGAAATCATCACATCGAGCAGTTTGCCTGATAATTTTCCGACATCTAACTTGATATATTTTCTAGGAAAAGGAGAACATTTAATAACTCAGAAGATAACTACAGGTACTAAAATCCTTTGGATTTTTGGTGACCCAATTTATAATCAGAACAATCCATTATACTATAGAAACCTGATTGAAAACTTCCATCTGGGTAATTTTTTGCGTGAAGTCGATGGCTTTTATTATTTAATGCTCTTGGATAAAAAAAGCGGGAAAATGTCTGTTTCATCAAGTATTTTCAGCATGCTTCCTGTATACTACTACCAGAACCACAAGGTGGTTATCATAACTTCATCTTTTGATTTAATTCTGAAAGATACAACAGTAAAACTAACTATTGATCAGCAGTATTATCTTGAAAAAGCCATTTTTAACTACGCTTTATTCGATAGAACCCCTTTCCTTGAAATTAAAGTTATACCTTCTAACAGCCTTCTTGAATACGATGGTAGATTGAATTGTACAAAACATACAAACATTTCGGATTATTATGTAGATAAACCAAGGCCCTGGCGGAAATCCATTAATTTAATGAGTGATATTTTTATAGACCAGGCAAAGGCCTTTTTTCCCAAGGAAAAGTTTTATGCTACATTCACCGGCGGGTTCGACGGTCGAACTGTAATAGCTCTTGCCAAATCACTTAAGCTTGATTTTGCAACCTATTCATATGGCTCGGCTGGAGATCCTGATATTGAAATTCCTTTGAAGGTATGTAAAAAACTTAATATCCCTTATTCACCAGTGCTTTTGGACAATAAATTTGCCTCTGATGACTGGTGGGATCATGCAAATGAATTTTTAAGAAAGAGTTTTGGAACTGGTAATTTCTCAAGATCACAATATCACTTTATCCTCAGTACCCTGCTTAAAAATGAAAAATATCTATTAAGTGGTAATTTTGGGAGTGAAGTAATAAGGGCCATGAAGATCCCTGGAGTAATGACATCAGAAATTCTGTTCAGCCTTTTTGATTTTAAGGGGATAGATGCTCTAAAAAAACAAATTCAAAACTATCCCGGAGTTTTTTATTTAACCAGAGAACTGATTAACAGTAACCTTAATTCTTTATTATCTGACATACAGGAGTATTTGAAAAACCTACCATCTGAACTATCAGTAAATAAAAGGTTCTATATTTACATGTATGAAGAGGTTTTTCGGAAATATTTTGGTCCGGAGATAATGGTTCAGCGATTATTTTTAAATCATCGAGCACCATTTTTATCCTTCAGATTTATCCAGGAGTTATTAAAAACAGAAATAGCTGGCGCAAACAGTGAATTTCTTGAATCAAATCCTTTGAAACGTTACAGAGGTCAGGTTCTGTATGCATATATATTGAAAAAAACGTATCCTCAATTGCTAATGGAAACCTTAGACAGAGGGTATAAACCAAATGATTTTTTAAGACCTGCAGGCATTATTAATATTACCAGCGGTTATTTATTAAAAAAATATTTAATTAAACGGGATAAAAGTACCCCATCTTATTCTTCTTTATGTATAAATAAAAATCTTTCAAATATAGAAGCTTTGCCCGCTGATGAAAAAATTTTCAATACCAGATATTTGTCAGAACAAATAAAAGACGGGTGGAAAAACAATCGGATGCATTTTATTAATTCTATTTCAGCCATCAGCTATTATAACGAAATTAAAGACCTGAAATAATATGAAATCATTGATACGGCTGGCTACAATAGATTTGGCAAAGGGAACAAGTGTATTGCCATGGTACCTGTTTTTTCGCAGAAGCCTTAAATGGAATACAGAAAAAGTTTACGAATATCAGTGCAAAAGAATTCAACAACTTATACAACATTCTTACAATACAGTGCCTTATTACCATAAGATACTTGATGATCATAAAATTATACCATCCGAAATTAAGAGTCCCCTTGATCTAAAAATGATACCTATTCTTGACAGGGATGCTATCCAAAACAATCAGGAAGAGCTTCTTTCCGCAAAATATCATAAAAAACAACTAATTCATGGAAGTTCAAGCGGGACTACTGGTATTCCAATTCATTATTATTATGATAAAAGAGGATTAAGCGCAGGAACCGCAGCAGGATATGCATTATGGTCGATGTCTGGATGGAAACCAGGAGATCGTGGGGTTCATATCTGGGGAAATGCAACTTCAATTAAACAATGGAGAAAATTATCTTCAAGGTTAAAAAATCTGGTAATGAGGCAGTTAAACATTGCTTCAATGATGATAGATGACGAAAGACAACTTATAGAAATCTCTCGTAAAATAATTGACCATTCCCCCCGGATTATAGATGGTTATACAAGTGCCATTTATACATTGGCCAGTTATTTTGAGAAAAACTATCTTTCATTAGATTCACTTGAACAAGTTATTACAACTGCTGAAAACCTCACTGATCAGCAGAAAGAACTGATCGAAAAAGTATTTGCTCCAACCGGAGATATGTATGGCTGTGGCGAAGTATTAGGTATAGCGATTCGTCCAGCGCGAGAGGATAGATATTTTGTACTTGATGCACATGTTTTCCTTGAGGTTGAGCCGGCTAAAAATGTAGGTATGTACAATATTCTGGCTACCGATCTCGATAATTATGGAATGCCAATGATTCGCTATAAAATTGGTGACATGATAGATGATTTGCATGAATCATCTCCTGAAAATAAGTATTCATTAAAATGGTTTAAGAAAATATACGGAAGAAGCACAGATATTGTTCACCTCCCCAATGGCATGATTTTTCATCCGGTTAATATTTTCGGTGGTACTTTGTTTCGTAAATATCCCGGAATAATTCGGCATAAAGTAATCTGGAATGGGAGTACTCTCCAATTTGTTTTTGAATGCGCTGGTGAAATTGACAAAATAAATTTGGAAAACGAATTAAAGGCATTATTATCAGAATATTCTGTTGAATACGATATTGTTTATACTGATAAAATTCTACCTTCAGAAAATGGGAAATACCGTTATTTTGAAAATAATTCAATGCAAAGAAAAATTTGAAAATTCTATTTGTCAGTAGTGGCAAGGAATCTGGAAAAATAAGTCCTATTATTGAAGCACAAGGAAAGTCTCTAATTGAGATCGGATGCGATATTGATTATTTTCCAATCCAAGGAAAGGGTATAAAAGCCTATCTCGCTTGTATTTTAACATTAAGGAATTTTCTGAAAGCCAATAGGTTTGATATAATTCATGCCCATTATGGTCTTTCTGGAATTGTTGCATTATTGGCCAGGAGAAAAGAAAAACTCATCGTCTCCTTTATGGGGGATGATTTAGTAGGCTCAAACAAAGAAAATGGCGAAATAACATTTCGAAGCAAGGTCCTTGCTTCGATAAATATATTTCTATCCAAAAAATTTTATAACCGATGTATTGTGAAGTCGAAAGAAATGCTTGAAAAGATCAAATCAAATCCAAATGTACAGTTGATTCCAAATGGTGTAGATATGGAGTTGTTTCAAGAGATTGAAAGAAAAAAAGCCAGAATCCTTTGTGGGTTTAAGGAAGATGAAATTAATATTGTTTTCATGTCTCGGCCAGACAGAGCTGAAAAAAATTATAAACTTGCCCAATTGGCTTGCAGAGAATTGGAACCGAATGTCAAACTACATACCATCTTTGGCAGAAAGCAAGAAACGATCAATGCTTATTATAGTGCGACAGACATATTGTTGATGACGTCTTATCACGAAGGGTCACCCAATGTAGTTAAAGAAGCCATGGCATGCAATTGCCCTGTTGTTTCAACTGATGTAGGAGATATAAAATGGTTATTTGGTGATACCGCGGGTTATTATATCACTAACTTTAACTACTCTGAAATTTCCCTAAAAATAAAAAATGCGATAGAATTTCGTAAAAATTATGGAAGAACCTTCGGAAGACGGAGGATATTGAACTTGGGATTAGATAGCCAAAGCATTGCCAAAAGAATCTTCCATGTTTATATTCAAGTATTAAATAATTGATTATAAAATGATTTTATAAAGAAACCGATCCTACCATTTTACATTCTCATTTTCAGGTAATCCGATATATTTTTGTAAAAATGAAAAGTTTTTAATGAATAGTTTATGTGCGGCATTTGCGGGATTATAAATTTAAACGATAAACAAGTTGAAAGTTTTCAGTTGCAGCAAATGATGCAAACCATGAAGCATCGGGGGCCTGATGATGAAGGAATTTATCTTTATAAAAACCTGGGATTAGGATTTGTCAGATTAAGCATTATCGACTTAACTTTAGCTGGTCATCAACCCATGCTTTCTGGCGATAAAAGATACATCATCACTTTCAATGGAGAAATTTACAATTACCTTGAATTACGACAAGAATTAAGGGGCTTTTATGAATTCAAGACAAATACAGACACTGAAGTTCTTTTAGCATCATTTATTAAATGGAAAGAAAAGTGCCTTGACAGACTGAATGGCATGTTTGCGTTTGCAATTTTTGATCAGGAGGCAAATAAATTGTTTGTTGCCCGTGACCGGTTTGGAATTAAACCTTTTTATTATACTTTCAGTAATGGTCAGTTCATTTATGCATCTGAAATTCAGCCAATTTTTAAAATATTAAATGAAAAACCCACTCCAAACAATCAATCCATTTTTGACTATCTTGTATTTAATCGCACGGATCATACAGATCAGACTTTTTTCACAAATATTAAAAAGCTACAGCATGGTCATTATTTTAACTTTGACCTGAACAATAAGCCAAATTCAATTTGTCCCATTTGCTGGTACAATGTTGCAGATAAACTAAATACGCCATTTAAGGATGATGCTGACTACAAAAACCTGCTAACTTCTTCTGTCAAATTAAGACTGAGAAGTGATGTCCCGGTAGGAGTTTGCTTGAGCGGAGGATTAGACAGTTCAAGTATTGTATCCATTATTTCCAAGTCGCTTAATCAACCCGAAATAAATACATTTTCAGCTGTTTATGAAAAAGGAAAGTATGGGGATGAGACAGAATTTATCAATGAATACAAGGCATCTATCAAAAATATGCATTTTACCCATCCCTCTGCAAGAACTTTATTTGAGGATAAAGAAAGTTTTGTTGAAGCTCATGGTGAGCCTGTGCCTTCTACGGGTCCCTATGCCCATTTTAAAGTAATGGAACTTGCAAGGGAACATGTGGTTGTTACATTGGATGGTCAAGGAGCCGATGAAGAACTTGCCGGTTATCACTATTTTTTTGGTTTTTACTTTAAGGAATTACTTTATAAGTTCAGATTGGCACGTTTGTCAGGTGAAGTATTTCATTATCTAAATAATCATAAAAGCACTTATGGATTGAAATCATGGTTGTATACAATGCTTCCTTCCAAAACAAAATCCTCTTTGAGGGTATCTGAAAAGGGTTATTTGGTGCAGGATTTCGCTTCCTCCTATAAAAATGACAACCGGGTTGTGGACTCACTTTACAACGCAAGTACATTAAATAAAGCTTTGCTCAATCATTTCGAATACAAACTTGAGCACTTGCTAAAATGGGAAGATCGCAATTCAATGTGGTTTTCTCTTGAATCCAGAGTGCCATTTCTTGATTACAGAATGGTTGAAAAAACATTATCCTTACCCTCTGATATGATTATCAGGAATGGAATGACCAAATATATTTTAAGGGAATCAATGAAAGATATTGTGCCTGAGAAAATTGTGAGAAGAAAAGACAAGCTTGGTTTTGCGACACCCCAGGATGAATGGTTCCGAGAAATGCTTTTTAAAAAATATATTTTAGAAATACTTAATTCCAGGGAGTTCAAATCACGAAAGATCATTAAATTCTGAAAAGGCCTTGAATTTATATACTCAGCATCTTCAGGAAAAAGTCAATATCTCAAATGAAATTTGGAAATGGATTAATCTTCATCTGTGGTTTCAGAAGTTTATTGAATAATTAGGATTGGGTGGATGGATTATAAGGTGATAACAGATATTAATAAGGATCAGCATTAATGAATTGGAAAATTTGTTCAAAATCATCCATATGGAAATATTTTTCAACAAACTTAAATGTTCAATGTATATAATAATACTCCAAATTATCAAACCCGTTATCTTGGCGATTTTAAGAATGATGAAATGGAAGGTATAATTGTTGGCATTTTGATTCAGTATTCAAAAAGAATATTAAGGTTTTATTGGGATATTTTACTGCTCAGATCAATTATTTTTGGTGGTCCACTTGTTACTCATGATGATTAAGAAATAGTTAAGATTATTATTAAAAAAATACAGAAAAATAATTAAAATAAGAGCAATTTATACTCCAATTAGAAATTTGTGGGATATTCAAAACATTGAAAAACAAAGAGTATTTCAAAGTAATGGATTTCCATTTTGAAGATCATTTAAATCTAATCTAGATTTAACCATAGGAAGTGATAGTAATGTGGAAAGGAATACAACGTAAAAGAAAGAATGGAATAAATAGGGCATAAAAAACAGATTTCATTTTGAAGTAAAATGTTGGAAATTGGAATGTTTTAAAGACTTTTTACAAATTACTTAAATCAGTGTTTACAAAAATGTAAAAGTGCCCTTTCGCAAAGTTTGAGTTTTTTAACCATCAAAT
Source organism: uncultured Bacteroidales bacterium (assembly GCA_963708435.1). Taxonomy (GTDB): domain Bacteria; phylum Bacteroidota; class Bacteroidia; order Bacteroidales; family JAADJA01; genus JAADJA01. The sequence goes on from CAVPSZ010000039.1 coordinate 21,093, forward strand.
ATGAAAACAAATTACTCACTGAACAAAATGGTTTATCATTGACAGCATACAGATCGATAAAATAATTATTCATTTAGCATTAAATCTAAAAAGATATCATTTATGATTTTATGCTGGAAGTTCAGGAAAGTTTTTTACATAAAAGTCCGAATGATCTATTTCATTGGGAAGTTATTAAAATGGGAATCAGAAAATGGATTTACGTTTTTCGATTTGGATGGGTGCTGGTAAACCAACGGAGGATTATGGAGTAAGGAATATAAAAAGAAATTTGGAGGCGATTTTGTTAATTTTGGTAGATATTGAAAAAATTCATAATAAGTTTCTATATAATTTAGGTTTAAGGGTTATAAGATTTGGCAAAAGATTACCTAAATGAATATTTTATTGATATCGGTCATCCTGGTCATGTGCATCTATACAGAAATTTGATAAAGGAATTAATTAACACTCAAAATAAAGTTTTTGTCACAGTCAAAGATATTCCGGTTGCTAAACAATTATTGCAATATTACAATATTGATTTTTTCGATATAGGAAAAAAAAGGGATTCTCTTATATTAAAAGGACTTAATCAGTTTAGCTATAATTTCGGTGTTTACAGAATTGTGAAAAAGCACAAAATCCAATTAGGCATTGGAAGTTCAATAACCCTTCCTCATATTTCGAAATTAACCTCTATGAAATCAATTGTCTTTGATGATGACGATGATGAAGTCGAACCATTGTTTGTAAAATATGCCCATCCTTTTTGTGATCATTTATTTTCTCCGGATGTGCTTTTTCAGAAACGAAAAAAAAGACAACCTTTTATTATCCCGGTTATCATGAACTTGCTTATTTACATCCCAACAGATTTATACCCTGATGTAAAGGTTTTAAAAGAGGTTAGGATAGAGAAAGGAGAGCCATATTTTATCATGCGGTTTAATGTTTTTAAAGCGCACCATGATATTGGCATCAAGGCTTTCTCTTGACCAGAAATTGAAAATTATTGAAGTGCTTAAACCGTATGGTAAAATATTTATTACAACGGAACGAGAAATCTGAACCGGAACTTCAAGCCTATAAATTAATAGTTTCACCAGAAAAAATCCATTCTCTAATGGCGTTTTCGACCATGTTTCTGGGTGATTCACAAACGATGACTTCCGAAGCTGCGGTTTTAGGGATTCCCTCAATTAGGTGCAATTCGTTTGCAGGAAGAATATCTTACCTCGAAGAAGAGGAGCATAAATATGGATTAACATTTGCCTATAAGCCTGAAAATTTCGATCAGATGATTTCCAAAATAGAAGAAATTTTAACTACACCGCAGCGTAATGATATATGGCAACAAAAAAGGAAAGATTTACTTAAAGATAAAATAGATGTGACTGCATTTATGATATGGTTGGTAACGAATTATCCCTCCAGTATTGAAAAATTGATGAAAGAACCTGAGTTCTCAAGTACGTTTAAATAAAAAATGAAAATAGTATCTCTTGGTAGGTGCCCGCCCTAATTTTATGAAAATAACCCCTTTCATTATAACAATTGATTCATTTAACGAAGAACGTGTATTCCATCTTTTTCCTCCGAACCGATGAGCCCACTGCTAACTAAAGAGCTATAGATGAATTTAAAGAATGCATCAGGTGCTCAAAAAAAATTACAAATATGCGTAAATTTGTAAAAAAATATTTACAGAATGTTTAAACGGGCGTTGTATCATACTATATTTCCGCATTTGCAGCATAAAAATGCTATTGTGATAACCGGTATGAGGCAGGTGGGAAAGACCACCCTCATGCGTCAGTTATTTGATGTCTGGGAAGGGAAAAAGCAATGGTTCGACTTTGATAATCCGCTTGACTCCCTTTTATTTGAGAATATTGACTATAATGCTATTTTTGAAAATCTTAGAAAAATGGTTGGAGCGAATCACGGTGAGCGATTTTTGGTTTGCATTGATGAGATTCAAAATTATCCGGCAATAACCAAGGTGATAAAGTTTCTTATTGACCATTTTAGAGTGAAATTCATCCTTACAGGTTCTTCCAATTATTATTTACGCAATCTGTTTCCGGAATCACTAAGCGGAAGAAAATTTTTATATGTGCTTCCGGTACTATCTTATAAGGAATATCTGTACTTTAATGATCGACTTCCTGAAGATGCATTAACCTACAATCTTGAATGAAGCGCTGAAAACACACAATAAAGTCATAGTACATAAACAAAAAGAACTGTATGAAGAATATCTTACATTCGGTGGTTTTCCGGAAGTTGCCTTAACAAAGGATTCCAATACAAGACAGCTCATCCTGAAAAATATTTTTGCATCTTTCTTCGAAAAAGATATTAAGGTATTCAGTGAGTTAAAAGATATAAGGGAGCTACGTGACCTTATTCTTGTTCTGGCCCCGCGAAATGGAAACCTGCTCGACATTTCAAAATTATCATCCGAACTGGGGATAAACCGGGTAAAAATTTACGGTTATCTTGAGTTTTTAGAAGGGACTTTTTTCCTTCGTTTACTGCCAAAATATTCCGGGAGCATAGACCGTAGTGTAGCAGGGGGTAAAAAAGTATATTTTTCTGATACGGGTATTTTAAATCTTATTGCAAAAGTTACACATAGCCAATTATTGGAAGTAGCGGTTGCATCACAGTTACAGAATTACGGATCACTCGCTTTCTATAATAAAAGAAATACAGCAGAAATTGATTTTATACTTAAGGGCGAAATTGCTTTTGAGGTAAAACAAAAAGCCACCGAACCCGATTGGAAAAAGTTGCAGAAAGCGGCTCAAAGTCTTCATCTGGATAAAAGTTATCTGATAAGCAACACTCCTGTTGATTTGTCTCAGGTCGTTTATCCTTGGTTTTTGTAACCCGAAAGAATTATTGTATATGAAAATCATTTCCCTCGTTGGTGCCCGTCCGAATTTTATGAAAATTGCGCCATTTATCAAGGCAATTGCTTCGTTTAACTCCGAACGTGGAACCCCGAACTCAGAACTCATCCAACACCTCCTCGTCCATACCGACCAGCATTACGATGATCGCATGTCGAAAACATTTTTTAAAGAACTGAATATTCCTGATGCAGATATTAACCTTGGTGTTGGTAGCGGAACACATGCCGAACAAGTTGGGAATACCATGATTGCCTTTGAAAAGGTTTTACAAAAAGAAAAACCCGATTGGGTTGTGGTGGTTGGTGATGTGAATGCAACTTTAGCCGGATCTGTTACAGCAAAGAAGGAACACATTAAATGTGCCCACATTGAAGCAGGCCTGCGTTCAGGCGATTTGAAGATGCCAGAGGAGATCAACCGACTGGTGACAGACCGCCTGTCGGATCTGCTGTTTACCCCTGATCATATTTCAGGTGAAAACCTCAGAAAAGAAGGAGTTGAATGAAAGCAGGATCAATTTGTCGGCAATATCATGATTGATACACTGGAAGCCAACGCCACAAGGCTGAAAAACTTAAACATCTGCTGAGATTATTCAGTAAAAATCTGCTGTTTGAAAGAATCTTTACATGTTCCTGAAAATGACATATTTTGCTGTGGTAACCCTTCACCGCCCTTCAAATGTTGATTACAACGAGATATTTCGAACCAATCATCCGCTTTCTTAATAGATACTGTCAGCAATGACATGCCGGTAATCTGGCCAATCCATCCAAGGGCGATTAAGCAGCTTGAAATGTTTGGCCTGTGGGAGGATCTTAAGCAATCGGAACAAATGATCTTGCTTCATCCAGTGGGTTACCACGAAATGCTTAGGCTTAATATGGGTGCCGGGCTTTTGCTTACTGATAGCGGTGGACTCCAGGAGGAATGCACGATACTGGGAACTCCCTGCCTTACTCTGCGCTGGAATACAGAAAGACCGGTTACCTTAAGGGAATATGGCGGAGCCAGTGTTCTGGTAGGAAATAATATCAACGACTCAAAGAAGAATATTTCAATACCCGTAACTTAACAAGAAATCCCGTGAGGCCGGAATTGTGGGATGGGAAAACAGCAGAAAGGATTGTAAAAGAATTTAACTAAATTTAATTTAGCCTGATTTGAATATTTTGATCGACATCGGTCATCCTGCTCATGTTCATTTGTTCAGAAATCTATATGCAAACTTGATGGAAAAGGGGCATACCGTTTTTGTCACTGTAAAAAATATCCCTTCGGCTATAGCTTTGCTTGATTTTTATAAAATTAAATATATTAACCTGGGAATCAAACCAACCGGCTATCCAAAAAATTTTTAAACCAGTTTATTTTTAGCAGCCAAATCATAAAACTGGCAAAAAAGTATAAAATAGATTTAGGATTGGGATATCTGTTTCGAGTAGCGCAGGCAGGTTTTTTATCATCAATGAAAACAGTTATTTTTGATGATGATGACTTCAGGGCAACACCTGTTTATGCTTTAGCTGCTCACACCATTGCAAATCAAGTATTGGTTCCTGATTGTTCCAAGACATTAAAACTTAAAAGAATTATCCAGTTACCCAGGTTATCATGAACTCGCATATCTGCATCCAAATGTTTTTAAACCCGATCCTGATGTTTTAAAAGTCTGGAGATAAAATAGAAGAAAAATTTTTTCTTTGAGATTTAATGCATTCAGGGCGCACCATGATATTGGTAAAAAAGGAATATCCAAAATCAATAAAATTAAACTAATAGAAAAACTTGAAAAACATGGCAAGGTATTTATTTCTAGTGAAACCGATTTGGAAGAGGAGTTCAACAAATACAAATTAAAAACCTCACCTGAAAAAATTCATTCGGTACTTTATTATGCAACGATGCTAATAAGCGATAGCCAAACAATGTCATCTGAAGCAGCTGTTTTGGGAACACCATCAATTAGAATGAATAGCTTTGTTGGCAGGATTTCCATATTTGGAAGAACAGGAACATCGGTATCATCTTACTTTTGGCTTCAAACCGGAGCAAGAAGTTCAAATGCTTTCAAAAATAGATGAACTCCTTGCAATGCCGGATCTGAAAGCAGAATGGCAAAGCCGCCGAGAAAAAAATGTTGAGTGAAAAGATTGATGTAACTGCTTTTCTGGTTTGGTTCGTTGAAAATTATCCGGAAAGTGTCAGCTATAATAAAGGCTAATCCTGAATTTCAAAATCAGTTCAAATAACAAATGCTTGCTTGGATTCAAAATTTGGTGGTGCGATGGAAATTATTTTATTTTTATTTGATATTACTTTATTGTTATCAGTATTACCTATCAATAGTTCAGGCTCATCCATCAATCATGTATTTGTGGTATCCATAAGACTTGATTATTTGCTGCATTGTTTGGTTTATATTCCTTGGTATTCTTTCATGGATTGATAAGGAGATTGAATATTTTAGATTGCCCTTTAAGACTGTCGGCTGGGGATCATAATTTTTGCTTTTGCAATAGTGACAGAATGGATTCAATTTTTTTTACCTTACAGAGCATTCAATATAAATGATTTGATTGCAAATATACTGGGTGTGTTGATTGGATTTCTAATTATAACAATTGGCTTGTTTAAACCATTTCGCTTAAATCAACAAATTAAATCAACAATAATTGAGTTGAATTCTTGTGGATTTTAAATATGCGGAATAATTGATGATTATTTTTAAATAGATAATAAATTAGACAACTAATTCCTTGATGAGAGATTTTACATTTAAGACCTATAACGAATTGCTTAAGAGTATTAAATTGGAAATTACGAGTTTCAAACGCTAGAAAATTTTTTAACCAACCATCAAAAAGAGTTGTTATTTTAAGACATGATTCTGATATATGGCCGAGGAATGATTTAAAAATGGCCAAAATTGAAAAAGAACATGGAATAAAAGCCACATATTATTTTAGAATTCCTATACGTTCAATAAAATATAATAAAGCAAATAAGAGATTTGTGGTCATGAAATAGGCTATCATTATGAAAACCTTGTGGATGCAAATGGTAATTATGAAAAAGCTATTGAATCATTTAAAAATAATTTATTGAAGCCTTAAGAGAAATTTATCCAGTTAAAACTGTAGCAATGCACGGACGACCTTTATCAAAATGGGATAGTCGTTTATTATGGGAAAAGTATAATTTAATGGATTTTGGATTAATCGGAGAACCTTATCTAAGTATAGATTATAAAAGTGTATTTTACTTAACGGATACAGGAAGCAGATGGGATGGCGGAAAAGTAAGTATTCGTGAAACGTAGCTAATAATTTATAATCATTCGATCAGAACAACTTTTCAATTAATCAATAATTTTAAAAATAATAAATTACCAAATCAAATATCTAATTAATGCGCACGCAGCACGATGGAATAATAACTTTTTAATTTGGGTTTACAGGTATTTCTTCAAAAGGCAAAGAATTCAGAAAATATTTTTTAAAATTATGAAAAATAAGAATTAATAATTATGGTAATAATGATAAATATTGCCTTATTAACCAATGATGTTGAAACTACTTCAATTATTAAACCATTGTTTAAGCGATAAAACAGGTGAAAAAGTTTTAAAAGAAGGAATGCCTTTATTGCTGGAACTATATTCAAAATATCAAATTAAAGCAACATTTTTCTTTACTGGATATATAGCACAAAAATTTCCGGAAATTGTAAAAATGATTATAGCCTTATAATCATGAGGTAGGATCTCATGGCTATACTCACAATCTGATCAGGCATTTGACATTCTCCCACTTGAAACACAAATAGACCATTTAAGAAAATCAAAACAAATACTTGAGGATATATCAGGTCAGGAAGTTATATCATTTCGTGCTCCTGCTGCCAGAGTCAATAAGAATACACCAATTGCTTTGAAGGAAACCGGTTTTAAAATTGATAGCTCAGTAGCCTCTCAACGATTTGATATGTTTTTATCATTTGGTGCAATTAAAAAGTTAAACTGGCTTACCGCTCCAAGATTACCATATTTTACTGCAAAAGATAATCTCTGGAAAAAAGGAGATAGCTCAATTTTGGAAATACCAATCTCAGCCTTTTTTATCCCCTATATTGGCACAATAATGCGGATGACACCAGTCTATAAATAGGTTAACTCGAAATTTATTACATATAGAATCTTCCCTAGTGAATTGCAAACCAATCGTTTTTCTAACACATCCAAATGAATTCATTGATGAAGAAATGGAAATAACCAAAGTCACCCGACGTTCTAAAAATTTTATTTCATATGTGCTTGGGGATGTTAATAAGACATCACTTGAAAATTAAAAACTTGGGACCGAAAGCTATTCCTTTATATGAAAAGGAGATCAGCTTTTTTGGAAAAAAGAATTATACATTTGTAACCTGTAGTGATTATTATCATAAATTTAATAATTCAAAACTTAAAATTATGCCAGCAAATGAAGTATTAGAATTTTATGGACTCAAGGGTCCTTTTGGCAAGTTTAAATATGCCTTAATGTTTATTTGGAGATTTTTTTTAGATAAAGTCGCTTTTTTCTGTTTTATTAAAAGCTGGAGAACTGTAATACATAGATGGAGAGGAGTGAAAATTGGCAAGGGAGTATATATCGGACATGAAGTCATGTTCGACCGAGTGTTTACAGACCAAATATCAATTGGAGATGATACATCTGTAGGTGACAGAACCGTAATTACAGCTCATGCAAACATCCCTTCCAATACGAGATTAAAAAAGATTTATCCACGTAAAATAATGCCAACTAAAATTGGTAAAGGTGTATGGATAATGCCGAATGTAATAATTGCCCCTGGTGTAACCATTGGTGATGAATCAGTTATTGCGACAGGTTCAGTAGTCACAAAAGATGTTCCTCCCCGAACACTTGTTGCTGGTGTTCCTGCTAAAGTCGTAAAAGATCTAAGTGATCACGAAGCTTTTAAATAAATCGGGTATATTATTCTTTATCAAAATTAACAAGAGCATTAAGTGAATTTTTCCCTCACTACAAATATAAATCAGATAGATCACAAGGAATGGGGTTTATTTGTTAGTAACCATCCAAATGGCAATATTTTTCAATCATTTGAAGAATATCAGTTATTTGCAGAAGTTGAATTCATAAAACCCATAATAATAGCCGTATTTAATGAGGATCATAAGCTATGCGCTATATTATTAGCATTATTAATTAAAGATAGTAACGGCTTGAAAGGATTTTTTTCATCAAGGACTGTAATTTACGGAGGCCCTTTGATAGATTATAGTAATCCGGATGCTGAGATAATACTTGATCTTATTTTAAAAAGATTAAGTTTTGAAGTTAAAAATAAATCCATATTCATTCAATTCAGGAACTTTTTTAATTGGGGGCCATATATTAAAATCTTTAATAACAATGGATATCAGTTTCGTGATAGGCTTAATTATTTGGTGAGCACTGAATCCAGAGAAGAATTAATAAAAAAAATTAGCAAATCTAAAATTAGGCAAATTAAAAAAGGACTTGCATCAGGTGCTGAAATTATACAACCCGCAAATATCGATCAGGTGAAAGAATTTTACAACATACTTCGCCATCTATATAAATATAAGGTAAACAAACCTTTACTGGATTGGTCATTTTTTAAATCATTTTATAATTTGTCTGTGAATGGCCACATTGGAAAACTTCTTCTGGTTAAATACCAGAATAAAATCATTGGGGGAATATTATGTCCGGTATTTAAAGATAAGGTAATTTATGAGTGGTACGTTTGTGGATTGGATGAGATTTACAAAAATCAATACCCTAGCGTTTTGGCTACATGGGCTGCCATAGATTATGCCTTAAAAAATAACATTAAGACATTTGATTTTATGGGTGTCGGTGTACCTGAACGGGAATATGGTGTGCGTGAGTTTAAGTCAAAATTTGGCGGGGAAATGGTAAGTTATGGAAGATTTGGGAGAGTAAATAACAAGTTCCATTATATTATAACTGAAATAGGATATAATATTCTGGCACTAATGCATAAAATTTGAATTTCTGATGGTTGTGTCATATTTAAACGCAACCTCTGCCAAATGAAAATATCTTAATTTTAGAATCTTTTTCAGTTGCGAAATGTTAAATTACACTGAAGATTCAAAAAAAATAATTAAAAGAAAAATAATCCTGATGGTGATCGATTTGATCATCATCTTTTTATCTTTTTTGTTCTTTGCATGGATCAAGCCGGCTACAGTAAGAATTTATCTGCCCACTTATTTCCCTTCCTTCCTGTTTTTTAGTTTTGTATGGATATTCGTATCGCTGATTATTTCTAAATACGAACTGCATAAAGCGAGGAAACCAAAAGATGTCCTTGTTCCGGTAATTATTGCAAACCTCACGATTTTAGCTGTTGTAACCACCCTGATTTATTCTTTTGGGGCTTTTGGATATTCCAGGCTTATTGTATTCGGAACCATTTTGCTTTCTACTATTATTGAAATCTTTTTTGCCTATTTCTATTTTTCCTATAAAAGACCTGTTGTTGTCCCGGAATTTGATGAGACGATTGTTCGAAAACCGCATTTTTATCCGGCTGACAGATCGTTTATTATTGATGAAAAGGAAAAAACAAAATACCTTGAATCAAGAGATCAGATTAAAAATATCATCATTGAGGAAAGCAGTATCAATGTCTACGAATTTATTTCGAAATATGTGGATGTTGGTAATCCCCAAAATATGCTCGTATCTACCACGACCCAATTCAATATTGATAAACTGCCGGCAGGAACTTACCAAAGTATTGTCAACCTCAGGATGATCAATGGAATACAGCGAATCAACAAATTTTTCGAATCAGTAAATGCAAGGCTTCCTTACGGCGGTATTTACATTGACAGTGCGGAAACCTATCCTCTTCGCAAACAAAGAATTTTAAAGAAATTTCCTGCCGGTTATAAATCATGTTTATTATTTCTTTGACTACATTTTTACCCGTCTTTTTCCCAAATTACCAGTCACAAAAAAAATCTACTTTTACATCACTTTAGGTCGAAACCGTGTCATTTCCCGTGCCGAAACTTTAGGCCGTCTTTATTCCTGCGGGTTTGAATGTATAGAAGAAAAATTTATTGACGGTTATCTGTATTTTGTTGTCCGTAAAATCAAAGAGCCGGTATTTGATGAAAATCCAACCTATGGCCCTTTTGTCAGGTTGCAGCGTTATGGGAAGAAAGGCAAACTGATTGGTGTTTATAAAATGCGTACCATGCATGCCTATTCTGAATATCTGCAGGAATATATTTACCAGAAAAATAACCTTCAGTCCGGTGGAAAGTTTAAGGATGACTTCAGGGTTACCGGTGCAGGTAAGTTTATGCGCAAATTCTGGCTGGATGAACTGCCAATGATATTTAATCTTTTGCGGGGAGACATGAAGCTTGTCGGGGTTCGACCTTTAAGCAAGCAATATTTTAATCTTTACACCGAAGAACTTAAGGAAAAAAGGTTAAGGTTTAAACCGGGACTGGTCCCGCCTTTCTATGTAGATATGCCTAAAACATTTGAGGAGATCATGGCTTCAGAAAACAAGTACCTGGATGCCTATGCAAAAAATCCTTTACGAACGGATATAAAATATCTTTTTCTTGCTGCCTTTAATATAATTTTTAAAAGAGCCAGAAGTAAATAAAATCCAAGTTAATTTATTATGAAAAAGAAATTTCTGATCTTTTTTCTTTATGGCTTTATTCAAGCCACTCATATCTTTTTCCCAGGAGGTTTATCAGCACGTAACCACCCAAAACATCTATGAATACCTGGATGAAATGGCAAATAATAAAATTATTGAAATCAATTCAGTGATCAAGCCTTTCAGCAGGAATTATATTGCCGGGAAACTGAAAGAAGTTAAGGATTCTGCCGATTATCTAAATAAAAGACAACTAAAAGAATTGGATTTTTATTTGCTGGAATTCAAACTTGAAATCGATTCTTTGCCTAATTATGAGAAGCTCAATTTTTTCAAGAAGAAGAAAAACATTGCCACATCGATAAATCCGCTGGGATTTTATTATAAAGACAAACTATTTACCGTTGCGGTAAAACCAATCTGGGGGATCAATTATTTTATAAACGAAAATGGCTCAATTTATCATAGGTGGGGTGGAGCGGAGACTTATGCCTATATTGGTAAACATTGGGGATTATATGCCAGCCTAAGGGACAATAATGAAACAAAGGTTATTTCCGATACCTCCTTTTTTACCATTAAGAGAGGGAGGTGCATACAAATATACTGAAGGAGGAGGAGGTGATTACAGTGAAATGCGCGGTGGTATTATCTATTCATGGAAATGGGGTTCATTCGGGCTGGTTAAAGACCATTTGACCTGGGGAAATAATTATCACGGAGCAACGATATTAACCGATCGGGCGCCATCTTTTGCGCAGATCAAGTTAAGGATGAAACCCGCCAAATGGTTTGAACTGAATTATATTCATGGCTGGCTTGTATCGATGGAAATAGACAGTCGCACGGTCGTATTATGGTCCTAATCCTGACCGTGAAGTTTACCGTCCCAAATACATTGCTGCGAACATGCTAACTTTTACTCCCTGGAAGCGATTGAACATTTCTATCGGGAACTCCATCGTGTATTCTGATATGGGTGTTCATCCTGCTTACCTTATTCCCATTATGTTTTATAAATCAATAGATCATACCGCTTAATCAGGGAATTGATAATCAAAATTCCCAGATGTTTTTGGATATCAGCTCAAGACAGATTAAACATTTGCATTTATATGGAACCCTTTACATTGACGAACTAAAATAGAACGAATAACAAATGATACATTATATAATTTCTGGAGCATAAAGGTTGGTGCGAAAGTGAGCGGTTTTTTAATTAGGAACTTGTCTCTGAATGTCGAATATACCAGGTCTGTGCCGATAACATACCAGCACAGGGTTCCAACAGTGACTTTTGAATCCAACCATTATAACATGGGACATTATCTCAGGGATAATTCACAAGAATTATTTCTTTCGGCAGAATATAAACTGATCCGCGGCTTGCATCTGAAAGGATATTATATGCTTGCTCAGCATGGACCCGATTACAAATATGATATAAATGATCCTGATGCAAGGGTCGATACCCATCCTTTTATGGAGAGGGTTGTCTGGGAAAATCAGACGGTATCATTCAAGGTGTCTTATGAATTCATCAGTAATTCATTCCTGTTTATAGAATATTTGAGCAGTAACATTTCAGGAGATGAGGATAAGGTAGCGCTTTATACCCCTGAGTTCTTCAGGGGAAAGACCAATACAATATCCTTTGGTTTTAACATAGGATTCTAAAAAGTCAACTCGTTTTTTAAACTCACGATTACAATTTCCACCAACTTTTCAATTTTCCTGTTTGTCTTTTAACATACATTTGCAAAAAAGAGATAATTATTAAAAAGTTTTTATATGAGAAAATCCTATTTTATTAGTTTATTGATTATTTGTTCGGGATTGTGGTTTCAATCCGAGGCCTGTACTAATTTTATAGTAACAAAAAGTGCTTCAACCGATGGTTCTGTGTTGATCAGCTATGCGGCCGATTCCCATACCCTGTACGGGGAGTTGTACCATTGGCCGGCTGCTGTCTATCCTGACGGAACAATGCTCGATGTTTATGAATGGGATACCGGAAAATTTCTGGGCCAAATAAAACAAGCCAAACAGACCTATAACGTTGTTGGAAACATGAATGAACATCAGGTTGCCATTGGAGAAACAACTTATGGGGGACGGGAAGAACTGGGAACACAGTCAGGTGCCATTGTTGATTACGGAAGCCTCATGTATCTTGCTTTACAAAGAGCAAAAACGGCAAGAGAAGCCATTAAAATAATGACCGAACTGGTTGCAGAATATGGTTATGCGAGTTCCGGTGAATCATTTTCTGTTTCTGATGCAAACGAAGCATGGATCTTTGAGATGATCGGAAAAGGAGAAGGGAAAAAAGGAGCGGTTTGGGCAGCTTTGAAGGTTCCTGACGGATATGTTTGCGCTCATGCAAATCAGGCCCGTATTATGACTTTCCCTATGGCTGATGGTAAAAAATCTTTAACCTTTTCACAGCGTGATAAAATTACTAATCCGGAAGTTGAATGCTACTATGCTGATGATGTTATCACATTTGCCAGAGAGAAAGCGTATTTCAATGGCAAAGATGCTGAATTCAGTTTTTCTGACACCTATGCGCCGGTTACCTTTGGAGGTGCAAGATTTTGCGAAGTCAGGGTATGGTCATTTTTTAGAAGCGTTAATTCGGGAATGGAAAAATATTTTGATTATGCTTCGGGGCATAACCTGAAAAACCGTATGCCATTATGGATAAAGCCGGACAGAAAGGTTGCCGTTGAGGATGTGATGGATTATATGAGGGATCACCTTGAAGGCACCCAACTCGACATGACTAAAGATATTGGTGCAGGACCTTATGGAAATCCCTATCGCTGGAGACCGCTGACATGGCAGGTTGATGGTGTAAATTATTGCAACGAGCGTGCAACCGCCACCCAGCAAACCGGTTTCATTTTTGTCGCACAATCACGTTCATGGCTACCCAACGAAATTGGCGGGATTTTTTGGTTTGGTGTTGATGATGCCGCAAGCAATGTTTTTATGCCAATGTATTGTTCAATTACAAAAGTACCCGAGGCATTTGCAGTTGGCAACGGAAGCATGATGGATTTTTCATTTGACGCCGGATTCTGGGTTTTTAACCTTGTATCGAATTTTGCATATACACGATATAATACAATTCACCCCGAAATCAGGGCTGAACAGGCCAGGCTTGAGGATGGTTTTTTAACTTCAACCAAAGAAACTGATAAAAAAGCATTGGCTATTTATGAATTGGATAAACTGGGAGCGGTATCTGTCTTGACAGATTTTTCAGTAAAGACAGGCAATGAAACGGTAAAGCACTGGCTGAATTTTTATACCTATCTGTTTACAAAATTCATGGATGGAAACATTAAAACAAAAGTTGAAGTGCCCGAAGGATATAAGTATCATTCTCCAACATTAAGTCAACCCGGATACGGTACTGATTGGTATAAAAAGATTGTTGAAGAAACCGGCGACCATTTTAAAATGCCTGATGGTCCGGCACATTAAGCAATAAAAAATAGATGACTAACGGGAGCCATTGACTCCCGTTTCTTTTTTTCACATGTACTTCAGATTAAATTCATATATTTATGGCCGGTATTTTTTGAAACCTTTGGTCATGAAATATGTATAAAAATTACCTTTGTATTTGATTTTATAATCTCTAACGCGAAAAATAAATGACAAACGCTTCGACCAGTCCAAATAGTGGAATGAGCCCCGATAGAAATCAGGGTTCAAAAAAGTGGATCATCATAGCAGTTCTGCTGCTGATTGTTATTGTTGCAATACTTATATGGTTTTTACCAATGAAAAATAAGTACCTTTCGATGATCAATGAAAAGGAAGTGCAACGGGCAGAATTGCAAAATGAACTGACCAGCCTAATGATCAGACATGACAGCATAAAAGCTGAATACGGCGCCTTAAGCGATTCTCTTTCTGTGAAAGACAGTATAATAGTAGCCAACGCTAAAGAAATTCAGGAATTGCTGAATTACAAATGGGAATACGGAAAGGTCAACAAAAAACTGGAATTGCTCAGAAAAATCTCACAGGGGTATGTTCACCAGCTTGATTCACTTTTCACCGTTAACCGTGAACTGAAAGAAGAAAATGAAAAGATAAGACAACAGTATGATCAGGAACAGGACAGAACGCGGACGCTAAGCAAAGACAAAGAAAAACTGATTGAAAAAATGACTCAGGCTACTGTTCTGAAAGCATACAGCATTTCTGCCATCGGTATAAGGCTGACCGGGAGCGGAAAGGAAAAAGAAACTGACAAAGCAGGGAAAATAGAAAGGGTGAAAGTATGCTTTACCCTTGGAGAAAATAAGTTGGCAGAGCCGGGAAAGAAAACTATTTATATAAGGATTTTAAGACCTGATAATATAGTTGTTACACAAAAAGTTGATGGAGATTATACTTTCCAGTACCAGGGTCAGACAATGGAATATACCTCAAAACAGGAACTGGATTACCAGAACAAAGACACCTCAACATGCATTTACTGGACTAAAAAATCCAAAGAAGAACCCGCAATGGTTGGCACATACAATGTATTCATTTATGCGGATGGATTCGAAATAGGAACGTCAAACTTTATTTTGAGATAGAATAACTTTGTTTATTGCAAGCCCCTGTGTATTATCATAAAGCAGGGGCTTGTTTTTTAAAGCCGGCTAAAATTTATGAAATTTGCTTCCTGATCTTTTCCGTTTCAGATTCAAAACCTGGTTTACCCAGCAAAGCAAACATATTCTTCTTATACGCCTCGACTCCTGGCTGGTCGAAAGGATTTACGCTGATCAAATACCCGCTTAAAGCGCAAGCCATCTCGAAAAAATAAATCAATTGACCGATATAGTATTCATTAAGATCAGGTATTTTAATTTCAATATTTGGAACCCCACCTTCCACATGAGCCAGGGTTGTACCTAATTCAGCCATGTTGTTTACCTCGATCAGGCGTTTTCCTGCAATATAATTCAATCCGTCAAGATCGTTTTCAGCAAAGGGTATGATCATTTTTTTATGGGATTTTTCTGCTGAAAGCACTGTTTCGAAAAGAATTCGCTGACCCTCCTGGATGTACTGCCCCATAGAATGAAGGTCAGAGGTAAAATTGACCCCGGCAGGGAAAATACCCTTGCCTTCTTTTCCCTCACTTTCACCATAAAGCTGTTTCCACCATTCGGTAAAATAGTAAAGATTGGGCTGGTAATTCACGAGGATTTCCACTAATTTTCCCTTTTTATATAAAGCATTTCGTGTCGCTGCATAAAGTGAAATGGGATTCTTATCGAGGGAAGATGTTTGCAGGTTCAATGACTGCATGTCCTTCGAGCCCTGAATGAGTTTGCGGATATCAAATCCGGCAACTGCTATGGGTAACAATCCAACAGGTGTAAGAACTGAATATCTTCCTCCGATATCATCCGGCACAACAAAAGTTGGATAACCTTCCTCTTCCGACAATTTTTTAAGCGCACCTCTTGATTTATCCGTTATTGCGATAATTCGTGAAACGGCTTCCTTTTTTCCATATTTTTTTTCCAGATGATTTTTGAGTATCCTGAATGCAATCGCGGGCTCTGTGGTTGTCCCCGACTTAGAAATAACCGTTAGGGCATAGTCTTTATATTCAAGTATATCGAGAAGGTCCGCTAAATAATCTTCTCCTATATTCTGTCCTGCATAAACGATCAAAGGATTTTTATTGTCCTTCTTCAAGTACTGAAAATTGTGGCTTAAGGCCTCGATTACAGCCCTCGCTCCGAGATAAGAACCCCCGATTCCTATTACCACAAATATTTCGGCTTTTTTCCTGATTTTTTCAGCGTACTGCTCAATTGAGTTTATGACAGATTCATCAATTCCAGAAGGCAGTTCGACCCACCCGAGAAAATCATTTCCTTCCCCTGTTTTATTGAGGATGGAATAATAATGGCGATCAATATCATTTTGAAGGGAATGTAATTCCTGACTGGTGATGAAATTATTAGTATGCCGGATATTTACACTGATGTTCATTGAGTTTCTTTTTAAATGATCGGCAAAATTGCATAAAATATTTTATCCCACTTTTAAACTTTCATTAAATTTGCCATCCTTTAATGACTGACAAAGAAATACAAGCATGCAAAAAATTGAGCCCTACAAACCTGTAAATCACATCCGAATTGTAACTGCCGCCTCACTGTTTGATGGGCATGATGCTGCCATTAATATCATGCGGCGGATTATTCAAGCTACCGGCGTCGAGGTAATTCATCTCGGCCACAATCGCTCAGTGCAGGAAATTGTTGATTGTGCTCAGCAGGAAGATGCACAGGCTGTGGCTATCACTTCTTACCAGGGTGGACATCTTGAATTTTTCAAGTACATGTACGATCTGCTGAAGGAAAAAAATTGCGGCCATATTAAAATTTTCGGTGGTGGTGGCGGTGTAATACTTCCTGAAGAACAAAAAGAACTTCATGATTATGGTATTGTTCGTATTTATTCTCCTGATGATGGCCGGGAAATGGGTTTGCAGGGAATGATCAACGATCTTGTAAAGAAGTCTGATTATGCTACAGGAAAGAATTTGAAAGTTACCTTAAAGGATATTGAAAAAAAAGATATTAATGCCATTGCCCGTCTGATCTCTGCATGCGAAAATTATCCCGAAGAAGTTAAAAAGCTGCTCACAGAGCTAAAAGCCAGAAGGAGGAGGTCGCCAGTTTTAGGTATTACCGGTACCGGTGGCTCAGGCAAATCCTCAATAGTTGATGAAATCGTAAGGCGGTATTTGAACGAATACAGTGATAAAACAGTAGCTATTTTGTCTGTTGATCCTTCAAAGCGAAAAACAGGCGGAGCATTACTTGGTGACAGAATCAGGATGAATTCGATTAATAATCCCAGGGTTTACATGCGATCACTTGCTACCCGACAATCCAACCTTGCCATGTCGAAATATGTAAGGGATGCAGAATCCATTGTTCAGGCAGCCGGTTTTGACCTGATCATTCTCGAAACTTCAGGTATTGGCCAGTCGGATACTGAAATCATCGATCATAGCGATGTGTCTTTGTATGTAATGACCCCAGAGTACGGGGCAGCAACACAACTTGAGAAAATAGACATGCTTGATTTTGCAGATCTGATAGCATTAAATAAATTTGATAAGCGGGGAGCACTGGATGCTTTGAGAGATGTGAAGAAGCAATACCAGCGGAACCATCAGCTGTGGGATAAGAAAACAGATGAGATGCCTGTGTTCGGCACAACCGCATCACAATTCAATGATCCGGGCATGAATGAACTTTTTAAAGCCTTAATGGAAAAAATTACCGATAAAACAGGTGTAAAATTTAAAGCTAAAACCAAAAAAGAAAAAACAGAAATTCCTGAGAAAATTTATATTATCCCTACTCACCGGACAAGATATCTTTCAGAAATTTCCGAAACGGTAAGAAATTATAACAAGTGGAGTGAAGACCAGGCCAAAATTGCGCAAAGACTTTATGCAATTAAGGAAACAGCAAATTTATTAAAGGAATCGGGAAAAACTAATGCACCTGTAATCAAATCCCTCGAGGAACAATACAACAAAACTGAAATTGAACTTGATGGGAAAAATAAGGAAATCATTGAAAGCTGGGAAGATATAATAAAATCTTACAAATCAAAGTATTTTATATTTAAGGTAAGGGATAAAGAGCTGAAGTTAACCACCCATACTGAATCACTTTCGCATTTGAATATCCCTAAAATTTCATTACCCAAATACAAAGGCTGGGGAGATATTCTGAAATGGAATCTAAAGGAAAATGTTCCTGGCGAGTTTCCTTATGCTGCAGGTGTATTTCCTTTTAAAAGGGAAGAGGAAGATCCAACCCGAATGTTTGCAGGAGAAGGAGGACCCGAACGGACCAACAAGCGATTCCATTATGTTTCGCTGGGAATGCCGGCTCGTCGACTTTCTACGGCCTTCGATTCAGTGACCCTTTATGGCAATGATCCCGACAGACGTCCTGATATTTATGGGAAAATCGGAAATTCAGGTGTTTCGATAGCTTGTCTTGATGACGCCAAAAAGCTTTATTCAGGATTTAATCTGACCGATCCGAAAACATCCGTTTCGATGACCATCAACGGTCCGGCGCCAATCATGGTTGGCTATTTCATGAATGCAGCCATAGACCAGCAGTGTGAGATTTATATTAGAAAGAACGGGCTGGAAAAAGAGGTCGAAAAAAAGATAGCAAAACTTTATAGCAATATTGGTACAAAAAGGCCGCATTACCAGGGTGAATTGCCAAAGGGAAATGATGGCCTGGGACTTATGCTTCTTGGAATTACAGGCGACAAGGTGCTTCCCGGGGACGTATATGAGAAAATAAAGGCAGATACCTTGTGCAGTGTTCGGGGAACTGTGCAGGCAGATATTTTAAAAGAAGACCAGGCACAAAATACCTGTATCTTCTCTACTGATTTTTCACTAAAAATGATGGGTGATATCCAACAATATTTTTCTGATCATTAAGTCAGAAATTTTTATTCTGTTTCCATATCTGGTTATCACATTGCCGAGGCCGGAGCTAATCCCATCTCCCAATTGACCTTTACCTTGTCTAATGGATTTACTTACGTAGAGTACTATTTATCGCGTGGTATGCACATTGATTCTTTCGCGCCCAACCTTTCATTTTTCTTTTCCAATGGCATTGATCCTGAATATTCAGTGATGGGAAGGGTTGCAAGACTGATCTGGGCTAAAGCGATGAAGTTGAAATATGGAGCAAGCGACCGGTCACAGAAACTGAAATACCATATTCAGACCTCCGGGCGATCACTCCATGCTCAGGAGATTGACTTCAATGACATACGAACTACGCTTCAGGCGTTGTATGCCATTTATGACAACTGCAATTCATTACATACCAATGCTTATGATGAGGCTATAACAACACCAACAGAGGAATCGGTGCGCAGGGCTATGGCAATCCAGCTGATTATTAATCATGAACTTGGCCTGGCTAAAAATCAGAATCCATTACAAGGCTCATTCATTATTGAAGAATTGACAGATTTAGTCGAAGAAGCTGTATTGTCTGAATTTGACAGGCTGACTGAACGCGGTGGAGTTCTTGGAGCCATGGAAACAATGTATCAGCGCAGCAAAATTCAGGAAGAGTCGTTGTATTATGAAGAATTAAAACATTCCGGTCAGTTGCCCATTATGGGTGTGAATGCTTTCCTTTCGTCCAAAGGTTCACCAACAACTATTCCAGGCGAGGTGATCCGTGCAACCAAAAGAGAAAAGGAATACCAGATTTCAATGCTGAAAGAGTTGCATAAAACTTACCATAAAGAGTCGCAGGATTGGCTAGAAAAACTCAAACATACTGCTGTTCAAAATAACAATGTTTTCGAAACCCTGATGGAAGTCACAAAATATGGATCCATCGGACAAATTACCCAGGCATTGTTTGAAGTAGGAGGGCAATACAGGAGGAATATGTAAAAGAGCCGTTGTCTATTAGATTGACCCTTGTAAAAAATTAAAGTTAATAAGAACAAAAAGAAACAATATGATTGAAAAGGATATTTTAGTGATTTTCCCGGAGATAAAATCTACCCAGATAGCACTTTATAAAGGGACAAATTTGCTTTTTCTTAAGAATATCAAACATAAACCCGAAGAACTGGCAAAATACCCTGTAATAATTGACCAGTTAAAATTCCGAACAGATGTGATCATGAATGAACTGAGAGATAATGACGCTGAACTAAACCAGGTGGAATTTGTCGTTGGAAGAGGCGGTTTGATAAAGCCAATCAATACTGGAGTTTACGAGGTCAATGAAAAAATGATCGACGATCTCAAACACGGTGTTGAGGGCTTGCATCATACTAATCTTGGAGGGTTGATAGCTTATGATATTGCTCAAAAGATCAAGGCCAAGCCCATCCTGGCGGATCCAATGACAGTAGATGAAATGGACGATATTGCAAGGGTTTCAGGTTATCCCCTCATAGAAAGAAAATCGATCTTTCATGCCTTGAACCAGAAATTCTTTGCGAGAAAATATGCCAAGGCGCAAAACCGAAAGTATGAAGACTTAAATCTTATCATGGTGACCGTTGGGCATGGGTGGAATATCTGTCGCAGCTCACCGCAAAGGGAAGGTCGTGGATGTTAACAATGCCTATGATGGTGATGGACCTTTGTCGGTGAAACGTTCCGGTTCCCTGCCGGTTGGAGGACTTCTTGATCTTGCTTTCAGCGGAAAGTACACACAGTCAGAATTAACAAACATGCTCATCAATGAAGGAGGTTATACTGCTTATTTGGTACGGGGGAAATGAATGAAATCAACGCCCTTATGGCTAAGGGCGAAGAAAAGGCATTATTTATTTCTGATGCCTGTGCTTATCAGGTTTCGAAAGAGATTGGTGCAATGTATGCGGTTCTTGAAGGAGAACTGGATGCCATTATACTTACGGGCAATATTTTTCATAGTGAAAGGTTTTTAGGTAATGTTAAAAAACGTGTTGGAAAACTGGCTGATTTTTCACTTTACCCTAGCATCAACGACATCGAAGCTTTAGCTGAAAATGCCTTTCTTGTTATGAAGGGTGAGTTGGTTGTTCAGGAGTATAAATAATGCCTCCTCATAAAATCGGATATTAGTGTCTGACTTAAAATATTATTAATATTACTCAGGAGTCATTACCTTTTTTAACACACTGCTGTTGATTTTTAAGGCAATAGACAACCATGATTTAATAAATCCGTATTACTTTTGGCGCATAATATGAAAGTTTAATAAGTATTTAACTGATAAAAATTTGCGAATTAAAAGATTTATAGCCGTCTTAGGAGTGATAGTTTTATCATTGTTATTCTTTCTTTCAGGTAAAGATAGGGCTGTTAGCATGTTTTTTAGGCCACATTTTGTTGCCAGCGATAATGTTTATTATGATATTCAAAGAATATATAAAGAAATTAAATCGAAAGAACTCGACAGTTTGTTTTTGAAATATCACCAGATGGGTGCTTTCAACGGTACTGTTATTTATGGTGAAAATGGAAGGGAAATATTTCAAAAAGCTTATGGCTATTCTGATTTCAGGACAAAAGAGTTGCTAAATACTTCATCGGCTTTTCAGCTGGCATCAGTATCGAAAATGTTTACTGCAGCGGCTATAATGATCTTACAGGAAAAGAATAAACTGGATTACGATGATGCAGTGGCTGAATACATTGCTGAATTTCCTTATAAAAAAGTTACGATTCGTCAATTGCTTAATCACAGGTCCGGCTTACCCAATTACATGTATCTTGCGGATCAGAAATGGAATGTTGAAAAGACGCTGGATAATGAAGACATGATTAATCTTTTTATTCAATATTCTCCTGAATGTTATTTTCAACCTGATAAGGGATTCCAGTACAATAATACAAACTATGCTTTGCTGGCTTCACTTGTTGAAAGGATAACCGGTGACTCTTTCGAACAGTTTGTAAAAGAAAACATTTTCGAACCTCTTGAAATGGATGATTCTTTTATTTATAGTCTCACTATAGATTCCCTTATTGGTGGCGACGTTCCAGTTGGTGTTCCGGGTCATCAAACAAGAGGAGGAAAGTATGTAAAACTGGAAAATAATTATCTGAACGGTGTTGTAGGAGATAAAGGTATGTATTCGTCAGCCGAAGATCTTTTCAGATTCAGTATCGCACTGGATAGCGGATATTTATTAAAACCCGAAACACTAAACGAGGCATTCAAAGGTGGAAGCCCTGAATCGAACAGAAGAAAAGATAATTATGGTTTCGGTTGGAGAATCAAAAGCGATATGGATTCCACAGTTTATCATTTCGGGTGGTGGAAAGGATTCCGGACATATTTTATAAGGGACATGAAAAACGCAAAAACATTAATTGTCTTATCAAACACCACTAAAGGATTTCCTTTGGATGCATTATGGCAGTTTATAAAGGAGAATAACTCTAAAGAAGTCACGGATATTTACAGCAACCTGTAAATTTTTCATCATTCCATTCTAATCAGCTCATTAATCGGAAAGAACAAATCAATTACCATAATTTATTCAGCCATTAGATTTCGCTAATTTCTTTAAATCATAGATTCACCACCAGTTTAAATCCTATCCCATGGACATTGATCAACTCGAGATTGGGATCAGCTTTCAGGTATTTTCTGAGTTTGGTCACATAAACATCCATGCTTCGAGCATTGAAGTAACTGTCATCCTGCCATATTTTCTTAAGGGCTATACTTCTGTCAAGCACCTCATTGATATTATCACACAGCATCTTTAGCAATTCGGTTTCTTTGGAAGTTAGCTTAAATTCTTCTTTCGGTGTTTTTAAAATTTGCCGGTTATAGTCAAAACTTAGTTTTCCAAGCTCGTAATATATCTTATTGGGATCAGGGAGTTTACTTTCTGCGGCTCTTCGAATAATTGCCCTCATCCTCAGCAATAGTTCTTCCATGCTGAAAGGCTTGGTAATATAGTCATCAGCCCCAAGTTCGAACCCCCTGATTTTATCTTCCTGCATTGATTTGGCTGTAAGAAATAAGATGGGTATTTTTTTATCAATCATCCTGATCTCCCTGGCTAAAGTAAAACCATCTTTTACGGGCATCATTACATCTATTATGCAAAAATCGAACCTGTCCTTTTTATAAAGGTCAAATGCCTCCTGCCCATTAATACACAAAGATGTATTAAATCCTTTGGCATTAAGGTAGGATGATAAAATTGTTCCTAGGTTTTTATCGTCTTCAGCCAATAATACTTTAAACTGATTTTCTTCCATTTGATGTTTTTTTAACCTGCATGATTTAAAGGCAGATATATGATGAATACTGTTCCGCTGTTCAACTCACTCTCAAGGGTGATTTTCCCTCCATGTTGCTCTATAATGGCTTTAACATAGCTCAAGCCAAGTCCAAATCCTTTAACATTGTGGATATTTCCGGAAGGAATTCTGTAAAGTTTTTCAAATATCTTTTTCTGATTGGCTTTACTTATGCCGGGACCATTATCCTTTACTGAAATTAAAATACCACTGTATGAATTTTCTGTAGTTATTTCAATTGCGGGAGTCTGAAGAGTATATTTGTTGGCATTATCCAGCAAATTAAAAATTACATTCGTTATGTGAATTTTATCAGCCCGAAGCAAATGATCTTTGGCATTGAATTTTGTCAATATTCTGCCACCTTTTTTTTCAACCTGAAGATGAATGTTATTGATGGCGGCGGAAATGACTTCATGAATATCAAACTCTTCTATTTTTAATATAATTTGCCCTTTTTCAAGTAAAGCTGATTGAAGGATTCTTTCTGCCATATTTCCCAGCCTCCGGTTCTCTTCGTTAATCACATTGATATAATTTTCATAAAGGCTGTCCGATTTGATTATGTCCTTGTCACCAAGCGCCTCACAGGCTAAAGAGATTGTCGAAATCGGTGTCTTGAACTCATGGGTCATGTTATTGATAAAATCATTTTTCATGTCCGAAACCTTCTTTTGCTTCAGAATAGTGATGACCGTATAAGCAAAAGAGAGAATGATGATGATTAGTAAGACAATCGAGATGGATAAAGTACCCCAGAGTTGTGTGATGATAAATCGTTTCTCATTGGGAAAAAAGACCATCAAATAATCCGGATTGTTCAACAGATCGCTGGGGAAAAGAGCAAAATGAAATCCCATATTCAGCAGTTCTTTCGGATATTTGCCGGTTTTCTGAACAGGCATAAAATTTCTGGCAGGGCTGAAAATCCCAAATTCATATAAAGTATTAATGCCTTTCTGTCTCAATTCACTTCCGATCAGGGAATCCAAAACCTGGATATTTATACGCTTTTCTGCGGGCGTATTTCTATAATCAAAAAACATGTTTTCGAGAACATCGTGCATGATCATTGATTTATTGAGAAGTCGGTTTGCATCATTTATATTGCTATAATTACCCGAACCATTGCGGTAGGAAAGGTTCAGAGAATCGAGAGTTTGAATCCATTTTTGTCTCTGCTGCATGAGGGACATCTGATTGTTGAATTCATTGGCGGCCTCTATGCGTTCAACCTTAGTTACAACGACCGAAACAGCCTCATTTACATCACGAATAAAATTAGCTTCTTTTACAGTGATGGCGCTTCTTATCCAATAGGATTGGATAATCATTAACCCAATCAATGCCAAGGTAATTAGGATGATAATTGATATAAAGCCCTTTCGATTCATTTTACAAAAGTACGTTTTGACCCTGTTGATTATTTTGTTTTTAACGAATATTAACGTTTTAGAAATGAGGGACATCAAATATTCTGGAAACAAATAGCATTCTGGGTTAATAGTTATTGTGGAATTTTTTTTTTGGATTTGATTTGTTTTTGTTGCAGGTTTTCGGATGATTATTAATTTTGGATATTGGGTTTTATTTCTGTGCTATTTTTATTTAAATAGATTTGCAATATAAATTTCACTATTGATTAATTAACTTTCGATGAATAAAATTTCTAACTGGATAATTATTTTAATAACGGCAATTGGTATTTATGTCGTTTTCAATGTAAGTTATTGGAAAACCGATAGAGTTATTTCATGGGATATTATTACCTATTACGGATATTTACCTGCCACTTTCATCTATAATGATGTAACATTGGAATTTCTTGATAAAAACCCTGGTGACAGGAATTATATTTTTTGGTATAGTGTTTCACCAACCGGAGGCAAATACAGTAAAATGAGCATGGGACTTGCTTTTCTATATGCCCCGTTTTTTTTTCTCGGACATTTGGGTGCCCATCTTTTTAATTATCACACGGGTGGTTTTTCACTACCCTATAAAATGGCTTTGGTATTCAGTTGTATATTTTATATGTGGCTGGGCTTATTCTTTTTAAGAAAAGCATTAAAACAATATTATTCGGAAGTTATCACCGGTTTGGTCTTGATCATGATTGTTTTTGGAACCAATTATTTTAATTATGCAACTTTAGATGCTCCGATGTCCCATACTTATAGTTTTGCTCTTTTCTCCCTGTTTATTTTATTAGTTTTCAAATGGTATAAAAAACCCTCACTCATAAATTCTATTTACATTGGATTGCTAAGTGGTTTGATATCGTTAATTCGTCCTACTAATATCATCATCATCATTTTGTTTGTTTTTTATGGAATTCTTTCAAAAAATGATTTAATTGGAAGAGCTAAATTGTATTTATCCAAATTCTTTTTTATTATAGTAATAATAGTTTTTGCCATTATTGTTTGGGTACCGCAGATGCTTTACTGGAAAGCAGTGACTGGTAGTTTTTTGTTTTATTCTTACGCTGATGAAGGTTTCTTTTTTAACAATCCTCAAATTTTTAGAGGTCTTTTCAGTTACCGCAACGGTTGGTTGATTTATTCACCGATTATGGCTTTTGCACTAATCGGAATACCTTTTTTATATCGAAGTGTAAGAGAAATTTTTATTCCTGTACTATTGTTCATTTTGGTCAATATTTATATTGTTTTATCCTGGTGGTGTTGGTGGTATACGGGTTTCGGAAACAGGGCAATGATCGATTCGTATGCAGTACTTGCTTTTCCCCTTGCCGCATTTATTAACTGGACGGCGCAACAAAAAAAAATTATTTTTAAAGTTACAATATTTACACTTATGACTTTTGCTTTCTTTCAGGGGGCATTTCATACAATCCAATATCATTACAGCACCGTTCATTACAATTCCATGACCAAAGGATCCTATTGGGAAACCTTTTGGAAAGTGCGACCAACAGATGCTTATTGGAAAAAACTCAGGACGCCTGATTATGATTTGGCAAAAATAGGAATTACAGCTTATCTCGATGAACGGAATGACAGCCTGAGGATATATTGCAATGTGGAGGAACGATTTAGTGATGGAAAATCATTAACCGATTCAACTCATGCTTTTAAATTATCATGTGTTGATTCATTATCTACTGAATATGCCTATAGCGGCAGGACTTCTATTTATGTAAATAAAAATAATCCCAATGGCTTATGTTTGCAGTTCAGGGTTTGTATTAATGATAAATTCAGGGTAACTGTCTGGAGAAAAAAAACAGAAGCTAGAAGTTATTTGATAGTAACCAATAGCCAATTTTCAGATTATTATATTGCTGAGAACAAAGCTATACAAACAATAGGTGACTGGGAAAAAATCCAAATGGAAATAGAAATCCCGCCCAAAATTCATGACACAATCCTTAAGATTTATGTTTTGAATGACAATGAAGAAAAAGTATATTTTGATGATCTGAGGGTAGAAAGGATTTATTGAAATATTAAGTATAGAGAATTAAAAAAACTCAAATTGTGATAATCTATTAATGATTCAATTATTAGGGTTATTTCATCGCATTTGGTAAAATCATATTGATTAGTCAAAATCCTTTGAATCATTCTGCAAGTTTTTTCTTTGAGTTTTTTTGCAATTTAGATTATTTCCTAATATTTATTTTCTTAAAATTGTGGGGTTTTAAAATCACATAAAGTATGACCAAGCAAATTGTTTTTATTATTGCAGTATTCTGACCATTGGGGTATTTAGCTGGACAGCCTTCCGGTTTTATTCATGGTTTAAATTCACCAAATCCTTTCCCATCAAAGAGTATGGAAAACGGTTTAGAATAATGATGGAAGTTGCATTTGGACAAACCAAGATTTTCCGACTTCCGTTTATCGGATTATTGCATGCACTGGTATTCTGGGGATTTTGCGTAATCCTTGTCGGAAGCATTGAAATGATAATTGATGGAATTTTTGGGACCGACCGGGCTTTGGGATTTCTTGGAATTTTCTATGATATAATAACTGCTTCTGGAGACATTTTTGCCGCCATCATCGCTTTAGCCATAATTATTTTCCTGATACGCAGGATTTTTATTAACCTCAAACGGTTTAGCGGAATAGAAATGAAGCATGTTTCGCACCTTGATGCAAATATCGCCCTTACCATGATCCTGCTGCTAATGGTTTCCTTAATTGGAATGAACGTTTATTACTATATTTTACATTCACAGCTTTCCGATTTTGTTGGAACTTATCCGGTAAGTAAATATATTGTCCGAACATTTGTCGACTTCCACCAGGTGAATGTTCAGTCACTTCACTCCATGCATGAAGTTTACTGGTGGTCGCATATCCTGTTGATCTTTTTGTTTGTCAATATATTGCCATACTCCAAGCACTTCCATGTATTCATGTCGGTTCCGAATGTGTTTCTTTCTCGCCTTGAACCACTCGGTTATTTATACAACATGCCGGAAATTACCAAGGAAGTTAAGCTGATGATGAACCCTGAAACAGCTTTTGCTGCGCCGGCAGAAGGATCTGAAACTGCTGTAAACCGCTTTGGTGTTAAAGACGTGGAAGACATCACCTGGAAAAATTACATGGATTCTCTTACCTGCACTGAGTGCGGAAGATGTACCTCAGTTTGTCCGGCGAATATTACTGGCAAAAAACTTTCTCCCCGAAAAATTATCATGGACGTCAGGGCAAGGATGAAAGAAAAAGGCCCGGGTTTGGTTAAAAATGGGAAGAGGATTTGATGATCAGAAAGCCCTTGATCAGGGATTATATTTCACCGGAAGAATTATGGGCTTGCACCACTTGCAATGCTTGTGCACAGGAATGTCCGGTGAATATTAATCATCCTTCAATTATTGTTGATATGCGCCGTTATCTTGTTATGGAGGAATCAGCGGCTCCCGGAGAATTGAATGCTATATTTACCAATATTGAAAACAATGGTGCTCCCTGGCAGTTTTCGATGCAGGACAGGATGAACTGGGCTGAAGGATTGAATGTCCCGGTAATGGCCAATCTTTTTGCCAGTGGTAAAAAACCGGAATACCTTTTCTGGGTGGGTTCAGCCGGTGCATTTGATGACCGTTACAAAAAAGTAACCCGGGAGTTCGTAAAAATACTAAACCATCTGAACATTGACTATGCTGTTCTTGGAACGGAAGAATCGGACAGTGGCGATGTAGCCCGCAGATGCAGGAAATGAAATGCTTTTCCAGATGCAGGCGATGATGAATATTCAACTCATGAACAGTTACGAAGTCAAAAAGATCATAACCTGTTGTCCTCATGATTACAATACTTTGTTGAATGAATATCCGGAATTTGATGGTAAATATGAAGTCATTCATCATTCTCAGTTTCTTCAAAAATTGATTGCTGAAAAGAAGATCAAATATTACAGATGGCATATTTCAAGGATAAAAAAATTACCTTCCATGATCCCTGTTATCTCGGACGGGGTAATGGTGAATACAAGGCCCCAAGAGACATCCTGGATGCCATTCCTTCTGCAAAGGTTGAAATGAAGCGGAATAAAAGTTTTGCATTGTGCTGTGGCGCTGGTGGCGGACAAATGTTTAAGGAGGCTGAGAAAGGGGAAAAAGAGGTGTTTATTGAACGCACGGAAGAAGCAATCAGAACCGGTGCGGATATAATTTGTACTGCCTGTCCTTTCTGCATGGTGATGATGACCGACGGGATAAAATATAAAAACAAGGAAGAAGAAATGAAAAACTACGACCTTGCCGAATTGGTTTCAAAATCCCTTGGGTTATAAAAAAAGGCGGTACAAGACCGCCCTGTCATGAACATTGAGAAACTATAATTAGTTTTCTGATTTAAATTCTTTCACTGCTTTTACGAGTTCGGGGAGGACTATTTGTGCATCCCCAATAACGCCATAATCAGCAGATTCAAAAACCGGAGCTTCTTTATCCTTATTTATTGCTACGATGCATTTTGAAGAACTTACGCCGGCAAGGTGCTGGATAGCTCCTGAAATTCCCGCTGCAATATAAAGGTTTGGCGCTATGATTTTTCCAGTCTGACCCGTATGTTCTTCGTGAGAACGCCATCCTTCATCAGAAACAGGTCGTGAACATGCTGTTGCTCCGCCAAGCAATCCGGCAAGCTCTTCTATGGGGCCCCAATTTTCCGGGCCTTTCATCCCGCGGCCTCCCGATACTACTATTTCGGCGTCAGTGAGCAGAACTTTTCCGGTAATTTTATTTGAGTTTTTGATTTCCATCCCGAAATGATTGTTTGAGAATTCAGGAGAAAATGACTCAACCTGCATTGCGGTTGGGGTTTCTGCAATACCAAAAGAGTTTTGAGATAAAGAAAGAACTTTCTTCTCTGAGTTGATTTTCACATTTGCATAGGCCTTGCCATTGAAAGCTTTCTTCCGAACCACAAAGGGTGACAAGACTTGAAGGTAATGCGGCCACACCGGCAACCAATCCTGCTTTCAGTCTTACTGCAATCCTCGGAGCCAGGGCTTTTCCGGTAAAATTATTGCTCAGTACAATTATACTTGCATTTTCTTTCTCTGCGGCCTGGGCAATGGCTGTGGTATAGGCTGAATTTACCAGTTGATTCATTCGGTCATCTTCTACTTTGATAACTTTTGAGGCGCCATAGATTCCAAGCTTGTTTAATTCGTCGTCTGATACTTTTCCGATGGAAATCGCCGTAACGGTGGTTCCAAGCATTTTGGCCAAACCTGCACCATAAGAAACCAGTTCGAAACTTAATTTTTTGAATTTTCCATCCCAATTCTCTGTAAAAACTAATACTGACATATTCGTATATTTTTTTGCTGCCGGAGGTTAATTAAAATTTCCGGCGAATGATTATTCTTAAATTACTTTAGCTTCGGTGTGTAACAGGTGAACCAATTCTTTCATGTTTTCAGCATCGATCATTTTGCATGCTGATTTTGCAGCTGGCAGCTCATAGTTCACAAACTCAGTTAATGGCTCAACACTAACAGGCTCAACAACTTTAAGTGGTTTGGTTCGGGCCATCATGATCCCCCGCATGGAAGGGATTCTGGGTTCCTTGGTTACTCCTTTTTGAATAATGGCAACAAAGGGTGTTTGCACACCAATAATTTCAGAACCACCATCGATATCCCGTTTTACCACAACATTTCCACCATCGATATCAATTTTTGAAACAGAGGAAACTGAAGTAATGCCAAGCAATTCGGCCACCATTCCTCCAACGGTTGATCCATTATAATCGCTCGACTCAATGCCTGCAACGATTAAATCGTATCCGTCATTTTTAATGGCTTCAGCAATCTGGTAAGCGACGGCATAAGCATCTTTTGGGTCAGTGTTTACCCGTATTGCATCATCTGCTCCAATGGCCAGGGCTTTCCTTATGGTTGGCTCAGCTGAAGGCGAGCCAACATTGATTACGGTAACTTTCTCAACAACTCCCGGAAAAGTTTCTTTAAGTTCCAGGGCGCGTGTTAGCGCAAGCTCATCCCAGGGATTAATGATCCATTGAACCCCATTGGTATCAAAGGTAGTATTGTTATTTATAAACTTAATTTTTGTGGTGGTATCAGGAACATTGCTGATACAAATCAAAATCTTCATATTCACTCAATTTTTGTGATGAAAAAACAGGCGGCAAAGATAAAAAACTCTTAATCAATAATTCATTTTGGAAAAAAGGTGAAGTTTATCAGCATTTGGATATGGCTCTTGATATTACAATCTTTTGGATTTCGGAAGTACCTTCGTATATCTGGGTAAGTTTGGCTTCACGCATCAACCGCTCGACGTGATATTCCTTAACATAGCCATAACCCCCATGAATCTGGACGGCTTCAGTGGTTACCTCCATGGCAATGTCGGCAGCATATAGCTTAGCCATAGAACCCGCTAATAAATACGATTTGCCCTGATCTTTAAGCCAGGCTGCTTTCAGAACAAGGTTGCGGGCATTTTCAATTTTAACCGCCATGTCGACAAGTTTAAAGGCGATGGCCTGATGATTGATGATCTCGGTATTAAATGCCTTACGTTCACGAGCATACTGAACCGACCGATCATATGCACCGGTCGCAATACCTGTGGCCTGAGCAGCGATTCCAATTCTTCCTCCCTCAAGCAACCACATAGCCAGTTTAAATCCAAAGCCATCTTCACCTATCCGATTTTCTTTTGGAACTTTAACATCTGTAAACATTACAGAGTGAGTATCAGAACTTCGTAAACCCATTTTATTTTCGTGTGGACTGAGCGTAATTCCTGGCGTATTTTTATCCACGATCAAAGCATTGATCCCTTTGTGCCGTTTTTCAGGATGTGTTTGGGCGATGAGAAGATAAACAGATCCACAATTGGCATTGGAAATCCAATTTTTAGTTCCATTCACCAGATAATGATCGCCATTATCTACAGCCATTGTTTTCTGATGGGTGGCATCTGATCCGGCTTCAGGCTCAGAAAGTAAAAAGGCACCGATTTTATTTCCGGAAGTAAGATCAGGTAAATATTTTACCTTTTGCTCTTTGGTTCCGTGTTTTTCAATTCCTGAACAAACCAATGAATTATGAATCGACATGATGACGGCAAGGGACGAGTCAACCTTCGAGATCTCTTCAATAGCCAGTACATATGAAATCATATCCATTCCACCTCCGCCATATTCAGGACCCACCATCATTCCAAAAAAACCCAGTTGTTTCATGGTTTCAACTTGCGATGTCGGAAAAATTTCTTTGTGATCCCGTTCAATCACATCATGTATCAGCTCACGTTGTGCAAAATCCCTTGCAGCCTGCTTTATCATCAATTGCTCTTCAGAGTAATTAAAATCCATAACCTTTAAATTTTGTAAAAATAAATTTCAGAAACGAAATCCCAAAAATAATAAAATGTACAAGCTTGGTAACCTTAAAAGATTAACCTTTAATCCAAAGAAATCTTTGAAAGGTTGAGGTTAGCTATATTAAATTCGTTAATGATGTCGCGCATGATCTCATAGGCAGGTTTTATCTCGTTTATATATCCTGACGCCTGTCCGATTTCAAGTTCTCCTTCTTCCAGGTTACCTTCGAACATTCCCAACCTGGCTTTACCGCGACCAAGGATTTCTTTAAGCTCGTCAGCGGATGCGCCCCTGTCTTCAGCTTCCTTAACAACCTGATAGAATTTATTTTTTATCAGCCTCACCGGAACAAGTTTTTTGAGGGCAAGTTGTGTGTTTCCGTCATCAGAATTGATTACAGCCTGCTTGAAGTTGGGATGTGCCGATGATTCAACCGAAGCCACAAAACGGCTGCCTATCTGAACACCTTCGGCTCCTAAAGCAAAAGCTGCGAGCATCGACCTGCCTGAGGCAATTCCTCCCGCTGCAATCACCGGCAGGGACACAGTGTTTATTACCTGCGGAACAAGACATAAGGTTGTGGTTTCTTCAATCCCATTGTGTCCTCCGGCTTCAAATCCTTCGGCTACAATGGCATCTACACCTGCCTCCTCGCATTTTTTAGCGAATTTAACATTGGCCACCACATGAACAACCTTAATACCCTTTTCTTTAAACAATGAGGTATATTTTTTCGGATTTCCGGCTGAAGTAAATACAATTTTTATTTTCTCCTTGAGGATGATTGCAATATGGTCATCGGTTTGAGGATATAGCAGCGGCAAATTCACACCGAAGGGCTTATCGGTTGCTTTTTTACATTTCAGGATTTGCTGATGAAGAACATCCGGATACATTGATCCGGACCCAATCAATCCCAGACCGCCGGCATTGCTAACCGCTGATGCGAGTTCCCACCCGCTGCACCAAATCATTCCAGCCTGAACGATAGGAAACCGAATATTGAATAAATCCGTGATCCGATTCATTGAACAATTGATTTAACGGACCAAAGGTATTGAAATTAGGAACATAATGTGAAAACCATATTTTTCGGCAATTCAGGTTTGCAGGTAGTTTAATTTCTATTTTTGGTGGCAAAATTGATCCAGCAGAATGTTGACTGAAAAAGATAAGCCTGATGCCTATGCTGTTCTGAAATTTTTTGATTTCAGACTTTTTTTATCAGCACGATTCCTGCTGACCTTTTCTATCCAGATGCAATCAGTGGTTATCGCCTGGCAGGTTTATGAAATTACACAGGATGTTTTTTCCCTTGGCCTTATCGGTCTTGCTGAAGCCATTCCTTTTATTGCCTCTGCTGTTTTTGCCGGCTATGTTGCTGATCGATATAAGCGCCAGCGAGTGATAATAATAGCAATTTTTGTGTACCTTATTGGCGCTATATTGTTGCTTGCTTTTAGCTTTGGTTACCAATCTTTCATTGGATTGGTAGGAGTTTTACCACTTTATATCGTTGTTGCCATGACCGGGATTGCCCGTGCGTTTTTTTATCCTGCACAATTGGCCCTGATGGCTCAAATTGTTCCTCGATCCCTTTACGCCAATTCCTCAACCTGGAACAGTACAGTCTGGCATATTGCTGCAGTGTGTGGACCGGCAGCCGGAGGGTTGATTTACGGATTTGCGGGTAAGCAAATAGCTTTTTCGGCTGTTGTGGTTTTCGTGCTGTTCAGTCTTATCCTCTTCATGCGGATGTCGGCATACAGTCATGTACAAAACCTTAAAGATGAGCCTTTACTGAAAAGCCTGTCGACCGGAGTAAAGTTTGTTTTTGGCAACCAGGTGATACTTGGGGCGCTTTCTCTCGATATGTTTGCTGTTTTGTTCGGTGGTGCGGTTGCGATGCTTCCGGTTTTTGCTTCTGATGTCCTTTTTGTCGGCCCTCAGGGACTGGGATTTCTTCGTGCCGCACCGGCAATTGGCGCCATAATTATGGCGGTTTTTATGGCCTATCATCCTGTCATGAAAAATGCAGGAAAATATCTTCTTTTTGTTGTAGCGATATTTGGCTTGACTATCATTGCTTTTGCGGTGTCAAAAAATTTTTACCTCTCTATTGCTTTTTTAATTATAGGCGGAATGGCCGATAATGTCAGTGTAATCATACGATCGACAATACTTCAGATTATGACACCTGATGAGATGAGGGGCAGGGTGGCTGCTGTTAACAGTATTTTTGTAGGCTCATCAAATGAAATCGGATCTTTTGAATCGGGACTTGCCGCCAAAATCATGGGGTTGGTCCCTTCGGTTATTTTTGGAGGATCCATGACGTTCCTCATTACCGGCATCATGGCTTTTTTTGTTCCACAACTCAGAAACTTAGACCTTAAACAAAAAAATTGAAAAAGCATCAGGATTTGATTTCCAGAAGAAAAATTAAACCTATTTATTTTTATTTTGTTCTTTCCGAAAGGGAAACGCTATATGGAACTTCATGTAATTGAGACTGGAAATTTAAAATTGGATGGTGGCGCTATGTTTGGTGTTGTGCCAAAAACCCTTTGGAATGAGGTTTATCCTGCCGATGAAAATAATCTTTGCAATTGGGCAATGCGGTGTTTGCTGGTTGTTGACAATAACAGAAAAATACTGATAGATAATGGAATTGGAGACAAACAGGATAATAAATTTCTGAAACATTACCACTTGAACGGAGATGCGACTTTAGAAAAGTCACTTGCGAACCTTGGGTATTCAACCGATGACATTACTGATATATTACTTACCCATCTTCATTTCGACCATTGCGGCGGCAGTATAAAGAAAATTGCGGAAGATAAATATGAACCTACTTTTAAAAATGCAACTTATTGGATTAGCCGGGTGCAGTGGGAATGGGCAACACGGCCGAACCGCAGGGAGAAAGCCTCATTCCTCGCAGAAAATATTTTCCCGATACATGAATCAGGTCAGTTGAAACTGGTGGACAAGGAAGGTGAATTATTTCCAGGCATACATGTAAAATTTTACAATGGCCATACCGACGGACAAATGATTCCTTTCATCAAATATGGCGACAGAACTATTGTTTTTATGGCCGACCTTTTGCCTTCGGCAGCACATGTTCCTTTACCTTATATCATGGCGTATGATACAAAACCGCTGTTGACATTAAAGGAAAAAGAAGATTTTTTTAAGGAAGCATTAGCGGGAAATTATGTTCTATTTCTGGAACATGACTTATATAATGAATGCTGTTCTGTTATTTCAACCGATAAAGGAATAATGGTGAAAGAGACCTTTTCATTAACCAGGGTTTTGTAAAAAAATATTTTCCTGAATTTGTTTATCCCGATTTTCAGTGAATAAAAAAAATGTCCGGTTGATGCCGGACATGTTTTTTTTCTAAATTTACCTCCCCTAAAAAATTAAGGGTTTTTCATTTAAAAATAACTTAAAATACACGTTTTGTACAGGATAGAATCAAAAATAGATGTTAATTCTGCTGGATTCAAAAAGAATAAGGAAGAATTTTTAAACATATTGGAGGAATTTAGGTCCAATTTGGAAAAAGTCAGGTATGGAGCACCTGAAAATGCGGTACGGCGACACAAGGAACGAGGAAAATTGCTGGCGCGCGAGCGAATTGATTTATTAATTGATTCCAACACGCCCTTTCTTGAACTATCACCCATGGCGGCATTTGGTGAATATAACAATCAGTTTCCATCAGCAGGGATCATTACCGGAATTGGCGCAATTCATGGGCGGGAAGCCTTGATAATAGCCAATGATGCTACGATTAAAGGCGGAACTTATGTAAAGGAAACCATTAAGAAGCATGTAAGGGCGCAGCAGATTGCCATTGAGAACAGGCTTCCATGTGTTTATATGGTTGACTCCGGTGGCATCTTTTTGCCTGAACAATCCAAAGTCTTTGCCGACCGATTTAATTTCGGAAGGTTCTTTTACAACCAGGCCAGGCTCTCAGCGATGGGTGTGCCACAAATCGCTATTGTGATGGGTTCATGCACAGCCGGCGGGGCTTATGTTCCTGCTATGAGTGATGAAACTATTATCGTAAAAAAGCAAGGTACGATTTTCATCGGGGGACCACCCTTGGTAAAAGCTGCTACCGGCGAAGTTGTTAGTCCCGAAGATCTCGGAGGTGCTGATGTTCATACCGCCATTTCGGGTGTCGCTGATCACATGGCTGAGAACGACCAGCATGCGATCCAGATATGCCGGAATATTTTTCAGACATTGAAGGCGAAAGACAGGCAAATACTTGAAATCAGTCCGGTGGAGGAACCTTATTATGATCCTGAAGAGATTTACGGTTTAGCACCCATTGATTTTCGTAAACCCGTCGACTCGAAAGAAATTATTGCCCGCATGGTCGATGGCAGCCGATTTCATGAATTCAAGGCAAGGTATGCCCCGACGCTGATTACCGGGTTTGCAAATATCATGGGCTATCCGGTTGGGATTTTGGCCAATAACGGGGTTCTGTTTTCAGAATCCTCCTTAAAAGGAGCTCACTTTGTCGAGCTGTGTCAATCCAGGAAAGTTCCCATTCTTTTTATGCAGAACATAACCGGGTTTATTGTTGGCAAGCAATACGAGCATGGTGGCATCGCTAAAGACGGAGCCAAATTTGTTCATGCAGTTGCAAATGCTGATGTGCCTAAATTTACTGTAGTTTTTGGCGGCTCATTCGGTGCAGGTAATTATGCCATGGCCGGCAGAGCCTACGATCCGCGCTTGCTTTTCATGTGGCCGAATGCAAGGATTTCGGTGATGGGTGGTGAACAGGCTTCCGGCGTTTTGATTCAGGTGAAAGAAGAACAGTTGGCAGCATCCGGTAAAAAAATGAATCCCGAGGAACGCGAAAAATTAAGAGCAGAAATCCTAAAAAAATATGAGGAGGAAGGATCGCCTTATTTCAGCACATCGCGGTTATGGGATGATGGGATAATTGACCCGGTGGATACCCGGAAAATCATTGCAATGGGAATCGCCATGTCTCTCAATCAGAAATTCCCGGATATGAAGAATGGGGTTTTCAGAATGTAAATCCAGTGATTCCGAATTGCTGCAGGTGCAAATATTTCTATAAT
The DNA here is from genome assembly GCA_963708435.1 of uncultured Bacteroidales bacterium. Taxonomy (GTDB): domain Bacteria; phylum Bacteroidota; class Bacteroidia; order Bacteroidales; family JAADJA01; genus JAADJA01. The sequence goes on from CAVPSZ010000039.1 coordinate 58,552, forward strand.
TTATTAAAAGAAAAACAAATTCACAGATCACAATATGAAGCAATTTAAAACCATAGAATTAGAACAAAAAGATGACCTGGCCATTGTCTGGCTGAACCGGCCTGATATTCATAATGCCTTTAATGAAACCATGATCTCTGAACTGATCACCTGTTTTGAAGAAATAAATACAAGTAATGATATCCGAGTAGTTCTCTTAAGGGGCAGGGGAAAGTCCTTCTGTGCAGGCGCCGACCTGAACTGGATGCGGGATGTGGCCAAATATTCCTTTGAACAGAACTTCAAGGAAAGTCTTAACCTCTCAAAATGTTTTTTCACCATTTATACTTGTAAAAAACCAACCATTGCCGTCGTCCACGGAGCTGCCATAGGAGGAGCTAACGGCTTACTGGCATCCTGTGATTTTGCTTATGCGGAAGAGAATACAACCTTCTCACTAAGTGAAGTGAAAATCGGAATTGTTCCTGCATGTATTTCGCCCTATGTCACTAAAAGGGTTGGCGAATATGGATCAAAAGAGCTGATGATTACCGGGAAAAGGTTTAAAGGAAAAGAGGCGGAATACCATCGCCTCGTAAATAAATCACTTCCGGCAGAAGAATTGGAAACATATATCCACTATGTCATTGACTTGCTTAGAACCAGCGGCCCTGTAGCCATGACCCAATGTAAAAACCTGATCTTTAATATTTCAAATAAGGAAACCATTGAAGAAGCTTTAACCTCAACTGCAAGAATGATTGCTGAAATGCGCGCCAGCGATGAAGGGCAGGAGGGAATGGCTGCATTTCTGGAAAAAAGAAAACCGAACTGGGTGAAATAACCGAATGTTTTATAATTACATCGAATTATCAGAATGCTTATGATTATGTAGTATAATTAATCATCATTAAAAAATTCAAAGTAATGAAATTACAGTCTGCAATTCTATTTGGTCTCCTTTGTATCTGCTTTTACATACAATGCCAACAAGTAGATGTTCCTTTAAGAAGGATCAGCGGACAGGGTAATGGCGGAGCAATTTTGGAATTTAAGCCGGGAATGCGCGATAGCATACTAAATTCAGAACAATCATTTTATCCTTTTCCAGTTTACGAACCGGGAAATGGCCCAGTTAATCTTCAAATTTATAACTCCCAAATCTGTCCGAATGGATTATTTTCCATTTCGGTAACAGGACTCGATGATACGGCAAGATGGAAGTTGCATTCATATGCGCTTAACACAACTTTAATGAGTGACTCAAGCATATATTCCGATTATATGCATTACTTCAATGACTGGGGTATTCAGATTATTTCCAAACCTGTAGAAAACCCTGGCGAATTTTTAAACAGTCCAACCAACGGATTTCTATCCTCAAAGATAATCTATGGGGATAGTAGCCAGATTTGGTTGAATTTTTTTTCGGATTTGGAAGGAAACCATCCTTTCAATTGGATCCGCTCAGGTCATTTAATGGATTATACCTATCCTCAATACAGTGACTGGAATATGCCCTCCTATTGCTGGGATTTCTATGAAGTTTATGAAAATGAAACCAATGGAATCTGGTCTCCTTATTTAATGGTTGCATCACGTTCTCAGGCAACGGCAAGTCCCGCATATTCCATATTATCTAAAATGATGAACAATTTCCAAAAACTGTCAAGCATCGATTTGATTTTTACCGATGATCATACCAAATGGAGCCGGTGTGTGGTTATCGAAATGTGTGATGACACCTTAATTTCTCAAGGGAATGCCAAAACTTTTTCATACCGGAAACATCCATCTGTCAATATAAATGGCGATACAGGTGTAGTGAACTCGGATCCATTTATTAATTCGAATTATGTCCATCAGGAAGGAATGGGTTGGTTCCCCGGATATGCCATTAATATTGAAACGGGTGAACGGCTGAATATTATATTTGGCGAGGATTCATGGCTTTCGGAAGAAAATGGTCGTGACATGAAATTCAATCCAACCGGTACGATTACCACACCTTTTAGCAATCCAATCCTTGGCGGAAAACATTATATCTATATTATGGGTGCTGTAAGTATTGATACCTTTAATTTTCCCAGATACGACGGATGTGGTTACATACACAATTTGCTTTCGGACGATCCGGAAGACAATTATAAAGATTTTATTTATGCTTCTGCCTATTGGGTGGGAATACCGCTTAAAGCGCCCAACAGTGTGTGGTTAAACAGTGATATAACAATAAAATTAAGGGTATCGAAAAAATATGATTTTTTTAAGGATGAAGAACTTCCTGCATACTTATTTAGCAATGGAATTAATTCGGTTACTAAGCCGACTTATAATACATTTACCTTTTTCCCAAATCCGGCTTCAAATCATATAAATATTGATTTTAGTGATGTTTTAGCAGGGAAGAATGTAAATATTAGTATTTTTAATTCTCAGGGGGAAATGGTATTGCATAATAATTACAACAATATAAAAACAAGAATTGAACTGGATGTTACGAAAATAAATTGCGGGTTATTTTTTATTAAAATATCGTCCAACAATGTTGTGTTAGTTAAGAAGTTAATTATAAGCAGGTAATTCTTTATTCAAAATAAATGTAATAAAAAGATTAATGAAATTATTCAAAAAAATTCTCATCGCCAATCGGGGCGAAATTGCTGTCAGGGTTATCCGGTCGGCAAAGAATATGGGAATAAAAACCGTTGCTATTCATTCCGTAGCCGATGAAGATGCACTTCATATTGAAATGGCCGATGAAGCTTATTGTCTTGGTGAAAGTCTGGAACTGAGCGATACTTACCTGAACATTGAAAAGATAGTTTCAATCGCTTTAAAGTCAGGAAGTGAAGCCATCCATCCCGGTTATGGATTTCTTTCTGAAAACCCTAAGTTTGTTTCAGCCTGTGAAAAAGCCGGTATTGTTTTTATTGGACCCAATTCGAAAGCAATGAAACTTATGGGGAACAAAATTGAATCCAGGGCTTTTGTGAAAAAACTCGGAATACCTATGACAAGCGGAGTAACAGGTGATCATGAAACCCTGACCAAAATGGCGAAAAGTATTCCGTTGCCGATTCTGGTTAAAGCTGCAGCAGGCGGAGGCGGCAAGGGGATGAGAATTGTTCGTGATCTGAAGGAATTACCCCAGATACTTGAAAGTACAAGCCGGGAAGCTAAATCCTATTTTGGCGACGGAACTATTTTTATCGAAAAGTATGTTGAAGAACCAAGACACATCGAAATTCAAGTAATTGGAGACAATCATGGAAATGTAGTTCACCTTTTTGAAAGGGAATGTTCTATTCAACGAAGGTATCAGAAGATTATCGAAGAATCGCCTTCACCAACACTTACACCCGAAGTAAGGGCGAAAATGGGAGAGGCTGCTGTAAGAATAGCCAAGAAAATAGCATACAATAATGCAGGTACGGTTGAATTCCTTGTGGATAAAGACCTTAATTTTTATTTCCTTGAAATGAATACCAGGGTTCAGGTTGAGCACCCGGTGACAGAAATGGTAACAGGAATAGACATCGTCAGGGAGCAAATCAGAATAGCTGCTGGCTATCCTTTAAGTTTTAACCAGTCAGTTGTTAAACAAAACGGTCATGCAATCGAATGCAGGATATACGCTGAAGATCCTTCAAATAATTATATGCCCTCACCGGGCGAAATGTCGCTTTATATTGAACCCGAAGGTACCGGTATCAGGATTGACGCCGGAATACTGGAAGCAACCACTATTCATAGTTTTTATGATCCGATGATCAGTAAACTTATTACCTGGGGGGAGAACCGCGAAATTGCAAGAGAAAAAATGATCCAGGCTTTATTGAATTATTTCATTCACGGGATCAGGACTAACATCACCTACCTGCTTGAGCTTTTAAGACATGAAGTTTATATCAGCAATAAAATTTCAACCAAGTATTGCGATGATCATACGCAGGGCTTAATTCAGCATATCCAGGAAGAAAAACAGGAGATTCAGCTTCAATTGCCAGTCATTGCCTACCTGATGTATGATTTCCATAAGGATTTACTCGAGGAAGATGAGGCTGAATATAATATTTGGAAGGAAATCGGTTTTTGGCGTGACCTGATGGAAATCAGAGTAAATATTGAAAATGAAGCCCTCAATGTCAGACTGGTCGAATATTCAAATGGTAAATACATATTCAGAATCAATGACCGTTTGCATAACTCATGGATCAAAAAACTTGAATTTAATAAAGCTGAACTGGTAATTGACGAAATTTTATACCATTTTGTGGTCTCAAACGAAACAAAAGGAAATGGCTATGTAAGTTGTAATGGTCATATTTTTTCAATAACCCGAACCGATATCCTCCTGGAAGAAGATATTTTTGGAACCCACGATCATGGAAGTAAAGCCCATGGAGAAATCGTTTCTCCAATGCCGGGCAAGGTAGTTAAAATTAATGTAAAAGAAAACCAATCCGTTAAAAAGGGTGAAATTCTGATGGTTGTTGAAGCAATGAAAATGGAAAATAATATTGTTTCCCCAAGAGATGGAATGATTGGAAAAATAAATGTAAAATCCGGAGAAATGGTCAACGGTAGTAAAGAACTCTTAATACTTACCGATGCGACCTAATAATAAATGTCATCACTAAAATAGAAATGACATTCTGGTTAAAGTAGTTTTAGCCTGATTATTTTATAAATTCATCACCTGAGGCAAAAAAGGTTTTATAAAAATCTATTCGGGGATTGCTTCCCAAATCTATCTGGCAATTCGATTCCTCCACCTAAAGTGGGATGGAATGAATAATTCATGATTTTTTCAGGTAAGAATTGATCTTAAAAAGTCATTTAAAATTTGCATCTGTTTCCGCCCTTTGCTTCGGCCGAAAAAGGCTGCTCCATAAACAAGGGCTAAAGCAATTAATCCTAATGGTATGCTCCAGACAAAATCGCCTTTTATTCCAAGTATCAACTGAATAATGCCATAGGAGCCTCCGAAAAAAGTTGAAACGAGTATTACTGTGTAAAAAAATATAAACATAGTCCAGATTTTTGGTTTAGGACCGATTACTCCATAGACAATGGTCTTATTTTCCTCTTCCCTTGCCCAAACATGCATCTCGGGCGACCAGTAATGCTGATCTTTTTCCGGAATCCTTATAAAGGCATGCTCTTGAACCACTATTCCTGTTAAAGGATATTTTTTCTCCTTTAACTGTTTATCGATTCTGCGCAGAATTTCCTGCTTGGGTAAGTCCGTAGTAAATCTGCTCCTTGGTCTTAATCCGGCTGATCGCATAATAGTTCATTATTGATCCATATTGACATCATTTAACATACCAGCCTGTGGTTTGTTCAATAATAATTCACTATTCCCATTGAAATAGTGCTCTCTTATAGACATAAAAAAAATAGTTTTTATTATTGATTGACTTTGTTTTTCTAATTTAGGGCAGTTTTTATATAGCTATAAATTTTAACCCTGTAATTAATATGAATTTTGATTTATCAGAAGAACAGAAACTTATCCGCGACACCGTTCGCGATTTTGCAGAGCGTGAAATAAAGCCAGCAGCTAAGGAATTGGACGAAAAAGCAGAGTTTTCGTATGACCTGACAAAGAAAATGGGAGAGTTGGGACTCTTCGGTATGTACCTTCCTGAAAAGTACGGGGGACAAGCTCTCGATACACTGTCATATATTATCGCAGTTGAGGAAATTGCAAGGATTGACGGATCTCAGGCGGCTACCCTGGCCGCTCACAATTCACTGGGAATTGGCCCGCTCTATTACTTTGGCAATGAAGAACAAAAAATGAAATATCTCCCAAAGCTATGTACCGGAGAAGCACTTTGGGGTTTCGGCTTAACAGAACCGGATGCAGGATCTGACAGCCGGGGTACAAAAACCAGGACCTACCTCGATGAAAAAACAAATGAATGGGTGATCAACGGCTCCAAAATTTTTATCACCAATGGCTCCTGTAAAATTTCAATCGGCTCTACGGTTCAGGCTGTAAGTAGCGGCATTGAAGATGGAAAGAAAGAGTTTACAACCATTATTGTCGAAAGGGGTACTCCCGGTTTCAGGAAGGTTACAATGCATGGAAAAATGATGTGGCGGGCTTCGGATACCGCAGAATTGTATTTTGACGATTGCCGGGTTCCAAAGGAGAACCTTCTCGGAAAAGTCGGACAGGGTTCCAAAATTATGCTAAGCACCCTCGATGCCGGAAGACTTTCCATTGGAGCAATGGGTCTTGGTGCTGCACAGGGGGCTTTTGATCTGGCAATGCAATATGCACAGGAAAGAAAACAATTTGGACAGCCCATCAGCAAATTCCAGGTGAATGCTTTTAAACTTGCCGATATGGCAATGAAAATTGAATTGGCGCGGAATCTGCTTTATAAGGCTTGCTGGCTCAAGGATAGCGGAAAACCATTTTCGAAAGAAGCGGCAATGGCAAAACTTTACTGTTCTGAAATTGCAAGGGAAGTTGCAGATGAAGCGGTTCAGCTTTTCGGAGGGTACGGTTTAATGAAGGATTATGATATTGAACGCTTTTACCGTGATCAGCGATTATTGCAGATCGGTGAAGGGACTTCTGAAATTCAGCGGCTGGTGATTTCAAAGCATCTTGGGCTTTAAACAAATCTTGAAGCCCAAAAAATAAATTAAAATGACAATGGCAGGTGATATTTTATGGCAACCTCTTGAGGGATACAGGAAAAGTTCAAAGATGTTTGAATTTTTGACCCGTATGTCTGAAAAATATCATTTACCGGATAATGAATATTATACGGTCCATAAATGGAGCGTGGAGTACCCCGGGCAATTCTGGGCTGAAATCTGGGATTATACGCAAATCAGGTATTCTAAAACCTATGTTGAAGTTTTAACTGATCCCGAAAAAATGCCAGGCGCCAAATGGTTTAAGGGAGCAAGGCTTAACTTTGCTGAAAATCTGCTAAGAAGAAAAGATGGATCATACTGCCATCATTTTCTGGGGTGAAGATTCAGTCAGGCGTGAAATCACCTATGCCGAATTGTTCGAACAGGTTCGCAGGGTTGCAGCAGGGTTCCGCAAGCTCGGACTGAAAAAAGGTGATCGGGTTGCGGCTTTCATGCCGAATATCCCTGAAACCATCATTGCCATGCTGGCCGCCGCTTCCATCGGCGCCATCTGGTCTTCCACTTCGCCCGACTTTGGTATTCGTGGAGTGCTTGATCGATTTTCGCAGATTGAACCAAAGATCATCATCGCAGCCGATGGCTATTTTTACAAAGGTGAAGTTTTTGATTCGCAGGAAAAACTCAGAGGGATCATGCACGATTTGCCAACGGTAGAATATGTTAGTGATGGTCAGTTACACTGGGTTTACAAATTATACTGCAATACCGAATACAATAAGATGGGATAATCTTGCTCAGCCTACTCCAGAGGAATTGACTTTTGAGCAATTACCCTTTGATCATCCGCTTGTATATCATGTTTTCGTCAGGTACAACCGGACTCCCGAAAAGCATTGTCCATTCAGCCGGAGGAACACTTATCCAGCATTTAAAAGAGCTTATTTTACATACCAATTTGCAGGATGATCAGGTCATTTTTTATTATACCACCTGCGGCTGGATGATGTGGAACTGGTTTGTCAGCAGCCTGGCAGTCGGGGCTACACTGGTATTGTTTGATGGCAATCCGTTTTATCCCGGTCCCGATGCTTTGCTTAAAATGGCTGATGAATTAAAGGTTAATGTTTTTGGAACAAGTGCAAAATATATTGCATCGCTTGAGCAGGCTGGAGTTAAACCCAAAGAAATTTCAGATTTCCCCCATCTGAAAGTGATTGCTTCAACCGGTTCACCCTTGACTGAAGAAAGCTTTAAATACATTTACAGGGATTGGAAAAAAGATGTTCAGCTCTCATCCATTGCCGGAGGAACCGATATTATTTCTTGCTTTATGCTTGGAAATCCGACTTTGCCGGTTCACCTTGGTGAGATCCAGTGCAAAGGTCTGGGAATGGATGTGGAGAGCTTGGATGAGAATGGCAAATCAGTCATTGGTTCGCAGGGAGAATTGGTTTGTAAAACCGTTTTTCCTTCCATGCCTATTTATTTCTGGAATGATCCTGATGGTAGAAAATATCATGATGCCTATTTCGATGTTTATCCCGGAATCTGGCGTCATGGTGATTTTGTGGTGATCAGCGAGCATGGCGGAATTACCATGTATGGCCGTTCGGATGCAACCCTGAATCCGCAGGGCGTCAGGATTGGAACGGCAGAAATTTACAGGGTTGTCGAAAAACTCGACGAAGTAGCCGATTCTGTTGTAATCGGGAAAAAGACCAATGGTGACGAAATCGTGGTTCTTTTTGTCAAACTGCAGGGGCGGGATTGTTCTCGATGAAATTCTGATTAAAGAAAATCAAATCGGCTATTCGTTCCGGTTGCAGTCCCAGGCATGTACCGGCTGTTATCAAGGCAGTCCCAGACATTCCTTATACCATCAATGGAAAGAAGGTTGAAATTGCAGTTAAAAATATCATTCACGGTATTGAGGTGAAAAACAGGGATGCTTTGGCAAATCCGGAAAGTCTTAATAATTTTGTAGGAATTTTAGAGAATTAAGATTTTTGTTAACGATTCTTTCACCACATAGACACAATAGGAACATAGGCTTCACATAGATTTTATGGAAATAACTCAGAAATATTTGGATGAACTCACATACAAAATAATAGGGTGTGCAATTGAGGTTCACAAACATCTGGGTCCTGGTCTTTTGGAAAGCGTTTATGAAAAATGCTTCATCCATGAACTTGTGTTAAGAGGCTTGCATTATCAGTCGCAACAAAAGGTAACCGTTAATTATAAAGACATTCTGCTTGATGCTGATTTGAGGTATGATGTTCTTGTAGAGAATCTCGTAATAGTAGAATTAAAATCGATAGATGGTATTTTACCCGTTCATGAAGCAGTAGTGTTAACTTATATGAAAATGCTGGGTAAACCAAAAGGTATTATTATTAATTTTAATTGCACAAATATTTTTAAAGAAGGTCAAAAAACCTTTGTTAATGATTATTATGCTGCGTTACCAACTGGTCATTCTATGTGAAAACTATGTTCCTATGATCCTATGTGGTAAAAAAACATAACTTTAAATTTAATAACGAAATAAAAAATAGACAGTTAATTATATGAATTATCCAAAAAAAGTTACAATAGGCGACATTACCGTCCGCGACGGTTTTCAGCATGAAGAAAAATTTATTCCCACCGAGGCAAAGCTTTGGGTGACCGAACAACTTATCCTTGCCGGTTTTAAACACATTGAATTGACCAACTTCGGCAATCCAAAAGGCATGCCCCAGTTCAAAGATGCCGACATGCTTTTTAAGCTGGTCAGGAACAGTAAAAAAGTAAGCCACCTCATGAAGGATGTAAGGCTTACTGCAGTTACCATCCGCGAAAAAGCCATCGAGCGTGCCATCCAGGCGAAACAGGAAGGCTGGGGACCGGACAGGATCCTGCTGATGGTTTCAACCAGCGAGTCGCATCACAAAACCAACTCTGGATTATCGCTTGCTGACTACTGGAAAATGAGCGAGGAGTGGGTTAAAAAAGCCCGTGATGCAGGATTAAACGTAAACGGAACCGTTAGCACCATCTGGGGTTGCCCGATCGAAGGTCCGACGGATATGAAAAAAGCCATTGAGTTTACCAAACGCTGGTTCGATATTGGCGTAACCGATGTAGAACATGCCGATCATGATGGTTCTGCCTCTCCCGACAGGGTTTATAAATATTTCTCCATGCTATTGGAAAGTGTGGACAATCCCCATAAGCAAATCGCTCATTTCCATACAACCCGTGGCTGGGGAATTGCCAATGTGCTGGCGGCATTACAGGCAGGCATGACCAATTTCGAATCCACAATGGGCGGAATCGGAGGACAGCCGGCTAATTTTGTGGATGGCGTTCCGGTAAGCGGTACTGGTGAATATTATTATAAAGATCCGCTTAATGTCGGGCTGGTCAACACCGAGGATATGGTGGTGATGATGGATGAAATGGGCATCGACACCGGTCTCGATATTGATAAAGTTCTTGAAATCGGTAAAATGGTTGAGCGCATCGTTGGACGCAGGCTGCGAAGCGAAGCCATCCGCAACGGAAGGATACCAAAGCACATGAAAGGGTGAGAAAGTAAAAATGCCAAATAATCAAATGACCAAATTGAAAAGTATCCTTACGGATAATTTCTTTGTGCTTTTTACTTCTGTAGAATGATTTAATGATAATCCCGGTGTTTTTTATTCTTCAATGATGGGATGTCCTGCTATATTCAACCCAATTTTAGTTAAAACAACCTGTCTGATTTCGGTGGACGTTTGCAAGGCTTTTTCTACTTTTTCAGGGGTCAGGTAAATTGTTTCATTGGGATATCTGATTTCGACAGCATAGCTCTGAAGTTCTGAAAGTGCATCATAAAACTCCATAAAATCAGGATCAGATTCACAGATAATATCAAGAAGATAAATCAGATCGTGAGTAAAACGAAAAGGAACCGACAAGTAAATTAAAAAGGCTTTCAGGTATTTTTCGGCGGCTTGCTGACAATGAAAGGTCACCGTATCGAGAAATTCAGGGATGTGTTTATACGTGATGCGGGCAGTTCCCAAATCATGATCGCCCTTGATTATCCAAAGTTCCGGTTCATGCTTTTGATCGCTCATACACAACTTTCCCCGTTTTTATTACTTCATTAACAAAGCTATAGGCAATGTTTTGTGATTTCTCAACCTCCTGCGGTGTATAAACTACCAGGTCAAGAGGAACACCCGTCCCTATAAGCATTTTCCTGAGGAATACGGCTCTTTGAGGGCGGGGCATCTCGGATTCTTTCACAACAAACAGATCCACATCGCTGTCAGGATTTTGATTTCCGAATGCATAGGAACCGAAGAGAATAATTTTTTCAGGATCATAGCCACTTACAATCCTTTCTATTATTAAAGCTATTTTATCCTGATCTGTCATGTTATACAATAATGATGCGAATATAAAACAATTTTCTGAAAGCAATTATTTCGTTCCGCTCCCTGCCGCCGTAGGATTGTATTGTGTGGCATTATTTAATAACAATAACCATCCAATGTAACCTTGAACTACCTATAAAGCCCGTCCGGATCCACCTTTTCGCGGAGTATCCTCAATTCTTCATCGGTAGGAGGTGCGTTCTGGGTAATGTTGTCGGCAAAGAGCAATTCAAACCCTGTATTTTCAACAACCATTTCTTTGGTTACCCCGGGATTGACACTCAGCAGCTTCATCCGCTTGCTTTCATCGTCGTAACCCATCACACACAGATTGGTCACAACCCTGTACGGACCTGTATTTCGCGGTAATCCTGCTTCTTCGCGTGCGCCGGGTCCCGATAGGAATCCGGGCGTGGTGATAAAGTCAATCTTCTCCATGAACCTTCGCTTATCGTGGATCATGATGGCGATGGTCCGCCAGCAGGCTGAACCCACATCGTTGGCGCCGCCGCTGCCGGGCAAGCCGGACTTTCGGATGCTTGTGGTCGCCGATCACGGTCGAGTTGAGGTTACCGTATTTGTCTATCTGCGCTCCGCCGAGGAAACCGAATTCCACGAAGCCGCGCTGGGCCGTTTCCATCACATCGCAAATTCCGGAAGCAGCAAGCGCTTTGTTGTAAGTACGCATATCGCCAACGGCAAGCGGCAGTTTTTCAAGGATAGCGCCGGTGCCGCCAAATTCAAAGATAGGAACCAGGTTGGGTGCATGCATGGCTTGTGCCAGGCTGGCTGCCAGCATCGGTATGCCTGTTCCGATAAAAGCCGTCGTGCCGTCTTCCATCACGCGGGACGAAAGGCAAATCAATAGTTCTGAAGGTGAATATTGTTGTGTCATCATTGATCCTCCTAAAGTGTTAATTCCTGTAAACGTTTTTTTCCGACTTTTTCAATCAGCGCCTGGTGATCCGGCAGACCGTAAATCCATTCTTTCATATATTCATCCATGGTTTCCTGTTTTTTCTGCTTTTCGATGAACATCTTGTAATGGGGTTCATCCCTTTCATACATTCCGCTCATTTCGCCGGGCCATGAGCCATAAGGCGCATGAACCACAGCATCCACAAGGTAATAAGGAATGATGGTCCGGTCAGGATGTTCCCTGATCTCATCGGTGGAAACAATTTTTTCGGTGCTGATGATAAGGTTTTTGCAGGCTCTCGACATTTCGAATGCAAAGCCGCTGATGCCATCAATCTGGCAATTGCCATGAATATCGGCGCGGTTCACATGAATAAATCCCGTATCGACGAATAACGCCGGCAGCAAGGCAACTTTTTCATGCGTGAAAGGACATTCAATTACTTTGGCTGAAGACTTCTTCATGGTATCCGTGCCCAGCATGCTTCGGGCAGGAATAAACGGGATGCCCATGCTGGCTGCTTTGAACCGCCAGGTGATGGCTGCGTTCGACCATTCCACGATCTTCGTAACGGCTCCCGATTCCACCCTTCGGCGCATGTTGTCCGAAATACCATAAACTTCGAGGCTGATATAAGTGAAATCAATTTCCCTCACCAGGTCGGCGCCAAACATCAGGTCGAGTTCGTGAACACCCTGGCCAACAATGCGGAAATCTTTCTTGCCTGAACGCACCAGCTCGCGCGTAAGGCTCATCGGGCAGCGCACCGTGCCATAAAGTTCGAAGCCGAGATAATCGCCATCCTTCACATATTTGTCAATGACTTCTTTTTCGGTCATTCGTTTATCGACAAGCTTCTTGGTTTTTTTTCTGTTGTGCTCCCGGAAGCCATCCAGGTCGATGGGCTGGATGAGGGAGGCTTCGCCCTCGCAAATAATTGGAATGCTTTTAGTAAATTGATTCATCTCTCTTTTTGCTTTAAAAGTTTATTTATTTGTTGTAGTGATGAAAAATTGTCTTTTCAAAAATAACTATTTTCTGGCAGGAAAAAGTTCAGGAGAATTTTTTTCTTAAGATCATAAAAATCTCCGGATCAGCAAAAAATAATTTCAGGTATTAACCTCCTTGATCAGATGTACCTTTTTTTCGATAGGTTTTTGCAGTGCATGGGCTATTACCTCAGCAATATCTTTTACAGGAACTAAGGCATTCTTCGTAAAGGTCTTCTTGCAAAGCGGACAGGCTGTCACCAGCACATCCGGTTCGTTCACCATCATTTCCTTCCAAACCGACTGATTGATCCTGTCCTTTTCTTCATATCCCAGCATGATATTCCCAAGGCTTCCGCCGCAACAAAGGGCATTTTCCTTTTCAAAAGGTGAAGATACCAGATCCACCGCATGATTGAGGAGTTCCCGAGGTTCCTCATATACCTTGGTTCCGCGTCCCAACTCGCACGGATCATGATAAACGGCACGTATGGCAGATTTATTTATCCTGATTTGACCTGATTTGACAAGTTCAAGAATAAATTCCGAATGGTGCATTACGCGAATAGGTAAAGTGTAGTTTTTCCGGAAGATTTTATAACAGATTGCACAGGATGTAACTAGGATTTCTGCTCCTGTTTTCATAATGCTGTCCTTATTCGCTTCGATAAGTTTTTCAGCACCCTCGAAATTCCCAGACAGCATCATCGGCCTGCCGCAGCACGCTCCCCCGTCCTTATCGATGAACACATAATCCGTTTGCGATTCAACCAGAATGTGCAGCATCGCTTTTTTGATCGATGGTGTAAGGTGGGTCATACAACCTGCATAATAGGCCACCTTTGCCTTCAGTTGACTTCCATTCTTAAGGAAATAAAAATCGTATCCGTTGCTTATCAGCTTGTTTCGCTGGATCATCCGGTGCTCGTTCAGGCTGATCCCGACAGGGCAGTATTGCTCACATCGCCCGCAAATCATACAATCGAATGACTGGTTGGCCTTCACTTTTTGCGCCCTGATTGAATTCATGAAATAAACCGAGGCGTCTTTGTCGGATTCAAGAGCATCTGTCATCTGGCATTTGTCGATGCAGATGCCACAACGGGAGCAGGAATAGACTTCTATCTGTGAGAAGTTGGTAAAACTGGTATCCGGTTTTAATCCCGAACCTTCTCAATGCTATAAGAAGGATTTCAGTTGGGATATGCATATAACGGGAATAGGGTACAGCAATGAAAAAAGCACCTACCGATAATGAATAGAGCCACCAGGAGGTGTATTCAAGGTTTTCGACCGGTAAATATCCGGTTAGAAACGTACCCAAACCGTCAGTAAGAAAGCCACCGTTATGGTGAATACCCGATGTGAAGCTTTCAGCCAGAAGGCGCAACGGAAAAATCAGCCATAATGAAAAAATAGCCAGCTTGTCGAAGAAGATCTGTTTCGTGGTCTTCTTCATCCCGAAAAGCTTCGAATAAATCCGTTTACTATATGCAAGTGCAACACCCGACAACACAAACAGCAACAGGAAATCCATGGTGAAGTTGAAAAAAGCTGAATGGATTTCAGTAGTATCATGCTTGAAGTATTTGAAAAAGATAGGATCCCAGGGAGCATTTAATAAGTCCCGCCCATATATTTTCGATTCGATTGTGCCAAACACAATCAAAAGAAACCAGCCAAAAGCAAGGGTCATATGCATATAGCCCAGTAACGGATTTACTTTGAATATCCGGCGATGGAGAAGGCTTTCCATGAAAATCTCCTTTAGCGCTCCAAATACCTTACGGCTTCTGATCCCTTTTCCAAGTTTTTGCCTGTCTTCTGCCGGTAAATGCTTGATCCAGTCGAATGCCCTGGCAATAAAGATAATCAGCAGGGTATAAAGCCCTATTGCAAACGGAAGCACGAAAATATCAAAGCTGTTCATTCTGTTTGATTTTTTTGATTCCTTCCTTCATGATCAGGATCACTTTTCGGGTGTTTACTCCTCTTGGGCAAACCAGTTCACATTTACCACAGAACATGCATTTGTCGATGTGCTTGTTGATCTCGTCAATTTCACCCCGCATTAAAAAAACATTCAGCCTCCGGATGTTATAAAAGTCAGTGAGATTGGCCGTGGTGCATGTAGCAGTGCATGCCCCGCATGAGATGCAAAGCTTATACGAAGGTTCATACTTCCTGATATATTCGGCAAGCCTGCGGTCGTTCCGGTCGAAATCGATCTGCCGGTCTTTGTTTATTCCATAACCCCATTCGGGTATTTTCGGTTTACATTCCTGGAACATCTTCTTCAAGGTATTGTTTGATCTTCAATACAGCGGCCCTGGCATCGGCAAATGTATCGGTTATAGTTTTCGGTGCTTTGCAGGTTCCGGCAATAAAAACCCCTTTCTGGTTTGTCGAATATGTGTCGATATGCTCATCGGAGGGTTTCAGAAACTTTTCAGGAGTAAATTCAAGGTTAAGTATCTTTCCGATGTTTTGTGTGCCTGCAGAAGGGACAAATCCCACCATCAGGACAAGCAGATCGACTTTCATTTTTAATGGTCTTCCGGCAAGCGTATCTTCGACTTTAATGAGGATGCTCCCATCAATATTTTCCGCTGCTTCTGAAACCCGTCCCCGGATAAAATTCACTCCCCATTTTTCCTGTGCCTCCCTATATAAATCTTCGAACTGCAAACCAAACATACGAAGATCCATGTAAAAGCAAAAAACCTCCGATCGGGGTAAAACTTCTTTTACTTCCATTGCCTGTTTTACTGCAGTAACGCAGCAAACCTGCGAACAATAATGATTGCCGACTTTTTCGTCACGAGACCCGACACAATGAACAAACCCGATCCGCTTTGGTTCTTGGCCTTTCGGGGTAAAGATTTTGCCTCCTTCTTTAAACCGGGCTTCCAACTCGACCGATGTGATTACATTTTCATAAATGCCATAGCCGTATTCTTCCTTTATCCGGGCGTCGAATACATCGTAACCGGTCGCTATCAGCACTGCATCCGCCTGAAATTTCGCGGTTCCGGAGGAAATGCTGAATCCGCCGTTGGTTCTCTCAATGTTATGAATATCGGTGTTCAGCAATAACCTGAAGTTATTGCCGGATAACCCCTCGGCAAGAAATCTGGCCACTTCGGTTGATTTTCTTTTCGAAGGAAAGAGCCTGTCCCATTGATTCAGCTTACCACCCACTTGTGATTCTTTCTCAGCAAGGGTGACATTGAAACCCAGCTTTAGAAGCTGCGAAGCGGCTTCCGCCCCGGCTACCCCGCCTCCTACGATAAATACATATTTATTCATTTGTTCAACAGCAGAAGTTCAACACATTCGGCTTCTCAGGGCTTCCCATCGAATTGCCGTTTTTGTCAAGGTATTTCTTTTTTGGGTCGTAATCGACACCCATTTTATCAAGCAGAGGTTCGACACCCACCTGATGCATTTGCATTCCCAGGTCCCAGGGATCATATCCCATCACAAGACCGGCAACTTCCTCATAAGTGAGTATAGGAATCCCATCGTTATTTTCACTGTAGGTCTTTCCTTCCATTTCGCTGATCACATATTGCCAGCGATCGAGAAAATAATTGCAGCCCGGGCAGTTGGTGATAATGAAATCGGGTTTGAATTGTTCCATCGACTCGAATTTCTTTTTTGTGCAGGCTATTGAAAAACCCCGGTTGGCTTTAACAAGGTATTGCCTGAATCCGAAACCGCAGCAATGACGGCGCTCAGGATAATCAATGACTTCGCCTCCCCAGTCCTCAATCATGCCAATCAACACATAAGGAAATTCTGCACCGCCGATCCCTTTATGCGGAAACATTTTGGAATAGTGGCAGCCAATATGCTCCACCACCCTAAGCTTTTCGCCTGTGTTAGCATTCACCAGACTGCGAGTGCCTTTTTCTTTAATTTCTTTTCGGAATTTATAGATGATATCGCTGGCATGAGCAAGGTTATGAGGAACTTCAAATTTCCGCCCGGTCGCTTTTTTAAGAAATTCTCTGGTTTTAGCTTCTGTTTCGGGAAATTCATGCCAGGTTTCAAGAATTTCCGTAATTACACCGAATGAAGTAATACACGATGTGATCATGTTCTTATATCCTCTTTCGGTCATAAGAGCAAAGAGCCTGGCGACAACGGTCATAGTCGTTTCGATAGGAACAACATCTGTATGATAACCGATGCCGGTACAAGTAGTATGGTTGGCGTCTTCGATGACATCCTTGCGGAGTTCATCCCTGATGATGCGGAGGAAGGCCGTTTCTGATCCCGGCCACAGGTTTTGCCTGATGCAGCTCCGGATATAGAAATAATGGTCATCGGCTATATTCTTCTGGTATTGCGACCAAACTGTTTTTTTCCCTTCGATAATCATTCCCTCGTGTGTTTTTGACTGTTCTCTGTAAATACCTTGTTAAAATAGCCCTCATCTGTTCCCTTACCCTGGAAATCAGCGCCTTCGTCTTTTGCCTTTACTCTTGAGTATCTTTCGATTCGCTTAAGCCTGTCCATCCCTCCAGTCACTTCAAATATCCTGTTCAGTTCTCCAAGAGCTTCATCACTGATTTTTCGCAAGATTCCCGGACCTTCTTCCTGATAATTGGCTCCTAAACGGTCCATCACTTCTGGTAAGTGATCATGAACCCAATCCCACATCGGACCCTGTTCAGGGAATTTTTCCAGATTCATGTGTGAAGCATGGACACAATATCCCATCTCAAGTATGGTTTCTGCTATCATCCTTTTCAGGGCAAGTTGCTGTCGTCCCTTTTCTGATTCAATAAAATACCCCAGGTCCTGTGATAGCGATCTCAGTGCCATGATCACCAATCCCGGTGCATTCCCTCTCGGGCAACGTGTTTTGCACGACATACATTCCCCACAATACCAGATTTCGTCGCCGGATAAAAGTTCTTTAATCCGTTCATCATCTTTAAGCTGTATGATATCGACTATTGAACGCGGCTCATAATTATAAAATTCCGCCGCCGGACAAATCGCTGTGCAAGTACCACAATTAATACAAGCTTTCAGCCCCTCCTTAAACCGGACATCCTCCATCAAGCGCTCGTAAAGTGTTCCCATATCAAATAAATTTTACCCTGATCTCTCTGAATTGCCTTTTGCAGGATTTAATTACCTTTGCGAAAGTATATTCATTTTCATTAACTTATATTTATGGCAATTGTAAAAAATTACCATTAAAGGTGAAATATTTCACTTTTGGTTTAATATTGATAAGTTATAACGCCGGCATTCAGGTTGACGAAAATTTAATTGAGTAATAAGGCGGCATGACTGAAACTAATCAGCTCCCGCCTTTGGCGGGACCTCCCAAGTTTCAGTATAATTTTTGTAGGTGAAACAATGGTAAAAGATATGGAATCATTCTCTCAGTGTCTTTTTTATAAAGAATCCAGGTTATTCTTAAGTGAAAAAAATTTACAATTGCTTGAGAAAAACACCCATCTCCTGAAATTCAAACATGGCGAAACCATATTCAAGCAGGGCGATACTTCAAGCCATATTGCATTATTGAATAAAGGGATTGTAAAATTCAATTTTGAAGAACAACCCAGACGCAATCTTATCCTCAGTATTGTTTCTGCCCCAAAAATTTTAGGAGGAGCAAACATGTTTTACCGCAAAAAAAACATGTTTTCAATCACGGCCATCGGGGAATGTGAAGTTTTTATGGTGGATATGAAGGTACTGCCCAATTTGCTGATGCAAAACGGCAAGTATGCTCTGATGCTTTTCCAGAAAGCCATGGAAATGTTTGAAACCTCCATTCTGAATTATATCAGTCTTGCTAATAAAAATGTAAACGGCAGGCTGGCTGACATACTTCTTTATTTGTCCGATCATGTTTATAAAAGTGAGACCTTCCACCTCCAGCTTACCCGTAAGGAAATTGCTGAATTTGCCGGTTGCTCCAAGGAAAATGTCATTCATTCCCTAACCCGCTGGAACAAGGAAAATATTATCCGTTCCGATGTTAAAACCATTACCATTCTCGACCGGGAGAAATTAAAAGTCATCAGCAGGCTTGGGTGATCAAAATATTTACATCAATTCTTGGGTGTTACAGTTTCCTTCTTTTCTTCCCCAACATCCTGTAAGATCATATTTCCCTTGACGATCCAGGATGTTCCAAAGGCCAATAAGGCCAATGTCTCAAGCCAAAATACCGGATTTATTGAAGAAAGCTGAGGATAGTCGTTTTCAAGGAATAAAAAATAAACAGCAATTAACCCAATGCATCCTAGCATGATGAATCCACAAATTTTGTAAACTCTATTTCTTAATTTCTTCCGGTCGGTAAATATTTTGGAAGGTTTGGTTTTAGTGAACAGGAAAAGTGAAAAATAGGAAAGCACAATAAAAAATAAGGCAGCAGATAACAAATGAATTCTGCCGATCAATGGATTTATAGCCACAGAATGACAGCATCCAATGGGGAGTGTGCTATCAGGTGTGGTTGGGAACAATGCTACTCCCAAAGCAAATATCCCGCCCAGGTTACCAAAGATATTATCTATTTTATCATATCCTTTATAAGAAAACAGGAATAAGCCAAAAGCGCAAAGAACACCGACGAAAATATTTCGCATATTGGTATGGTAATAATCGCTGATGGAATTCTGAATCTCATCATATCCCCCGGCCACAATCGAGCCAATTACCAGTATCACCGGAAATGAAATTCCAAGGATGCCAATTGCTTTTCTTAAAGTTAAATAGGAGATGACGAGATTCGTTTTGTCGTTGGTTTGGGTTTGCTGATTTGTTTCCATTGTCTATTGGATTTAATAACCCAAAATTAAAAAAAAATCAACAAAAATTCAAAGTAAATAATGATGTGAAATGTTATTTTCCTATTCACAAAAAGACGAAGGAATTGTAAACATTATTGAATAGGGATAATTAATGGGATCAAGTACACCGGCTTTAAACCATACGTCTCAATATTACCGGAGATCTTCAAAATCACAGATTTCTCTGAAACGACAGAAACGTAAAACAGGAATGATTATTTATCTTTCTCAAGGTTATCAGGCAATCCACTCCCCTTACCACTATTTAGCTGCCATGCTTCAGTCTTATCCTGATTCTGGACCTGTCCGTTCAGGATATAATCTCCGGCTTTATAGCCGTTTTCGTTAAATTGGGGTTTCCAAACATTATTTTTATCCTGGTTTTGTATTTGTCCATTCGCATCACCATCACCGCCTGCCATTCCCCAAAATCCATTTCCAAGGAATTTGTAACTGTTTTCACCTCCATACACACGATCAGCGCCGGTAGTAAAATCATAAGAATACAATCCATTATCCGGTAAAACCGGATTGGATGACATTATACTTAAATGATTGCGGTGATGGATAAGTAAATAAAGATCGTGATTATAGCTGGCTTCTATCTGTAAAAATCCAGCACCATCCAGTGTTTTGATGTATCCATCATTCATAAGGAAAGCAGCTTTTTTAGCAATGGCTGTTTCCGGAGAAGCCATTTGTGCGGAAGTTGCATCCCGAAGTTCCACCAAGACCCAGTCTACCACATTGGGTGGAAGATCAATTACCTGTTCATTCCCCTGATAAAGCCAAAGGGGATTGTCGTTGCCAAAATAGGGAAGCGAAACCTGGTAAGGTTGGGTTTGGGGCAGGAAATCTTGAAGATTTGTTGTCATTAATCCCGGTGTTTGCTGGTTGTAAGCTCCTTCAAGGAAAACCCGGACGTTAAACGACATATTGATGGCATTTGGATCAGTGTCAAATGTTAATATATCCCACTGACCATTGGTATCAAAAAACCAGTTGCCTGAACCTAGCCTCCTTCGCATGTTGTGTCATTTCTATAGTCAATACCACCCTGAAGGCAAACTTTACCCCATGCACGATACCGGCATTCCATACGATAGGTATGCCCCGGTAAAGCAATTTACCCAAAAAGTCACCAGGTATGCCATACTTTTCCCCTTTTATCTGAAGGATAAAACCTTATCGTTTCATTTTCACACATTCGGCAGGCATGGGATCGGGCACATCACCCGGAGGAAAATACGGATAGCGGATGTACAAACTCCCATCTGTAGTGTTGTTGTAGGTTATAAAATTCCTGTGGAGGATATTTCTGTTTCTGCTGCTCCAATTTTTGCGTAGAATTTAATATAATCTATTTCAACAGTGCAAGAATCAAAGAAGTTATTGTCAGTGAGAACTACCACCCAGGGATTGACCATGATAGCCGGATAAGTGGATGGTTGATTGAATCTATAACCTTAATTTTTATGGTTAACTTCAGGTGGAATCCGGTCATTTATCATCAAACGGTTATTAGTCATCAACTGTTGAAACCAAACCGTCCTCAGTAATTTTAAATAAAAAGTTAGCCCCTTCTGAATAATTATCTACCAAAAATGAACTTCCAATAAGTTGATTATTCAGATAAACCAGGCAGTATTGAATACCTTGTTGTGTCGTTACCCAAAGAGTATTGTTTGAATATGTATATAATATTGTAAAGGTTTGACGTTGAGCCTGCAATTACCGATGTATTATGCTCAAACGTTCTTCCATCTAACAAACTCATTGGAATCGGATCCCAATTACTATTTAAACCATTCACTGAGACTTGTGAAGGTGAAAAATACTGAAAAACAACCCGGACATTTAACGGGACTGTCTGTGCCATTGATGGCAAGGATAAAATGCAGATCAAAAAGAAGCTGAATTTGGATGCGCTTCATGTTTTTCATTGGTTAAATATTTAATGTTAAGTAATTTTCTTCCTTCTTATTTTTTCCGGTTTTATGTTTTCATTCTCTCTCTTTATACTCTCCAGCAGCACACTTGCCGGCTCGTCATTTGGATCTTGCGGAACCAATTCCCCCCTGAATGCCCTGGCTAAAATGCTTTGCGGCAGCTTATCCAGCATAGCTTTAGCTTTTGTATAACGGGCTTCTATTTTATTGGCAAAGGCAAAGAGTTGTTCGACACTGACGGACGATTTCTTTTTGTTCTTTGAGTGGTGGTAATGAATATTCAATTTGCTTAAGGATTGTTTGAGTCAAAAATATTCTTGTTGAGCCTGAGCATAGTTCTCGTAATTTATCAATTACTATTTGAGAACCCGCAAATAGCCAACAAAAGTATTTGGAAAGAATTACATCGTTATTTAAAACAATTTTCATTAGATTAGTGGAAATTAGACCATATTCAACATTTTCAGGTAAAATGCAAATTTCTCCAACAGTTCCTGATCTTGAAATGATAATATTACCTCCTTTCACTTCAAATGACTTTAGCTCATTAGCTTTTTCTTTTGTAATAAAAATTTTATTGAATCCAGTGAAAGCACCATTTTCACCTATTGATTCAATTCCCCAAACAGGTATGCCTTTAAGTTGATGTTCACTTTTCTTTAATGCTGTACCAAAAGGACCAGTTCTTAAGTCAGTTTTTAGTGATCTTATTAGTTTATCGATCTTTACAAGTTGCCAACTGTTTGGTAAGTCGGTCTCAATATTATAATTTGCATTGTTTCTCCAATCCTCCGTCAACCTCCCACTTACCGCAGCAGCCAGCACACTCTGCCGAAAACGTTTGAGGATTTGGGGTATTTTTTCGAGGCGTTGCTTATTGCTTTCTATTTTTGCAAACAGCGCATCAAGTTTGGCTACTATGCGGTGCTGTTCAGTTAGTGGTGGAAGAGGAACTATAAACTTTTTAATATCCCTATTATTGAATCCAGGCTGGGCAGTCCTTTCACTAATGGACCACATAAAATCTTTGAATTTTCTTGAAAGAAAAAAATTTAGCAACCATTTTGGAAGCATTATTTTTTGATACAATGAAATTTTTCCAACTGATGAAGTTGTATTAGCTGTTAGTAAAGTTTCGGGAATAATACAACACTTACCTATTGTTGCACCTGTCTTTGCAATCAAAACATCATTAGGTTTTAATTCGCTCTTTGGATTGGCTTTATGAATACTATCACTTATATAAACTACATTTTTCAGATCTAAAGTACCCCAGCCTATATCACTAACTCTGATATATGGAATACCTTCCTTCTGATACATTGTAGGTTTTATCTGTCCATGGTCACCATCGCCAATTGGATAATCTCCTTCAGCAGCAGCTTGTTCAAGCTCAATTTCAATCCAATTCATTGGCAAATTATTATCCAGCATCATTTTGAGTTAACAATCTTTTTTCTCGTTCAATTTCGGCAATCAGTTCCTCTTCCGTAGGCAGGTAAGGCATGTACTTGGTTGCAAAAAGCTTGGGGTTGTCACTCATAACGGAATACTTTACTACTGTTTCGCTTTTTTCGGTGCACAGAATAATGCCAACAGTGGGATTATCTCCTTCCGGCTTTTGTAAATCGTCAAACATGCGGACGGTACATATCCATCTGGCCAATATCCTGATGTGTGAGCTTGCCCGGCTTTAAGGTCAACCAGCACAAAACATTTGAGAAGGTAATTGTAAAAAACCAGGTCGATATAAAAATGATCGGTTTCGGTACTGATCCTGAAATTGCCTTGCCAACAAACGAAAATCCTTTGCCCAGTTCTAAGTAAAAAGCTGTTGCAGGTTTTTAATCAGCGCCGATTCAATTTCCTTTTCAGATGCAGTTAAGGGTTGAGGGATATTCAGGAATTCGAATACATAAGGATCTTTTATGAAATCGCCTGGTTTGGTATTTATCGATGGTCCTGCTGAGTTGTAAGTCTTTCGTTATTTATTTTTTGAAGAAAGAAGCCGCTGGTAGTATAAAGTGTTGATGTTTCGCTCAAGTACACGGGTACTCCAGTTCTGTTCTTCACATTCTTTCAGGTAATAATCTCTTGCCCGGGCATCTTCCACCCTCATGATCAGGCGGTGGTGGGTCCAGCTCAATCTGCTACGCAGTGCGTAGCAAATCTCAGGGTCGGGATAAGTTAAATAAAACTGCCTGAAATTCCGAAGGTTTGCATAGGAAAAACCCTTTCCCGAATTCAGCCGATAATTCATTGGATAATGCCTGCAACAGTTTTTCACCATAGGCAGCACGTTCTGATCCCTGTTGTTCCTCCTCCACGATTCGTTTGCCAATCATCCAATAGGCTTCAACCATGGCCGAATTGACGGCAGCATATGCCTGGATTCTTGCACGGGATAATATTTCCCGAACA
Organism: uncultured Bacteroidales bacterium; assembly: GCA_963708435.1. Classification (GTDB taxonomy): domain Bacteria; phylum Bacteroidota; class Bacteroidia; order Bacteroidales; family JAADJA01; genus JAADJA01. The sequence goes on from CAVPSZ010000039.1 coordinate 82,681, forward strand.
TCCTTAAAGAATGATTTATTGATTTTATTCATTTTGGGGCAGGTTTGAAATGTTATGAACGGTGGCTTCGACAGGCTCAGCCACCGGTATTTGCTCAGCCACCGGTATTTGCTCAGCCACCGGTATTTGCTCAACTAACGGAACTTTTTCCGCAAACTGAGCAGGTTCAGTCATCTGGGCAGGCTCAGCCACCGCAGCTTTATCAGTCACCGGAATTTGCTCAACCATCAGAACCTTCTCAGCTATAATGCTGGGCACTGAGCCTGTCGAAGTGCCATACTGTGTATAATTTCTAGATAATTGAGGTAATTTCTCGAATTCCCTTTTTATTAACGCTTCTTTCTTTTTTCTACTCCATCCCTGAACTTGTTTTTCCCGATAAAATGCCTCATCTATTCTTTGGAATTCTTCAAAATAGACCAATTTTACAGGCAAATGCTTTTTTGTAAAGTTGGCGCCTTCTCCATTTTCGTGCTGTTGCAGGCGCAATTCCAAATTGTTGGTACTGCCTGTATAATATGCACCGTTGGCACATTCCAATATGTACATATAACCTCTCATTGTTCCTTTTCCAAAAGGATTATAATTTCCCGTAAATCATCTACAACAGCTTCAAGCTCGGTGATAGCTTCCGTCGCTAACTCCTGTGGTTCGGGCAGGTTATTGGCATCTTCAATACTATCATCCTTTAGCCAGGTAATGTCGAGCTTGTAATTTCTCTTTTTTACATCTTCGATGGTAAAACATCGGAAACGACCTGTTTCGCCCTGGTCATTCCGGGGGCTGTTGCCGTTGGGATCGGAGCCATAGCATTGTATAAATTCTTCAAAATATTTAGCAGTAAGTGGCCTGTCCTTTTTGGTAACACCTTCCACATTGCTTCGGGCATCAAAAATCCAAATTTTTTCGGTAGGCAAACCTTTCTGAAAGAAAATCACATTTGCTTTTACGCCTTGCGCATAAGGAGTAAACGTACCTCTGGGCAAACGGAGAATGGTGTGCAGGTTGCAATCCTGCATCAGGATTTCGAAAACCTCACCGGCTTTATCCTCAAAAAAAACATTGTCGGGCAAAACAACTGCTGCACGGCCACCGGTTTTCAGCACACTCATCACATGCTGCACAAAGTTTAACTGTTTGTTGCTTGTGTCTATAGTAAAATCACCTCGATCAGGCACCTGGTTGGCTCCCTTTGTACCAAAAGGCGGATTGGTCAGCACAACATCAAATTTATCGGAGCCAGGGGTGCTGTAAATGGTATCACCCAATTTAATGATAGGTGTAACCCATGGAGATACATATTCATCAGTGCCAGCCTTCGTGGACGGGGAACCAGCTCCTGGCCGTAATACGTCTTTTCACGAATCCGTTTGGCATCTTCCCGTGGCAGAGCGCCACCTGTTTCATGCTTCAGCCATTCATAAGCGGCAACCAAAAAACCACCCGTACCACAAGCCGGATCGGAAATGGTAAATGATTCTCTTCCTCTCGGATCGGGTTTCATCAGGTTTACCATGCATTGAATGAGGGGTCGTGGTGTAAAATATTGTCCTGCACCTTTCTTTCCTTCACTGGCTGCTTTTTCCAGAAGCCCTTCAAAGGCTGCACCTTTCACATCCACATCCATAGCCGTCCATTCATCCTCGTCAATCAGGTTGATCAGCCTTTTCAAACTTACCGGATTACTGAAACGGTTCTGCGACTGGGCAAAGATCTCGCCAAGCAAATCTTTTTCTTTTGCCAGTTCACGCAGCATATCGGTGTAATGATCCATCAAATCTCCACCACTCAGATTTTTGAGCGATTGCCAGTTGTATTTCTCCGAGATATGCACTTCCCTTTCGTCGGCCATTTTAAGGAAAAGAAGATAGGTAAGCTGTTCAATATAATCGCCATAATCCACGCCATCATGCCGAAGGGTGTGGCAAAAGCCCCAGAGTTTGTTTACAATATCAGACATGTAGTTTTTCTTTTAAAAAATCTTTGTAGTAGGCATAATTCTTCGAAAGGTAATAATTAGGATTTCGATACAATGGATAAATATCTCGATCAAGAATAATCGAATGCAATGGCAGATCTCGGTCAGGAATTTCATAAAGAACTTTAGCGGGAGGTACCTTTTCACAAAGAACCTTTGTAATCCTTTCTGCTGTTGAAAGCACAGGGATGGATGAATCAATCGCTTTCAATTCTTCGAAAAGGTATTTCATCCATAGCTTTGCCAATTCAGGCCATTTATTGTTTTTTGCAGTTTGTTCTTCGAAATAACATCGACAAACATTCTGAATATATAGGTTTTCTATGTCAAGATTGATTGCCTTGAGGTTTACTTTTTGAGGGGCAAAAAAGTACTTTGCATAATCTGAACCGATTCCAAAAACGATGTTAAGTGTCTATTAATTTTTGATCTGTTTTGATTCCATTATTAGTCGGATCAGCGCCCAGCAATATTGCTTTAATGGATTTTTTCCCTTTATAAGGCCGCCGGCAAATCTTGAATATCTATTTTACAAAAAGGTATAAGTTCCGGAAACTGTTTAATGTCAGAAAAGAAATTATGCATGGTTCAGGCAGCTATAGCTTCATTAATTTGTGACAATAATTCCCTGAAGTTTTCAGGAAAGACTTTTTTGAATTTCTTCCACCCTCCGCGGTCATTAAATACCGGAAGCTCATTAAAATCGGTTTCATCCACTGTAAAGTTTTGCTTCAAATGCTCTTTGATGTAATTCATCCAGTTCAACTGATCATAACTCAAACTCCTTCCATGCAAAACTTTTTTTATTGCATTGTCCACACGCTCATCAATTGTTAGCAAAGGCTCCTGAAAACTTGCAGCATGCTTTACCATGCTGATGATGTCAATAAGGTCCTTGTGATAAACCAGCTTATGCGCTTTCCGCAATTTTTGTTCTTCAAAGTCATTTTCCTTTAATTTCATTTTGAGCTCATTCAATGCTTTTGTATTCCAGCTTTTAGGCCGGTTCAGCAATATTCCAATGGCTTCAATTTCATTGCTTTTGCCTTTGACAAAGTCGAAAAAAGCAAGAAGGTAATCATCCGGTTTAAGGTCATGTTTCCCGCCCGCTTCAAACAAGGTCTCAGATGAAACCTCATCTTTTACTTCATAGCCGACCAGGAAATCCTTTTTTGCCCGCTGGTAATTTTCAAGAAGTTTTTGAAAATCCTCGTTGCGCAGCAATTCCATTACACTACTGAAGCTCTCGAATATTTCATCAAAACTTTTAGCCATTACCTGTATCGTTCAAAGAATTTCGAAATCCGTTCAGCAAATTTATCCATTTCGCCCTGAGGAATATATTTTGCAAATTCCTCCCTGGCTTTGCCGCTCATATTTTTATCTATCCGGTGAAGTCGCTTAACCAGTCGCCTTGCATTATAAAACCGATCTTCATTATTGTAGATTTTTTCGATAATCTCTTTTATGGTGACAGTGTCTGTTCCCGGAGGATCAATTTTAAAATTATAGCTGGCATTCTGGAAGTATTTGATCAGTGTTCCGTTAAAGCAGTCAAATATTACAAAATGGGTCTTGCCGATTGTATCGCATCTTCGAGTACCCCTGCCCAGCATTTGCTCCCATAATATTCTTGATTTAACCGGCCTCAGGAATACGATAAATTCCAACGCAGGTATATCCACTCCGGTACTTAGCATATCAACAGTGACAACAATTTTAGGTTTGGGACGGTTTCGGAATTCCTTGATCTTTTTCAGCGGACGATCTACATTCGGGTTTCCGGTAATTTTAGCAACAAAATCATCGCCCCTGTTAAAGGTAGCTTTGCAAATCGAAACCAGCCTGTCAGCATGCGAAATATGTTGAATATCATTCGAAGCAAAAATCAGGGTCTTAGGGAATCTACCATATTCCGATTCAAATTCATCCGTATACTTTTTCAGCTCATCAATGATTTTCTGGTTGGTATCGGGTGTAGTTATTTTCTCCTCGATTTCAGTGGTAGTGAATTCTCTTTCATCCTCAAGCTGGTCAATTTGCTCCCGGCCTGTTTCCGTGTCAACAACCCCCACTTGTTCTCCCTCTTTTAAAAAAGCCCCATTCATCAATACCTTTGAATCAATTGCCACTGCATCGTAATCTACAAGGAATCCTTCATCAATAGCTTGCTGCAAAGGATAATTGAAAACGGGTTTTCCAAAATACGAAACAGTATGCGAAGCCGGTGTCGCAGTCAATCCGATTTTAACCGCATCAAAATGATTCAAAACATTGCGCCAAACATTTGTTTCCTTCGATGTATATCCCCGGTGGCATTCATCAGCAATGATGATATCAAATGCATGATTGGGGATTTTTAACACATCGGCGTCGCTTTCATCATCCGGTTCACCGCCTTGTTCAAACGCGCCTTCCCGTCCGTAAAGGTTTATCGCCATGCGCTGGATGGTGCAAATGTAAAGGAAGGTTTTACCTTCGTCAGGATTTGTCAGGTAAGCATTAGGCAATACACTTGTATCAAACTTTTCATCCTCAAAATCTTCTTTTTGAAATCGTTGTGAAAAAAGCTCGTACTCATCCTTGAACTTGATTTTCCGGGGGGTATCAAAAGATGAAAAAGCAGTAACAGCTTGCGCCGCCAATGATTTCCGGTCGACAAGGAAAAGAATTCTTTTTGCATAACCCGAAACAAGCATCCGGTAAACCATACAAACTGTGGTAAACGTTTTACCGGTTCCGGTTGCCATAGCCAACAACATTATTCTTTTGCCATTTTCCAATTCCATTTCAACTTCTTCAATGGCTTGTATTTGGTAAGGACGAATATACGGATTATCAACAGGATTTACTTTAAACCAATTTAAGGAAGGTTCAGCACTTGTATTAAAAGAATAGATCAATGCCTGTGGGGTAGGAAAACTAAATATTTGTCTGCTTAAATTTTTCTTGTTCCGGGCATCAAGTGAATAAATCAGTTCACCATTTGATGAATAAAGGAAAGGCACTTTATAATCACCCCATTTCCCTATTGTTTCACTAGCTCCTTTGGAATAGCGTTTTGCCTGCTCCAGGACATTTAACGCAGCCGTGGCAACTTTTTTGGCTTCAACAATTCCAAGGAGTTTGCTATTAACAAAAAGAGCATAATCAGCGGGACCATTGGCTGTTTCAAATTCTTCAACCGCATGGTTGGAAAGAATCGTGTCCGCATTTAATTTTGAATAATGAATGATTGACCAGCCAGATGCCTGCAGTTGTTTGTCGATGCGTTTTTTTCTGGTAATATATTCTGATTCGCCGTTCATTTGCTCATTTATGGCAATAAAGTTTCAAATGTAAAAATAAAATAGAACAATGATTGAAGTGTAAAAGATTTTATAAGAATATTATCCATAAAAGTCTAAGGAAATTATTGTTTGTAAGACTTTACTTATTAAATAACTTTTGATAAGTAATTTAAATGGATAAACTTAAAATTACTAATATTTTTAATATCTTCGTTGGACCATTTAATTTTATTTACTCCGGTATGCGTGTCTTCATCATAAGTATTTTAATAGTATTTATTCTGGCTGGCTGTGGATCAATTGAAAAATTGGCAAAACATGAATTTGATGATGGCTATTACAAATTAAAATCGCCTGATACTGCCTCCGTCAGGGTATTTGCAAAAATCAGCAATGATTCTGTCTATGTTTATCCGGTCATGGATTCCGGTAAAAAAGAAAAAGTTAATCCTTCAAATTTTAACGCGGTAAGTCTGAATGAAATAAAGCCAGGAGGGTACTTATATCGCAGTACATTCATAAAGAACTCTGTTGATGCTGACCTGACTACGATCCTTTTAAAATACAGGCCTTCCCAATCCAATGTCCCCCAGCAATTAAGCGCCAACCTGAATGCAGCAATTTATTTGGGTTACAAGAAAGACTATTATAAAATTAACACCTCTATATCTGCAATTAAGGAGGTAAGCAACAGTATTCATCACTTTGGTTTTGATGCAGGTATTTTTGCAGGGATTGGAATAACACCGATCAATCCTACTGTTACAAACGATAAAGTATTACTTGAATATGATGGAATGATATTCCAGAAAGGAGTTGCGGCATTTGTAGGGATCGATATATTTAATTTTGGCATTGGCTTAGGCTTTGATAATCTACTTGATTCAAATAAAAAAGATTGGATATATAACCAAAAACCATGGATTGGTCTTCTGCTGGGGATTGCAAATTTTTAGTCTAATCCTGATTATTCTGAAAGTTGTATCCCTGAAAACTGACCAGAAAGTTAATTTTGATGAAAAGGAGAAGAGATGAATTAATTCTGGGAAAATATACTGTTATTAATATCTCTCAAATTTTCAAATATTTAATTTTCAATAATTTTGTTAGTCATATCAGTCAAAAAATTTAAGGTTTTATTAGTTTTTCTTAATAAATCTTAACGCAGTTTGTTGTATAGTGAAAAGTTTTACCAAATAGAAATTTCAGAGAGTGACGGAATGTTCAGGTGAAAATAGTTTTAATAATTTTAAGGTTTGCGTTATCATTCCTACCTATAATAATGTTGCTACACTGGCAAAGGTGATCGGCGATGTAATGAAATTTACAAATCAGATCATTGTTGTAAATGATGGCTCAACCGATGGAACTTCTGAAATTCTTGCTAACTACCCTCAACTTGACATCATTTCTCACAGTAAAAATAAAGGTAAAGGATATGCCCTTAAAAAAGGATTTGCGCTTGCCAAGAAAAAGGGCTTTGACTATGCCATTACCATTGATTCTGACGGGCAACATTCGGCGGATGACCTGCCAGCTTTTACTGATAAACTAAAAGAAGAACCTGAAGCCATCATCATCGGCAGCAGGAATATGGCAAAAGAAGGTGTTCCGGGTAAAAGCAGCTTCGGGATGAAATTTTCAAATTTCTGGTTCTGGGTAGAAACCGGAATCCGTCACCCCGACACACAATCAGGGTTTCGCCTTTATCCCCTGAAATTCATCGATCCTGAAAAATTTAAAACCAATAAATTTGAATTTGAAATCGAAATCATTGTCAGACTGGCATGGAAAGGAGTTAAAATAACTTCAGTGCCGGTTGATGTTCATTATCAAAAGAAAGAAGAAAGAATTTCCCATTTCAGGCCTTTCATTGATTTCACAAGGATCAGCATATTAAATACACTGCTTGTCTTTTGGACATTTATTTGGATCAAGCCGCGCAGCGTCAGCCGGAAGATTTTTAGCAAACCATTAAAGCAACATTATCTTGAACAGATAGCTAATCCGAAATTCTCGAATTTGAATCTTGCCTTGTCTGTCGCCTTCGGAGTTTTTATGGGAATTGTACCGATTTGGGGCTATCAGATGTTGACCGCTATATTTTTGGCTTACGTATTTAAACTGAACAAAGTGCTCGTAATCATTAGCGCCAACATCAGCATTCCGCCCATGATACCGGTGATTCTTTTTCTTTCGCTGAAAACCGGTGAACTGATTACTCAGTCCAATCTTAATTTGGATTATTCCGACATTTCATTCGACCTGATCAAGTCAATGCTCGTTGTTTATCTCATCGGAAGCGTGGCTTTTGCCTTCGTTTCATTTATCTTATCAGGTATAATTGCCTATTTAGTTCTTGCCATTACCAGGAAAACAAGAACCCAAAATAATATTCAAAGACAATAGACCAGGATGGGAAAGTTTTTTTATAGTATCTATCTGCTTTTGACCCGGCGGCCAATGATTTTGGTCTTGTTTATCCTGGTTTTCACCGGAGCGGTCGGTTTAATGATTACCAGCCTTACGGTTAATGAGGATTTTACTTCTATTTTCCCCCAGGAAAAAGATTCGGAGAAATTCAACTTCATTTTAAAAAATTCCTCGGCTTCCAATAAGATCATCCTCTATTTTTCGACTACCGATAGCCTGAATCCCTCTAAAACCGACTCCCTGATAAAATATGCCGATGCTTTTACCGATGCGATTCAATTAGCTTTTGCCGGTCAGATTCGTGATTTAAAATATGTAGTGGAAGATGATGAAATGAAAAGGGTTTACAAATTTCTTTCTGAGAACCTCCCACTTTTTTTGACTGAAGAAGATTATGATAAGATTGAAGAAAAATTGTCTGATTCTGCCGTCAGGGAAACCTTGCGAAATAATTACCGCTCTTTGGTTTCGCCGGTCGGAATTGTGCTTAAGCAATTCCTCATCAATGATCCTTTACATTTTACGGGGTTGGTTTATGCAAAACTGAACCAGATTCAAACCGGAGAGCAGTTTGCTTTTGAAAAGAACCGGATTTTCTCTAAAGATAAAAATGACCTTTTTCTTTTTATCACATTAAAAAATCCCGGGGATACCAGATCAATTAAGGAAATGGTGGCAGGATTTAAAGATGAGATACAAACCATTAGAAATCCCCAAATTGAAGTAAACTATTTTGGCACTCCGGTCATTTCTGAGGCTAATGCAGACAGGATCAAGAAGGATCTGATGATCACCCTAAGCCTGAGTGTTTTTTTTCTCCTTTTATTGCTGGGATATTATTTCAGAAATATATTAGCACCATTGGTTTTGCTGGTCCCTGTTGTTGCGGGCGGCGCCCTGGCCCTGGCTTTATTTTACCTTCTTAAAGGAGAAATTTCAGCCATCTCGCTGGGCATGGGATCGGTGCTTCTGGGAATCGGCATTGATTTCTCGCTTCATTTATTTACCCATTACAAACACACCGGTTCGGTCAAAGAATTGTTTGAAGACCTGTCAAAGCCTGTCGTTGTTGGAGCTACAACAACAGCCTCAGCATTTATGTGTCTGTTTCTGATAAGGTCGCCGGGATTACAGGACTTTGGATTGTTTGCGGCGTTGAGCGTGCTTTCTACTGCTTTAGCCACCCTGGTTTTTCTTCCGCTAATATTAGTTCCTGCATTCAAAAAAAGACCGGAAAAGAACCCTATTTCCTTTATATCCTCCATCACCTCCCATGAATTTAATAAAAATACCTATCTCGTCACCATCATCCTTTTGCTGACCGTCGTTTTTTTCTTCACCGGACGAAGGGTTACATTCAATGAAAACCTGATGGATATGAATTACATGACGGAAAAACTCAGGAGAGCAGAGACGAAGATCAGTCAGAAAACAACCTTTACCTCTTCTTCTGTTTTTATGGTTACAACAGGGAAGAACCTGGATGAAGCCTTAACTGGCAATGAAAAGGTTTCCGATACCCTTAACCATCTGAAAAAATCAGGTATTGTCAAAGAATACTTCAATGTCAACGATCTGATACCTTCAAGGAAGCAGCAAATTGAAAAAATTAAACTTTGGAAAATTTTCTGGGAAAGTCACCGCGAACCCGTATTAAAAAAAATGAAGAGTGAAGGATCAATTATTGGTTTCAAACCTGAATCCTTCATCCGTTTTAATGAAATGTTGGAAAAGGAGTATTTTCCTTTGCCTGCTGAAAGATTTAGCGAAATCAGCCGGTTATTTCTTCAGGATTATTTGATCGAAAATTCCGACCAGTCAGCCGTGATCACTTTGGTTAAAACGGAAAAGGCCAATAAGAACCGGCTTCGGCAAAGTGTATCCGGATTTGAAAAAACCTATTATTTCGACCGGCAGGAGTTTTCTGAAAGGATGTTCGGGCTGATCAATTCTCAATTCAACCAATTGCTCTGGTATTCATCTTTTCTTGTCTTTCTTTTGTTACTTTTCTCATTCGGACGAATCGAACTGGCTATAGTTACCTTTATTCCATTGCTCATTAGCTGGATTTGGACCATCGGTATCATGGGTATCTTCGATATCAGATTCAACTTTTTTAACCTGATGATCTCCACCTTCATTTTTGGGTTAGGTGATGATTTCAGTATATTTATGACAGAAGGCCATCTTCATAAACTTCAATATAACCGGAATAATATTCAGACATTCAAAAGATCAACGATCCTTTCGGCGATCACTACTATAATAGGCATTGGCGTGCTATTATTTGCTGGTCATCCGGCGCTTAAATCCATTGCCCTTGTAACAGTTATTGGAATCACATCGGCAGTCGTTATCACTTTTACCCTGCAACCGGTTCTAATTACTTTCCTGACCTATTATGGAAACCGAAAAAGATCACAACCAGTAACCCTGTATAACTATTTTTTTTCGATTACGTCACTGGTTTATTTTTTTATTGCAGTTCTGGTTGGTGCAATATTGATCCCGATCCTTAAAATCCTTCCCATACCTAAAAAAACCAAAAAGTATATGATTCACTGTGTGATCTGGTTTTTTTCATTAACGATTAGCTATAAGAACATCCACGTCAAAAAGACTTTGATCAACCGGCCTAAGGGAATGTTTAAAAAGCCGGTTATCGTAATATCAAATCATCAGTCGTCCCTTGACCTGGTTTTGCTGCTGATGTTGAATCCGAAACTTGTCATTCTTGCAAACACCAAATCATGGAACAATCCTTTTTATGGCAGGATTATCCGTTATGCAGAATTCATTAGGAGTGACACCGGGCTTGATATTGCGATTGATACGATCAGAAAAAGGGTGGAAGAAGGATATTCGGTCATCGTTTTCCCCGAAGGTACGCGTTCTGCTGACTGTAATATCAAGCGGTTTCACAAAGGAGCCTTTTACCTCGCCGAACAGTTGAACCTTGAGATACAACCAATTCTAATACATGGCGCCTGCCAACGGTTGAATAAAAAAGAATTTTTCCTGCGCCGGGGAAGGATCACCCTGAAGTTCTTCGACCGGATCAATCTGAAAGATGGTAAATACGGAGACGACAATCTTACGCAAGCCAAAATGATTGTCAGGTTTATGCGTACCGAGTTTGAAAATATGAAACTCGCGCTGGAAACTCCTGACCGGATGAAGTACAACCTGATCAATCGCTATATATTCCGCGGGCCTGTGCTGGAATGGTATCTCCGCATAAAACTCATACTGGAAAAAAACTATAACCTTATTAACGAAATTGTTCCCCGGCAGGGAACAATAACCGATATCGGATGCGGCTATGGATTCATGTCTGCGATGCTTGCCCTTGTCTCCGAAAAAAGAATGATTACAGGTATCGATTATGATGAGGATAAAATTATTACTGCTCAAAATTGCACAGAGGATTTAAAAAATCTTAAATTTGTTTATGAGGATATTACTTTACAACAATTACCTCATAGTGATGTTTATTTACTTATGGATGTATTGCATTATATGTCGGAAAGAAAACAGGAAGATTTGCTAAGGAAATGCTTTTCAGTGCTGAAAGAAAACGGGATGGTGCTGGTGCGAGATGCTGATGCAGATTTAAGGAACCGTACGATAGGAACAAAGATTACAGAATTTTTATCGACCCGGATCGGATTCAATAAAACCAATGAGAAGCTAAGTTTTGTTTCGGGGCAAATGATCAGAAATCTTGCAGATGAATATGGATTTAATGTCAGCGTAATTGACAATACTAAATTAACTTCAAATCTGATTTATATTATCACCAAATGAGTGAATTCGACGTAGTTATTGTCGGTAGCGGTTTGGGCGGTCTTTTATGCGGAGCTATCCTTAGCAAAGAGGGATTCCGGGTTTGTGTTGTTGAAAAAAATAAAGGTATCGGAGGTAACCTGCAGTCCTTTGAACGGGATGGGGTAATTTTCAATACCGGCCTGCATTATTTTGGCAGCGGGAGTAAAGATCAATTTATATTCAGGCTCTTTAATTATCTTGGAATTTACAATAATCTTAAATTAAGGCAGTTGGATTTGGATTGTTTTGATGTCATTAATTTTCGAAATAAGGAATATCAACTTGCCCAGGGAAAAGAAAATTTTGTTGCACATTTGCTTAAGCACTTTCCGAACGAAAAACCTGCTATCGAAAAATTCCTTGTTAAAATAAATCAGGTTGGACAGTCCGGACGCTATTTCAACCTTACTGACTTTGATCCTGCAGCCTCTGCTTCCATTTTTAATCCGCTCCGCGCCATCAATGCCTATGGTTTTATCAATTCAATAACGACCAATATTGACTTACAGAACGTAATGGCTGGATTGAACGATCTGATTGGTGGACCAAAGGAGAAGATCAACATGTATATTCTCGGGATGATCTATTACACCTTTATTCAAAGTGCATGGAGGTTTGTTGACGGATCATCACAGCTTGCAGAAAACCTTGCAAAAATTATCAAATCGAACGAAGGTAAAGTTTTTACTGAGAACAAAGTTGTAAGGTTTTTACTTAATAATGATAAAAAAATAACTTCTTTAGTCACTAACCAGGGCCTTGAAATTTCCGGCAAGTACTTTATTTCCGGAATCCACCCGTTAACAACAATAGCATTGCTTCCGGCTGATTCATTGCGCAAAATCTATGTCGACAGGATCAAAAACCTTGTAAACAGTTATGGCATGTTGAGTCTCTATCTTGTATTAAAGCCGGATTCTTTTCCCTACCTGAATTTTAATTATACCTGCGGACTAACTGAAGATATGTGGGGTTCTCAGGATTTGAAAAACAGGTGGCCGCATTCTTATTGGCTTGAAACACCCGCCACAAGTAGTTCTGTTGAATTTGCCCGGGGAGTTACCATCATGTCGCCCATTGGATTTGAAATGTTCAGGAGGTGGGCTGATACAACTACTGAGATGAGGGGACAGGAATATGAAGACCTGAAATCGACTCTTGCTGAAAAGTTACTGAACAGGGTTTACGAACAATTCCCCCTGCTAAAGACAGCTATCATAAAGTATTACTGTTCAACGCCCCTCACTCAGATTGATTATACCGGATCACCAGAAGGATCAGCTTATGGATTGATTAAGGACAGCGAAGATCCGATTAAATCGCAGGTTTTACCCAATACCAAAATTCAAAACCTATTTCTGACCGGGCAAAATACCAATGCCCATGGAATGCTGGGTGTTTCGACAGGCGTTCTGATAACATTAGCTCATATTACCGATATTAATAAAATCATCCGGGAGATCAGGAATGCAGGATAAAAGAAAGGGGAAATACATCAGGAGAACACTTTATACCCTTGCCGGTGTATTATTTTTCATACTTGTTTTCACCATTTTCTTCAAAGTGATGGTGAAAATTGATCCGCCTTCTGTTCCGGAAATAAGTGCCGAAAAATTTACCCGAATTCTTGTCGATACCAATGCATATAAAATCGGCGATAACTGGGTTAGAAAAAGTAAAACCGGCTTATGGGAAATGTACCTTTCCGGAAACCCTTATGAGCTTGGTGTCAAAAACGGAGTCTTAAATCAGGAGCTGATTTCTTATCAGGAAAAAGCATTCATCGAAAGGATAAAAGAGCTTATTCCTTCGGAAAGCTACCTGAAGTTTTTGAAATACGCCATCTCATGGTTCAACAGAGATCTGGATGAATACATTCCATTGGAGAACCAGCAGGAAATTTTCGGAATATCGCAAAGTGCTGATCCCAAATTCAATTACATCGGTAACAATTATGAAAGAATCCTCAACTACCATGCAGCACACGACATAGGCCATGCCATGCAAAATCTGAACCTGGTGGCCTGCACAGCTTTTGGCGTATGGGAGGATTATTCTGCGGACAGTTGCCTGTTGGTGGGACGAAATTTTGATTTCTATGTGGGAGATAAATTTGCCGAGAACAAGATTATCGCTTTTTATCACCCTTTAACAGGATTTGATTTTGCCATGGTTACCTGGGGCGGAATGACAGGAGTTGTTTCGGGTATGAACTTGGAGGGACTGACCATTACCCTGAATGCCGCCAAATCAGAAATTCCTTACGGGGCGAGAACTCCGGTTTCGCTGGTGGCCAGGAAAATCCTGCAGTATGCTTCAACCATTAATGAGGCGCTTAAAATTGCATCCGGTATGAAAACCTTTGTTTGTGAAACTTTTCTTATTGGTTCTGCAAATGACGGATATGCCGCCATCATTGAAAAAACACCCGACACCACAGTGCTTTATCGAAGCAAAGTAAACTACATTATTGCAACCAATCACCTTCAGCATCCGGTTTTTGCGAATCATAAGCTTAACATGGAGAACCTGGAAAATGAAACTTCGGTTTATCGGTTCCAAAGAGTCAAGGAATTAATAGAAAAAATCTCAAAATTTGATTACAGGTCTGCTGCCACCCTTTTAAGAAACAAAGAGGGATTATACGATACACCCATTGGCTATGGAAATGAAAAAGCCATCAACCAGCTCATCGCCCATCACTCCATAATTTATAAACCCGTACAGAAACAGATGTGGATTTCCACACACCCTTACCAGCTTGGACAATATGTTTGTTACGATCTGAAAAAAATCTTCAGTGAGTCTGAAAGATATGACCTCAGTCATGAAATCATCGTTGATTCGCTGACGATTGAACCTGACAGTTTTTTATTTTCAGATACATTTAATAATTACAAGGAATTCCAAAGAATGGTTGAAAAGCTGAAAAAAGAACCTGAATCAATATCACCAGCTGAAATTTACCATTTAATATCTCTTAATCCTGAATATTATCTTTCTTATGAGCGGATTGGAGATTATTTTGCCAATACCGGCGACCTCAAAAAATCAGCGGAATATTATAATTTTGCCCTTTCAAAAGAATTATCATCTGCAACAGAGCGAAGGAACATTATAAAAAAGTTAAGGGAACTGAACCGTGATTCCGGAAATTGAAAAAAAAAGCAGGGAAGAAATTAAAGCATACCAGGAAAGCCGGCTGCCCGGGCTGCTCACTTACTTGTCTGAGCATTCAACATACTACACCGAAAAGTTCAGGCTGAACAACATCGATATAAAATCCATAAAAACCCTTGAAGAGTTGTTGCGGATTCCGGTTACGACAAAAGATGACTTGCAGCGCAGAACTAAAGATTTCATTTGTGTGGAACCGCACAGGATCATTGATTATAATACGACATCGGGAACACTGGGCGAGCCCGTGACCTTTGTCCTGACGGAAAATGATCTGGAACGACTTGCTTATAACGAGTATCTTTCACTTAGCTGCAGCGATGGAAAGCATGAAGACATTTACCAGATGATGGTAACCATTGACCGCAGGTTCATGGCTGGGATTGCTTATTTTCTGGGCATTCGCAAATTGGGCGCAGGTGTTGTCAGGGTTGGGCCGGGTAACACGGAGCTTCAGTTTGATACATTCAGCCGGATTCGACCCACAGCCTTAATAACAGTACCTTCATACCTGGTAAAAATGATTGACTTTGCCAAAGAAAAAGGCATTGATATTAATAAAACTTCTGTTAAAAAGGCGGTTTGTATTGGAGAACCCATACGGAACAACGATTTTTCTCTCAATACCCTGGGTAAAAGAATTACGGACCAATGGAATATAAACCTATATTCTACCTATGCTTCCACGGAGATGGGAGCGGCTTTCAATGACTGTATTCAGGGGCATGGGGGCCATCATCATCCCGAGCTGATCATTGTCGAATTTCTGGATGAAAATGATCAGCCTGTTGGTGAAAATGATCCGGGTGAAGCAGTAATCACAACCCTGGGGGTTGAAGCACTTCCCTTGTTGCGGTTTAAAACCGGCGACATCTGTTTTCATCATCATGAACCTTGTGCTTGCGGACGGAATACAATGCGAATAGGACCGGTCATAGGGAGGAAGAAACAGATGCTGAAATACAAAGGCACGACATTGTTTCCGCCGGCAATTTATGATATACTTCATGAAATTGATTTTGTGGAAAATTATTTGATCGAAGTATACACTGGTGACCTGGGAACCGATGAAATAATGATAAAAGTGGGATGTCGGAATCATGATGAGCATTATGAAAAAATCATCAAGGATCATTTCAGGGCGAAGCTGAGGGTAGCACCGGATGTTCAGGTTCTTACTCCCGAACAAATTCAGGGAATGAGTTCACCGGAAATGAACCGAAAACCCATTACTTTTGTTGATAGAAGAAAATAATTGCGGATCTTAATTGACCTGACATAGAACCATAGTTCTAAGAATTATATAATTTTATGGCGTTCTAACTTTCAGGGATCAGCAACACCTGAAAATGAGACAAAATAATTCATCTGGTTGTGTCAACTAATTACCATCCAAATGAGTATAATGAATCCATGAAGATGTGCAGGGGATAAAGGGAAGATTTTATTATGATTGAATTAGGAAAAAAATATATCACACTCGACGAATTTAAGCGGATCATCCGGAACGATGAGAAAGTTAAAATATCTTCCAGGGCGGTTGGCAGGATTAATAAGAGTTTTAATTTTTTAAAGGAGTTTTCACAGGATAAGGTTATTTATGGCATCAATACCGGTTTTGGACCCATGGCTCAATACCGGATCGACAATGGAAATCAGAAACAACTCCAGTTCAATCTTATCCGCAGTCATGCTGCAGGTGCCGGTGAAACCATTGCAATACCGGATATAAAAGCTGCACTTGTTGTTCTTACAAATAATCTTACACAAGGTTATTCTGGGGTTCACATCAATGTGATCAACCTTCTGGCTGAGTTTATCAACCGTAACATAGTTCCGGCTGTTCCGGAACATGGTGGTGTCGGGGCCAGCGGCGATCTCGTACAGTTGGCTCATATAGCTTTAAGTCTTATTGGTGAAGGAACGGTTTTTTACGGCAATGAACTTAAAGATACAGCCACCGTTTTGAAAAAAAATAAGCTTAAACCCATTGAAATTCACATCCGGGAGGGTTTGGCCCTAATGAACGGCACTTCGGTAATGACTGGTATCAGCATTGTCAATGTGATGAAGGCAAAACGATTATTGAACTGGGCGCTGGTTAGTTCGGCGATCATAAACGAGATCGTCCAGTCGTTTGATGATCATTTTTCATACGAGCTGAACAAGGTAAAACATCACGAAGGCCAGCATATTGTTGCTGAGCGAATGCGATTCCTCACGGAAGGCAGTAAGCTGATTCAGAAGCGGGAGAATGGATTTTATTCGAAGAAAATTGATGAAGGAAAGATCGAAAAACGTGTACAGGAATATTATTCCCTTCGCTGTGTCCCGCAGATTATGGGCCCGATATATGAGACCATCGAAAATGCGGGTAAGCGTTTCATCGATGAGGCAAACTCTGTTCAGGATAATCCTGTCATCGACTTTGAAACGAAAAATGTATACCATGGCGGTAACTTTCATGGTGATTATATTTCATTCGAATCGGATAAACTGAAGATCGCAATCAGCAAGCTAAGCATGGTTGCAGAGCGACACATCAATTTCCTGATGAACAATAAACTCAACAGGATTCTTCCGCCTTTCGTTAACTTAGGAACACTTGGATTTAACCTTGGAATGCAGGGGGTGCAATTTACAGCCACATCAACAACTGCGGAAAATCAGACATTGTCGTTCCCGATGTATATTCACAGTATTCCGAATAACAACGACAACCAGGATATCGTGAGCATGGGAACGAATTCAGCCTTACTTACCAGAAGGGTTATCAATAATGCATTCCAGGTAGTTGCCATTGAGCTGATTGCAATTTTACAGGCTGTTGACTTCCTGAAGGCAGACAAAAAATTGTCAAAAAATAATCGGAAACTATATAATTCATTAAGACAAATAGTGCCTAAATTTGTAGAGGACAGTCCGAAACACGAAGAAATTCGAAGGATGACTGATTTTATTCAACAGAACTGTTTTAAAAATATACTGTAAAAGCAGTTATGAAATGTACATTGGTAACCGGCGGTTCAGGAGATATTGGAAAGGCAATTTGTCTCACGTTAGCCACTCACGGTTTTCATGTTCTGGTTCATTACAGGTCGAACGCTGAAAGTGCAAAGGCGACACTCGCGCAGATTCATTCCGCCGGAGGTTCGGGTGAAATCTGTATGTTTGATGTTTCGGATAAAGAGCAGGTTAGAGATTTTTACCTGGCATGGAAAGAAAAAAATTCGGAGAAATTCATCAGTGTGCTCGTCAATAACGCCGGCCATAATGCCGATAGTCTGATGGTCTTTATGGAAGATAAACAGTGGGAATCGGTGATCGGAACCAACCTCAACGGTTTTTTTTACCTGACCAAAATCCTGCTGACCGATATGATCATGAACAAATCAGGGAGGATCATTAATATCGTTTCGCTTTCGGGTCAAAAAGGTTTGCCAGGGCAAACGAATTATGCAGCAGCCAAAGCCGGAGTTATTGGTGCAACCAAAGCACTTGCACAGGAGGTGGGAAAGAAAAACATTACGGTCAATGCTGTGTCACCGGGTTATATCCGTACCGAAATGACCAAAGATTTGAATGAGGCGGAACTGAAGAAACAGGTTCCCTTAAACCGTTTCGGAACACCTCAAGAGGTGGCCGAGGTGGTCAGCTTTTTAGCCTCCGAAAATGCATCGTATATTACAGGAGCCGTAATACCTGTAAATGGTGGTTTATATACATAAAAAGGAATAATTAAACTCAGGAAAACGAAATGAACAGGGTTGTCATAACAGGAATGGGTATTTATTCAACCATTGGCCTTACCCTTGAGGAGGTAAGGGATTCGCTGTATTATGGCAGGTCAGGCATAGGAATTGACGAACAGCGGATCCGGTATGGGTTTTTGTCCCCCCTAACAGGTATCCTCAAAAAGCCCGATCTGAAAGGTGCCTTACCCCGCAGAATGCGTGTAGGAATGGCCGAACAGGCCGAATACGCCTATCTCGCTACCATTGACGCTTTGAAGCAATCAAAAATTGATGATGATTATCTTGACAGGAACATAATAGGGATTTTGTACGGAAATGACAGCTCTGCCCCTCCTGTTGTCGAAGCCGCCGATATCATCCGCGAAAAAAAAGATACCACACTCATTGGCTCAGGTAATATTTTTCAGGCAATGAATTCGACCGTGACCATGAACCTTGCCGTTATTTTAAAGTTGAGAGGCATCAATTTTACGGTAAGCGCTGCCTGTGCAAGCGGCTCTCATGCCATCGGTATGGGATATCATTTGATAAAAACCGGCCTGCAGGATACGATTATCTGTGGGGGAGCGCAGGAGATCAATCCTATTTCTGTCGGCTCCTTCGACGGCCTCATGGCCTTTTCAAAAAACACGAAAGATCCAAAAAAAGCTTCCCGCCCCTTTGATGCCAACCGCGATGGACTGGTTCCAAGCGGTGGTGCAGCCACTGTTATTCTTGAAAACTACGAAACAGCCAAAAAACGGGGGGCTCCCATTCTTGCAGAAATCATAGGTTATGGCTTTTCTTCCAATGGCGATCATATTTCTGTTCCCAACGTAGAGGGGCCTTACCAGTCTATTAAAACATGCATGGAACAAGCCGGCCTGAAGGCAAATGAAATAGATTACATCAATGCTCATGCAACCTCCACGCCGGTCGGCGACGGAATGGAAGCTCAGGCCATTTACAAAGCCTTTGGTGATTCCGGAGTTCCGGTGAGTTCAACGAAATCTATGACCGGACACGAAATGTGGATGGGCGGCGCCAGTGAGATCATCTACTCAGTCATTATGATGCTCGAATCATTCATTGCTCCCAACATCAACTTCGAAACACCGGATGAGTTCTCCGCCAAACTGAATATTGCCAGCAAAACCACAAACAAAAAAATTAATGTAATTTTGTCGAATTCTTTCGGATTTGGCGGAACAAATTCAACATTAATCGTAAAGAAGGTTTAAACTTGGGCATGGACAGACACAAAATAATCGAAATTGTCAATCATTTTCTGGTGGATGAATTTGAAATCGACCCCGGACTGATCAAGGATAACACCCTGCTCAAGGATGAACTTGAGATCGAAAGCCTCGACCTGGTTGACATTATCGTGATGATTGAAAAAGAATTCAAGGTCAAGATCAAACCTGAAGAAATCATTTCGGTCAAGACCATGAACGAACTTTACGATTTCATCGAAGCCAAAGTAAAAAATTAACCCAATGCCTGAGTGGTCAGGAAAAACCCGCGGGGGTATAGCCGGATATAAAATCTTCGTTTTCTTTATCAGATATCTGGGTGTAGGATTCGCTTACTTCTTCCTTCATTTCGTGGTGTTTTATTTCCTCTTTTTTGCCCGAAAAGCCGTCATTGCTTCCTTTCATTTCTTCCACAAGCGCGTCGGTTATTCACGCATAAAAGCATTTGCACATGTATACCGCAATTTTTATAAACTTGGCCAGTGCCTAATCGATAAAGTTGCATTCTTATCGGGATTTAGTGCGCGATATACATTCGACTTTGACGGCGAACATCACCTGGTGAAAATGGCTGAGCAAACCGGTGGGCTGCTGGTGGGTGCTCATGCCGGCAACTGGGAGATAGCAGGCCAGTTGTTGAAAAGGATCAAAACCCGAATCAATATTGTGATGTACCAGGATGAGCATGCAAGGATACAGCAATTTCTTGATGAGATCTATACGGAAAAGAATGTTCATTTCATTGTCATCAATGTGGATTATTCCCACCTCTTCGAAATCGAAAAAGCGCTAAAGAACAAGGAACTGGTTGCCATGCACGGCGACCGATACCTGGAAGGAACCAATACACTCGATAAGATATTCCTTGGTAAGGAGGCCAAATTCCCAACCGGCCCGTTTTCGCTGGCATATAAATATAAGGTACCTGTCACGTTCGTCTCGGCGATGAAGGATACTTCAAGGCATTACTATTTTTTCGCTTCGGAGCCGGTGATAAGCGATTACCCGGCTAACCTTGCCCAAAGGAAAAAGATCATCTCCGGCCTGGTAGAAGATTATGTAAGGCATTTGGAAACGATGATCCTGAAATATCCCGATCAGTGGTTTAATTTTTATGATTTCTGGGGGGCTAAAAGTTAAAATGCTCTAAATTTTTGTTCTCACAAAGCAGTAAAAGTTTGATTCCAGGCCCGCAAATATTAATCAAAACTATTACTATAAGCCAAATAATGCCATGAGAATAAATTCTTATCTTTGAACGTTTCGTATTTAATATCCTGAAGTTGTATGAATATATTAAAATCAGGTTTGCTACTAATTACCATTTTATCATTTAACGAGTTATTAGCTCAAATTGTATATACTGATATTGAACCTGATACTGTTATGCATTTTGGTAATTTCCCAGTATCCACAAAAGATTTTTATTTTGATGTCAATGGTGATGCTGCTGCTGATTTTAAAATCAGATTTTCCCTAAATTGGGGTAGTTCTTCAATCAGCATGATCCCGTTAAATAATACTGAGTTTATTTACAAGCAATCATCTGATTTTCTCGACACTTTAGCTTTTAATCATCAGGTTGATAACTCCGGACTTTGGATTAATACCTCTCTTTATATGGTTAGTATGTTTGGCTCCAATACTACGGGTACCTGGGCTTCAGCTTATAATAAGTTTGTAGGAATTAGGTTAAAATTAAATTCGGATTTTTATTATGGCTGGATAAGATTAAGAAACTATTTTACAGTGTGTGATTTTGCCGTTAATTTCCAGAGCAATGAACCAATTACAACTGGCGATGGAATGCCATATAAGGCTGAAAATGTAAGTATTTCAGATGTCAGCAATTTTCATGATGGCCAAGACATTCAGGTTTCGTTTGAAATACCTTTAAACGAATTTCTACTTACAGCATATAGAATAATTGCGGTGAAATCTTCCGAAGCTGTTAATTTTACCGTTGATTCGGCAAATTCGACCCAATCCGGGAATTATACCGAGGTTCCTGTAGCAGGAACCAATTATTCATTTACTCTTCCTGCAGGAGCAACTGATTTTAAAGGAGATACTATTGCCGAATTCATACCCTACAATATATTTGTTTTAAGTGTTGCAAACGGAATTGATACCGCCGTAAATTTGTTATCAAATCCTTCTCATTCATTAATGCTGACCTCTCCGACAGAACCTATTACAAATCTTCAGGCAGAGGTGCAGTATTTGGGAGGTTATTCTTACGATGTTCATATTACTTTCAACAAGATAAATGATGAAAGCCTGATAAATTCCTATCGGCTGATTTTTGTTAAAGAGAATCAATCATCGGGATTTAACCTCGATTCAGCAAATAATGTTAGTGAAGAATTTTGCACAATAATTCAACCCACAGGTGCCAATTATTCATTTACATATTCCTCCGCCGATCTTAAAGATAAAAATGGCGATCTGCTGGCTAAAAAAATCGGGTATAAAGCATTCATCCTTACTATAGCCGATGGTTTTAATACCAATGTGAATGCATTATCAAATTCTTCAAATACTTTGACTTTGTCAGTTCCTGTAAAACCCGCTACATACGTTATTGCTGAAGATATTAATAATACTGGTTCAGGATTCGATCTTCAGGTTTCATTTAATAAAGCTTTGGTGGAAACAGGAATTAGTGAATACAGACTTATTGCAGTAAATCTAAGCGACACCACAGACCTTATTGCAGACTCCTTACTTAATTTGCCTTCTTCTTATTACATCACTGTCCAGCCTACAGGAAATAATATTATTGTTTATTTTGATTTAGAAACCCTTGACAAAGATGGTCAGCCGATTTTTGAACAGGTTCCTTATAAAATTTATGTACTTAGCATACCTGACTATATTGTTGCAGACGACCCCATATTATCTAATCCTTCAAACATCATTACTTTATCCTCTCCCGACTATTTGAAAGCAGGTCAAAGCTCAGGCATTAACATCATATACACCAATCTTGAACCTGACTCCACTCTCTGGGCCGTGAAATCAACAATTATTTATTTACTTGACCTTGATAACGACAATATAGATGACTTTAAATTCAGCGCAACTCACCAATCGAGTCCAATGTTCAGCATGGGTTTCAGTTCTGTCGAGCCATTAAATAATAATGCAGTTGCAATAATACCTTCGTCAAATTATCCTGATACTTTATCATTCAGTTGCATGATCAATCATGATCTTAATTGGAGGCAGGAATTATGTAATGTGAATTATTATTATTCTGATGGATTACCTGGCGGTGACACTAATTGGGGAATTTGGGCAGATCTGACGGATAAATTTATAGGGCTTCAATCGATCGCCGGTAGCGACACCTTATATGGATGGGTAGGAATAGCAATCGGTTATACTTCATTTACTATCAGAGATTATGCTTTGCTTACTAGTCCTTCTGGTCTTCATAAAACCAATCTTGAATCGGGATTAATTATTTACCCAAACCCGGCCAAAGATATAGTCACCATCGAAAATATTTATTCCTCACCCGTTTTTGCTACCCTTCGCGATTTAAATGGAACCCTCATCATCACTCAAAAACTCCAATTCGGAAATAACAACCTTGACATTAAGGATCTGGCGTCTGGCTATTACCTGGTAACGATTTTGGATAATCAAAACCAGGTTCTTACAAGCGAAAAGATTATGAAAAAATGATCTGATAAATTCCTGAACGAAAGATCAATTACTAATAAAGAAGGGTTTTCAATGATAGAAAGGTTGGAAACCCTTTCCAATTTTCTTTACATTTGCGCCCGGTAATCGTTTCAAATGGTAATTAAAAAGAAAGAACCCGCGCACCTCATTCATAAAAGCGAAACCACTATCCGTTTCAGCGAAGTGGATTCGATGCGCATCGTATGGCATGGGAATTATCTTAAGTTTTTTGAAGACGGAAGAGAGGCTTTCGGGAAAAAATATGGCATCGGCTACCTCGATATGTATGCAGCAGGACTGATGACGCCGGTAGTTGAGGTGTCGTGCCAGTATAAAAAACAGCTTTATTATGGCGATACGGTTATCATCGAAACGCAATACATCGACACGGAAGCTGCCAAAATCCTGTTTCATTATAACCTCTACCGCAAAAGCGATCATGAACTGGTGGCTATCGGCAAAAGCGTACAGGTATTCCTCGATACCAAAGGAGAGCTTTTGCTCACGGTTCCTGACTACATCTTAAAGTGGAAACAGAAAAACGGATTGCTGAAAGGATAACAATGGGTACCTACATAGCCGGCGACAACATCATTACTTCACTTGGATTCACTACCGCAGCCAATTTTGAGAAGATCAGCGCAGGGACTACAGGCGTGGCCATCACCGGGGATACTAACCTTTACCCCGAGCCGTTTCCGGCATCGCTGGTGGACAAGAGCATCCTGCATTCGGCAGCTACTGAAGCCGGGATCGATAAGAGCTACACCCATTTTGAGCAGCTAATCATTCTTTCCGTTACCAAAGCGCTTGTTGGGCTTGGAATTGAACTGTCAGCACCGGAAACTTTACTGGTCATTTCCACCACAAAAGGGCAATATCGACCTGCTGAAAGATAACCAGGGTTTCCCAGAGGAGCGGGTGCACCTGTGGAAATCGGCGCAGGAAATCGGCAAATACTTTCATGCTCCACAAACACCGGTGGTCATCTCCAATGCCTGTGTTTCGGGGGTGCTGGCTATGCTCTATGCCCACCGCCTGATGACCCAGGGACATTATAAGAACATTATCGTTTGCGGCTGCGATGTTCTGTCGGAATTCATTGTTTCGGGGTTTCAATCCTTCTTTTCGCTGAGTAAAGAGGGTTGCAAGCCATTTGATAAGGACAGGACAGGACTGACCCTGGGTGAAGGAGCAGGAACCGTTGTTCTGACCTCCGATAAGGATATTTGTCCCCGGCCCCTGATCGAAATCGTTACGGGATCGGGAAGCAACGATGCCAACCATATTTCAGGACCTTCACGAACGGGCGAAGGTCTGTATATTGCCATCCGCGATATTTTGAATGGGAATAACAACATCGATTTTATTTCTGCACACGGCACTGCAACAGCCTATAACGACGACATGGAGTCGACAGCCTTTACCCGCTTGAGTCTGAGCCATGTTCCGGTAAACAGCTATAAGGGATACATCGGTCATACCCTGGGCGCTGCCGGAGTGATCGAATCCGTTTTCTGCTTTGAAACGATGCGCAAAGACCTGTTGGTGAAAACTTTTGGATTTGAAAATTTGGGCACAGTTGAGAGTCTGAACGTTATTGGAAGCAATATTTCAAAGCCTGTTAAAACTGTTCTGAAAACGGCTTCGGGATTTGGAGGAAGCAATGCCGTTGTTTTATTTAGAAAAGAAGATGAGTAAATTCTGGATCACTTCATATTGTCTCATCCGGAAAGGAAGGGTAATCACCGCTTCTAAAAAGCTTGAATTTGCTACCGATGGAAAGTTCTTCAAGGAAATTTTTAAAGCGCTGAACAGCAGCTATGCCAAGTTCTATAAAATGGATCGGCTGAGCAAACTTGCTTATCTTGCTTCGGAATACCTCCTGGAGGGAGATATTCATAAAAAGTACGAGCCTGAAGAAGTAGCTATGGTTTTTTCCAATGCTTTTTCTTCTTTAGATTCCGATATCAAACATCAACAATCCATCGCTGACCGGACCAGGTATTTCCCGGAACCTGCAACTTTTGTCTATACATTGCCGAATATCATGCTGGGCGAGATCAGTATCCGTCACAACCTGAAAGGGGAAAACATGTTTTTTGTTTCTGAAAAATTTGATCCTGCTATCATAATAGATTATACCTCTATTTTGATGGACAACAGCAGGCATAAAGCCAGTATTGTCGGATGGGTAGATTATACAAACACCGAATTATTTGCAGCTTTATTTTTTGTAGAACAGGAAACGGAATCAGCAGGTCTCACTGCTTTTTCAACAGAAAACATCCAAAAAATCATGGAGTTATAATTAGTAAATTTGCGTCAAATTCGCAAGGCAGGTTAAAAATCAACTTCATGTTCAACTATAGAAATACAACAATTACTTGTCTCACACTAATATCAGCCTTTACTGTTTCTGGCTTACTGTTGAGTAGCCAATGGCTGCTGGTTGCCGCTTTTTTGTTGTTGATTGTTTGGTTCATCATATTGGTTTTGGGATCGATATTTATTCAATGGAATTTTTACTTATTCTCCTACAGCCATGGCGACCGGAATTCTCCGGAAATCGCGATTACGTTTGATGATGGCCCGGATGAAAAGATAACCCCTGAAATCCTTTCAATTCTTGAGAAACATAATATCAAAGCAGCATTCTTCTGTATTGGAGAGAAGATTGAAAAGCATCCTGAGCTTTTTAAAAGCATTGTTCAGAAAGGCCATATCACAGGTAACCATTCCTACAGCCATAGCTTTTGGTTTGATTTCTATTCATCGCGGAGGATGGAAGAAGAAATTTCCAGGACGGATGAACTTATTTATGAATTGTCAGGTAAAAAACCGAAGTTTTTTCGTCACCCTTATGGAGTGACCAATCCTATGCTGCGAAAAGCATTGAAAAGAACCGGACATCAGCCGGTTTCATGGAGTTTAAGATCGAATGATACCGTAAAGCGCCCGGAAAAAGTTTTATTGAGCGTAATTAAAAAACTAAAAAACGGCGACATCGTTTTGTTTCATGATTCCATGCCTGAAACTCCCGGATTGGTGGAGCAGTTTATCATCCATGTTAAAAACAGGAATATACGATTTGTCGGGCTGGAAGAACTTTTAAAATTTGAACGCTATGATAATCCAACCATCAAGTATTTATAAGAAAACCGTACTTCCGGTTTTATTTTTGCTGTTACTCATGCCTTTTTTTGTGAATAGCCAGCCGGCGAGTTTTAAGCCTGTGTCCGATCCCGGATTTATTACTCAAAAAATAAATGAAGTTTCGGCATCAACAAATACAATCAATTCACAATTCATCCAGGAAAAGAACATTTCATTTATCGAAGAAAAGATCGTTTCGAAAGGTATTCTGTTTTACGAAAAGCCGGATAAATTGCGGCTTGAATACACCGAACCCTTTACATATATCCTGATCATGAATGGTGAAAGAATGATGACAGATAATGGCAGCAAGAAATCGGAATACGATTTGAAATCGAACAAAATGTTCAGCGAAATTAATGACCTGATCATTAGTTCAGTAAAAGGAAATATTCTGGGCAGTCCGAATTTTAAGTCAGTTTTATACGAAAATCCGGAAAAAATTTTCATCAGCCTGATACCGCTGGAACAAGAAATGAGCAAATACATTAAAAATATCGGCCTTTTCATTGATAAAAAGGATTATGCTGTCGAAGAGCTTCAAATTACTGAACAATCGGATGATTATACCCTGATCAGGTTTACCAATAAAACGATTAATGAAAGCATTCCTGCAGGTTCTTTTAATCTTTAGTTGCGGAATATTCCTGCTGACCTCATGCAGTCCTATAGCAACCAAAGGCTATACGCGGCAGCCCTTGCCCGAAAACCGGTTCAAGCCAGTTTTTCAGGAAAATTTTGAAAAATCACTATATACAGCCAATTTCATTTTCGGAGAACAGAGCCTCTCGGGAATCGCAATCATTAAGCATATTGAAAGAAAGGAGTCGTTCAGAATGGTTTGCATGGCCGAAACAGGCCTGAAATACTTCGACCTTGAGTTTTTCCCGGTCGACAGTTCGGTTGTTCATTATATGATGGATGCCCTTAACCGGAAAAAGATAGTCGGCTTATTGACAGAGGATTTGGGGCTTATCTTTAAATCCGGTTTGAATGAAAATAAAACAGCCTACTATGAATCGGAAAACTCAACAGGCGGATTCGCTTTCAGTCAAAAAAACAGGGGATGCAATTATTTTTATTACCAAAAGGAAAACCAGCCTCCGGAAAAAATAATTCGGCGGGCATTTTTATCAACACCAGCAGAAGTGGAAATTGATTACGATACAACCCAAATCCCGATCGGAATAATCATTACTTATGGCCAAGCAAAAGCCACGATGGAGTTCAAATTAATACCTAAGCGATAATGGAACCCGATGACATCTATAAAATAGATACCTTTCATTCAGAAGGTAATGAGGTGACAGCGACAGTAATTTTTAACGAAAATCATTCTTTATTTGCTGGTCATTTTCCCGGAAATCCAATCGTACCAGGAGTGGTGCAGGTGCAGATCATTAAAAATCTTGCAGAAAAACATTTAGGCAGGAATTTATTCCTAACCCAGGCGAAGAATATCAAGTTTCTTTCTGTCATTTCACCTCTTGCAAACCCTAAGGTCGAAATAACCCTGCTTTTCGGAGCCATAATAGTGGATGATTATCCCATTCAGGCAAGCATCCGTTCCAGTTCAATAACCTTTATGAAATTCAGCGGGATATATAAAGCTTTAATGAGGTGATAATACCTACCTGGTAATCTCCAGCATATACATCATCGTCTCTACATCTATTGCCGAAAACATATCCTCCACCGCATCAGTATATGATTCCTTTGGCCCGATCATGGCGTCTTTGAGCATAAAAGCCTTGTAATCGTGCGATCCGGCATCGAAGTAAGTCGCAAGGACGCATCCGGTTGAGCTTAACCCACAAAGAAATAAAGTGGTTATGCCTTTTTCTTTGAGAACTTTATCCAGATCGGTTTTTGTGAAGGCGCTCGCATAAGTCTTGATAATTTTTGCGTCGGTGTCCAGTAACCTGCAGGGTTGAAGGAAAATCGAATTCGGGAGCTCCCGGTTTTACGCCCCATTCGTCGCTCTGGTGATATACCCTGATAACAGGAAGATTGAATTTCCGGAATGCCTGGATTGCCCAGTTCATCATTTCGATAGCCATATCCTGATCGGCTTTTGACATGTAAGGCAGAAAAGCTTGTTGAACATCGATGACCAGAAGGGCGGGTTTCATTTCTGTTTTCTCGGTTTGAGAAGTTTACTGTTAAGCAGGAAATTGCCATAATCACAGTCAGATAAACTAACTTTTTCATGAATGTAAAATTTTAATTTTCTATTTATTGAGAATACATTGAAGATCTCTCTTACTTAATAATTTATAAACGGGATAAGGATAATATCCCTCGCCCCACTGGGGAACAAGGTATTTATCGAAATAATTCCACAGCAATAAATTATCGTCCGATAGTGGCTCCAGAAGATAGGCGGCAAGATTACCGAGTTGTTGGTTGGTTTTAATAATGTAAGTTCCAATAGGAAAATCCTTTACTTCCTTTTTAAAATCACCTTTTACATTGTTGGTGTAATGTCCCTGGTTCAATCTTTTTTCAGCAGTAAGTGTTTCAATCTTGAAACTTTCGACTTCCAATGATTCGGCTTTTGTAAGTTTTTCGACCACAATACCATGCTTTTGCAGATTTTCAAGAACCTCTTTGTCCGGAACGGTGATCAGATAAGCATAAGGAATTGCAACATTTCTCGTCGGATAATAATCGGCAATATAAGGAACGGTAACCGTTCTGTGACGGTCACTTTGCTTGTATCTCCAGTAGCCTCTCACTCCCGGAATTGTATCCGCTTCGATTGCTTTTATTGTAATCAATTCTGGTGTTGGCCTTCCTTCGTATCGTATGGCAAAGGAATCCAAAGTATTTGACGTTTCAAATCTCCCGATTACCCGCTTATCCGATTCTGCCAGCAATTTCTTTATTTTCTCCATATTTGTGGAAGCATAATCCAAAATTGACCACAACAGATAATATGAACCCATTACACGGGTTTTAAAATCAGCATAAACATAGTTTTCGTTTAATATGGCAAGCCGATTTCTTACACCAACATAGTTGACTAAATACCGCGGCTCAGAAGCATAAGATATCCATCCACTGTCGGGGACCATCCGGTTTATAAATTCTCCATAGAACAGGTTTTCAACCGAATATTTATCTTTTAAATGCTGATGCACTGCCGGCATCATTTCATCGCGCATGAAATTGATCAGGGTGCGGTCTCCGTTAGGATTCATCATCCAGGTAAAAGTTACGGGCTCTTCATGATATGATCCGTTGGTAGTGTGGCAATCAACAGTTATGGAAGGATCCCATTTGTTGAAAATTTCAGTCACTACTCCGGTAATTTCCGGCGTTTCGAGCTTCATGGCATCTCGGTTAAGGTCAAGATTTTGACCGTTATACCTTACACCAACACCATTTACGGGGCCTATCTGATTGGTGCGGTTTTGCTTGCTTATTTTTTCGTTACCATCGGCATTCAGGATCGGGCAAATCAGAATGACAAGGTTTTTAAGAATTTCCTGGTCTGGATTTTTCAATAATTCTCTTGCAAGCATCTGAACAGCTTCCTTTCCTTCAACTTCACCGGCATGAATATTGGCCTGGAGGTAAACCACCATCCGGTTATCATTCTCCAGATCAGCCGGACTTGACAGGTAAAGGATTACCAATGATCCAAAGCGGAATGGTTCTGCCCTCTGCTGAAACTGCCATGGTTTCAATCCTGATAAATGGTGATGATTCGGTGAGCATTTTTCCGAAAAATAGGATATCATCAAAGGTGGAGGTGGATTCAAAATTTGATTTTTCGGCCTTAGTAAGAAAATGGTGCTGTCCAAAAGACAGATAGCACAATAACAAAGATATTATTTGAATGGTAATTTTAAAATATCGCAATTTCATTGTCCGGAATTAATACAATTGAAGAAATTAACTTGAATATCATCGGTAATAAATACATAAAAACTTGCTAAAAATAGAAAAAATATCACGGACAATTTTCAAATCCCAAGCTTATAAAACATTAAGATCAGCACTACTCCATTCTTTTTCTAAGCTCATTAATTTTTTCATTAATTTTGATAAAGAACCGGTTTCTGTCTTTTGAAGAAGTCGAGCTAATCAGTGTGGACTCTTTCATTAAAATCTTTAATGACCTCTCATTTTGCTCGCAAAACATAGGATTGGTTGTGATCAGTAAATTAATGACATTAAAGGTAAAGAAAGTGACAGAGTTTCCATCCATTTTCACAAAAATTGTATTGTCTCCCAGAAGCACCTCATTGCAATACAGTTTATAGGATCCCTCTATTCCTTCAGGAGTTGTTCCATGAAGAAACCTGAATCCAAATTCCGCTTGTCGCTGCAAATGATGGATCATTTTCTCAAGAACTTCACAAAGTCTGAAAGCATCCTCTTTTTTTGAAAAGTAACCCGACACATAACAAAATTCAATTTGCCGGATGATGCTGTTAAATGTTTCTTCGTTCCACAACTCATTAGTCGGAATTTTGCTGTAAATCAAAGCGATTTGCCTGCCTGTTTCCATCAATTGATCTGATACTTCAAGCCGGATGAATTGATCTTCAAATTCGTGTGTAGGGATCAGCGCCTTATGCCAGAAATAAACCTTAAAGGCAAAAATTTCGGGAAACTCAAAATAATGAAATATCGGAATATCTTTAGCCGAATAAATGATCTCCTTTTCTTTGAAGGAATTTATTTTTTTTAACTCAAGGAGGATATTCTGAAGCCATTCATTGAAACTGATACCAGAATCACCCAAAACCAATGAATTAAAAACTACGTTATTGCTTTTAATATTGAAAAGGGTATCGATAGAAATCTTGTAATACAGGCTGAGTTTTTTCAGCTCATCCAACGAAAGCTCTTTCTCTCCCCGGATACGCCGGTATGCGCTGTCGTAACTAATTCCAAGTAATTCAGAAACATCATGTACAAGCGAAATATTCGATGGCAGGCTATTTTTTATAGTGTTAAAAAGAGATTCTTGTGTTGATTTTTCGGAATTCATGATACAAGTATACGATATTTATTTCGCCGAATGGATTTTTTATTAAAAATTTTTTTTCTTGGCAAAAAATACAAAATACTCAATTCTATTTTGCAATATCTGCCATTTTAGAAATATTTATGATCGAAATCTGACTTTATATGGGAGATATTAGAAAAACAACCTTGTATTTTCTAAACAGAAAATGATTTTTCCATAAACCGTTATTTTCAGTAGCGCAAAACCGTTTCAATAGCCCTATAGGTGGGATTAATTTTGTTTCATAAAAATTAAATGATATGAAAACAAAAACAACAACCCTGCTCATTTTACTGGTCTTATTCCTCGCCTCAGGTTTCAGGACAACGACCAAGAAAGACCTATTATCAAATAATCCTTCTTCAGCTGACAAGGACAGTAAATTTATCCTTGTTAGGAGTGAAGAAAATATCTCCATTTATACAAGATGGATTCCGGTTACTGAAACCCGGTCAACCCGGCAACTTAAAGCGGAGTTTAATATTGACAGCCCTGCTGAAAAAGTAATCTCCGTTCTCCGCGACGAAAAATCATACACAAAGTGGATGAAAGCTACAAAAACCTATTACCGGCTGAAGACTATCGATGAAAATCAATGGTATTCGTATATTCAGTTTTCTATTCCATGGCCGCTCAACAACCAGGATTGTATATTAAGGTACGAAGTTCAAGAGAGCACCGAACCATTGAAAATCGAAATCAGGCTTATGGGAGAACCTGATTTTCTTCAACATTACGATGGCGTTGAGCGGATTTCACATATGGAAGGTTCGTGGGTGATCACTCAGATAGGGGAAGGCAAATCCCATGTAGAATATTTCGTCTATTCAAAACAGGCCCCTAAATTTCCAACCTGGATAACCGATCCACTTATTCAGAAAAATCTGCTCAAAACAATGAATGCATTCAGAGACATAGTTAATAACTTTTCGAAATAATACATAATAGTCATGAAACAACTTGGAAAAATATTGAAAAACAAACTGACTGGTATTAAAAACAAAATTACCGGGATATCAGCAGAACCTCATAAAGTTGCAATGGGGTATGCCCTCGGAATATTTCTGGCAGCTACTCCACTTATCGGAATTAAGGTTTTTATTGCTATTGCAGTAACTTTTATATTTAAATGGAATAAAGTTGCAGCTATTATCGGAGTTTTCCATATCAATCCTCTAACCGGTCCCATCTTCTATGGCTTCTCCTTTCTGGTTGGTAATTCAGTATTAGGTTCCAATGTATCCTTTGATTTCACCTGGCCCATTACCATAGATACCTTATATAAAATAATTACTGCAAATTCGATGGTTTTTATGAGTTTACTTACCGGTGGAATCATTTTAGGATTGCCTCTGGCAATAGCTGCCTATTATTTCTCAAATTCATTTATTCATCACAAAACCTCTTTAAAAGCCAAATGCCTTATGAAACCCATTGAAAACAAACCGGTCTATACATTAATTACCGGCGCCAGCACCGGTCTGGGAAAGGAAATTGCAATTGAATATGCCCGTCGTCATCAGAACCTGATCCTGGTCGCTTTGCCAGGCCGCAATTTAAAGCAGCTTTGTGAAGAGCTTGAATATCTTTATAAGATTCAGGCAATAAGCCTGGAATGCGACCTGACCGATGAAACCGCCTTGAATGAACTTGCATTTCATGTAACAAATAGTTTTTCAGTCAACCAACTGATTAATAATGCAGGGATAGGCGGTACCACAAGATTTATGGAGTCAAGCTGCGAGTATCTTGATAAAATTATTCACCTTAATATAAGGGCTACAACTATGCTTACAAGACTTATGCTGCCTGAACTTATGCGGCATAAAAAGGCCATAATAATAAATATTGCAAGCATGGCGGCGTTTGGGCCGATCCCTTATAAGACCATTTATCCTGCATCAAAGGCTTTTATCTATTCCTTTTCCAGAAGCTTAAGCAAGGAATTACAGGGAACAGGAGTTCGGGTTGTGGTAGCGAATCCAGGGCAAATAGTCACCAATCCGGATGTGACCTTGCGCGTTATCATGCAGGGATTCCTTGGTAAAATAAGCCTTTTAACAGCGGGCAAAATTGCCCGAATTATCCTTTCTGCCACTGAAAAGGGGAAAAATGTGATCATTCCAGGGTTTTTTAACAAATTGAGCCGACTACTCATCAGGCTGACTCCTGAATATATCAGGCTTAATCTTTTAGAAAAGGCTTTCAGGAGAGAATTATGGAACCACAACATTTTTAATTAATCATTTAAATTCAAAAGCTATGAAAACATTTGTAACAGGAGGAACCGGGCTACTGGGTGCCAACCTCATCAGAGAATTGCTTCGCCGGGGTCATCAAGTGAGAGCTTTAGCAAGAAAAGGATCTAATCTTAAAGGTATCCGGAGATTGGATATAGAACTTTATGAAGGAGATTTGTTTGATAAACAAAACCTATATGAAGGATGTAAAGGATTTGATTATGTCATCCACGCTGCTGCGCAAACCCCTGGAAGTTTTACAAACTTTAAAGATTTTATTCGTACCAATTTATCCGGCACTCAAAATGTGCTTGAGGCTGCCGAACGTGCAAATATTGAGAGAATAGTTTATGTAAGCAGTTGCTGTGTTTTTGGTGGTGGGAGCAAGGAATCTCCTGGAACAGAATTATCGGAATTCACGAGTTTTAGTTTGGATTCAAGCTATATAAACAGCAAATACATTGCGCAACAATGGGTGCTTTCTGAAATTGAAAAGAAAAGGTTGCCGGTTGTGATTGTTAATCCCACGATAATGATCGGGCCTTATGATAGCCATCCCAATTCCGGTGAAATAATATTAAGGATAATAAGAGATCAAATCCAGTTTTGTCCGTCAGGTGGAAAGAATTTCATCGATGTGAGAGATGCTGCTGTAGCAACATGCAATGCATTGACGAGGGGAATTACAGGTGAATGTTATTTGCTTGCTTCCCAGAACCTGACCTTTGCTGAATTATATGAAAAAGTGATCAGGATTTATGGGAAAAACGACCATAAGATTTCTGTTCCGGGATTTATTCTGCATGCCATTGGATTAACAGGAAGCTTCATCAATTATTTAACACACAATGATTTTAAAATGAATTACTCGAATTTAAGGCAATTGACAATGGAATCCTATTTTTCCGGAGCAAAGGCGGTGAGGACTCTGGGATTATCACAAAATCCGGTTGACAAAGCCATTCATGATGCAATAGAATGGTTTGCTGATAATAGCTATATAAAGATGAGCCTATCATCTGAATCACGATTACAGGCAGCTGCTTAGAAAAATAATAATTGTTAAAAATTAAATGATATGAAAACAATAGAACAAATAGGGATATTTTCAATAGGAACTGTAATTATTGTATCCTTTCTTTACTATCAGATTCTTGAAAAAGTAAAGAGTTTTAAGAAAGAAGAATCCAAATTTGATTTGGTTTTACTTTATCTTTCAGCAAAATTCATAGGCTTTTTGCTGTTGGGTTTGATTCCGGCTCTTCTGGCATTTATGATTTTCGATTTTCAACCCTGGCAGGAAAAAATATTATTACCTGGTTCAGGAAATTGGTGGGTGTGGATGCCGGTGGCTTCTGTATTGCTTGTTATCCTTAATCTTAATAATTCAAAAAGTGAAGAACTGCGTACCTTTTATCCGGAACTTCGTCTGAAACAATGGACCCCGGATTCCTTAGCCATAACATCGGCCGGATGGGCGATATACCTTGCCGGATATGAGTACCTTTTCAGGGGCATCCTGCTTTCCGGTTGTATAACTGCCTTTGGAGTGTGGCCAGCAATTGTTATAAACCTGGCTCTATATTCGTCGCTGCACCTTTTTAAGGGACTTAAAGAAGCTGCTGCAGCCATTCCTTTCGGTGCGTTCCTTTGCTATATTACGTTAGAAAGCCAATCTGTTTTGCCGGCTATTCTAATTCATTCCATACAAGCCATTTCCTGTGAAATTGCTTGCATATACAGAAATAAAGAAATGTCTTTTTCATTCAATAAAAACAAAACATCATGAACTATTTTATTACAGGCATTACCGGATTTATAGGTTCGAACCTCGCCAGTTATCTGTTGGCTGAAGGTCACCAGGTAAATGCCATTGTCAGAAATTTTGCAGATACCAAAGCATTCGGTCATCCTAACCTGCATTTATTCGTTGGAGATCTCCATGATAAAGCGGTTCTCCTCAAGGCCATGAAAGGTTGTAGTCAGGGGTTCCATCTTGCTGCATTCGCTAAGCCATGGTCGAAAGATCCCAATACATTTTACAGGATTAATGTCGAAGGTACAATAAATGTTTTCGAATCAGCTCTAAAAACAAGTATTGAAAAAGTTGTTTTTACTTCATCGGCTGCGACTGTATCACCGTCAAATGGCAATATACCCAGCCATGAATCCACCTTAAGAAAAGAACCTTTTTTTAATGAATACGAAACAACAAAAAGCGAAGCCGAGCTTATTGCAGCTGAATATACAAAGAGAGGTCTGCCGGTTGTAATCGTAAATCCAAGCCGGGTTTATGGTCCTGGACCAATAAATGCAAGCAATTCCATTACCCGGATGATAAAAGGATATTGTAATGGAAATTGGCGTATTATACCCGGAAACGGGAAAAAGGTCGGCAATTATGTTTTCATCGACGACGTTGTTACCGGTCATATTTTAGCAGCAGAGAGAGGCAAAGCTGGTGAAAGATACATCCTCGGAGGTGAAAACCTTAGTTTTAATGAATTTTTCACTG
The DNA here is from genome assembly GCA_963708435.1 of uncultured Bacteroidales bacterium. Lineage (GTDB taxonomy): Bacteria > Bacteroidota > Bacteroidia > Bacteroidales > JAADJA01 > JAADJA01. Next base: position 119,004 of record CAVPSZ010000039.1, read on the forward strand.
TTTTGGCAAACGTAACCGGAAGGTACAGGAAAATGATTCACCTGCCATTGTTTGTGATGTTAACAGCTGCAAAGCTTATGGAATTGCAAAATCCGTTAACCGGAATCCCGCCGGCTATCACTGCACCCTGGATAAAAAAATACTTACATGATTGGTGCTTATCAAGCGCTAAAGCTGAAAGCGAACTCGGATACACCATTACATCATTCAAAGAGGGAGTAAGGAAAACGATCAATTGGTTAATTGAAACATCTTTAATTCAAACGAACAATAAAATGCTGAAACATGAATTTTAATGTTCTGCTCATTGATGGGAACTATTTAATAAATGAGACTTAAAATCAAAAACCATGAAAACAAATAATTTCCAAACAAGCCATAACCCAATGGTTCAAACATTCATTTATCAGATTGAGAATAAAACAAATAAAACTTCTGTGAAATGGATAGTGTCTTTCAACCAATTAATAGCAAAATCCCTGCACAAAAGCAAATTAACAGTTATCATATACTTTACCGGTTTGCTTTTTTTATTCGAAAGCTGTGCCTTTACCTGGATTGGGAGATCAATTGGAGGTGATATTGGAAAACCTAATTTCAATGATTATTCAGATACCAGGATTATCAAGGTCTCTGCCGAAAAAATAAATTATGGTGGAAAAAATCATATTGAAGTGCATAAAACGGACAGTTCTGTTTTAACTGGAATTTTCAGGGGTTTAACAACTATTCCGTCCGAAAAATATAATCCGGATTACAATCTCCCTGCCTTTGATTCTGTATCCCAACTAGCGAATCTCAATCTTCCCGGCGAATTATTGCTAGCCAGCATTAGCAATAATTCAGGCTTTGGAATTGAGGATAGCATTGAACCATCTTATCCATACATAATCGGATTCAGAAATAGGAATAGCTCTTATGCATTATCTCCTGACCTGGCTACGTGCATGTACAATTCTAAAGCAATAAAAAAGGAATTGGAAAAATCAAGTAACTTAATTGAATCAAATTCGATTTCGATTCGAAACGGTGTTATTATTCTCAATGATAAACATCAAAAAATGATAATTCCTGCTGGAGAAATCGCTTATGTAAGATGTCAGCGGGGTGAGCGTAACGGCAAACGCCTTGGCGCAGCAATAGGAGCTATTTTCGATATTGCTGCAATGATTTTGAAAAGTAAGGAAAATATGACGGAAATCAAATCAGTGATCGATTTTTAGCTTTATTAATGCATCTCCTTCATTCAAGTAATTGTTAAGTGAGTTGGAATAATTTAAGGTTCTTTATAAATCCCGAAGGTTGCTATTTCAGGTTCATCACGCGACGATAGAATCCTTAATCTTACCTTGTTTGTTTTGACCGTGTTGAACCTCAGCAACCGCTTATATCCGATAGTCGTTCCCTTTGTGATTTCCCTCCATTCATCATTTATCCATACTTCAATAACAAACTCTTCCACCCGTTGGCCATTGCTGAAATTCTCCTGCAACATCAAGCAATTAAAGGTTTTTTCTCCATCAAAATCAAACACTAACATTCCATTGGTCACACCCTTTTCAGTTGTCCAGTAAGTCTTGTTGTCATAATCTAATAGTGTTAGCGGATTACATTCACGATTTTCAGGGATTGCAGTTATTTTTGAATTTTCAGCAAGGTTCACGGCAAATGTGGAATCAAGAATCTTTCTCATTCCTTGCAGGCTTTTCAGATCATTTTCGTGAATCAGTCCGCGTTTATCCGGAGGAAGATTCAACAGCAAAACAGAATTCCTGCCAACGGAACTGAAATAAATGTCCACCAGCTTTTCAGGGCTTTTAACCAAAGAATCCTGATCTTCATGATAAAACCACCCTGGTCTTATGGAAACATCCACTTCCGAAGGATACCATATCAGGCCTGCCGCGTCTTTTATTTTTTTACGGCTTCCCAAATCTATCTCCATCATATCCCCGGGCGGCAGAAAAAAACCGTTTGATTCTGATTGCTCAGAACTGCGGGCAATTTCATCGAGTATGGCTGTAGAAGCAGGAACCACACTCCATTCTGTTTCTCTTCCGTAGCCTGATTCTGTCCCTACCCATCTTACATCAGGTCCCATAACCGCAATTACTGCATTCGGCTGTAATTCTCTGATAATACTGTAATATCCCTGCCAGTCATAAACCTGCTTTTTACCGTTCGGACCTTCACCACAAGCGCCATCAAACCAAACTTCTGATATTTCTCCATAATTTGTCAGCAACTCCCGAAGCTGGTTCTTGAAATGATCGTTGTATTCATCGGTTCCGTAAAGTGGTGAACTGATATCCCAGGGAGAAAGATAGATACCGAGCTTCATGCCATATTCTTTGCAGGCTTCGGCAACTTCAGCGATAACATCACCCTTGCCATCTTTCCACGGACTTTTTTTAACCGAATAATCGGTATACTTTGTTGGCCAAAGACAAAAACCATCATGATGTTTGGCAACCATCACCATAAGTTTCGCACCGGCCATTTTAGCTGTTCGTGCCCATTGTCTTGCATCCAGTTCAGAAGGATTGAAATTCGAATGATCTGTATTTTTTAATCCCCATTCCCGATTAGTGAAAGTATTCATTCCAAAATGAAAAAAACAGGTGAACTCCAGTTCCTGCCAGGCCACCTGTCGTTGAGAAGGACAAACATGTGCAGCTTTTTTCACAATCGAATCCAGTGGTTCACCAGATTTGATTTTCACGAAATTTGTGCCTTTGGAGTTTGTTGTTTGTGAGAAAGCCTGGCTCAGGATCAGAAAAAATCCAATGAATAAATAATATTTCAGCATCTGTATTTTATTGCAATTATAAGGATCAAATATACTATACTTGCCGAAAAATCTGAGATTTGAAAAAAATAGTTTTACTCGCCGGTTGTGGAATACTTCTTTGGAGTTGCAATTCTGTTCCTAAAACCCCCGAAGAAATAGCCAGAGAAATCCACGAAAAAGTCCTCACTGTTGATACCCATACCGATACCCCCTGGGCTTTGCTGCGTGGCGATTTCGACCTTAATGAACGACATGATTTTAAAAAAGATCATAGCCGTGTCGATTTTCCGCGAATGAAAGAAGGTGGCATGGATGCAATATTTATGGCGGCATTTGTCGGGCAAAGCAACCGCAATGAAGAAGGAAATAAAAAGGCAAAAGAAACTGTTACTACAATAATCGACTCCATCCATTCCCATCTTGCATCGAGATCTGACATTGCTGACATTGCTCTTACCCCAGAAGATGCCTACCGTCTTGAAAAGGAAGGTAAAAGGATTGTTTTTATCGGGATTGAAAATGGATATGCCATCGGAAACGATATTCACAATATCAGTGAGTTTTATAACAAGGGTGCTCGCTACATAACTCTTTGCCATACCAGGAACAATGAAATCTGTGATTCATCAACTGATTCTACCGAGCATCATGGATTAAGCGATTTCGGAGCGAAGGTAGTAAAAGAGATGAACCGTGTTGGAATGATGATTGATGTTTCCCATATTTCAGATACCAGCTTTTATGATGTAATTGCTCTAACAAAAGTCCCTGTCATTGCTTCCCATTCCTGTGCCAGGGCAATTTGCGATAACCCCAGAAATCTTTCGGATGACATGCTGAAAACAATTGCTCTAAACGGAGGAGTAGTTCAAATGTGCATTCTCAGCGATTATGTTAAAACACCTGAAAATTATGCTCAGAGAGACAGCGCTTATGAGGCCGTTCGCATAAAGTACAGGAATTTCGAAAATTTAACTCCGAAAGAAGATAGCGCTGCTGAAAGAGATTGGCACGCCGTGGATTCTCTTTTTCCCCGGCAGTTGGCAACGGCTTCGGATATGGTTAATCACATTGATCACATGGTAAAAATTGCGGGTATTGATCATGTCGGAATAGGTACAGATTTCGATGGCGGGGGAGGTTTGGCCGATTGTCAGGATGTGAGTCAAATGGGGAACATAACCCTGGAACTTGTCAGACGAGGTTATTCGGAAAAAGATATCCGGAAGATCTGGGGTAGTAATATCATGCGTGTGATGAGCCAGGTACAGGCTTTCAACATGAAAAATTGATTTTAACCTGACCGAAATTCAGGAAATCTGCTAAAATGATGTCAAAGAAAACTTTGTCTTAAATCTTCACAAAAACTTCATTCGGCCATTTGTTTACAATCAGCATATCCTTTTTCGGATAATTAAAGATTTGAATTCCAAAAGCGGATAGTTGAAGGAAGGCTTTTGTGCTCAGTTCACCAATCACATAAAGTGGCTCTCTTCGGATTTTTGCATTTTCAATGAACACTCTTGTTCTCCCGTCTTTGAACTGACAGCCGAAGACGACCCGTTTTTTCGACATCATGCTTTTGTAAGTTCCGTTCATAATAGTAAATTATTAGAGTTTAACAAGTATAGAGAGTAAAGATACTGTGGCCAATTTCTTTGCCAATTTGTAACAAACAGTAAATATTTTTTTCTGTTTTTATCAGCGTACCTGTCTTAATCCCATTAATAGCTTAAAGGACATTCGGAAAATTTTATATGCATAATTTAAATTTAAGTTTTTTTGCTTCAAATTATTTCACCAGAGATAATGATTACTTTTACAAAAAGATTCAGTTTAAAAATAATTTTAAATTTGTAGACAAATTTTTAAATCTAGAAAAATGAAAAACATCAGAAAGTTTACCGCAATTATTCTGGGACTATTGGGGATTAGCTCGCTGACCTCTTGCAACAAGGATACTACTTGCGAATGCAGTGTTGAAGATTCCCCCGAAGTTACTGTTTATATAGATATTACTGGAGGTAAATGCAAAGATTTGGAAGGAAAATTCTCCTATGATTCCTATTCCTACGATATTTACAATTGCAAGGAGCAATAGTAAGAATTAAAATTATTAATTCCACATTAAATTTTGCTTTGGAATTAAACCAAGGCATGGATGGATTTTGTAATTTTTTTATTTACCAAGTTCTTTCATTAAATTCATTGAATAATTTTCGGCTATAATTTTGCCGGTAATTTAAAAAATTTAAAGTCAAAGGGACTTTGCAAAATTGTATTGAACTGACCATGAAATTATTATTGATTTTCATAGGGCTATGAGAGATGTTTCACGATAAGGGAATGTTACACCTGTTTATTTAGGTCTTATCTCTAAAGTTAGATTCTGGTTATAACAATGAAAAAAAGGCTTCATTTAATTATCAGTATACTAATAGGGTGTATTTTTATTTTATCTGGAATAGGGAAACTGCTATCCATCGGCTCTTTCGAAACTTATATATTTAGCCTTGATTTTCTTCCTGAGCGTCTATCAGTAATAATATCCCGGTTGTTTATAGGTGTCGAGCTTACCATTGGATTTTTTCTACTGTTAAATTTATTTCCCAAACTTACCTGGTATTTAACATCCTTGCTAATATTCGGGTTCACAGTTTTTTTGCTGATTCAGTTTTTCTCTGGTTCAACGGAAAATTGTAATTGTTTTGGTGAACTGATAACTTTTTCCATTGGAGAATCAATCTTGAAAAACATTGGGATTGCTGTTTTACTTTGCCTCATGAAAGTTTTCAGGCAGGATGGTGTTTTGGGTTTAAACAAGAAATTTTCAATTCCTATTCTTTTAATTTGTTTTTCAATTCCATTTTTGATTGATTTTCCAGTATCAATTCTTTCGAAATTTAAGGAGTTTCCGGTTTCCGATTTTACAGATAAGTCAGATTTGATTAAGCAAAGCTTCTCCATATCTGATTCTTTCAATATATATCAGGGGAAAAAGGCTGTTTGTTTTTTCAGTCTGCGTTGCATTTATTGCAGGAAAGCAGCACACAAACTAACTATTTGGTTAAAAAAATTAAACTATGATAAAAATGTATTGGTGTTTTTCTCAGGGAAAGAGGAAAATGTTAAATGGTTTTATGGAGAGGCAGAATCTGATAGTTTCTCATACCGAATGATGGATAAAAAAGAAATCAGCCTGATTACGGGTGGAAAAGTTCCTAGGATAATGTTGTTGCAGGAGGGAATTGTTAAATCAGTATTAAAATATGAAGATATAACCGAAGAAAGATTAATAGGATTTTTTATAGACAATTCAAATCACTAATATGAAAAAAATTGTCAGGATAACAATAAAAATATTAGAAAAAATAAAAAAAAGGATTAATCAAGCTCTGATCAAACTTAAATTCTTGCTTTATCAAATGGAGTTTGGAGAAAGAGAGGATGATATTTATGTTGTTACTTATCCAAAATCAGGAACCACCCTGATGCAAATGATGCTTTACCAGTTAACCACTTTAGGCAACATGGACTTCGGGCATATCAATGATGTATCACCCTGGATACGTAACGATGCTTTGATGGGAAAGCCACCAAAAAATCTTCCCTCTCCGAGAACAATAAAGACCCATGATTTTTATAAATCCTTTGAGTTTGGAGCAAAAGGCCGGTTTATATATGTTCATCGTGATGGAAAAGATTGTGCTGTTTCGAACTGGTATCAGGAAATCAGTTACAGGACCACGGATCTAAATTTTGAGGAGTATCTTAAACAGTTTCTTTCGCAGGATTATAATTGGTTCACTTTTACCATAGGCTGGTTCGAGAATAAAAAGAAACTTCCAATTTTGTATTTGCATTATGAAGATTTGATACATAATTTTGAGGAGAGTATTAATAAGATTTGCCAGTTTTTGAATATTGACCCGGAAAAAGTTGATATGAAAAGGGTTCACGAAAGAACCCGCCTCGATTTTATGAAAAAACACGAGGAGAAATTTGGTGATCGCCCATCAAAAGCAGAAAAAATATATGATGAATTTATTAGGAAAGGAAGATCTGGTGAGGGCGTGAAATATTTTCCTGAGAATTTCACAAAGGCTTTTGATAAAGCATACCTTAAATACATCTACCCATTGGAGCAGAAAATAACGTTTTAACTTCAACGTAAATAAATAACCAACATTTCGTTTAGATATTTAGTTGTGAAAATGAGTTCCTCAATTTCGGGATAAAGAGAAGTAAAAATTTTTTTAATAAATAAAATTCATTAAAAAAGCCGGCTTTTCACCGGCTTCTTAGCTCCCCAACCTGGACTTGAACCAGGGACCTACTGATTAACAGTCAGCCGCTCTAACCAACTGAGCTATTGGGGATCGCAGTCCTTCCTTTTATGAAGGATTTCAAAAAATGGAGTGCAAAAATAGATGTTTATTCTAAATAAGCAATACTTTTACCGAAAAAAATTATGGCTAAAGTTCTTGGAATGGGGAATGCCCTGGTTGATATCCTGACGACCCTGGAGGATGATGCCCTTCTCAACAAGTTTAATCTGCCGAAAGGAAGTATGCAGTTGGTTAATCATGAAATCAGCACTTTAGTTAATGAGGGAACCAGCCATTTAAAAAAGCAAATTGCATCCGGAGGTTCGGCCGCAAATACAATTCACGGACTTGCAAAACTTGGAATTGAAACCGGATTTATAGGTAAAGTAGGCAAGGATGATTTTGGAAGATTTTTTCGATCAGACCTCGAATCAAGTTATATTACGCCTCTTCTTTTGGAAAGTGACACTTCAACGGGAAAAGCAATGGCTCTCATCAGTCCTGATACAGAAAGGACATTTGCCACTTACCTGGGAGCGGCAGTCGAAATGAATGCAAATGATATCTACCCCGAACATTTTAAGAACTACGATTATTTTCACATCGAGGGTTATCTTGTACAGAATCATTCTTTAATTGAAAAAGCAGTTGCCGTAGCAAAAGAAAATGGACTGATAATTACTCTTGATATGGCAAGTTACAATGTCGTGGAGGAGAATATGGAATTTTTAAATAAAATTCTTAAGGATTATGTTGATATTGTTTTCGCTAATGAGGAAGAAGCCAGGGCTTTTACCGGAAAGGAGCCAGTGAAGGCTGTTGAAGATTTTGCACGTCTTTGTGATATTGCAATTGTAAAAATCGGGAAAAAAGGATCTATTATCAAGAATAAAAACAATAATCACCACGTATCTCCATACGATGTGAAAAGTATTGACACAACCGGCGCAGGGGATTTATATGCTGCCGGATTTATCTATGGCCTTATACAGGGTTATTCGTTGAATAAATGCGGTTCGCTTGGATCGCTGTTAGCGGCAAAAATTATCGAGGTGATCGGTCCCAAAATGGATGAGAAGAATTGGTATGAAGTAAGGCAAAAAATAATATCTCTTTAAAAGATCATTCAGCATTAATTATTTTTTGGAAGTGATTTTTTTACAACAGTTTGTTTTGTAGTTATTTATATTTTATACATTTGCCGCCTCTTTTTTAACACATTAATTAATCACATAAGTATTTTAAGAAATGAAGGTTTATCAGACAAAAGAAATCAGGAATATTGCACTTGTCGGAGGTGCCAAATCGGGTAAAACAACCCTGGCGGAAGGAATGCTTTTTGAAACAGGGCGTGTAAACCGGCGGGGAACCATTGATGATAAAAATACGGTTTCCGATTATCGTCCTATAGAATTAGAGCGGCAAAACTCTGTATTTTCATCACTCCTTTATGCAGAGTTCAATGGAAAGAAGATCAATATAATCGATACCCCCGGCTTCGATGATTTTGTAGGAGAAGTTGTTTCAGCCCTGAAGGTTGCTGATACCGCCATCATTGTTGTCAATGCCCAGAACGGTGTGGAGGTTGGAACGGAAATAGCCTGGCGGAATACCAGCAAAAACAACACTCCGGTTATTTTTGCAATTAATCATCTGGAGCATGAGAATTCAAATTTTGATGAAACAATCAGGCAGATGAAAACACAATTCGGTGGTAGCCTTGCCATTTGCCAGTACCCAGTAAATCCAGGACATGGTTTTAATTCCGTGATTGACCTGCTTAAAATGAAAATGTACAAATTTCAGGAAAGTGGAGGAAAGGCGGAAATCCTTGATATTCCTGCAGATGAAAAAGCCAAGGCCGAGGAAATGCAGGTGGCCATGATTGAAGACCTCGCATCCAGTGATGAATCTTTGATGGAGAATTTTTTCGAGAATGGCACCCTTACTGAAGCAGAAATCCAACAGGCCTTAAAGATTGGATTGAGAAAAAGAGGTTTGTTCCCGGTTATATGTATAAATGCAAAACACAATATGGGCGTAAACAGGTTACTGGAGTTTATTGAAAATAACGCCCCAGCACCTGACGAAATGCCCCCTGTTAAAACAATCAAAGGAAAAGAGCTGAAATGCAATCCCAAAGAGCCGGCTGTAGCATTTATTTTTAAAACTACTATTGAACCTCATTTTGGTGAAGTATCATTTTTTAAAGTTTATAACGGTGAAATAGCCGAAGGTGCTGACCTTATAAACGCTTCAACCGATGCAAAAGAAAGGTTAGGGCAGTTATTTGCTGTATATGGAAAGAACAGGGAGAAAGTTGAAAAAATAATCGCCGGCGATATTGCAGCTTCAGTTAAACTCAAGAACTCACCAACCAACACTACTCTGAATGCAGGAAAAGGAGCCGATGATATTGTCGAGCCCATTGTTTTTCCGGAACCTAAATACAGGGTTGCCGTCAAAGCTCAGAACCAGTCGGATGATGAAAAACTTTCTTCAGTATTGAGTTCAATGCACAAGGTTGACCAAACCCTCATGGTTCAGTATTCAAAGGAATTAAAGCAGTTGATTTTAGGTGGACAGGGTGAATTGCACCTAAATATTACCAAGTGGCAAATCGAAAACCTGGATAAAATTCCAATTAACTTTATTGCACCGAAAATTCCTTACCGTGAAACCATTACCAAGTCAGCTAAGGCTACCTATCGTCACAAAAAACAATCAGGTGGGGCAGGTCAGTTTGGTGAAGTGCACATGATGATTGAGCCTTACAAAGAAGGGATGTCATGGACAACTGAATTCCCGGTCAGGGGTTCTGAAGAAATTAACCTTGAGTGGGGTGGAAAGCTAATCATGAACAACAGTATTGTCGGCGGTGCCATTGATGCACGTTTTATGCCTGCCATTTTAAAAGGTGTTATGGAGAAGATAGAAGAAGGCCCATTGACGGGTTCTTATGCACGCGATATTGTTTTTTATGTTTATGATGGTAAAATGCACCCGGTAGATTCAAACGAAATTTCGTTCAAACTGGCAGGTCGTAATGCATTTAAGGAAGCCTTCAAGAATGCCGGACCACAAATTCTTGAACCGATTTACGATGTTGAAGTCCTTGTCCCTGAAGACAAAATGGGTGATGTTATGACCGACCTGCAGGGAAGAAGAGCCATCATCATGGGCATGGACCGCGAAGGGAATTATCAGAAAATTCTGGCAAAAGTTCCGCTGGCCGAAATGAATAAATACGCTACGGCTCTTAGTTCAATTACAAGTGGTCGTGCAATGTACTCGATGAAGTTTGCTGAATACTCCAATGTATCACCGGATATCCAGCAGCAATTGCTGAAGACATACGAAGAATCGCAGCAGGACGAAGAATAAGATTCAGACAATTGAATTTCAGGAAACCCGGTTCAGTGCCGGGTTTTTTGTTAAAAAAGCCGTTAATTCAAGAATGATTCCTGAAATTGCTCTTGTTGTTATCATTCGTGCATTAGCAGCAAAAATCAGAAAAGCTTACGTATTATGTAAAGGATTATGCTGATAAGCAAACTCAGAATGATCATAGTTGTAATTGGAAAATAAAACCGGAAATGCTCTTTTTCAACCCGGATGTCACCGGGTAATTTACCCAGCCAGGTGAATTTATTCCCGAAAAAATAAAGGATGATTCCAGCAATAACCAGTAATATGCCGATCAGTAAAAGGTATTTGCCAAGCTGCTGCATTTGGTCAGAAAGGTAAATCGTTGACCGATCCACCATCCGGTTCACTGAAATCCTCTTTTTCAGGAGGAATATATTCCTGTTGGGCAGGTTGTGAAGCCTGGTTTTGCCCATCGGCTTTTATCATTCGCCAGGCCTTGACATCTGTGTACCATTTGCCATTAAACTCTCGGCTCTCAATATTAATGCTTACGGTAACCATGTCATTGACCCCATTGGATTTAAGGTCAACCTTATCACCCCAGTTGACAATACACACTTTTTTCGGGAATTGTTCCTGAGTTTCGATAATAAAGCTTTGCTTCTTCCATGGACCATTGCGTCCTTCTCCTTTTTCTTCGGGCAGTATCTGAATGATTTTACCGGTAATATCCATTTTTTGCGATTTAAAATTTGGAATTAATCTTCAACATGCAAATTTCATATAAATTTTGCTTTTATAACGACTTTATATATAAAATCTTATGAAACGCTTTATCAGACTGGTTTCGCTGAGGCTGATAAATTTTGATCCGTTAAAATCTTATCAATTATAACTTTTCTGAAATCCTTAAGCAGGGTACGATCATCAGTTTTAAACCTGATTGGGAAATAATGTTCGCCATAGCCCCCGGCGACTCCTGATCCATCGATTTTTTCAACCAAGACATTTTGTGTTTTGCCAATGAAAAGGCTTCTGTATTTCTTTTTATTCGCTATGGCAATATCGCGAATGACGGAACTTCTTTCCGTCTTCACTTTTTCCGGCACTTGTCCTGGCATCCTTTCAGCGCGGGTTCCCTTTCGTTTCGAATATTTAAAAGTGTGGATATGGCTGAAACCAATTTCTTCGGCCACCCTGCAGGTTTCCTTAAACTCGTTATCCGTCTCACCCGGAAATCCGACCATAATATCGGTTGTGAAATTAAAGTTAGGGATCTGCTTTCGGATCTTATCAACCATTTTCCTGAATTCATTCACTGTATACTGCCGTCTCATTGCCAGAAGAATCTTGTCCGAACCGCTTTGCAGGCACATATGCAGGTGCGGCGTCAACCTGGGGTTTTGAAATAGACAAAATAGCTTATCACCGTATCCTTCCGGTTCGATGCTCGAAATACGCACCCTGAAATCTCCCGGAACCTCAAGTACTTTTTCAATGATATCTTCAAAATTCAACCCATCCCTTTCGTACCTCCCGATATTTACGCCAGTCAATACAATTTCCTTATATCCGAAATCCAGCGCCTGCCTGATATTTTTTTCAATGTCGCTGTAAGGCCTGCTTTCTGCCCTACCTCTAACATGAGGGACGATACAAAAAGTACAGAAGTTATTACAACCATCCTGAATCTTGATCATGCTGCGTGTACGGATGCTTTGTTCAGCCGCTCCAAAACCGAAACGATCCGGCCTTAGCTGATCCGGTGAAATGATCTCTCCTTTAAAATGACTGTCGAGCAGGTTAAGAATAGAACCCTTCCGGTCGTTCTCAACGGTATAGGTTATTCTCTCGTTCGATTCGAGGTCTTCTTTATGGTTATTGGCCATGCATCCGGTTACCACCAGCACTGCATCAGGGTTCCGTTTATAAGCCTGGTTATAGGTTTGCCTCGATTTATGGTCACTCATGTTGGTTACCGTGCAGGTATTCACTACATAAGCATCCGCGTCGGTATTAAAATCAACAATCTCATATCCGGCATTAATGAAATCCGTTGTCACCGAATCCGTTTCGTATTGATTCAGCCTGCAGCCGAGGGTTTTGAAAGCGATTTTTTTTGTCATTAATGCAGCTTAACTATTTTAAACAATTTCCCCCGCCACCGAAAAATCTGTCGAAGACATGATCTTTACATTTACTATTTTCCCAATAAGCGATTTATCAGTTGAGGATATCCTCACATTGATCCTGCCTTCAGTGAGCCCGGAAAGAAAATCACCTTTTCGCTCCAGCCCACTGACAAGAACCCGGTAGGTTTTTCCGATCATCTTTTTGTTGTGCGCAGCGGAGGTTTTTTCAAGATCGTGAGTCAATTGATGAAAACGGCTTTTCTTTACTTCATAGTGGAATATCATCCACCCATCTTGAACTGACAGCTCCCGGGCGCTGCGAATATTGTGCAATGTAGGCCATGTTGTAATTGAAATCAACCATCGCTTTGCGGGTGTTCTCGAATTGCTCGTCAGTTTCTCCTGTGAATCCGACAATGATATCGGTGAACAAAGTAGCTTCCGGGATCAGCCGCCGGATGGTTTTAACGATTTCGCCGTATTTTTCAACATTGTATTTCCGGTTCATCCTGATAAGAACCTTATCATCACCCGACTGGATAGGCAGATGGATTTGCTTTGCAAGACAAGGAAATTCAGCAATCACTTCGATCACCTCATCGGTCATATCCCGCGGATGCGGTGAAGTAAAATATACCCAGAATTCTTTGCCGGATTTTTTACCCAATCCGCCAATTCTCCGAAGCAGTTCAGGAAAATCAATTTCTTCTCCTTTCTTGTCCAGCCCATAGGAATTTACATTTTGTCCGAGCAGTGTAATGGATTTATAATCCCGTTCTACCAGACTTTTCACCTCATCAAGAATTTCTGGAGAAGGCCTGGAGACCTCTCTTCCGCGTGTGTAAGGAACAGCACAGAAGGTGCAGAACTTATCACAGCCATTCTGGATCGGAACAAAGGCTTCAAATGAAGATTCATACAAAGGATTGATATGCCAGAAATCGGGAATGTGTTCATTCAGTTTTAATGAAGCAGCTTTTTCCTTAAATTCTTTAAGACGGGGATTTTCAAACATTGTATGCCCCTTTACCGGGGACTGCAAACTGAACGGTGTGACGATACCATATTGTCCGATCATTTCCGGAAGTTGCTGAAGCTCGCTCATCGGAAAAACAATGTCAAATAATTTTAGAAATCTATTTTTATCTGAAGGAAGGATACAACCAGTGACGAAAGTCAGAAGGTTCTTTTTACTTTTCAACTTGTTCCATTTCGATATCCTTGAGTAAACTTTATCAATCGCTTTCTGCCGCACCGAACAGGCGAGAATGCCTAGCAGGCTGGCTTCATCTTCATTATCGGTCCACTCATACCCCATCCGCTCGATCACGGGCTTTGTGCGCTCCGTATCCGACATGTTCATCTGGCAGCCGAGGGTGAGGAGGTGGTACTTCAATTTGTTTAAAAGTTGCTTGTTACTCGTGAGCTTGTTACTGGATTAGAAAGTTTAATAAATATAGAAACCAGTAAACAGAAACCATTAACTAAAAATAAACTTCCGCATGCAGATTCCCAGATGGAACTTCCTGTTCCTTAAGGATATCAAAGGCATCATAAATCATATTGACATTGCCGCAAAGATAGCACAATGTATTGGGACTGACAGGATTTTGACGGAGGTAATCAGTAACCCTTCCATGGAAATTACCTTTTTTATCTTTTGAAACACAGGAAATGTATCGACCTGCGGGATACTGATCTTTTTCATAAGTTTCCTCAGTAAAACGAACACCATGCAGCAAAGTATAATTTATACCCGGATAGCTTTTGGTGATGCTATGAAACGGTGCAATTCCGGTTCCGCTGGCAATAAACAAAAACTTCCTGGTCAGTTTGTCTTCTTCATTAATGGTAAAGAATCCGAAAGGTCCGTCAACTTCAACCAAATCGCCGGGTTTCATTTTTTTCAGTTTTTTTGAAACCAAACCCTCATCGACTTCCTTAACAAGTATTTCTAAAAAATCATCGCCTTCGGCACTGTAAATCGAATAATCTCTTTTTTCTGTATCGCCTGCTAATCCAAGGTTCAGGTTTTGGCCGGGCCTGAATTGCATTCCTTTCCGCTCGATTTTTAAGACATAAGTTGATTTTGTCAGGTGGCGAATTCCCAAAACCGTAAATTTTTTTTTTATGGATGTTTCCATCAATTTCAATTTAGAATTTATTAAATAAGCAAACAGACAAGATAACCTGAACCATGCTGCTTTGTTCATTGTAATAAGACTGAAAAAATTTCAAATGAAATTCAGGTTTATTAATTCAAATAAGCAGAATCCATCAATTGCGGAACTGTGCAAGGCCAGCCCAATGTATCCTTGATCTTTAATCTGAGTGCGTTGGCTGATTGCGGTTCACCATGTACGATGAAAACTTGTTTCGGCTTATTTTTAATAGCCGACAACCAACTAAGAATTTCATCTTGGCCGGCATGGGATGACATCGTGTGAATATGCTCAATAGAGGCTTTAACCTTGTAATAATTCCCATGAATTTTAATTTCTGTTCCGCCTTCGCTAATCGTCCTTCCACGTGTTCCGGCTGCTTGAAAACCTGGAATAATGATGGTTGCATTCGGATTTTCGAGTTGTTCTTCCAGATAAGTCAGGATTCTTCCCCCATTCATCATACCGCTGCCCGCAATAATGATTTTCGGGTGCTTGTTCTTTGCCAGATGTCTCGTCTCTTCAATGGAAGTAACCATTCTCGTGCTTTTAAAAACTTCGGAAAAGATATCCGTACCGATTATCAGACATTCAGGATATTTAAGGAAAAGTTTACTGACATCAATTCCCATCGGGCTGTCGAGGTAAACCGGAATATCAGGAATTTTATTTTCCTGTTTTAATTTCCAGATAAGGTACATGAAATCCTGAGCACGGTCGACCGTGAAGCTTGGAACAATCAATGGTCCATGATTCTGAAGGCTTTTATGGATGATTCTTAGCAAAATTTCTTCAGTCGAATCAGTCGGGTGGTTTTTATTTCCATACGTTGATTCGACGATTACATAGTCTGCTTTTTCAGGTTTTTCAGGAGTTTGTAGCATGGGATCTCCCGGCCGGCCAAGGTCGCCGGAAAATAAAATCCGTCGACTGTTTGCTTCCAGTTCAATAAACGCTGCACCAGGAATATGGGCATTTCCTCTGAACCGAATTTTGATCCCATTGTATAATTCAATGAATTTGTCAATTTCGCATGGATGGATCAAAGGCAAAGTGTCTTCAACGTCTTTCAATTCATACAAAGGCAAAGCCGGACTGTGCTTGGTGTAACCAAGCAGGTTGGCATTCTCTGCATCTTCTTCCTGTATTTTGGCGCTGTCTTTCAGCACAATTTCCGCCAGATCAGCAGTAGGCTCAGTGCAATAAACCTTACCGGAAAATCCTTGCTTAACCAGTCGGGGCAAATATCCTATATGATCAAGATGTCCATGGGTCAGCAAGACGCAATCCACCTCTGAAGCAGGAATTGGAAAGTCAAGCCAGTTAAGCTCCCGTAAATATTTTAGCCCCTGGAAAAGGCCGGAGTCTACCAGAATTTTTTTATCCTCAATCTCAAGAAGGAATTTGGAACCCGTGACGGTGCCGGCAGCGCCGAGAAACCTTAAATTTGTTGTTTGTGAAAAGCTCATTCGTTTAGATTTAACCCACAAAATAATAAAATTCAATCATTTTTAATCATAAAGCGTCAAATACTCATACCCATTCCCAGTCCAATTCATAAACCGTTCAAAATCTAAAAAAGAAATTACCAAGGAAGCGGTGTTGATGCACGGATGAAAGCTGATCTTGTCGGATTTTTTCAGGTTCTCATCGAGGAAAACATAAACATGTTTGGCTTTGTCATTGATCAATCCAAAAGGAGTCACCGAACCAGGCGTTAGTCCAAGATGTTTCATCAGCCTTTCAGGAGAGGCGAAGGTAAGTTTGCCCTGTTTCAGTCTTTTTTCCAGGTCATGAATTTCCAGCGCCTGGCGATGCTCAAGGATTACAAGATAATGCCGGTTTCCTTTGTGGTTCCTGAAGAAGATATTTTTACAATGGGTTGCCTTCAAGTCCTCCCAGTACTTTATCGCCTCTTCGATGGTAGGCGCAGGAGGGTGTTCATAATATTCGAAAGGGATATTTAATTCATTTAAAATCCTGTAAAGCTCAGGTTGTCCGTTCATGCTGTTTTTTCAGCAAATTTAATTTTTTTTCTGCCATCCTTTACCCTCGCCCTGACCATGACGATACCTGTGCCGGTATTGTTTTCCATAGCCTTTAAAATGCCCTTCACATTCGAGCATATCAGTATACATTTTTGAAAGCAGTTGTTGCTGATCCGGTGTACATATTTCTTTTAACTCGAGAAAATTCTGAATGGTTAATAATTTGAGTGTTGAATGAAGTTCACCAATTTCATTGGCAATGGTTTTTAAAATTACGGTATCAGGCTTCGCTTGACTAAGTTCGGCAAGCATTTCCGATCTTTTATCGGTCAGCTGGTCGAGGATTGGTTTTGATTTTTCTTTGTAATCATTATTTATGGTGCTGAAAAGATCATTTTGCTTTGGGTTCAGCCCCAACTCAGTGGTAATAATCTTTCCGGCTCCGTTATTTACTGTGGCTGATGAAGCAGTAGAGTTATCTGAATAAATGTGGTAAAGGATGGTTGTAATAGTTACAATATTTACTACCAAAAGGATGAATACCATCCAGAATGAAAATCGTTTTTTTATAAAGTAGTCCATGATTATTTGTTGTTATCGGTGATTAGTATGGTTTCGATGTTTTCTATTTCCAAATCATTCAGAAAATACGCATCGGCAACAGTCTGAAATTGTTCGGTTCGGGAATCCATTGAAGAATTTCGTTCGAACTTTTGAGAAAAACTTCCACCTAATAAAATACCAGCATATATGGCCAATCCTGTCAGGAGAAATGCCAGGGAAGGTTTATAAATTCTGTCAAAACTAAAATACCCGGAAATTTGCTTTGGGCCGGATTGAATTTTCAACCGTTCCATCACTTTCATCGAAAAATATGGATTAGTGTCCCTGGTTTTCTCTTTTTCAATGACCCTTAAAGTGTTTTTTAAAAAAAGATAGGATGACCGGCACTCATCACAACCCTCCAGGTGTTTTTGGAACTGACTGCTTTCAGCAGGATTCAGACTTCCATCAACATAAAAGATAAGGTTTTCTTTAGTTTCCTTACAGTTCATAATAATATTTTTCATCTGTTTTTGTAATAATTCATGAGTTTTTGCTGCAGGTTTATTTTTGCTCTGTGAATCAGAGATTCTACTGAAGAAACTGAAACACCCATAACATCAGCGATTTTGGAATAGGAGAGGTCTTCGTATTTATTCAATGTAAAAGCGATCCGCTGGTTTTCCGTCAGGCTGCTTATCGTTTTATGCAACAGCAACGCCTCTTCCTTCGACTCCATTTCAACGCCAGGCTGTCTCGTTTCTGAAGGCTCTCTTTGGTCCGACCTGCCTAATCCCAAAGCATCTTCAAAACTTAGTATCCATTGCCTTCGCTTTTTACTGCGCAGGAAATTGAGAGATTTATTTACAGAAATGCGATACATCCATGTTGAGAGCTTTGCTTCTTTCCTGAAATTGATAAGCGAATTATAAACTTCAATAAAAACCTCCTGGGCGATATCTTCAGCATCACTTTTATTATGTAAAAATCCGATACAGGTGTTGATTACCATAGTTTGGTATTTTTCTACAAGTTCTTTGAAAGCAAGCTGGTCACCTTCCAATATTTTGTCAATCAGAACCCTGTCAGGCTGAATTTCCATTAACCTTTGTTTACTACAAATTTCGTTAAAAATATTTCTTCAGTATCCTTTCGTGCCAAAAGGTTAATAGATTTCCCAAATGCTTGCTGGCAAAACCCAACTATTTGTTTTTCCAGCCTTTGCCACCACAAGGTCCGCGGCCACAGCATTTACCATTTCGTTGTCCATTTCGGTTCTGGTAGCCAAATCCTTTACCATTTCCTCTATTCCCATTTTCGCGGTGATCGCAGATACCATTCTTGTCAGCATCAACAAAATTTCGACCTTTACCTAATGGTTTTGCATTTTCGAACCGGTCACAAATACCATTTTTATTTGCATCAGTAAAATTTCGTCCCCTTACTGTGTCGTCAGTTTTTGAAACAACATCTTGCAAGGATTTCTGATCGTTCTCTGTTTGATTCTGGGCGAATAGTCCGTTAGGGAAAATTGTCATTCCCAGAGCGATTCCGAGTGTGTAAATCAATGTCTTCATAAATTTGTTTTTTTAACTTTTTTTATTTGACACCTAATTGCCGGAAAACTTGTTGTCACTATTAAATTCCTCCAAATCCAGACAAAAATGGCTTTTCAAAAAAATTGCAATTTTGGCTTTTTCATGCCATAATTTGGCAACATAAGAAACCCCTCCTTAAATTATGAAGGGGTTCTCTGTAAAAAACTTATCAGAATAATTGAATAAAAATTAATTTAACCACCAATTAAAAGCGGCTAAATGATTGTTTGAAGCTCGCTTTAAATTGTTCAATACTCTTTTAACATCATTATGATTAGTAATGAGCAACGCATTTTGCAGGTCTTCTATATCTTTTGTTTCAATGGCAACTCCAACTTCAATGGCCTGCTGTCCGCTTTGCAATCCGCTTGCGATCAAAGTGCTATATAGTTCCTGTAATTCGTTGTTTTGGAAAATTCCGGGCTGATGGTTGGCAGCAGGATCTTCAATTCCATATTTAATAAGCAGATTTTTTATGGCTGTGGTGTGGATGTACTCACTTTGCTTGATGTTAATGAAAATTTGATAACCATACTGCTGTGCAAATAAAGTATATACATCAAAGGCAAGATATTCTTCCTCCCGCATAAACTGAAGCATTGCAGTTTCAAGAGAATCAAGTGGATAATAAGTCTTTGCTCCGTTAATGGTTGTTGCTTTTTCCAGTATCAGTTCCTCATTTGTCAAAGTTCCGCTTGTACCACTTTCGATTGATTCTTCTTTTGTGCAAGAGGCAAGTAACATTGCACTAATCATTGTCATTGCGATCATTCTTTTTAATGTTTTCATATTTTTAATTTTAAAGTTAGATATGATCCTTTGACACTATATCAAATAAAAACTTGCAGTTGATTAAAAATTATTAACCGATAAATACTTTCGGTATAATACCATTATACCCGATAAAATAACCCTTTGAATTTTTTCCTGTTTTGATAATGTTTTTTCCTTCACAGGCCGATAAACCCTGCCAGCGACAATTAATGTTTTTACAATGATTGGTACCATTAATTTGAATGCCCCAGCATTCGTCACCCGATAATTTTTTTGTATCAACGTGTTTCATTTTAAAAAAATAAAGAAAAAAATCAAATAAATAAAACCACCTTGCCCGTATCTAACCTGAGATTTTAAAATTAAGCAAAAGTATTAAAAATATATATTTGTTATGAACGTAGGTTCATTATCTTTGTAAAAAATTTTTGAAGTGAAAATAAAAATTCTATTCAAAGTATTAATAATATTACCCTTAATACTAATTATAGATTACGTTTTAATGGTTTTGTTAGGTTGCGCAAGCTTTCTGTTTGGTGTTGGCAATAATTTTTATTGCGGAACCTATTGTAAAATAGGGAAAGCGATATTACTCATTTCTGCTGTATTCTTTATTTATTTTATTTTCTCCGAAATGAAACTGTATTTAAATCATAATAAAAATGTCAAGACCCTTTAGGAACAGAAAAGTTTGCAATCCTCCCATAATGTCTGGCTTTAAACCTTTTGGAATGTCCTTGAGTGAAATAAAAAGCGTCAAACTACAATTTGATGAATATGAAAGTATTAAACTGGTTGATTATGAAAATCTGCCTCAGGATTTAGCCGCCGATAAAATGAATATTTCGCGCCCTACGTTCACCAGGGTATACAACAGTGCTTTGAAAAAAATTGCCAAGGCGTTCGTTGAGTGCCTAGTCATCGAAATCGAAGGAGGAAATGTTGAATTTGATAAGGATTGGTACAAATGTACAAAGTGTTTTAAATTAATTGAAGGGTTAGAAAATCATATTAAGTGTCAAAATTGCAGATCATACGGCAAAAACGAATTAGTAAGTTTTGATTTACTCAGATGAAACTATAGAATCAAATTTTTATTTAATAAAATATGCCACACCTTAATCATACCGGTCCCGAAGGTAAAGGACCAAAAACTGGAAGAAAACTCGGCAAATGTCGAAAAACAGAAATCGAAAAAATCCAAATGGGTGAACTGGGAAAAGGCTCAGGTAAGCGTCATCACACTGGTGGTGGTCAAGGAGATGGAAAGCGTTTAAAATACAATCAATAATAAAATTTAAAAGGAGAATTAATAATGAAAATTGCTGTTCCGGTTACAAGGAATAACCAAATCGACGAGCATTTTGGCCATTGTGAATCTTACAATATTTTCACGATATCAGAACAAAATGAAATAGCCAATATAGAAATGATTCCGTCGCTGCAAGGCTGCGGATGCAAATCTAATATTGCGAATACATTAGCTGAAAAGGGTGTAAAAATTATGCTTACAGGAGGTATTGGCGGAGGCGCCATTAATGTTCTGAAAGCAGCAGGTATTGAAGTGTTTAGAGGCTGCATAGGGGATGCATCTGCAGCCGTAAGAAGCTTCTTGGAAGGAGGTATAAGCGACAGTGGCGAAAGTTGTCATCAGCACGAAGCACATCAATCTGACGGTCACCATCATCACCATCATCATTCAGATTGAGTTAAGAAGTTTAATGTACATTATTTTCAAAGAATTATGAAACAAGGACACTTAGCTGCCACCGTCTTTTGTCTGGGGATTTTTTCGTATTCAATTGCACAGATTACAAATGACACGATAACCCTTGAAACGATTGAAATAACAGACAGTTTAATTAAGCGCGCTCCTTATGCAATGGATAAAATTGCCAAAAGCCAGTTGCTGTCAGTATCTGTTAGTGATGTTGGTGATTACCTTCGTACTGTTCCAAATGTCAGCGGCATACGTAAAGGCGGCGGTGCTATCGATCCTGTCATAAGAGGTTTTAAATTCAGCCAGCTAAATGTGGTGATGGATGGAGGTATTAAAATTGAAAATGGGTGTCCGAACCGAATGGATCCCGTTTCATCGCATGTGGAAGCTGAGGATATTGACAAAATAAATATCATAAAAGGACCATTTTTACTTGATTTTGGACCTTCTTTAGGAGGTGTAATTGATTTACAAACAGAAACACCTCATCCCTATCAAAAATTTAAGATTCATGCAAATGCACTTTTAGGCTATGAAAGCAATTGGGATGGACAAAAGGAACATTTATCAATATTTGGTGGCAACAAAAAAATATATTTTAGAGTGAATGGTGGATACCGAAAATATGGCAATTACCAGAGTGGAAGCCAAAATGAGGAGTCCACTGTTTATAAAACCTCATTTAAAAAATATAACTACGGAGCAAAAGTTGGATTCACGATAACCCAAAAGCAAAATGTCCTTATAGCTTACAACGAAGTACATGGCAGAGATGTACTGTACCCGGCCCTAACAATGGATGAAAAAAGCGATGATACACGAATTACGGCAATTGATTATTCGGCAAAAAACATATCCGGTATTTTGAATCATTTTAAATTTAAAGTATACCATGCAAATGTTCACCACATTATGGACAACAGCGCCCGCGAAAGCTGGACAAGCAAGCAAATGGTTGCCGACGTGGTTGCTAAAAATACAGGTGGTAGAGCTGATGTTGAAATGAAATTTAAACAGCATAATGTTAATGTTGGTTTGGATTTTGAAAATATTTATAAGGATGGAACCAGAACGATGACGATGCTAATGATGGGTACTACTTCTACAAAAAAGTACAATCTCTGGCAGGAAGCATCAATACAAAATGCCGGCTTGTTTGCAAGGTACAATGCCATCCTTAAACCGTTTATTCTTGATTTAGCTTTCCGGCTTGATTACAATCAGGCTGATTCCAAAGATACATTGAAGATCATCTCTGATGGAGTTGATTATTTTAACAAACTCAATTCGGAATTTTTCAACCTGAGTGCAAATCTTGGTATTACCCGAAATATTACTAAAAATATTTCACTGTCATTAGCAATAGCGAGTGGAACAAGGAGTCCAAACATGCTTGAACGGTATATCAAATTACTAAGCGTGGGATACGATAATTATGATTATCTTGGTAATCCACAACTTAAACCTGAGACAAATTACGAAGCAGATTTGACACTTAAATATTTTAATGAAAAGAACGGCAGTTTGTATATTAATGGCTTTTATTCTTATGTGAACGATTATATCTCAGCGGTAATGCTACCTTCTTCAGTTGTAATGCCAGCCACTCCCGGAGCACCGGGAGTTAAGCAATTCGTAAATGTTGACTATGCTACTTATGCAGGTTTTGAAATGGGTATTACATCTCCGCAAAAGTATAAACTCGGCGGTAGTATTGTTGCTGCTTTTACTTATGGCCTTATCCCTTCTGTCACTAAATACATTATTGCAGGAACCCAGGTTACCGGAGATACAATAATAAAAAACGATGCTCTTTCCGAAATTCCTCCTTTTGAAACAACAATAAGCGCGTATCACAGATTTTTCAAGGGCAAGCTTGTTCCGAAAATTTCATTCAGGTATGTTGCCGCCCAGCGTCATGTTTCTGAAGCATTTTATGAACCGGAAACTCCTGATTTTTCAGTGCTTAACATTTCCCTTGTATATAAAGTTAACAAGGTACTTGGAATTACTGCAGGCATAAATAATATATTTGATAAATCATACTATGAGCATCTGAACAGGAAAATTATTGGCACAACGGAAAAACTTTACGAGCCTGGCAGGGTGGCGTATATTCAAATTAATGTTGAAATCTGATTGAAATGAAATGTGCTTTTTATAGTGGTCTTATCGTTGCATTTTTAGCATTGGTTATTTCATGCAAGGATGAAAATCCCGAAGCCTCTGTTCAATCCGGGCATATTTCATTGAGTTTCTTGCACCTTGTTGACGGATTACCTCTGCAAATAGACACCATGAAATATATTAATACTGCAGGAAATCCTTATGAAATTAATCAGGTAATGTATTTTATTTCAGATGTAAAACTTTACAAATCGGATGGTTCAATAAAAACAATCAATGAATGGAAAGATATTCATTACGTTGACGTGGATATTCCTTCAACACTTAATTGGAGCGTTTATGATGATATTCCTGCCGGGACTTACGACTCTATCACTTTTATATTTGGGTTTACTGAGGAGCAAAATAAATCCTTCATGTTTGTGAATCCCCCGGAAGTAAATATGGTTTGGCCGGAGATATTGGGTGGCGGTTATCATTACATGATGATCAATGGGAAATGGCGCGATACCGAAAACTTGGTTAAGAATTTTGCTTTTCATTTAGGCATTGGCCAGTTGTATAATAGCAATGTGATTGATGTTGATTCAATCTATGCTTTCGTACAGAATTATTTTACTGTAAAACTGCCCAATTCTAATTTCACAATTGAAAAAGATAAGAAAAGGGACATAGAAATTATCATGAATATTGACAGTTGGTTTAATACACCCCATATTTACGATCATAATTACTGGGGGGGCGCAATCATGCAAAAACAGCCGGCAATGCAGATGGCAAAGGAAAATGGGTTTGATGTGTTTACGGTTGGTGAGATTCAGTAAAAAATTTATAACATAATTAGATTGTGTCTACCTTGACTACAAGTTCATCGAAAATACTGAGGGCTAACATAGTTGTTGGGTTTAGTGAACAAATCAAAAATATTTTTTAAACCCTTACAATATGGGTTAACTATTCATTTTCCCTCAAATTTATAAATTCAATTTACTGATAAATGCTGAACCCCTTTTTAATAATATGCGATAGCAGCATAACCCACCCAATGATTAATATTTGCTGGTGCAGTTACTCCAATTCTTAAATCTTCAACTGGAATATGTGAATGTCCGATGCTGGTTGAATAGCCAATCTGGGTGCCGTTCAGGGGACTATCACCGTAGATTTTATTCAGGAAAAATGCTGTAAGCAATCCCACAGGAACAGAATATCGCCCACACCAAGTCCATTTGTATTCCCTGAAATTTGTATCCTGTACTGTCAATCCGTTAAAAGATTTGATTTTGGTCAGGTCCAACCTTCCGGTTATGGCTGCAATGACTTCTTGTTCATGCTCGATGGCATTCTGGTATCCGATACTGTCTGTTCCGAGCCAGGCAAAATTTTTACCACCCCAATCCTCATCGCCGTAATGAACGGCATCATTTGAAATAACAAATGCAAAGTCAGTGCCCCATTTCCAGTTATTATCCTGTGCGACGGAATATATTGTATTCGACAATACTCTTCCAACCCATTCCATCTTATCAAATGACATATAAGGAACCAGAATCGGGATGATCTCAAAATCTTTGTTGAAATGCTGCAGGAACGGAATTAAGGCCTCAAGTGAATGTTCCATTTTTTGCAAGGAATCGTTTACCTGATACATGCCAAGTGGTAGCTGGGACATTACTTCATTACGAAAGGAAGAAACCTTAACCGGTCCATATGGTCCTTTCCAATAGTCAAAATTCTCAAAAATGATCTGGTTCTCAAGATTGAAATTTCGCGCTTTATGGGCTACACCAAATAAAAAAATAGTTTTAGCCTTTATGTTTTTTAAAATTGCAGGATACAAATACCCAACATAACTATAATCATCGTGAGGCGAAATGACCATTTTGAAAGGATTGTCAGAAGGATACACAGAACAGGCATCTCTGAGTAAATTTATTTGCAGCCTTCCTATCCTGGTGATGAGGCTGTCCATTTGCCAATCGTATTGTGCAAAACCGATTGTGTCAGCCAATGGCCTGATATTGGCATGATGTTGTTCCTGCCAGTTACAGCCATACCAATTCAAAAGAGACAAAAATGAGAATAATTTAAAAATTTTGTATTTCATCTGATTCAAATATTCTAATGGATTCATTATTTTTTAGGGCAATTTGTATCATAGCATTAGCCACTTTCTTTGCATTTACTCCTTTGTACTTTAATAAAGGACCCCGGAAAACCGGAGATAAAATTTTATACAGGACAATTGCGGATTTTTCTCCGGGACGACTCTCCTTTCTATCACCTATCAATAAAGATGGCCTGAAAATAAAAAGCTGGGGAAGGGATAAACTTTTGAGTGCAGCCTCCATTTCTCCTTTCACTCTGTTATAAAAAATCGGTGTCTTTTCATTCGCTCCCAGCGAACTGATCACAAGGAATTTTGAAGCATTCATAGCCTTCGCCATTTTCCCAAGGTTGACCACATACTCAAAATCAACCTTGCGAAAATTCTCTTTTGTTCCTGCCTTTTTGATGGTCGTTCCAAGAGTGCAAAATACATGATCAACAGGTTCAGCAAGCCGGAAATTAATAAGTTCATCAAAATTAATGATATGCTCAACGACTTTTGCCGAATTTACACTTAGGGACTTCCTGTTTAGAAGATGGATGACTCGGTAGTCACCACAGTCAATCAGCATTTTAAGTAATTCCGATCCTACAAGTCCTGTAGCTCCGGCAATGAGTGCATTTTTCATTTTTTTCATTTTTTTCAGAATTTAAAATTAACTATTAAATTTACAGCAATAATAAAATAGATGGATTTTATTTCACGACAGCGGCTTCTGACCCTTTTATTCCTCTTTGTTGTGGTTCCGATCGGTTTCTTGACTAAGTTTTACAGCGGGCCTGCACAGCACTGGATCAGCGATTCCTTTGGTGGACTACTCTATGAAATTTTCTGGTGTCTTGCAGTCTTTTTCATCTTTCCCAAATCAAAGCCGCTGATCGTTGCTCTGGCAGTATTTACTGTAACCTGCATTCTGGAATTCATGCAATTGTGGCATCCTCCATTTCTCGAGGTTATTCGTTCAAACTTCATTGGAAGAACGATCCTCGGAAATGCTTTTACATGGTTTGATTTCCCGTATTATTTGGCCGGAAGTGTAATGGGATTTGGAATTCTGAAATTCATCTCGAAATTAAAGGAACGTTGATTTTCAACTCTCGTACATAAAATCTACTATTTTCTTAAAATCTTCCTGATCCATCTTCAGGTTTGAACCGTTTACCTTGCAATGGTGCATGGTTTCGAGTATCTCGTTTCTCTTTTCCTTGCCGATACCGATTTCCCTCATCCTTATGGGTGATTCGATTTCCTTCATGTATTTTTCGAAGGAAAGGATCGTTTTATCAACAGATTGTACATTGAAAATGTTCTTCCCGAGTTCGGTAATCCTTTCCGGTATCCGTTCTTTCATTCTTTTCATCCATGCTGGATAAACAACCGAAAGCGTGGCTCCGTGAGGAATATCATAGAGCAGTGAAAGCACATGCCCCATGTCATGAACACCCCAGTCACCGGAAACGCGACCA
This sequence comes from uncultured Bacteroidales bacterium, assembly GCA_963708435.1. Classification (GTDB taxonomy): domain Bacteria; phylum Bacteroidota; class Bacteroidia; order Bacteroidales; family JAADJA01; genus JAADJA01. Next base: position 146,112 of record CAVPSZ010000039.1, read on the forward strand.
TAAACTGTTAATCCATTTAGCGCATTAGTTGCTGCATACATTATTTTTGCCCGATAGTCAAAGTTGGTCAGGTCATTCAATAGTTTAGGCCCGAATTCCATTGCTTCGCGGATGATAGCATACACAAATTTATCAGAAAGTGATGCCTCTCCCTTCCCGAAATAATTTTCAAGTGCATGTGCGGTCAGGTCGCTGATACCATAAGCTGTATAATTTCGTGGAACAGAAATGGTATGATGAGGGTCGAGAAAAGAATGTTTTGGGTAAATGAGCCGGTTGCCATAGCCCAGTTTTTGCTTTGTGGTGTGGTTTTGAACCACTGCAAACTGGTTCATTTCGGTTCCTGTGGCTGCAAGGGTAAGAACAGCAATCAATGGAACCGCTTTACGGGCTATCACCTGGTTGGTCATAAACTTCCAGCCGCTAAAATCAACCGGAATGGTAAGAGCGATGATCTTGGCCGAATCTATCACGCTTCCGCCGCCTACGGCCAGGATCAAATCAGGTTGGAATTTCCGTCCCAGTTCAGCCGCCGCATCCACATCCTCAATGATGGGATTCGGTTTTATTCCCTCAAACTCAGCAATTTCAGCATTTATAGTTTTCAATTGTTCCATTACCACATCATAAACGCCATTCTTTTTTATAGAACCTTTGCCATAAACCAGCAACACTCTTTTACCGATTGGCCCAATAGCTTTTGCAAGGTTTTTAATGACATCTTTTCCAAAATGGACCACTGTTGGATTCTCAATGCGAAAGTTTTCCATATCCGACAATCAATTTTTAAAAAGGATCAACCATATTAAGATTTTTACAAAAATAGTTTATTTCGTTCTGCAGAAACAGTTATCCGCGCAAGCCATTATTAGTTTATTATTTTTGTCGAAAATATTTTTTAATGATCTCAATTCACAGTAAGCCGGAAGATCTGAATGCCATCAACAAAGGATCATTAATGGAACAACTCGGAATAGAGTACCTGGAGCTTAAGGAAGGATTCGTAAAAGGCAGGATGCCGGTGGATAAGCGAACGATACAACCAATGGGCCTGTTGCATGGCGGCGCCAGCCTCGCTTTTGCTGAAACCATTGCCAGCCTTGGTTCATTGGCTCTTGTAGATACAGATAGATTTGAAATCCGCGGAGCATCCCTTAACGCTAATCATGTAGGTGTTGCAGTCAATGGATGGGTGATTGGTGAGGCAACACTTATCCACTATGGAAAGACAACCCATGTCTGGGACATTGAAATTAAAGATGAAAAAGGAAATAAGGTCTCGGTCGCAAGGATGACAGTAATGATTATACCTAAGTAAGATAAGAATGCCATTTAGCCAAAAATCGGAGATCACAGTATCCATGAAACTGGTTAAGCTCCTCAATCATTGTTTGGAGAAAAACATCCCCTTTGTAGCATATCGTTTGCCTGAAGAGGATTCAATAAAGACCTGGATTCAACTTAATTACCAATTTAATCTTTATGAAAATCTGCCCGACCTTTCCGACAGATCAGGGTTTGTCTATGCACCATTTCATCGAAAAACCAATTTCCCGGTTGTTTTTTTTGAACCGGAACTGATCGTTGAGAATGACGATTTTAAAGATTCATTGATCGGAGAAATTTCGGAAATAAAACTTCCGTATGCTGAAAGCAGTTATGAATCCCCCAGCGAAACCAGTAAAAAGGATTACCAAATACAGGCTGAATCGTTTATCAAATCATTTAATAATAAGGATTGCACCAAGGCTGTTTTGTCAAGGGTACACCTTGAAAACAAACCCAAACATTTTGATGCTGGGAAATTTTTTATCCATTTACAGGCAAAATACCCAACTGCATTTTGTCATCTGATCAATGTTCCGGGAATAGGAACATGGACTGGAGCTACACCTGAGAGTTTATTGAAAATTGAAAAAGATATTGTTCAAACGGTTTCTCTTGCAGGAACACAACCGAAAACTGTTACCGATAAAGAAATATTATGGAGAGTAAAAGAATTGGAAGAACAGCGTTATGTAAGCAATTTTATTATTGAAGTTCTCAAAGAATTTAATATAAAGGATTTTAATATTGAAGGGCCGCAAACCATTCAGGCAGGAAGCGCCATCCACCTTTCGACCAAATTCTGTTTTGATCAATCATATATTCAGAACCGCCTGGCAAGTTTTATTGAACATTTACATCCGACACCGGCAGTGTGCGGCTTAAGCAAGGAAAAAGCCCTGAGTCTGATTCTGAAAACGGAAAAGCATAACCGTGAATATTATTCTGGTTTTTGTGGCCCGGTCAACCTGAATGATAAAACCGATTTGTTTGTCAATTTAAGGTGCATGAAAATACTGGAGGATAAATTCGCATTATATGTTGGAGGGGGACTTACTGCGAAATCAATTCCGGAAAAAGAGTGGGAAGAAACTAAACTAAAAGCACAAACATTATTATCCTTAATTTAGAAACACTGATCCTGGTTAAATGACATCAGATAAAAAAAGCATAGCCCTACTGGCTGAAATCTTTATTGAACAAGGGCTTAGGTACATAGTGGTTTCTCCCGGTTCTCGTAATGCTCCAATAATCTTATCCTTTGCTGATAATCCCCAAGTAAAAGTAATAAGTATCATAGATGAACGCAGTGCAGCTTTTTTTGCCCTTGGTATGGCCCAGCAGATCAGGCAACCCGTTGCAGTTGCCTGTACCTCCGGAACTGCAGTTTTGAACTATGCTCCTGCAATAGCTGAGGCTTATTACCAAAAGGTTCCGCTGTTAATACTTACAGCCGACCGGCCAGATCATCTGATTGATCAGGGTGAAGGGCAAACCATACGGCAAAAGAAAATCTTTAAAAATTATATAAAAGGTAGCTTTGAATTAACCGAGACGATAAATGATGAAAATGAATTCGGGTCTGCGGTCAAACTCATTTATAAAGCATATTATCTTTCTGTCTTTCCTGATTACGGCCCTGTTCATATCAATCTTCCTTTCTCCGAGCCCCTATATAATAGGATTGAATCGCATAAATGGGAAGTGAAACCCATCAAACCAAGGATTAACCTATTTGATTTAAAGGAAAATGATATCGCAACCTGCATAAAGGGCTGGAATCATTACAGTAAGAAACTTTTAATCGCCGGTATGATGGTCCCAAATCCTGTGATTTCACGTCTCATTGATAAAGTTATCGATGATCCATCTGTTGTTTTGCTTAGTGAAACCACTTCCAATCTGGCAGGATGTTCATCTATATCATCCATTGACAAAGTAGTTTCAACTATTTTACCCGAAGAATATGAAGAATTCAAACCTGAATTACTGGTAACCTTTGGGGGTAATGTAGTTTCAAAAATGATTAAAGATTTTATTCGAAAAAACAAGCCTGTCGAGCATTGGAATATCGATCCTGTTGATCATAACATGAATACTTACCAGTGCCTTACACGTGGAATTCAGACCGAACCCTATATTTTTTTCCGTGAAATAGCAGATTTTGTTAAAAAGCGTAAAAGCAATTTCAGAGAAATATGGTTCGAACGAAACAAACGCTCAGAATACAGGCATGACAAGTTTTTAAGTAATTGCCCGTTTTCGGACCTGAAGGTTTTTGAAACCATTCTGAATGCAATTCCTGAGAATAGCCATGTTCAACTTGGAAACAGCACACCTGTAAGATATGCACAATTGTTTAGTTCAATAAAGATGCGTTCATTTTTTTCCAACAGGGGAACCAGTGGAATTGACGGATCTGTCTCTACGTCTGCCGGTGCCTGTTATGCAACCATACACCTTACAACACTCATTGTAGGAGACCTGGGTTTTTTATATGATTCAAATGCCCTGATGAACGACTACCTTTGTCGAAAATTACGAATTATCATTATCAATAATTCAGGTGGTGGAATTTTCAGATTTATTCCCGGGCCTGCCCAGACTGGTAACTTATTACGATTTTTCGACACAAAGCATAACTGGTCGGCTAAATACATTGCAAAAAATTTTAATGTTAAATATTTAAGTGCAAAATCCTTATCAGAACTTAAATCCTCACTTGAGCAAATATATCTTCCAGAAAGTTTTTATGAGCCAGTTATTCTTGAAGTTTTCACCCCAACTGAGCAGAATGAGGAAATCTTGAAGGCCTATTTCAATTATCTCAGACATTAAGAGATTCGTATTAAACATTTTGCGATTTTTGCAGATGTCTTAACTTTGAAATATGACTGCTGAAATGAAATGGAAGCCATTAAAGAAATACGAAGATATACTCTTTGAATTTCGCGAAGGCATTGCAAAGATAACCATCAACCGCCCTGAAGTCCTGAATGCCTTTCGTCCTCAAACTGTTTCGGAGATGAGCGATGCATTTAATATGTGCCGGGAGAATCAGGAAATATATGTGGTAATTCTCACTGGTACTGGGGACAAAGCATTTTGCAGCGGTGGAGATCAGAATTATAAAAGTCATGGTGGTTATGTGGATAAGGATGGGGTTCCAAGATTAAATGTACTGGATGTTCAGCGGCAGATCAGAAGTCTTCCAAAGCCGGTTATCGCTATGGTCAATGGTTATGCTATTGGCGGAGGACATGTATTGCATGTAATGTGTGACCTTACTATTGCTTCGGAAAATGCAATTTTCGGGCAAACCGGACCCAAAGTTGGCAGCTTTGATGCCGGATTCGGATCATCTTACCTTGCCCGGCATGTTGGACAAAAAAAAGCACGGGAAATTTGGTTCCTGAACCTTCAATATACTGCAAGGGAAGCTGAACAAATGGGTATGGTTAATAAGGTCGTCCCTCTTGATCAGCTTGAGGATGCTACCCTGGAATGGTGCCGGATCATGATGAAACGGAGCCCGATGGCACTCAGGATGATTAAAATGGGATTGAATGCCGAACTCGATGGCCAGGCCGGGATTCAGGAACTGGCCGGCAACGCGACATTGCTGTATTATCTCACAGAAGAAGCCCAGGAAGGGAAAAAAGCCTTTCTGGAAAAACGTGATCCCAATTTTAAAAAGTTCCCGAAATTTCCGTAATTTGTAATGATTAATAATTTGATTCAGCTTGAAGATTAAAACCTGGATAAAAGCTTTCCGTTTGAGGACATTGCCTCTTGCTCTATCCAGCGTTGCTCTGGGTTGTTTTGTCGCAAATTACGACGGTGCGTTTAATTGGAAAGTAAGTATTCTTGCTTTTCTAACGACCCTCTTTCTCCAGATTCTTTCTAACCTTGCCAATGACTACGGCGATTCAAAGCATGGCACCGACAACATTGACAGGGTCGGGCCTTTGCGCGCTGTCCAGAGCGGAATCATCACCCCTAAGGAAATGAAGAGAATGGTGATCGTCTTTATGTTGCTCTCTCTGCTCAGCGGTTTGTGGTTGATTTTTGAAGGAACCAAAGGAATCCCGTTCATCTTTGTTATCCTTTTCCTAATGCTTGGAATAGGTGCCATTTCATCCGCTGTAAAATATACGATTGGCAATCATCCTTATGGCTATTCTGGATTTGGCGACTTGTTCGTCTTCATTTTTTTTGGGCTAACAGGGGTCATTGGGACTTATTTTCTAAACACTCACCGGTTTAACTGGGAAATTTTGTTCCCGGCTTCGGCAATGGGGTTTTTAAGCGCCGGCGTCCTTAACCTGAACAATATGCGTGACCGTGAAAACGATAAAGTTTCAGGAAAACACACATTGGTTGTCATTATGGGAATTAGGAAAGCGAGGTGGTACCATCTTTTCCTGCTTTCGGGCTCGGTCATAACCGGCCTGACTTACATGATCATTAATTACCATTCCCCCTTTCAGTTGCTTTTCCTGGTTACCCTTCCGATGTTGTGGATCAATATTGCGGTTGTTTTTAAAAATACCATTCCCGAGGAACTCGATCCATACTTGAGGAAATTAGCTATTACTAGCCTGCTTTTTTCGATTGCCTTTGGGATTGGGCTTTTATTTTAATACCGGAAATGGTTAAGGCATCCTTTAAAAAATATGTCCTCCGCTTTAAAAAGCCCTCTGGAACATCCAGGGGAATTCTGACCGAAAAGCCTTCTTGGTTTATTTTTTTGACCGATGATCTGAACCCTGGCGTTACTGGCATTGGAGAATGTTCACCGTTAGCGGGACTGAGCATTGACTCTCGTCCGGATTTTGAAAAAATGCTAACCTTCGTTTGCAGTAATATTGAAAATTTCATCCATCCAAGTGAAATATTTGATGATTATCCTTCCATTGTTTTCGGTGTTGAAACGGCATTTCTGGATTATATCAAGGGTGGGGAAAAAATACTTTTCCCTTCAGCTTTTACTGAAGGCAAGGATTCTATTTCAATCAATGGACTCATTTGGATGGGGAATTTTGAATCTATGCGAATCCAGATCATAGAAAAAATCGAATCAGGATTTAGCTGCATTAAACTGAAGATCGGAGCCTTCAACTTTGAAGATGAACTTAAGCTCCTCCGATCGATTCGCAAAGAGTTTTCCGCAGCACAAATTGAGATCAGGGTGGATGCAAATGGAGCCTTTAAACCTGAAGAAGCTCTTGAAAAACTAAAACGCTTGTCCGAATTTCAGATTCACTCCATTGAACAACCGATCAGACAGGGACAATGGGAAAGAATGGCACAACTTTGCAAAAACTCACCCATTCCGATTGCCCTTGACGAAGAATTGATCGGGATAGCCGAATCAGATAAAAAACAAAAATTGCTTGAAGAAATCAAACCCCAGTTTATTATACTTAAACCGAGCCTTTTAGGTGGATTTAAAGCTGCTGAAGAATGGATTAAACTGGCGTCAGAAAAGAGTATCGGATGGTGGATTACCTCTGCTTTGGAATCGAATATCGGACTCAATGCCATTGCTCAATGGACTTATACCCTTGGGAATAAAATACCGCAAGGATTAGGAACCGGTCAGCTTTATCTTAATAACTTCGAATGCCCGTTGAATATTGATAATGGCAGATTGTTTTTCGGTCCAAATGAAAAATGGGATTTAAAAGCCCTGATATCATGAATTATCACATCTATAATTCTATTCGGATTAATGGAGAGTTTTTTCAGGAGAAGTTGTTGAAAGACCATTGCCTGATAAAAATTTCGGAAGACACACTTCCCTTGTGGGAAAAGAACTTATACAATTTCATCCTGGAGTGGATTTTTCCAGATTCCTATATTAAGGTTAAAACTTCCGGATCAACTGGTTCTCCAAAATGGATTAAAATAGAAAAGGATCGAATGATCCAAAGCGCTTTAATGACAGGCCGGTTCTTCGATCTTAAAAAAAGTGACAAAGCGCTTTTATGCCTTCCTGTCGATTTTATTGCCGGGAAAATGATGGTTGTCCGGTCATTTGTGCTTGGATTGGATCTTGTTCCAATAAATCCTTCAGGAAATCCATTAGAAAAAATGGTTGGAACGGTTGACTTTGCTGCGATGACTCCATTACAAATCAGCAATATATTAAATGAAAAGGCAGGAACTGATAAACTGAATAGAATAGGTAAACTAATAATTGGAGGGGCTGATATTCACCCTGAACTTTTAAATAAGATCAAAACACTAAAAAATGAAACCTGGCAAACCTATGGAATGACCGAGACAATCACCCATATTGCGGTCAGAAAACTAAATCCTCCGGATGAAACGGAATTTTATCAGGCTTTGCCTGGAGTGATTTTTGATCAGGATGAAAGAGATTGCCTTATAATACAAGCTCCTCATTTAAGTGTAACACAAGTAATAACCAACGACATTGTTGAGTTAAAAAATGAAAGGGAATTCAAATTTATAGGCCGTTACGACAACATCATCAACAGCGGAGGCATCAAGCTGTCACCGGAAAAAATCGAAGCCAAACTAAATCCTCATATTCATCATCGTTTCATCATTGCCGGGTTACCGGATGTAAGATTGGGACAGAAGTTGGTACTAATCATTGAAAATCAGGAAATAGAAGACATTGATTTAAGGAAACTGGCTGAGCAATCTAACCTTAGAAACTTTGAAATACCAAAGCAGGTTATATTTTCTGCTCCGTTTTCACTTACAGAAAATGGAAAAATCAACAGGAAAGATGTGGTTAAAATTGCAACTCATCCCCAGAATTAAATACCGTACAACATTTTGAGATCAGACAAATACTCTGATAAAGCTGTTTTTTTATCTTTGCAAATTATACCGCCAGAAAACTGGTTTGCGAATAATTATGAACTAATTGTGGCGGCATAACTGACACTAAACAAATTCTGTTTCGCAAACTTGTTAAGTGTCAGTATATTTTATTAAAAATCAGTAAAATATGAATTCAAACAATTACTGTATCATCATGGCAGGTGGAATTGGCGCGAGGTTCTGGCCTATGAGTAAAACTTCGCGCCCTAAACAATTCATTGATATTTTAGGAACAGGAAAAACGCTGATTCAACAAACTTTTGATCGTTTTCTGAAGGTCTGTCCAAAAGAGAATATTTACATCGTCACAAATGACCTTTATAAAGATTTGGTCATACAGCAATTGTCTGGAATCTCCGAAAACCAGGTTTTATGCGAGCCCATTCGGCGAAATACCGCTCCTGCAATAGCGTATGCTGCTTATAAAATAAATAAAATCAATCCTTCTGCCAATTTGGTTGTCGCTCCATCAGACCATATAATATTAAAGGAAGATGTTTTTACCGAAGTTATTCTTTCGGCATTGAAAGCTTCATCAACTCATGATTGGCTGCTTACCCTTGGAATCACTCCCTCACGTCCTGATACCGGTTATGGCTACATCCAGTTTTCCGAATCCAGGCCTTTTGAGCCGGATGACAGAATAAAAAAGGTAAAAACTTTTACCGAAAAACCTAACCTTGAACTGGCAAAGACTTTTTTGGAAAGCGGCGATTTTTTATGGAATTCAGGAATTTTCGTCTGGTCTCTGAAAAGCATCATCGCAGCTTTTAAAAAACATTTACCGGATGTCGATCTGACATTTGAAGAAGGTCTTGATAAATATAGCACCCCTGATGAAGCTGATTTCATCAACAGAACATACCCTGTATGCCAGAATATTTCAATCGACTATGGCGTCATGGAAAAAGCTGACAATGTGTATGTGCTGGCGTCCGATTTCGGATGGTCGGATCTCGGAACATGGGGGTCCCTCTATGATACACGTAGCAAGGATTTTCATAACAACGCCATCATGGGTGATAATGTAATGCCTTTTGATACAAAAAACTGCATCGTTAACATGCCTAAGGACAAACTTGTCGTTTTGCAAGGTTTGGATGATTACATTATTGTTGAGGAAGATGAAATTTTACTGGTTTGCCGAAAAACTGACGAGCAAAATATCCGTGATATTGTGAATGAAGTAAAAACAAAAAAAGGAGAGAAATTTATTTAACATTAATTTGAGTGAAAATGAAGAAGTTTTTTTATGTTTTTGTATGGGTTTTATTGATCGGAAACCCAATTGCTAAGGCTGATGAAGGAATGTGGCTGCCGCTTTTTATTGAACGACTCAATTATGTGGATATGCAGAAAATGGGTCTGCAGTTAACCGCCGAAGAAATTTATAGTGTCAATAATTCAAGCTTAAAAGATGCCATCGTTCAGTTTGGTGGAGGATGCACAGCTGAGGTTATTTCCGACCAGGGATTGCTGTTGACCAACCATCATTGTGGTTACGGCCGTATCCAGGCGCATTCTTCTGTTGAGCACGATTACCTTTCCAATGGATTCTGGGCGCAAAACCTTGAAGATGAATTGGCGAATCCGGGTCTGACGGTTTCTTTTTTAATAAGGATAGAGGACGTAACTGCAAAAATTAAAGCTGGCCTAAATCCTTTTATGCTTGAGAGTGAAAGAAATGTTATTATTGATTCTCTTTCGAAAACAATAAAAGATGAAGCGATTGCCGGAACACATTACAAAGCTTCTGTCCGCAGTTTTTTTGAAGGCAATGAGTTTTATCTTTTCGTTTATGAAGTTTTCACTGATGTCCGCCTTGTTGGTGCGCCCCCATCATCCATAGGTAAGTTTGGCGCCGATACCGACAACTGGATGTGGCCAAGGCATACCGGCGATTTTTCACTTTTCAGGATTTACTCCGGTAAAGATGGCAAGCCGGCTGAATATGCTGCTGACAATATTCCGCTTAAGCCAAAACACCATTTACCGGTTTCCATTGCCGGCGTTCAGGAAGGCGATTTTGCCATGATCATGGGTTATCCGGGAAGCACCGAACGGTATATGACCTCCTATGGTGTTAAATTGGCGCTCGATATTCACAATCAAACTGTGGTTGATATAAGAGAGAAAAAGCTCGATATTTTAATGAATGATATGCAGGCCAGCGACGAAGTCAGGATCAAGTACGCTTCCAAGTACGCACGCATTTCTAACTACTGGAAGTATTTTATTGGTCAAACCAGGGGACTGAAACGCCTGAAGGTTTACGATAATAAAGTAGCCCTCGAGAAAGAGTTTACCGACTGGGTAAATGCTGACAAATTCCGCAAGGAAAGTTACGGAAGTGCACTCTCCGACATTTCATTTGCCTATAAGAAATTAACAGAGTATGAGCTGGCTTCGGTTTATTATTCCGAAGCCATTCGCCAAGGAGCCGAGATACTCGGTTTTGCAGCTTCATTTAAAGATCTGAAAAATGAATTGGCGCAAAAGGAGATCAACCGCGAAAACATGGACAAGCTGATAGCCCAGTTGAAAAAGAGAGCCGATGGTTATTTTAAGGACTATAATGCTCCTACTGACCAAAAGCTATTGGCTGCCATGTTCGGCATGTACGCCAAAAATGTCCCGCTTTATCAGCAGCCCGGGTATATAAAATCACTACAATCAAAGTACAAAGGCAATTTTGAGGCATTTGCCAAAAAGGTATTTGAGTCTTCCATGTTTGTTCGGCCCGAAACTGTTGATGCCTTTTTAAAAGACCCTTCCTCCAAAGCCATTGAAAAGGATTTGGCTTATCAAACCATCATTGCCATGAGCAGTTATTTCGAAGAAAATATTCGTCCCAAGCTGAATGAAGCTTATAACTACCTCGACAGGGGTAACAGAGCTTTCGTTGCGGGTTTGCGCGAAATGAACCCTGACAAAAAATACTACCCCGATGCCAACTCCACCTTGCGCCTCACCTATGGTCAAGTGCTCGATTATTTTCCTGCCGACGCCGTTCATTATGAATATTACACTACACTGAACGGAGTAATGGAAAAGGAAGACCCCAATAACTGGGAATTCGTGGTTCCCGAAAAACTGAAAGAACTTTATAAGAATAAAGATTTCGGTCGTTATGATGAAAACGGTGTAATGAAAGTATGCTTCCTCACCAATCACGACATTACCGGTGGTAACTCCGGAAGCCCGGTACTCAATGCCAAAGGTGAACTGATCGGTCTTGCATTCGATGGCAATTGGGAAGCCATGAGCGGCGACATCGCTTACGAACCCGAATTGCAGAGAACCATCAATGTTGATATTCGCTATGTCCTTTTTATCATCGATAGATTTGCAGGAGCACAGAGGCTGATTGATGAAATGGATATTGTTTCCAAAAGAATAGTGCCGGATAAAAAAGTGGTAGATAAAAGCGAAATGACTAAATCTGATATTGATAAATAATAAAATTTGAAATGAACAATAAAAGAGAGATGTTTTACACTCTCTCTTTTTTTGTTTTTACCACTGATCATCCTTCGCCGCCGGTTTCGGTTTCATCCCGGCTTTCAGGCTTTCAATCCACCCTTTCGCAAACTCATCCACCTGCGTCAGTTAGCTATCCCAGTTAGCATTGTATTGAGGGTCCTTTTTATCCATTGATTTCTTCATCTGTAAATTCGAAGATTTTTCTAAAAATTTTTTATTTTTGACTGTCTCAATAATACAACACAATAGTGAAAAAAATTACCTTTCAATTTCCCATTATATATTTTTCAATTTCCATAATTGTCATATCCTTTTTAATCATTAGCTACAAGCCTGAAAAAGTTGATTTATGTGATATGTATAAGGATTATTTTGAGCAAAGATCAATTTCTACACATAATGATTCTGTTAATGTGCTTAAATACCATCAAAAATTAAAAAACATTTATGCAAATATTAAGGAAGTTGGATTTGGAGATCTTCCTTATGAGCGCATTTATGAGATGAAAAATTATGACACCGCCCTCCTTTTTTCTATACTGAAAAAATATGCTTTTAATCGTGACCAGTATAATACCGAAATAGGATTTTCCAGGTATGTAGCAACTCAATTAATAACCAATGATGCAGTGATAAAAGGTGATGTCGTTAAAAAAATTAATGATTACAAGGATTGTAGACATTTTGTTTCAACTTATTTTATTAGAGTTGATTCAATTATTCATTCCTATTTCCCATTGATGGTTGGTGATACTGTATTAATTCAATATTCAAGTTTCGGTTTAACCAGCAATTGCGATCCCGATCAAGGATCAGGTTATTCCGAAGATACTGATCTAAAGAACTATAAAGTTGGAGAGAAAAATTTAATTTTTTTATTGGACAGAGGAGCTTATGTAAGGCAATATTCAAAACATGTTTTAAAACAGTTAATTAAATATAGGGACCCCTATTGTTTTAATTCTTTCTGGAGATGTCTGGACATGGAGTTTTTTGCAGAAAAATATAATGACTGTGATAAATCACGAGTAGAAGAGTTTATTAACAAAATCAAAAATAAATAAAATGAGAAAAATCATTTGAACTCTTTTATTATCAGGCATTTTTTCTATAAGGCACAGCGGCAAGCTTAAGCACCTGTACTTTTAACTTTTAACTTTCCTATCTGCCGCAGGCAGGGATTATTTGGTATTTTGACTTTTGAAATTAAACCAACCTGAAACCCCTTCCTACCATTGATCATCCCTCGCCGCCGGTTTCGGTTTCATCCCGGCTTTCAGGCTTTCAATCCAGCCCTTTGCAAACTCATCCACCTGGGTCAGGTAGCTATCCCAGTTAGCATTGTACTGCGGGTCCTTTTTATCCATCCATTTCTCCACCGGTATCCGCGACGCCTGCCTGAAAACAAAGTTCGTCAAGATATACCGGTACCGCCCCTCCTTAAACTCAAGCGTAAACTCATATTGTATCACCCCCGCATCCGTCTCCAGGCCTTCAGCATCCGTATTCTTTATCTTGAACCGGTGCAAGCCCTTCAATCTTGCCTGTTTGCGGGTCACGGGTTTTAGTCACATCCACCGGGTTCGGGTAATATTCATTGATCCATCCGATAGCGCTGTTAAAAAACGAATCTTTATCTCCCACTTCCTGAACCACCTCCTGGTAAGTGATCAGTTTGGTCACTTCATCAATCGGCAGTCCTGATGATATAATTTGTGCATTAAGAGTTGAAAAACTAATAGCAATGGCTAAGAATAACAATTTAATTTTAATCATCATGAATGAAAAAATTTATTCCAATAACGTTACTACTTTAAAAATCATATTTATAAAAATAAAAAAACCCCTCCCGTAGGAGAGGTTTTTTGCTCATGGGTTGAGTTTATTTTTAATACATTCCGCCCATTCCTCCCGGAGGCATTGGGGGAGGAGCCTGTTTTTCATCCTTATTTTCAACCACCACACACTCGGTAGTGAGCAACATTCCGGCTATTGAAGCCGCATTTTCCAGAGCAATGCGTGCCACTTTGGTCGGGTCGATAACCCCTGATTTCAGCAAGTTTTCATATTTATCGGTCCTTGCATTGTATCCGAAATCGCCTTTACCCTCTTTCACTTTCTGAACAACAACCGAACCTTCCAGTCCTGCATTTTCAACTATCTGGCGCATCGGTTCTTCCAGTGCCCTGCGAACAATCGAAATCCCGGTATCCTCATCTTCATTGTCCCCTTTCAAACCCTTTATTGCTTCAATAGCTCTCAGGTAAGCAACTCCGCCACCAGGAATAATACCTTCTTCGATAGCTGCGCGGGTTGCATTCAGTGCATCATCAAAGCGGTCTTTTCTTTCTTTCATTTCAACTTCGCTTGCTGCGCCAACAGAGATTACTGCAACACCGCCTGATAATTTGGCCAGTCTTTCCTGAAGTTTTTCCCTGTCATAATCCGAAGTGGTTACATCAATCTGTGCTTTGATCTGATTGATTCTTGCCTGGATATCCGATTTTTTACCTTTTCCACTGACAATGGTAGTGTTTTCTTTGTCGATAGTCACCTTTTCAGCTAAACCTAATGCGTCAAGAGTAGTATCTTCCAGCTTGTAACCTTTTTCTTCGCTGATTACAGTTCCGCCTGTCAGAACGGCAATATCTTCAAGCATTTCTTTTCTCCTGTCACCAAATCCAGGAGCCTTTACAGCCACAACCTTTAATCCCCCGCGAAGCTTATTTACCACAAGTGTTGCAAGGGCTTCGGTTTCAACATCCTCAGCAATGATCAGCATTGGACGTCCCGTTTGAACAACCTTTTCCAGAACAGGCAGTAAATCTTTCATCACCGAAATTTTCTTATCATGAATTAAAATATACGGATTTTCGTAAACCGCTTCCATTTTTTCAGTATCGGTTACAAAATAGGGTGATATATATCCCCTGTCGAATTGCATACCTTCAACAACAGCCACATGCGTTTCGATACCTTTTGCTTCTTCAATGGTAATAACGCCATCTTTCTTCACTTTGGACATGGCTTCCGAAATCAGTTTACCGATTGAAGAATCATTATTGGCTGCAACTGTTGCCACCTGCATTACTTTTTCTGCATTATCTCCGATTTGTTTTGTTTGTTTTTTCAGTGATTTTATTACTTCAACCACTGCTTTATCAATCCCACGTTTAAGATCCATAGGATTGGCGCCGGAAGTAACATTTTTTAAACCGGTTGTAACAATTGCCTGTGCAAGTACGGTAGCGGTAGTTGTTCCGTCACCTGCGAGGTCATTGGTTTTTGAAGCCACTTCTTTAACCAGTTGAGCACCCATATTCTCTACAGGATCTTTAAGTTCGATTTCTTTTGCTACGGTTACTCCGTCTTTAGTGATAGTAGGTGATCCAAATGATTTTTCCAGGATAACATTCCTGCCTTTGGGGCCCAAGGTAACTTTTACAGCATTGGATAATGCGTCCACACCCGTTTTGAGTGATTCTCTTGCTTTCAGGTCAAATATAATGTCTTTTGCCATTTTCATATTGTTTTAATTATTATCAATTTATTTTAAATAATTGCATAAATATCTGATTCTCTCATGATGAGGTAATTGTGTCCGTCAAATGAGATTTCAGTGCCGGAGTATTTACCGTACAAAACAGTATCGCCCACTTTTACAGTTACTTTTTCATCTTTGGTACCGGGACCAACTGCAATGACAGTTCCTTTTTGTGGTTTTTCTTTTGCCGTATCAGGAATGATAATTCCACCGGCTGTTTTTTGCTCTGCTGAAGCTGGCTCGATCAATACGCGATCAGCCAAAGGTTTAATTTTTACTTTTGCCATATTATTTAAGGTTTTAAATCTATTTATTATTATATAAATTAGCACTTTCGCCCTGTCATAATTTATGCCAAAACAATTTCAGCCTTTTTTTTGTCAGGGGGAATAAAAAAATGTCAGAATCTGGTGACATTCTGACATTGTTTTGAATTACTAATCTCTTGTAATTATTGTGATTCTTCTTCTGTTTCCTCTCCCGGGGGAGGAGTAAATCCTTCAACCGGCTTACTGTCGGGTAATTCCTGATACAGTTCTTCCAGTTCAGAATTTCCTGTCTGAACTTTAAGACCCCTGGGAATTGCAAAAATTGACACCAGGCTTAAAAACAATAGTACTACCGCAAGAGTCCAGGTTGACTTCTCAAGAAAATCGGCAGTTTTTCTTACTCCCATAAACTGATTTGATGAAGAGAAATTGGAAGCAAGACCACCGCCCTTTGAACTTTGAACCAATACAATAAGCGTCAGAAGGACGCAGGCCAGAATTATTAAGACACCAACTGCAATATATAATCCCATTTTATTTTTCTTTTAATGTTTGATATTAAATTACTTAATCTCCCTCTTAATTTTTTCAATTTGGGCGGCAAAGTAACTGCTTTTTTGCGGATTAACCAAACTTAATTTCTTATAAATTTTTATTGCTTTTGATAAATTACCCTGTTTGTAATAAATTTCCGCCAGTGTTTCTGATACCACCGATTCATTGTCAAGCAGGCTTTGCCTGGCAAAATCCAAAGGATCAAAGAAGGTTGGTTTGGGTACAATTTTAGGTTCTTCCTTTATAAATTTATCAATCAGCTCTGTGTTGGCAAGTTGATTTTTTTTCTTAACCGGCAGTTCTTCAAGATGATCGAGATTGTATTCGGTGGATGCTGTTTTCCTTATTTCTTTTTTTCTTGCCGGGGAAACTGAAGGTTTTTCTTCCTGACCAATGAGTTTTCCAAGTTTTTCTGACAGTATCTGAAGTTTTTCAAGTCGCTGATCGTGATTTTGCTCCTGTGTATGAAGCATGTAATAGTTCACCTCATTTTTCAATTGAAGTATCAGATCGGCAAAAGAAGTGTCAATTGCAGTCTGTTCCTTTTTTGCCTCAGCTTCTTTTATTTCGATATTGGCAGTTTCGGAAACACTTTTTTTAATTTTTAGATCAGGATTACCTTGTTTCTGGAAATCGTTCAGCAATTGCTTTAAAGTCCTACGATCAGGAGCATAAGCCGAAGCCAGTTTCAATTGATCATTATATTTGATATTCTTTTCGAGAAGAAGATTCATGACCATCAAGGTAGCCGCACTTTGAAAAAAAGGATAATCTTTAACCAGGTTTTCAAGCTCCACCAATGAATCGGCATTCAACAGCTCAGGTGATTTTAAATAATCGATAAATTGCTGGCGATTCATCCTTGTAATTCAAGATTACCAGTTAATAACGGCCTTGTTGAAAATATCTTCTATCAACATCTGATTGATCTCTTCTATCAGTCCTTCCTGTACTTCGGTCAGGTTCTGACTGCTGGAATAATCGGCATAACGGGAAAATTTCGATTCAAAGCTGAGGTTATCGTCTACGGTATTTGTATAGTTAACATCAATGGCAATGGTAAGCCTGTTCAGGGCGGCCTGATCGTTTCCCTGGATGGCTACGGGAGAAGTCTGATAATCGGTGATAGATCCCTCGAGCAGTAGATCGCCACCATCATTGACTAAATTAAGATTAGTTTCCGAAGTAAACTTATCTCTCAGTCCGTCAGTAAGTTTTTGGCTTAAACTCGGCACAATAAGAGAGGCGTTGTTCTGAAAATATTTGATGCTGATCGTCTTTACCTCAGGAGGAATAGAGGCGCCGGTAAAGGAATATTTCATCGAGCAGCCTGATAAAAGGCCGGGAAGTAAGATCAACAGCAGTATCCGGGTTTGATTCGTCGAAGATTTCAATTTCAAAGAAATTATATGATGTCGTATTCTTTGATCTTTCTGTACAATGTCCTTTCAGAAATGCCCAATTCCCGTGCCGCATTTTTTCTTTTCCCGTGATGACGGACCAACGCTTTTTTGATAAGGTCTTTTTCCTTTTCCTGAATGGATAACGATTCTTCGATTACGATTGATTCCTCTAAAGGCTCCACAACATGATCAGAAGTCAAAGGGTGAATATTAATGTCATTGTGGGGTTCCTCGACTGGCATAAAATCAGGTTTGAAATGCTGAAGCACCTGGTTACTTTTAGTTTGGAGTTCCTTGGAAGGCATGTCATTTTGTAAAATATCACCGACAACTTTTTTAAGATCATGGATGTCTTTTTTCATATCGAATAATACCTTATACAAAAGATCCCGTTCAGAAATTCCTTTATTTTCTTCCTCACTTTTATATAGTACAGGCAAATCCCTGTATTGACTTATCGGAAGATATTTTGAGAGAATTTCGGCATTGATCTCCCTCTTGTTCTCAATAATAGAAATTTGTTCAGCAATATTTTTAAGTTGCCTGACATTTCCATGCCACTTATAATTGACAAGTAATTTAACGGCTTCAGGGTCCAGCTGGAGAACCGGCATTCGATATTTTTCTGCAAAATCTGCGGCGAACTTTCTGAAAAGTAAATGAATGTCTTCTTTTCGGTCTTTGAGGGATGGAACATTAATTGGAACCGTATTCAGCCTGTAATACAAATCTTCCCTGAATTTACCCTGACTGATGGCGTTAGTAATATCCACATTTGAGGCAGCAACAACCCGGACATTTGTTTTTATAGCTTTTGATGAACCAACCTTAAAAAATTCCCCTGTTTCAAGCACTCTGAGTAATCTCACCTGAGTCGATAAAGGGAGCTCTGCCACCTCGTCAAGAAATATAGTTCCGCTGTTCACTACCTCAAAGTATCCTTTCCGGGAATCATGTGCGCCTGTGAAAGAGCCTTTCTCATGACCGAATAATTCTGAATCGATCGTACCTTCGGGTATAGCTCCACAATTTACAGCTATGTAGGGACCATGTTTTCTGGCGCTCAACTGATGGATGATTTTCGGGAAAACTTCCTTCCCTACGCCACTTTCACCTGAAATCAGAACAGTCAGATCTGTCGGAGCTACCTGTCTTGCAATGTCGATCGCCCTGTCGAGCAGGGGCGAGGTACCGATTATTTCAAACCGAAGCTTTATCGCCTGAACATCCATTTTATTTTGCAATTTTTGATACAAAATTACTCAAAAAACTGCAAAAATGTCTTAATTATTGTTAATAAAGGATTGAATCAGCAAGCATCGGGATCATTCATAACGAAAAAAGAGACTGTCTCAAAATGCTAAAATGTGTTTCTCCCAAAAATCGCAAAGAGCTTGCTGTCAAAATCTTAATCTTGGCGATCCTTGTAAATGGCTTTGCCTGTTTAGCGTGAAATACTTTTGAGAAAGCCTCTTATAAAACTATAGATTTGAACTTCTAACCCTTCTTAACTTCTTTTTTGATCCTCTGGATATGTCCGCTTCCCAGTGCTTTTACTTCACAACCTAATTCAAAATATTTTCTGATTTTTTCATCACTTAAAATTCCGAATGCATCTATAATGGCAATGGGTCCGCCGGCCCATTTCACTATTTTAGCCGGATCGAGATCTTTGTATTGTTTATGCGGAACGGCAAGAATCAATGCTTCAGCGCCTTTCAGTGCTTTCTGCAAATCTTTCAATACAACCGTTTCTTTCAGATGATCCTGGTTACGGAAAAACCTGCTCCATGAATGATTTGGATCTTCGTCCTGGTTTATGAACTCAAACCAATGATCAACATAAGGATCATGGACGCGCATTTCAGCACCCATTTCGGTGAGTTTCCGAACCACCATTTCGCTGCCGCTGTAACGGGTATCGCCCACATCTTCGCGGTAACTTGCCCCGGCAAGCAGAACAGTAGAACCAGCAATGTATTTACCCATATTGCGCAATGCATCACGAACCAGCTCAGCTACATGCAAACCACGGGTGTCATTGATATCAATTGCTGTAGGTGTAATTTTGAATACATCATCTCCGTCCTCAAACCCGAGGATGTGACGGTAAGCCCAATAGCCTAAGTCCGCCATCTTTTGGCAAACAATAACCACCGATTCCGGGGCCGGGGAAAATCATGTTACTATGCGTCGGACGCATTTTAATGGCCTTGATCACCTTGATCAAATCCACGCCATTGCGTTCAGCAAACAGACTCCATTCGTTCATGAAAGCAAGGATGGTTGCACGATATGAATTTTCAACAATTTTTGTGGTCTCCGATTCTATCGGACGATCCATGACCGTCAATGGGAACTTTGTGGTATTTAAAACTTCATGCAGGAATTTTTCAACCTTTTTTCTGGCTTCTGCATCACATCCTGAACAAACCCGCCAGAAGTCGCGGATTGAGGAAACATATTCTTTACCCGGCATTACCCTTTCGAAACTATGCGACAAAAGCGGAGTTTCCTTTAAACCACGTTTTGCAAACGCTTTTTTCAAAATTGGCCATGCAACAAATTCAGTCGTTCCGGGAGCAACGGTGGTTTCAATCAAAACCAATGCTTTGGGCGGAATGGTTTCACCGATGGTTTTCATTGATGCTTCAAGCGCAGCCATGTCGGTATCGCCGGTGCGCATGTTTCCGAGGTCCTGTTTAGCGTAGTCGCACTGAACATCCACAACCACCACATCAGCTAATTTCAGGCAATCGCTGGTATAGGTTGCCACAAATGTTTTGGCTTTTTTAACGGTCCGGCCAATCAATTCATCCACTTCAGGGTCTTCGGCTTTTACCGGCGACACGCCGCGGTTTACAAGCGGAATCTTCCAGAAGCTTCTTACGCTGGGTCGTTGGTAACCAATTACGAATTTGGAATATTTTCCTTTTTTATCTTTGGTATCGGCAACGATTGCGGCCATCACCACACCAACAAATCCAAGTCCCATCACCACCACGATCTCTTTACCTTCCTTGCGGGCCTGCTTTGCCAGCTTTTCAACTCTTTTAAATTCGGCATCATAGTCCTTTTTCAATGGCAGCGGAAACTTTTCTCCTTCCGGACTTACTGCATATTGTCTTTCTTTGCTTTCCATTTAGTTTAAAATATTTATATGATTTATATCCAACCTTTGAGGTTATAAAACCCCAAAGCTACAATTTCTCTAATTATCAAAATCTCATATTCCAAATGTATCCAGAACTGGTACCTGATTTGGGTATTATGCCCAATATCCGGAATAAACCTTTTTCTGCCTCCAAGCTCATCGTCATTGAAGGCCAGATCGAAATCGACCGACTGTTCAAAAGCCGGAAGTCCGGTGACATGCTGAAATCCTGCCTTCCTGAATGTCAGGATTGCTCTACGCATATGTTCGGGTGAGGTTACAATCAATAACCGGATCATTTGCTGATGGAACCAGCTTCAGGACTCTCGATTGCCTGGTAACGGGTGTTTTTACCCTTGGTTTCCAATGTAATCCTTTCAGCAGCAACATTCCGAATTTCCAGTTCTTTCTTCATCAGGCTAATGGAACTCAATGAGTCAAGAATTTCTCCGGGTAATGAAATGATGATTTTCGCATCTGGGAAATTTCGGGCAGCAATTGACAGCATAGTAGGTACGCATCAATCCTGATTTGCCGGGGATTGCACTACCACCCATCACAACAATATATTCCGGCTTTGATTTCTCCTTCACATTCTGAAGTTCCAAGCCAGTAAAAACCCCAGAAAGGAGCTGAGGTAAAACTTAGGATGATCAAGATGATACTGATGCATCCAAAGAAGAAAACCAGCCATTTTATGGTTTTAAAAATTAATGACAAGGATTTGGATTTAACTGCCATTTGTTATTAGAAAAGGGTTGTATAAGGTATTCCCTTATATCCTCTATTTCCCTTATATCCCTTATTCCTCATTTTATCTTCTAAATAAAAACATATATTTACCTGATGATCGCGTTCAGCTCTTTCTGATAAACCTCCATAAGCCGGCTCATCGTTTTTTCGATCACTTTATCGGTAAGGGTTTTCTCTTCATCAAGAAGAATGAAGCTTACGGCATAGGATTTTTTCCCTGCTTCAATATTTTTTCCTTCATACACGTCGAAGAGGTTTACATTTTTCAAAAGTCTACTTTCTGTTTTGTAAGCTAACTTTTCAATTTCTTCGAACGTGATTTTTGAATCAATCAGTAAGGCAAGGTCACGTCGAACTTCCGGGAATTTAGGTATGGGTTTGTATTGAATACGGTTGTCTTTAATCAGTTTCAGTACAACATCCCAATTGATTTCAGCATAAAAAACCTGTTGCTTGATATCGAATTCCTTTAAAACTGAATCAGAAATAATACCTATTTCTACCAGCGTACCTTTGGGGGTTAAATAATTCAATCCAACTGACAGGTATTCCTTTTCAACTTTTGTATGATCCATGGCACCAGCGTCAATGCCGATTCTTTTCAGTAAGTTAAAAGCATAGGCTTTTAAATAATTGAAATCCACTTCCTGGTTTTGATTATACCAGCTTTCTTTTGCTTTCTGTCCGGTAACAAAAAGTGATAGATGGCTCGATTCTTCGTATTTCTTAATAACTTCAGATGCATTTTTATCGGCAATCCTGTAAACCTTTCCAAACTCGAAAAGCTTCTGGTCGTTGATTTTTCGGTTCAGATTGTAGATGATGGTTTCCAGCCCGCTAAAAAGCAGGGATTGACGCATCACATTCAGATCACGGCTTAACGGGTTCAGGATCATAACACTCTGTGATGAATTAAAATCCTTCCTGTTTTCGTAATAAGCTGACTTTGTAAGGGAGTTGTTCATCATCTCGCTGAAACCATTGCTGCTAAGGTAATTCATTGCAATACTGAGCAGGTTTTCAGGATCGGGTTTGACTGAATGGGAAATGGATGAATTGACTTTGACCGGAATTTCAATATTATTGTATCCGTATATCCTCAGTATTTCCTCGATCACATCTGCTTCACGGGTCACATCTACCCGGCAGGAAGGAACTTCGAGTTGAAGTCCGTCGCCATTTTCACTAATGATCTGAAATTGCAATGAAACCAAAATATTCCTGATCACATCCTTTCCGATGGATTTTCCGATCAGCCTGTCAATGTTAATCCAACTGACATTCGACTTTTGCCTTCGGGATGGGTTGGGGATAAACATCCTTAATTTCTGATGAGATCGTTCCGCCTGCAATTTCCTTAACCAGCAACGCTGCTCTTTTGAGTGCATAAATCGTCATATCAGGATCCACACCGCGTTCGAACCTGAATGAGGCATCGGTTTGCAGATCGTGGTATTTTGATGTCTTGCGAATATGAACCGAATCGAAGTAAGCGCTTTCGATAAAGATATTTTTGGTTTTTTCCGTGACACCCGATTTGATCCCGCCAAAAACTCCGCCAATGCACATTCCTTCTTCCGTGTTGCAGATCATCAGGTCGTTGCCTGAAAGTTCCCGTTCGGTTCCATCAAGGGTGATGAACTTTGAGCCTTTTGGTAATTTTTTAACGACAACCTTACCGCCTTTAATCTCAGCAGCATCAAAAGCATGAAGTGGTTGGCCGGTTTCGTGTAAAATATAATTGGTGATGTCCACGATGTTGTTGATGGGTCGAAGGCCAATCGCATTCAGCCGGTTCTTTAACCATTCAGGTGATTCTTTAACTTCGATTCCCGAAATCGTTACTCCTGCATACCTTGGACAAGCGACTGGGATCTTCAACTACGACATCAATATCAAGAACTGTATTTTCTGTTTTGAAATTATCTACTGTTGGAAAATTAAGGGAACGATTGCCCTGAGATTTCTTATTTAAGTCAATATTATCCAGCACAGCCTTAATATCCCTTGCGATGCCTATGTGTGAAGTAGCATCGGTACGGTTGGGTGTGAGTCCGATCTCGAAAACAAAATCATTTTCCACTTTGAAATATTCAGCAGCGGGAGTTCCAACTTTTGCATCGGCATTTAATACCATGATTCCGGCATGAGAGGTTCCCAAACCCAGTTCATCTTCAGCGCAGATCATACCTTCCGAAACCTCACCCCTGATCTTTGCTTTTTTAATTTCAAAGCTTTCTTCGCCTTTGTGAATGATGGTTCCTACAGTAGCCACCACCACCTTTTGTCCGGCAGCTACATTTGGTGCGCCGCAGACGATAGGAAGGATTTGACCTCCTCCGATGTCCACAGTAGTCTTGCTCAGTTTGTCGGCATCAGGATGCTTGACACAGGTGATTACCTCCCCAATTACCACACCTTTCAATCCACCTTTAACTGATTGCCAGGATTCAACACCTTCCACTTCAAGTCCGCAATCGGTAAGCAAACGGGAAAGCTCTTCCGGCGACAAATTAAAATCAAGATATTGTTTTAGCCAGTTATATGAGATTTTCATCGAAACCTTTATTAAAAATAAGATGATGCAAAAGTAAGATTTTAGCGGATTAATGATGGATTGGCTTGGATTCTTTGTAATGCTAAAGTTTAAAAATTTTTACCAGGTTTTGATTAACCAACTTTAAGGTTTTATCATCAATTTTCCCAAGACGTCCAAGGGCAAATTCCTTATCAATTGTCACTATTTTACTAAGACGAATTAATGATTCCTTTTTTAAACCGTTTTCATCATCAGGTTTAATAAGTATATCCGTTTCTTCTTTCCACTTAAATTGAGTCGAAATAAAAGCAACGGTTATGTCTGTTTCAGTATTTACAAGAGCGAGAGCCGGTCTGTTCTTACTTCCTGAAAAGTCTGTAAATGGAAACCGGATGAGAATGATATCGCCCTTTTGCATTAGTACTTTTCTTTAAGATCATTTACTGAAT
>CAVPSZ010000040.1:0-52658 GCA_963708435.1 uncultured Bacteroidales bacterium
ACAGAGACTCTTCATCCTGAAGGAACTCATAGGTTTTTGACTCAATTACTAACCGTTCAATTCCTTTCTGCAGGATATCCTCATCGTATTTCTTTTGAATAAATTCAGCAAAGTCAGATATCTCTTTCACCTTGTCCTGAGGCAATGTGGAAAGTGTTTTAAGTGTCTTTTTTATTAAAACATCCTTAGTCATATTAGATGATATTTATTGTAAAAGTACAAATTCTCTTTTTTAAAAATTAGCAAAAAACAAAGGTATAAAATTGGTGCAGTTTACCACCTCATCTATCACCACGCCATTCAATCCGCCTTTCACCGATTGCCAGGGTTCAAAACCTTCCACTTCAAGTCCGCAATCAGTAAGTAAACGGGAAAGCTCTTCCGGGGAAAAATTAAAATCAAGATATTGTTTCAGCCAGTTATATGAAATTTTCATTGAAACCCTATTTTAAAAGAAGATGCAAAGGTAAGATTTTAAGAAGAAAAATTGTGGATATTAGCTTATTAAGCTCCAGTTAGGTTTATTTTTATTGAGGAACCGGAGCTGCTTCAAAACCGGGATATTTTTCTCCATTTCGAGGTGCGGGTCTTCGGTAAGCAATTCGGATGCAATATTCCGCGAAAGCTTCAGTATTTTTTCATCTTTGATGATATCGGCAATTTTCAGGTCGAGGATACCGCTTTGCTGGGTTCCCTGCAGGTCGCCGGGACCACGGAGCTTCAGGTCTACTTCGGCAATTTCAAATCCATCGGTTGTCTTCACCATGGTTTGTATGCGTTGCCTTGCTTCGCTGGTAACTTTATAACCTGTCATCAGGATACAAAACGACTGATCGGCGCCCCGTGCCAACCCTGCCGCGCAACTGGTGCAACTGCGAAAGTCCAAACCGCTCAGCATTTTCAATCACCATCACCGAGGCATTTGGGATATCCACCCCAACTTCAATCACCGTCGTCGCGACCATGATCTGGGTTTCACCCCTAATAAAGCGCTGCATCTCAAAATCTTTGTCCTTTGGATTTAGTTGCCCATGAACCATGCTTACTGCATATTTGGGTAGGGGAAATTCACGGGTAATTCCTTCGTAACCATCCATCAGGAATTTCAAATCCAGCTTTTCCGATTCATTGATCAGCGGATAAACAAAATAAACCTGTCTGCCTGTGGCAATTTGGTTTTTCAGGAACCCAAATACTTTCAGCCTGTCCTTGTCGTAATAATGGACGGTCTTTACTGGTTTCCTGCCGGGAGGCAATTCATCAATCACAGAAACATCGAGGTCGCCATAAAGGGTCATTGCAAGCGTTCTCGGAATAGGAGTGGCTGTCATCACAAGTACATGGGGAGGAATGGTATTCTTTTTCCAGAGTTTTGCACGTTGCTCCACACCAAAGCGGTGCTGTTCATCAATGACGACAAGCCCAAGGTTATTGAACTGAACATTTTCTTCGATGAGGGCATGTGTTCCGACAAGGATATGCAGCCGCCGCTTTGCAGCAGGCTGTGAAGTTCTTTTCTTTGTTTGGTTCTGGTTGAACCGGTAAGAAGATCAACCTGGATCCAAGCCCCTCTACCATTCGGGAAATGGTTTTGAAATGCTGGTCTGGCAAGTATTTCGGTTGGCGCCATCAGGCACGCCTGGTAATCCATTATCCAGCGCAATCAGCATCGTCATCAGGGCAACCAGGGTTTTTCCGCTTCCTACATCACCTTGAAGCAGACGGTTCATTTGTTTGCCTGAACCAACATCAGCCCTGATTTCGCGGATTACCTTTTTCTGGGCATTGGTAAGTTCGAATGGGAGGTTGTTATTGTAAAAATTATTCAGGAATGACCCGACAACGGAAAACTTATGACCTTTAATCTTTTCTGTTCGGAGAAGCTTCAGCTTTAACAGGTTTAACTGAATGAAAAATAGCTCCTCAAATTTAAGCCGTAACCTGTGCTTTGTCCAATATTTCCTGGTCGGGTGGGAAGTGAACAGTGAGCAATGCTTCTTCCCTCGGAATCAATCTGAGCCGCTCAAGGATAGGATTTGAAAGGGTTTCCGGGGTGAATCCTTTTACCTGAACCAGCAGGTTTCGCATGATTTTGCTGATTCCCTTGCTGTCGAGTCCTTTTGTTTTCAGTTTTTCAGTCGAAGGATAATAGGGTTGCAGTTGTTCCCCAAGGTCAATTTTTTGATCAGTGACTGCTTCTATTTCAGGATGAGGGAAATTGTATTTATTATTGAAAAGTGCTGGTTTCCCGAATACAATATATTCCTCGTTGACCTGAAGTTTTTCGAAAGTCCATTTTGTACCTTTAAACCAAACCAGTTCAGTTTCTCCGGTTTCATCCTGTAAAATGGCGATAAGCCTTTCAGAACTTGAGTTTGCCAACTTTCTGAAGATGTATGATTTTCCCCTTTAGCTGAACATACAAAGCATCGCTGCTGATTTCATTGATTTTATAAAATTTACTCTTATCAACATACCTGAATGGAAAATAGTGGAGGAGGTCGTTGAAGGTAAAAATGCCCAATTCCTTTTTGAGCACTTCTGCCCTTGCCGGTCCGACTCCTTTAAGAAATTCGATTGGAGTATCAAGTATATCAGCAGGTCTCATTCCAATTTCAAGAAAGATACAAAGTTATAGAATATGCCTGTAGCTGGGGCAAAAAAAAACTCCCCCGAACCGGAGGAGTAGATTTTATTTTATCAAACTCTAAAATTCCCAGAGTTCGTGTTCATATTCAAAAAGTTCGTTTTTGATTCTCTCGGCTTCCAGAAGTGCGTCCATTTGGGTAGCATATTTGTTAATGTCTCTGTCGAATACGTTTTCTTCTTTAATTATATAGCTTCCGAACATCCTTTTCCAGAAAAGTTCATCGTATGTTCTGTCCTCAGCGCCATTGCTACGGTTGAAAACAATAGATTGGGCAAAGACCGGCCTGGCTTCAGGGAAATACAACCAAAACATAGGCTCTCTTCCGAGAAAATTGTCATTTTCATCATACATATCATACATTGGGCAAATACCGAGTATCCTAACATCCATTTGTGATCGCTGCTTATCAAAGAACCAGTCTTCTTTGAGCTTTATTTGTTTCACAAAAGTTGAATTAAAATCTTCCTGTACGATATTCCATTCGAGAATTTTTTCAGGATTTTCGGGATCATAAACCGGAACAGTATCGGTTTTTTTGTACTTTTTTTCAATTTCCTGATAGGTCATGGGAACGAGGAACTGATCATCTTTTGACGCATCATACGCTGTAAGTGTGCCTTCTCTTACAGCATCCATTACCACTGTCATAAAATTTCTCCAGTTTTTCTGGGCAACTTCAGGGTAATAAAAAGGATGATTGATTTTTTGCCTGAGGTCAATAATTCTCCATATTCTTTTTTCCCACATCACATCAGCCTCCCTGATGGGCGCATAGGGAATCGGTTTTTTCTCCTGAAGATGGATTTTATCAAATACTCCGTCACGGGGACTATCCAATATTTGTGCTGATATAAAAGGCGACAAGCCTGATAATAAAACGGTAAGGATGATTGAGACCGAAAATGCTTTCATATAAACCTCCTTTTAATTTATAGTGATTGTCATTGATTTAATTTTACGGGGACCTTCCGGCCCTTTTACTTTAATATCCTGAAAGACTACTATATCATTCTTTTTTAGCACCTGAAGCATGTTTTTCATTTTTTCTGTGAACATTTGACTGTCCGAATAATCACTTGCAAGTTCTCCTCCGCCTTTAGGGATAATCATAGTGAAAGAAGTCACTTTAAATTTATATTCAAAATCAAATCCCTCGGGCATTTGACAACTAACAAAAGGATTGGTCAGCATTTTTTTTACTGTAATTTTATCCTCTTCAGCTCCCTGGATTTTAGCAAAAGGATCGGGTAATCGTTTTACCCGGTAAAGCCGCTCTCCCATGAATTTTTTGGAACTGTTATCTTCGGCATACACCTTAATATTTGTTTCAACAACATTGTCCGGTAAATCTTTTACGATCCAACCCGCTTCGGTCCTTTCTATCTTGCCTGCGGTTATCTCGGGAAAAATCTGTTTATTTCCTTTACCGGAGGCGGAAATTGAAACCGGATTGTCAACACCACGATAAAAAACATTCATTTTGTCAGCAGAAATTGTAGCTGTTGCTTTTGTAACAATATACTCGCCTGAAAAATGATAATCATTGGTTGTACCCCAGGGGGTTTTTATACGAATAATACCAGCATATTTTTGTGTTCCTTCTGTTGAGGCGGGAAGTTCGAGTTCCACCTTACCCTCTTTTCCTTCAATCATTTTTGCATTTCCAATATCAGCAGATCTGAGAGAGTCTATTCCCTCTCTGTAAAAGACCTCTGTATTTTGCTTTTTATCGTAAGCTGCCAGAAGAATTTCTGCCTTATATTTATCTCCCTGGAAAACATGTATACTGTAAGGAATTACTTTAGCATTGACTTCCGCAAACTTAAAATCCTCAGCGCTTATTGAAGAATAGAGATAATTAACTACATTGGCTTCAGCATTGTAAGCCTCTGCAATAAGCTTGTTCAAAATGGTAATGTCGGCAGCCAGAATGGTACGATAAAAATGATGCATTTCCCAGGATTCATGTTTACCGTCGGCATTTTTATATTCGCCGTCCGTTTTTAATCCGACTTCGAAATTTTCCCTGTCTTTTTCGTTGATCATTTTTAACAATTGCTGCTTGTAGTCGGTTATTCTTGCAAGAAGATTTTCGGCTTCTCCTTTTTTTGTATCCGTACCAATAAAATAATTGGTGGGCGAATCATAATTATCTTTTTTCTGAACATACTGAAGACTGATGGTATCTGCTGCTTCGACAGGGATTCCTTCAGTTATAGAAATAACATTTGCCTTTAAATCATCGATATATTCAACAAATTCGTTTGAAAGAGCTTTTACCGTTTTGGCTTTATTCCAATATTCCTCAACTTTGTTAGGATTAATAGAGTATTGTTTCTCAAATTCAGAATAAATGTCTTCTACCTTACCTTTGAATTGTTCATTGGTTGTTTCCATGCTTTCGTTCACAACCAGAAATGCACTCAGAATTTCGCGGGAAACATTCAATGCCAGTAGCGCAGTCAAAACCAGGTACATCATGGCTATCATTTTTTGCCGCGGTGTTTCCTTATATCCAGCCATTTACGCTTTTCGTTTTTAAGTGATTAACTAAATAATAATTTACCTGTTGTTAACTTTCTGATTTGACATTCATTGCTGAAAGCATATTCCCATAAACTGTATTGAGCGCTGCAACTTTTTTTGATAAATTTTCAAGCTCGGTATTATATTTAAGCGTCTTATCAGCCGATTCATTTATTTTGGTGAGCAAATCGCCAAGGGTGTTTTTTAATTTGGCAGTTGTTTCAACATGCTCGTTTGTTCCCTTCAACTGATTCTGGAAAACAGTATTCAATACTGAAATATTTTCCTGGTATTTGGTGGTATTGTTGATCGTGCTATTAAGGTTAGAAATAAATTTTTCAAAAGTTTCCTGAAGTTTACCGGAAGTTTCTGCCTGATTTTGAGAATACTGAAGTTGTTTTTCGTAAGCTGCATTCAGGGAAGCCAGATTTTGAGCAATTTTATTCAACTGATCGTTATAATTTTTTTCTTTCATTGCACTGAAATCAAGTGCTTCGGCGGATTGTGAAATTATTTGCGCCGATTTTGTATAGTTTTCTGCTAGCTTATTGGCCGATTGAGTAACTGCTTTTACGCTTTCAGCGAATCCATCAGTAATATTCATGTCGATTTTCAGCGAATCGGATGCTTTGGTGTAAGCATTTGTAAGGTTAGTTACCGATCCGGCTGCATTTTTAACTGATTTTACATACTCTTCGGAAGCGGTAATATCCTTATTGAGATTTTCTGCTTGCTTATTATAAGAATCAGTGAGCGTACCTACTGATTTGGAGGCTCCTTTTACTTTTTCAGTGAATTCATTTGTTGCAACAGTGGCATTCGTGACATCGCTAAGCTTATGAGTGCTGTCGCTTAGGTTTTTTAAACCCGTTCCGAGACTTGCAATTAATTCGGGGCCGATTTTTGCTTCGGCCAGCATATTATCCAGGTCGCCGGTGAGTCCTAATTTTTTGGAACCCGGTTCATCAATTTCATCAACAACTCCATGATACATGCCGGCAAGTTCGGGGTAAACAAGACTCCAGTCAGGTTCAACATGGGGTGGTTCAAAGGCTGAAAAGAAGAAAATTATAGATTCGGTGCTGAGCCCGATGACGAGCATCAAGTCTGCTCCCTGGTAGTGATTGATTTTAAAAAGTGCACCCAGGATAACTACTGATGCACCCCAGCCATAAAGTTTGGCCATGAAATTTTTAAATCCCCTGCTTTTAACAATGTTGTTTAATCCCATGATTAAAATTTAAAAATTAAATAATTGATTGATAAAATGATTTTTACAGTTAAGAATTATCTGTTATAAATGTGCGAAGCTTTCGTCGGATTGTCGTCCTTTTGCCTGCCGAGGAATGGTTGTACACAACGGAAGCCGATGTACGATTTTGCAGTATCCTGGTATTCGTAAGAACGGGAGGCTACCTGCATGTAATACCTGATGTCTTTCCATGATCCGCCCCTGATAACTTTACGCTTAAGAACG
This sequence comes from uncultured Bacteroidales bacterium, assembly GCA_963708435.1. Lineage (GTDB taxonomy): Bacteria > Bacteroidota > Bacteroidia > Bacteroidales > JAADJA01 > JAADJA01. Next base: position 6,654 of record CAVPSZ010000040.1, read on the forward strand.
GGTGGGTCGTTATCGCTGGCATTATACTGGTAATGAGGGTTCAGATCCCATGTAAAATTATAGGATGATTCATCGAATGCATCCGATGTCCATTCGGCCACATTTCCGGCCATGTCATAAAGACCCCAGTCATTGGGAGGATAGTGTGCAACAATGATTGGTGTCGCTCCGCCATCATCAGAATAATTTCCCCTCAAAGGTTTATAATTACCGAGGAAGCAACCTTTGTCGTTACGGGTATAAGGACCTCCCCAGGGGTAAGGATTGAAATCATGTCCGCCACGGGCTGCCCATTCCCACTCAGCTTCGGTTGGCAGCCGGTAGTCATGTATATTTGCTTCTCCGCTCTTCTGAGCAAGGAAAGTGTTTTTTAATTGTGTTCTCCAAACACAGAATGCTTTGGCCTGCCTCCAGTTAACCCCAACGACAGGGTAATTATCATAAGCAGGATGCCAGAAATACTTTTGCGTTAAGGGTTCATTAAAAGAATAGGAATAGTCAAAAAGCCAGCACAAAGTATCGGGGTAGACGTTGATCAATTCTTTTCTCACATAAATCGATCTGTCCTGAAGCCCCTGAGGACGATTTGCAAGAGAACCTGCCTGTTGATTTCCTTCTTTGGAAAAATCTTTTTTAGATGCAGCCAGCAGATCAACCCAGTAATATTCATAGTTAAGCTTTCGAGTATCCAATTCCTTTTTTCTGAAATATCTCTCATTTTCAGGAAGAAACATTTCTTCGAGTACATCTTTTTCTTCCTCACCCTGCCAGTCGATCCTTGTTGCCCAGTTTAGGAAAGGAGGGTCGAATATTTCACCGGTTTTTTTATCTTCCTCAATCAGATAATCCTCAGGTAAAATATCCCCGAGAAGAACCCTTGCGATAGAGTCTTTAACCCAGTAAACGAATTGTCTGTACTCATTATTGGTTATTTCTGTCTCATCCATATAAAAGGCTGTAACAGTAATGGTTTTAGGCTGATGAAGCATAGCATAGGCTTCGTCTTCGTCACCAACTCCCATGGTATAACTTCCGAGAGGAATGTAAGCCATACCATAAGGCATAGGCTGGTAGAAAGGTTTTCTATCCTGAACTCCGATAAGCTCACCATTTCCTGAACTTCCACAGCTACCTAAAAGAATTAAAGCGGCCAGATAAAAAAGAACTCTTTTCATATTTTTAGCTGATTTTATTCTTATTTGAAAAAGATTCAACAAATTTTTTACTTATTTAATTGTGAAAAGTTACGGTAATATTATAAGAATCTGGTATTTCTGTAACTCCTCCTGCCTTTGTCCATATCGATTTTAAAATTATACCCAACCATAACTTCATGACTTCCGCTGCTTCCTATTGCAGAAGTGGGAATAGTATAGGCATAACCGATCATTATATCTTTGATGCTTAATCCCAGAAGTACTGCGAATGGATCCATTACCCTTAAAGTGCTATATGAAACGCCACCCCATACTTTATTATTGTATTTAAGCAAGGTCGCCAGATCAAACTGTGTTTTCACGGCATCTGATTTTACCAGCAAGGAGGGCTCTATCACAAATGAAGGATTATTGGGGAATGCCCATTCATAGCCTGCTGAAAGAAAATAATGTCTTTTATACTGGTAATAAATTTTAGTACTTTCCGATTCCAATATTCTTGTTGATGACAACCCAATATAAAATTTCTCTGGAACAAGATATTGTATACCAAGGCCAAAGTCAAAAATCATGTCACTGTCTTTTCCACCTTGCAGTAATGGATCATCCTGTTGGTCTGGTGGAGCCCCTTCCCGTAATTTTGCGAAATCAATGGTGCTGTTTAAAAAATCAAGCTGGATGCCAATTCCCAGGTTACCCATTCCCAAATCCATCCTGTAAGCATACATCAGTTTTACACCGATTTCACTTTGAAAACCCAATTTGTCATTATAAATATTTAATCCTACTCCGCCATGAAGAAAATTTAAGGGAGAATGAACGCTGAGCGTGTAAGTGTTGGGGGCAACTTTGTTACCATCGTTGTCTTTAAAACCAACCCATTGTTGTCGCACAAGGCCAAGAGCGCTTATACCACCGATAGAGCCTGCAAATCCAGGATTATAATAAATTCCATTAAACATATTATGCACGAATTGTGCTTCCTGTTGAGCATATATTCCCATAAATGGAAATGCGAGTAGGACCACAAGTACAGCTCTTTTATATGTTTTCATCCGAGTTATGTGCATATTAAAAAGGTGGCTAAATTAACATAAAAAATTAAAATCAAAGAAATAAAGCAATCAAATTACAAGTCCGGTTATATTTCTACCACCGAAATTGCATTTTTTAGCTGATAAAATAGAACGAGCAATTTTTAGTATTGTGTTTGTTAGTAAATATAACTCTGATATACAAAAAATGTTTAATTATAAGAACATTAAATTCTGAAAATTAGTCTGTAATACAAAAAATCTCTTTTTGGGACATTTAAATTTTAAGACAAATCAATTGTTGAAAAAGTTGCCTTAATTTCAATTTTAAAGGTTCGGAATTGCTGAATCTTTAATCCACCTTCGCATACTCATATGCTATTGCTGAAGTTTCCGCCACCGCTAAAGCTTAGGCTATACGAGGTCTGCATAGGGGCACCGCTAGCGAGAAGGCAGAGTTAATTCCCCGCTGTTCTGCGTCGGAAAAGGGTTATGGGTTCTGCAAAACCGAATCTTTGCCTGCAGGCAGGTTTGCAAGTTCAACCTGCCCTGAGGTTTATACCATATTAATATGAAGCAAATAGATGTTCAAAATGAAAAATTACTTTTGCACTAGGTCTTATCATTACTTTTAACCTTAAATAAATTAGAAATATGGGGTTTATCGTTAAAGAGAAATTGTTTTCGAAAAAATGGTTCATTTCTTACATTCTGATTATTACCGGTGCATTCATTATGGCCGCCGGTTTTGTTTTGTTCATTACGCCTTATAAAATTGTGCCCGGAGGAGTGTATGGTATTTCTATCGTATTACACCATTTGTTTGGTACACCGGTCGGATTAGTTGCACTTTGTTTCGATATTCCCCTGACTTTGTTGGGAATTAAAATACTGGGTCCTCGATTTGGGGTAAAGACCGTTGTCGGATTTGTCTTTACAGCTGTCTTTGTTGATACCCTTACCTTTTATTGGGGCGAGCTGCCCCTTGTCGAAAATGATGCATTGCTCTCTTCCATTTTTGGGGGTGTTTTAGTCGGTTTGGGTTTAGGATTGATCTTTAAATCGAAAGCCACATCAGGAGGGTCGGATATAATTGCAATGATCATTGCAAAATATACCCGCCTGCCATTGGGGCAACTGATGATTCTGGTTGATTCTGCAGTTGTATTTATTGGGTTTGCAGCTTTTCAGGATTGGAAAATACCCTTGTATTCTCTTATCGTTATATTTATTACCGGAAAAGTAATTGATGTCGTTCTTCAGGGAATAAGTTATGATAAAACACTTTTTATCATTTCAGATAAAGCCGATGAAATCCGCAACAAGATCATTGTCGATCTCAATCGTGGCGGCACTTTTATTCCCGGAAGGGGAATGTATAATGGAAAAGAAAGAACCATTATTTATACTGTGGTAAACAGGAGAGAAGTTGCCATGCTGCAGGAGTTTATTCACAAAACGGATCCGAAAGCATTTATGACTGTGATCGATGCCAATGAAATCATCGGCGAAGGTTTTAAATCGCTGAATGATAAAGTTACCGATTAACACCAGCACTGAATTATGTTTAATTTTGCGATGAAAAAAACAGAATAGAACACAAATGCAACATTTGAAGTACACTTGTCCAAAATGCGGTAACCGGCAATTTGATGCCGGAGAAGCAAGAACAACCGGCAGCTTTTTAACAAAGCTCTTTAATATTCAAAACAGAAAATTTACAACTGTGACTTGCACGCAATGCAAGTACACCGAATTTTTTGCTGCTGAAAGCAGTCAGCTTGGCAACATTCTTGATTTCTTCACGAATTAAAAACAATATAAAAATTGACAAAATGAAAAGAAACTATCCGATTTTTATAGTATTGGTTTTATTATTAATCATTTCAGGTTGTTCCAAGGATGACAATGCCGACAATACCTTCAATATCTTTTCGGTACAGGATGATATTGCTTTCGGTCAGCAAATGAGAGATGAAATTCACAATAATCCGGTAGATTATCCTCTGCTGGGCGAATCACAGTACCCACAGGCATATTATCATATTTACAGAATCCGGGATTCGTTATTGATGTCCGGTGACCTTAAATATGCTGATAAATTCGACTGGAAAGTTGATATAATTAGAAATGATACTATATTGAATGCCTTTTGTGCGCCGGGAGGATATATTTGTGTATACACAGGGATCATTAAATTTCTTGACAATGAAGCCGAATTTGCCGGAGTTATGGGTCACGAGATGGCACATGCCGATCGGCGTCATTCAACTGACCAATTGACCAAAGCTTATGGAATACAATTATTGCTCGGGATTGTTTTGGGAAATAACCAGAACCAACTTGCACAGATTGCAGCCGATCTTGCCGCTGGTGTGGCTATGTTAGCCTTCAGCCGGGCTGCTGAAAATGAATCGGATGAATATAGTGTTAAATACCTATACAATACCGCTTATGAGCCAACAGGTGTAAAAGGTTTTTTTGAAAAAATCGGAGGCAGTCCTCAACCTCCTGAATTTTTGAGTACTCATCCTAATCCGGACAACCGTTATGATCACATCCTTGAGATATGGGAATCTTTGGGAGGAAAGACAGGAGATTTGTTTGTGAATTCTTACAATCAGTTTAAAAGCAGTCTTCCATAATCTTTTACTTTTCCCTCTTTTTCTGTTAATTTTAAGATCCTAATTCTTTTCAATTAATTTTGCGGCATGGCAAATAACGAAGAACTTTTCAAAAAAATCATTGCTCATGCCAAAGAGTATGGGTTTGTTTTTCCGTCGAGCGAGATATACGACGGATTAAGTGCCGCTTATGATTATGGACAGTATGGTGTTGAGTTAAAAAATAACATTCGCGATTACTGGTGGAAGTCAATGGTGCAGCACCATGAAAATATTGTTGGCGTGGATGCTGCAATTTTCATGCACCCGACTGTTTGGAAAGCATCAGGTCATGTGGATGCTTTCAACGATCCGATGATAGACAATAAAGACTCCAAAAAAAGATACCGTGCGGATGTTCTGGTAGAAGATCATATTGCAAAAATCGAAGGGAAAATTGCCAAAGAGGTTGAAAAAGCTGCAAAACGGTTTGGAGAAACATTCGACCAGAATCAATTTATTGCTACTAATACAAGGGTGCTGGAATACCAGCAACAAATAGATATCATTAAGCAACGGCTTTACCCTGCAATGGAAGAAAACCGGCTCGAGGACATTAAAAAGCTGATAGAAGATCTGGGAATTGTTTGCCCCATCTCCGGTTCTAAAAACTGGACCGAAGTACGGCAGTTTAACCTGATGTTTTCCACCCAAATGGGTTCCTTAACTGAAGACACCAACCAGATTTTTCTTCGTCCCGAAACAGCCCAAGGAATTTTCGTCAATTACCTGAACATACAAAAAACAGGCAGGATGAAAATCCCGTTTGGAATAGCCCAAACCGGCAAAGCATTCCGAAACGAGATCGTTGCCCGTCAGTTTATTTTCAGGATGCGGGAGTTCGAGCAGATGGAGATGCAGTTTTTCGTTAAGCCTGGCGAAGAATTAAAGTGGTTTGAATACTGGAAGCAGGAACGGATGAAATGGCATCTTGGAATGGGAATACCCGAATCGGAATACCGTTTCCATGAGCATGATAAACTTGCCCATTATGCCAATGCGGCTTTCGATATCGAATTCAACTTCCCGATTGGATTTAAAGAATTGGAAGGGATTCACTCGAGAACCGATTTTGACCTTGCTTCTCACCAGAAATATTCCGGAAAAAAAATCCAGTATTTTGATCCCGATCTGAATGAAAGTTATGTTCCTTATGTAGTAGAGACTTCTATCGGTCTCGACCGGACGTTCCTGGCCGTACTTAGCTATGCATACCAGGAAGAAAAACTGGAAGATGGTTCTGAACGTGTTGTGATGAGGATTCCGCCCTTTTTGGCTCCGATAAAAGTGGCCGTATTACCGCTGGTTAAAAAGGATGGATTGCCTGAAAAAGGGATTGGAAATTTTCGACAGACTCAAATACGATTACATGTGCTTTTACGAGGAAAAGGACTCTATCGGAAAGCGTTACCGCAGGCAGGATGCCATTGGGACACCTTATTGCATTACCGTTGACCATCAAACATTACAGGATAATACTGTTACCATCCGTGAGAGAAATTCGATGAAACAGGACCGAATAGACATTGACCGGATTTCAGAGGTCATTTCTGTACGCCTTAAATCGAACAAATAAAACCGGCCGGCTGCTTCTCTGTGGTTAACCTTTAGCCATAAGTTTTTTTTCTATTTTTGCCCCTCTTTGGATTCAGCGTATTTTCTGAATCACCAAATAATTTTTCAATCTTTAGCATGGAATACAATCACCTCGAAATAGAGAAAAAATGGCAAAAATACTGGGCTGAAAATAAGACTTTTAAAAGCGTCATTGATCACACCAAACCAAAATACTATGTACTCGATATGTTCCCATATCCTTCCGGTGCTGGATTGCATGTCGGGCACCCGCTGGGCTACATTGCTTCGGATATTTATTCGAGGTATAAGCGATTGAAAGGTTATAACCTTCTTCATCCAATGGGCTACGATGCTTACGGACTACCGGCCGAGCAATATGCTATCCAAACAGGCACACATCCTGCCATTACTACCGAGAAAAATATTCTCCGTTACCGGGAACAGCTCGACAGAATTGGATTTTCATACGACTGGGACCGCGAGGTAAGGACTTCTGACCCAAATTATTATAAATGGACCCAATGGACATTCATCCAGCTTTTCAAACATTGGTATAATAAGAAAACAAATAAGGCTGAATCTATTGAGGGGTTGGTGAGGGAGTTTGAAGCTAATGGAAACTCTCATATTCACGCTGCCTGTGATCAATACGAAAAATTCTCCGCAAACGAGTGGAAATCAGAATCAGAAAAAGAACAGCAGCAAATCTTGATGAATTACCGGCTCGCTTTCCTCGCTGATACCTGGGTCAATTGGTGTCCGGCATTGGGAACTGTGCTTGCCAATGATGAAGTGGTGAACGGTGTATCCGAAAGAGGTGGCCATCCGGTCGAAAGGAAACTGATGAAACAATGGTCGTTGAGGATTACTGCCTATGCGCAACGATTGCTTGACGGGCTGGATAAAATCGATTGGTTTGAGTCGCTCAAAGAAATGCAACGTTACTGGATCGGAAGAAGTGAAGGAGGGGCTGTTTTTTTCAAGATCAAAGGTCATGAAGAATTCCTTGAAGTATTTACCACCCGTCCTGATACCCTTTGGGGCGCTACCTTCATGGTACTTGCCCCCGAACACGAACTGATTGAAAAAATTACCACGCCCGATCGGATGGAAGATGTTATGCTGTATATCACATGGGCTAAGAACCGTTCTGAAGTTGACCGTATGGCTGAGGTAAAACAGATTACCGGTAAATTCACAGGGGCCTATGGAATAAATCCCGTCAATGGTCAGGAAATACCGATCTGGACTGCCGATTATGTCCTTTCCGGATATGGGACCGGTGCCATTATGGCTGTTCCAGCACACGACAGCCGCGACTTTGCCTTTGCCAGAAATTTCGAATTGCCCGTGATTCAGGTAGTGGCAAAGGAAGGAGAAGAGCCATCCGACCCGACAACCTGGAAAGAGTCATACGACGCCAAGGAAGGGAAAATGGTACAATCAGGATTTATTACCGGGATGGAAGTAAAAGATGCCATCCTGAAAACCATTGATTATCTTGAAAAAGAAAAACTAGGCTTTGGTAAAGTAAACTTTAAATTGCGCGACGCGATCTTCAGCCGCCAGCGTTATTGGGGAGAACCCTTTCCAATTTATTACAAAGACGGATTGCCTTATCCGTTGGATGAATCTGAGCTTCCGCTTGAGCTTCCTCCGGTTGACAAATATTTGCCAACCGAATCGGGTGAGCCGCCATTAGCCAGGGCAAAAAACTGGAAAACCAAAGAAGGCTATCCGCTCGAAACCAATACAATGCCTGGTTTTGCCGGCTCGAGCGGATATTATCTGAGGTATATGGATCCCTGGAATGATAAAGAATATTTTTCGAAAGAAGCCAATGAATACTGGCGCGACATAGATCTCTACCTTGGCGGTGACGAGCATGCCACAGGCCACCTCATATACAGCCGGTTCTGGAACATGTTCCTTTACGACCTTGGATTGGTTTGTGAAGAAGAACCCTTCAAAAAACTGATCAACCAGGGGAAAATTCAGGGCAGGTCGAGCCTGGTTTATCGTATCAATGGATCAAATCGGTATGTTTCCTTTAACCTAAGAAAGGACTATCAAACCACTACCATCCATGTGGATGTAAATTTTGTTGACAATGACGTTCTCGATCTCGATGCCTTTAAAAAATGGCGTCCTGAATTTGAGAATGCCGAATTTATCCTTGAAGACGGCAAATATATTTGTGGCTGGGAGGTAGAAAAGATGTCGAAGTCGAAGCATAATGTGGTAAATCCGGATGACCTAATTGACCGGTACGGTGCAGATACTTTCAGGTTGTATGAAATGTTCCTTGGTCCGCTTGAAAGCCATAAACCCTGGGATACCAAAGGTATCGAAGGAGTTTACCGGTTTATGAAAAAGTTGTGGAGGCTTTTTTTTGATGAAAATACCAACCTGATTATTACAAGTGAAAACCCGGAAAAAAGCGAAATGAAAATACTCCATCAAACAATTAAAAAGATACAGGATGACATCGAGCGGTTTTCATTTAATACGGCAGTAAGCCAGTTTATGATATGCGTAAATGAACTAACCGATCTGAAATGTCATAAAAAAGAGGTATTGCAAAATCTCGTCGTTCTTCTCTCGCCTTATGCGCCTCACATTGCCGAGGAATTATGGCTTGTACTGGGAAATTCACCAAGTGTTTCTGCTGCTTCTTTTCCTGAATTTAATGAAGAATTTATACTTGAAAATTCTTTTGAATACCCGGTTTCTTTCAACGGAAAGATGAGGTTTAAGCTTGAATTGTCAAAGGATATGGTAAATCAGGAAATAGAAAAACAAGTACTGGCAGATGAACGTTCACATAAATGGACAGAAGGAAAACAAATTAAAAAAATAATCATTGTTCCCAATAAAATAATAAACGTGGTACATTCTTAGTATTATGCTGAGAATTAAAGTTGCCGAGAATGAGTGAAAATTTTAAATTTGAATCTGTTTTTTTACTTGTCATCTTCCTGTTTTCGGTTTTCTCCGGAACCTTATCCGGCCAGAATCCCTGGCGACAGATCAATAATGAAGCATTCAGATCAGGGGAAAAGCTTGAATACAAATTTTATTATGATGCATGGCTGACCGGAAAGGTAACTGCAGGAACAGGGGTCATGGAAGTGAAGGAAACCGATCAAAAGTTTAACGACAGGACAGTTTATCATATTGATACAGAAGGTCAGTCAAAAGGCATGTTCAACTGGTTTTTCAAAGTCTATGATCAATTTGATTCTTATCTTGATAAAGAATTTATTGCGCCCCATTATTTTGAGCGGCGTACACGCGAGGGAGGCTATAAAAAAGATGATGAATACCGGTTTGATCATGTCAACAACAGAGTAACAACCCGAACTAAAACCAAACAGATACCGAAGTATACTCAGGATTTTATTTCGGCGGTTTATTTTGCCCGAACCTTTCAATCGGATACATTGGAGGCAGGAGACCTGATTCCAATCAACTTCTTTATCGATGACTCAGTATATAATTCAGCTATTATCTATGAAGGAAAGGAAATCATCAAAATAGAACTGGGTAAATTCAGGTGCCTTCGGTTTAAGCCGGGAATGGCAACGGGAGAAGTTTTTTCAAACAAATATCCCATGACCCTTTGGGTGACGGATGATAAAAATCATATTCCTGTACTTGCTGTTTCGGCTGTAGTCATTGGCAATGTAAAAGCCGAACTAATGAAATATGAAGGATTGGCAAGCCCGCTAACCTCTTTGCTTGAGAAATTTGAATAAATCAATTTGGTTTTAAATAAATAAAAAAATGATTCCTTTTTGTGGAATTATTAAAATCGGGCATCTAATACATTGTTGAAATGTTTTTTAATGACAGAAAAATAATAAAGAAATGAAAACGAAACTTATTTTATTGACTGTTTTACTCGCGTTGGCCATTGTTGCAAGCAGCGTATCACGTTTTTTAATTCCAAACAACAAATTCGGATTTATGAAGACATCACCTGAGTATGATAACTACGACAAAGACTGGAAAAAGGTGGATTCTTTGGTCGGCATGGGTTTGCCGAAATCAGCGCTAGAACAGGTAGAACTGATATATGTCAAGGCATTAAAAGAATCCAACCATCCCCAGTTCATCAAATCGGTTATTTATAAAGTTAAGCTTAAGTCAGATTTTCAGGAAGAGTTCATTGAAACCTCGATCAAAGATATTGATATGGTCATCCTGAAATCGGAAACGCCTGTCCGACAAATCCTTCACTCCATCGAAGCCGATCTCTACTGGCGCTATTACCAGGCAAACCGCTATAGATTTCTGGACAGAACTACAGCTATCAACATAGATAAAAATGACATCCGTACTTGGGATCTGAAAACCCTTGTCAGTGCGGTTATTAAAAATTATAATGCCTCACTTCAGGATAAAGAAATCCTTAAAAAAATCAACCTAAAGGACTTTGATCCCATATTGGAAACTCAAAAGGAATCAAAAAAATACCGGCCTACACTTTACGATTTTCTTTCCTTCAGGGCACTCGAATTCTTCAGTAATGATGAGTCTTCTGTCATTCAGCCTGCTTTCCGTTTTGAGCTCGATAAGGAACATTACTTTTCAGAATCTTCCGACTTCAAGGATATCTCCTTTGAAACGAAAGATACCCTTTCTCTTAAATTTTTTGCCACAAAAATATTTCAGGAGTTGATATCTTTTCATCAGAAAGACAACGATCCTGCAGCCCTTATCGATGCTGACCTCATTCGGCTGGATTTTGTCAGGGATAACTCTATCCTTGAAATAAAGGATAGTTTGTATCTTAATGCTCTGTTGCAAATGGAAAAGCAATATTCGAACCAGCCGGCCATTGCTGCTACCGGTTATAAAATTGCCCAGGAGTATTCAAGGAGGGGAGATCTTTATAATCCAAAGGATTCCGGCAAATACAGATGGGACAAGAAGATGGCTATTGATAAATGTAAAAGTGTTATTGAAAAATTTCCGGGTACCGATGGCTCTCAGAATTGTAAAGCTTTACAGCAGCAAATAGAATTACCGAGCCTGCAATTGACCATGCAAAATTTTAATGTTCCGGATAAGCCTTTTCTTGTTCTTGCCGATTATAAAAACACCAAACAAATTTGGTTTAAAATAATTCAGCCGGAATATAGGGATGACAGGAATCTTAAGAGCGAATATCAAAATATCCGCGATCTTGTTAATAAATACAATTCCTACCCAACTCTCAAATCATGGACAATAAATCTCCCGGATGAGGGCGATATACAAAACCACCGAACTGAGATTAAAATTCCGGCTTTACCAATGGGTTATTATGTCGTTTTGGCAAGTACTACTGAAAAATTTCTTCCCGAGAAAACCCTTACTGCTTTTGATTCTTTCTGGATATCAAATATCAGCTATATAAGCCAGAATAATAACAAAGGTGGATATAAATTTTATGTTTTGGGAAGAGAAACAGGAGAACCTCTCGACAAAGTGATTGTTCAAATGTTTTACCGAAATTACGATTACCAGTCACGAAAATATGAATACAAGGAAGGCGGGAGTTTTATTACCGACCAGAACGGTTATTTTGAAATTCCACCCCTCACCAAAGGAAATGGTCAGTCCAATTCTTTCTCACTGGAATTGACATATAAAGGGGATATGCTGGTTAGTGGTGACCAGTTTTATCATTCAGGGTATTTGTCGCAGGAGGAACGAAAGGAAACAAGGACATGGTTTTTTACCGACAGGTCGATTTACCGTCCGGGACAAACAATTTATTTTAAAGGGATTGTCATTGACAAATTCAAAGAAGACTTCTCGATAAAAGCCGGGCATAAAACCATAATCGAATTTATGGATGTTAATTATCAGAAAATATCTGAAATGGTACTGACTACCAATGAATATGGTTCTTTCAACGGAAGCTTCACTGCTCCTTCAGGAATACTGAATGGTTCGATGACCATTAAGAATGAAACCGGTTCTTTGAATATACAGGTGGAAGAGTACAAACGGCCAACTTTTGAAGTGACCTTCAATCCGCTTAAAGGAAGCTATAAGCTACATGAGATTGTTGCGGTAACCGGCGCTGTGAAGGCCTACTCCGGTAATGCTATTGATAATGGATCTGTAAAATACAGGGTGGTTCGGTATACTTATTTCCCCTGGCGATATTACTGGTTCGATTATTTTCCTTCACAGCCGCAGATGGAAATTGTGCAGGGAACTACCATCACCGACCAGGATGGAAATTTTAACTTACAATTTACTGCCATTCCCGATCATTCGGTTGCTGAAAAATACCAGCCATCCTTCAGGTATATGATCTATGCCGATGTTACTGACCTCAACGGGGAAACGCAATCAGAGTCGACATCTGTGGAGGTGAGCAATATTGCCCTAAAGGTGGATTTAGATTTGAGTGAAATCATTGAACGATCTGAATTTAAGCAAATCAAGGTTAAAACTACTAATCTGAATGGTCAGCCTGAACCAGCTTCAGGAAAGATCATCATTTCCTCGATAAAAGAGCCAACCCGGTTATTAAGAAAAAGGATGTGGGAAATGCCTGATATGGCTGTTATTCCGAAAGAGGAATTCGTTAAGGACTTTCCTTTTGACATTTATATGAACGAATCAGATCCGGAGAATTATAATAGCGAAACCGTAATTGGGACATTAAATTTTGATACCCGTTTGGACTCTATCATTAAGCCGGATGGTGTTCAAGCCTGGAAGCCAGGGAAATATTGTATTGCGGTCGAAACAAAAGACAGTTATGGCCAGGATGTCAAATCTAAAACCTATTTCACCCTTTATTCCAAAGAAGATACCAAACCTCCGGTAAATGAGATTAATTGGTTCCATATAATTAAAGGTAAAGGTGAGCCTGGTGAAAAGGCGTCTTTCCTGATTGGAACAAAAGATAAAAATGTTCGTGTGCTTTACGAAGTTATTCAGAAAGAAAAAACACTCCAAAAACAATGGCTCGTCCTGAACAATGAGCAAAAACTCATTGAAATACCAATAATCGAAGAACTGCGAGGTGGATTTTCAGTAAATCTGTTTTTTGTCAGACACAACAGGTACTTTGAAAATAACTTTAATGTAGATGTGCCATACACCAACAAGCAACTTGAATTTGAATTCGAAACTTTCAGGAGCAAACTAACCCCCGGACAGAAGGAAGAATGGAAATTAAAAATAAAGGACCACAAAGGGGAAAAAGTTGCTGCTGAATTGCTTGCCTCCATGTACGATGCATCGCTGGATGCTTTACTTGATCATTCCTGGCAATTTGCTTTGTTTAACCAATTGTACGGGCATCTTACATGGGAAGGTTCTCTTTCCTTCGCAACCGGCAGAAGCAGCAATTATTCTCCTCCTTTCGATATTACACAGTCTGTATTCAGGGAATATGACCGGCTCAACTGGTTTGGATTTAACTATTATGGAGGTGGATTTTATTACAGGGAAGCTTTAAAAGGTGCAATGGATTCGAGAAATGGCATGATGCTTCCAGGACAAGTGGAAATGGCAATGGATAAATCGGAAGCTTTGCCGGACGAAAAAATAGTCGGAGGAGTTACAACCGGCGAAATTGCAAGTTCTCTTCCAGAAAAATCTCCTGAAAAATATTCAGGAATGCAGGTGCGGCGCGATTTCCGGGAAACCGCATTTTTCTATCCCTCACTTAAAACCAATGAAGCCGGGGATGTCGAGATCGTTTTTGATGTGCCTGAATCCCTGACAAAATGGAAATTAATGGGTTTAAGCCATACAAAAGATTTGTCTTATGGCAGTTTCGAAAAGGAAATCATTACACAAAAAGAATTGATGGTAATGCCCAATGCCCCGCGCTTCTTCAGGGAGGGCGACAAGATGTTCTTTTCAGTGAAAATTGTGAATCTTTACGATGGTATTTTATCCGGTTCAGCAGATTTGAAATTCTTTGATGCCCGGACAATGAAAGAAATCACAGAATCACTGATACACGTTCAATCGCCGATGAATTTCAGTGTTTCTAAAGGAAATTCTCAGGTTTTATATTGGAATATAGCAATTCCTGAAGATATTGATGTCATTATGTATCAGGTCAAAGCTAAATCAGGTAATTTTTCAGATGGCGAAGAAAAAGCAATACCTGTTCTGAAGAACAGGATGCTTGTTACGGAAACCCTGCCTTTGCCGCTGAAAGGTAATCAGACACGAACCTTTAAATTTGACAAACTCATCAATTCCGGAAAAAGTTCCAAAACACTGAAGAGTCACATTTTTACCCTTGAGTTTTCATCCAATCCCGCATGGTATGCTGTTCAGGCTTTACCGTACATCATGGAAAGCGAAGTTGAATCAGCAGATAATGTATTTGAGCGGTATTATGCAAACGCTATTGCGTCTTTTCTCGTCAATACAAATCCCAGAATCAAATCAGTATTTGATGTATGGAAGAATTACTCCCCAGATGCCTTATTATCCAACCTTGAAAAAAACCAGGAGCTTAAATCTGCCATTTTAAATGAAACACCCTGGGTTATGGATGCAAGGAACGAAACCGAGCGCAAGCAAAAAGTAGCTCTCCTGTTCGACCTGAACCGGATGTCGGAAGAACTGACCTCATCCCTCAGGAAACTTCAACAAAAGCAATCACCAAACGGAGCCTGGCCATGGTTTAACGGAATGCCGGAAAGCAGGTACATTACCCAGGATATAGTGACGGGATTCGGTCATTTGCAGAACATGGGAATTTCGGACCTTAATAAAAATCCTGATGTTTGGAATATGGTTCGAAATGCTATTTATTACCTGGATGAAAGGATAAAAGAAGATTACGACTGGCTAATCAAGAATGACACAGATTTAAAACTGAACCATCTTGGCTATATGCAAATTCAATATTTATATGCCAGGAGTTATTTCCTGAACCAGCTTCAACTGAATGAAAATTACCAGGCTGCATTTGATTTTTATAAGGAACAAGCGAAAAAATACTGGAAAGAAAACAATAAGTATGCACAGGGTATGATTGCACTTGCGCTAAACAGGCTTGGAGACAACTCTACTCCAACCCTTATCATTGCTTCCATCAGAGAGCATGCA
This sequence comes from uncultured Bacteroidales bacterium, assembly GCA_963708435.1. Lineage (GTDB taxonomy): Bacteria > Bacteroidota > Bacteroidia > Bacteroidales > JAADJA01 > JAADJA01. The sequence goes on from CAVPSZ010000040.1 coordinate 22,173, forward strand.
CTTTTTTCGGATGAGATGGGTATGTACTGGCGTGATAATCTCGGCGGATACTATTGGCATGAGGCACCTGTCGAGACACAGGCATTGCTTATTGAAGCTTTTAATGAAGTTTCGAAAGATAAAAATGAAGTTGAGCAGATGAAAATCTGGTTGCTAAAGCAGAAGCAAACCCAAAACTGGAAAACTCCAAAGGCGACTGCTGAAGCGGTTTACGCTTTACTTCTCAAAGGTTCTGAGTGGTTGGTTTACGATGAACTGGCTGAAATTAAAGTTGGTAAGGAAGTCGTTAATCCCTTTGAAAGGGATGATACCAAAGTTGAAGCCGGAACAGGTTTTTTCAAGACCTCATGGACAGGAGGTGATGTTAAACCTGAAATGGGCAACATTACCGTTACCAATAAGAATGAAAGCATTGCCTGGGGAGCCGTTTACTGGCAGTATTTTGAAGATCTGGATAAAATCACACCACAGGAAACACCTTTAAAGCTTGATAAAAAGCTATTCATTGAACGAAATACAGATGCCGGTCCCATTATTGAACCTTTATTAGACGGTATGAAGCTGAAAGTCGGTGATAAGGTTAAAGTACGCATTGAGCTTCGTTCAGACCGCGATATGGAATACATCCACATGAAAGATATGCGTGCTTCAGGGTTTGAGCCGGTCAATGTTATTTCCGGTTATAAGTACCAGGGTGGTCTTGGCTATTATGAAAGCACACTCGATGCGTCAACGAATTTTTTCTTTGAATATCTCCGTAAGGGAACCTATGTTTTTGAATATGCATTAAAGGTTTCACAGAAAGGGGATTTCTCCAATGGAATTACTACCATCCAGTGCATGTACGCACCTGAATTTAGCAGTCATTCAGAAGGATTAAAGGTTGTTGTAGAGTAAAACCATAGGAGTAGCCTTTATAACAGATTTCTATATTTTCAGAGGACTTTTATTAAAAAGTAATTTTTTTTACCTTTCTGGACAAGGATATATTTTTCGTTCAGGAGGTCGGCGGAAGTTAACCTGGTTTCTTCTTTAACCTTTTCTTTATTTATTGCTACGCCATTATCCTTCAGCATTCTGCGCGCTTCACCCCTGGAGGGGAAAACCCCAGTTTTATCCGACAGGAAATCGATGATACCAATGCCCTCATCAATTTCATTCCGGGAAATCTGACACTGTGGAACACCTTCAAAGACAGAAAGTAAAACATCTTCCGTTAGTTTTTTTAAGGTACCGGTCGTTCCCTGACCAAAGAGTATTTCCGAGGCCTCAACAGCCGAATTATAATCCTCTTCAGAATGGACACGGGTGGTTACATCTCTGGCTAAGGCTTTCTGTAAAAGACGGAGATGCGGGGCATCTTTATGCATCCTGGTAATTTCATCAATTTCTTCCTTCGCTAACAGGGTAAATAGTTTGATCCATTTTTCGGCATCCTCATCAGAGGTGTTTAGCCAATACTGGTAGAATTTATATGGAGAGGTCTTTTGCGGATCGAGCCAAACGTTTCCACCTTCGCTCTTGCCAAATTTAGTCCCATCCGCCTTGGTAATGAGGGGACAGGTAAGGGCAAAGGCTATAGCCTCGCCTTCACCGTCAGCACTGTATTTACGGCGGATGAGTTCTGTTCCGGTAACAATGTTGCCCCATTGATCAGAACCACCCAGTTGTAGTTTGCACCCTTTGTTTTTATATAGCCAGTAAAAATCATATCCCTGAACAAGCTGGTATGTGAATTCAGTGAATGACATACCGGTTTCGAGTCGTTTTTTTACAGAATCTTTGGCAAGCATATAATTAATAGTTATGTGTTTGCCAACATCCCGAATAAAATCAAGAAAACTGAAATCCCTGAACCAGTCGAAATTGTTCACTATTTCAGCTTTATTAAGTCCTTCATTGAAATTGAGAAATTTCATCAGTTGCTTTTTCTGGCATTCAAGGTTGTAATTGATCTGCTCAATTGATAAAAGCTGTCGTTCCTCTGTTTTACCTGAAGGATCGCCCACCCTTCCCGTTGCTCCACCAACCAGGACATACGGTTTGTGACCGCATCGCTGTAAATGCACCAAAAGCATGACCGGAACCAGATTTCCTATGTGAAGAGAATCTGCTGTGGGATCAAATCCACAGTATCCGGAAGTCAGTTCTTTTTGTAACTGATCCTCCGTTTCTGGAGTCATATCATGGATCATCCCTCTCCAGCGAAGTTCTTCGACTAAATTCAGTTTCATTTAAAAAAATTTTTGCAAAGATAAGCGGAGAACTTATATCTGATTGATGATGTATGTATTTTGATTTTGGGTATGTGTTTCACTTTTTCCTAACATCTGATGGCTAAAGGCCAAAAGCTATTTCCAGGAACTAATAAATCTTATCATCATCCTGCATGGGCTTGATATCTTTTATGTTGAGTTGCAGATTGACAACTCCGTTCCACTCGTTTTCTTCAATGTGGTAACTTATTTTAAATGGCTTACTCCTTAGGATGTGATGGATATGTTCACTTTGCTGGAATGCAATGGCAGGAATAGGAAATCCCCTGATGTTTTGATGAACAACTTCCAGTTTCAGGTGATTTTTACCTACAATCCTGGCAAATCCGGTATCAATGACACTTTCTGTTTCAAAGACCGGCGACATATTGCCGGGTCCAAAAGGGGCAAATTGTTTTAGTATTCTGAAAAACTTTTTATTGATATCGTTCAGACATAACTTCATATCAACCTCTATTTCAGGAGTTCTCATATCTTCCTGTATGGTATATGTGACATAGGATTCGAAGCGTTCCATAAAGGGTGTGAGATTTTCAAGTTTCAATGAGAGTCCTGCAGCATATTTATGTCCGCCGAAATGCTCGAGCAAGTCGCTGCAATGGTCTACCGCATCGTATATGTCAAAATCTTTCACTGACCTTGCAGAACCGGTAATATAACCATTGGATTTGGTGAGAACAATAGTGGGCCTGTAGTAAGTTTCAATCAGGCGTGAGGCAACAATACCAATGACACCTTTGTGCCAGTCAGGACTAAAGACAATTGTGGAATTGGCTTTTAACAATCTTTCATTCTGCTGAATCATTTCCAGTGCCTCAATTGTCGTTTGAGAATCAAGGTCTTTTCGTTCCGTATTAAAATCGTTGATCATTACTGCATATTTCTCAGCAGATTCAAGCGTTTCTGCTATCAACAGCCTTACCGAATTCTTTGCGCTTTCGATGCGGCCGGCAGCATTGATTCGTGGGCCGACGAGAAAAACCAGGTCGCTGATGGTTAATTCACGGCTGAAAATATAATCGGTATCATCAATAACTGATTTTTCTTTGCGGTTCAATCCGCTGTATTTCAAAATTGCCTCGATGCCTGGCCGGGGAGAAGTATTCAGGAGCTTCAATCCATAATAGGCAAGAATTCTGTTTTCGCCGGTGATTTTTACAATATCTGATGCAATGCTAACAACCACAAGATCAAGATACTTTTCAAGTTCTTTAAAAGGTATTCCGTTTCGGGCTGCAAAGGCCTGCACGAGCTTAAATCCAACACCACAACCCGATAATTCATCATAAGGGTAGGTGCTGTCGGGACGCTTGGCATCAAGAACGGCGACTGCTTCGGGAAGCTGATCGCCGGGACGATGGTGATCGGCAATGATATAATCTATATTCTTACTTTTAGCGTAGGTTATTTTTTCGACAGCTTTAATTCCGCAGTCAAGAACAATCACCAGTCGGAAATTATTTTCAGCCGCATAATCAATGCTTTTAAATGAAACCCCATACCCTTCTTCATACCGGTCGGGTATGTAAAAATCCACATTCTCATAAATTCCTTTGAGGAAAGTATAAACGAGCGAAACCGCTGTTGTACCATCTACATCGTAATCACCATAAACAAGAATTTTTTCATTGTTTTTTATGGCGCTCTCAATCCGATCAACGGCTCTGTCCATATCTTTCATTAGGAAAGGATCATGGAGTTCTTCAAGGGAGGGACGGAAAAAGGATTTTGCTTCTTCGAAGGTTTTGATATTGCGCTGGGCAAGCAGATTAGCCAGGTTGAGGTCGATATTCAATGTCTCGGAAAGATATTGAATGGTTGCCTTATCTCCCTGTTCCTTAAGTACCCAGCGTTTTTCCATACAAAAATTGAATGCGTAAAGATACTAAAATATAAACCAGACGATGAAACAAAATCAGGTAAAAAATTTTAATAAAACATCAAAAGGCTTTGAAGCCGCATTATCAAAACGTTGAACGCATGGCCTCAACCGGATCAAGCCTGGAAGCCATGTATGAAGGCAAAATCCCTGCAATCAGTCCAATGGTAGCTGAAACCATAACACCGATCAGAATATTTCCTAAGGTCAGATGCAATGAAAAAGGAAAATTTTGTGAAAACAGTACAAGAATATAAATAATTAAGAGCCCAATTATTCCTCCAAACAAGGACAAAAAAACAGCTTCAAACAGAAACTGAAAAAGAATAAAATACTTTTTGGCTCCCAGCGACATCTGAATACCGATCTGGTTGGTTCTTTCTTTAACAGAAACAAACATAATATTGGCGATCCCAAATCCACCAACCAAAAGAGAGAACCCCCCGACAATCCATCCGACTATGGCAATCATTTTAAAAAAAGCATCGAAAGTATTTGAAATAAAGCTTGTTTCATTAATGGCAAAATTATCTTCAGCGGCAGGTTTTAATTTCCTCACTGATCGCAAAATGCCTACCAGTTCATCCTTTAATTCTTCGTTCGAAACGTTGGGTTTTGCCCTAACAAGAATGCTTGTTCCGACTTCCTGAATGTCCACGTAATTGCGTCCGTAATTGACGGGAACAATAACCTGGTTATCGGATGAATTTCCAAATAAATCATCGCCTTCTTTCTTTATCACTCCGATTACTTCAAGCTTGCTGCCAAAAATTTTTAACTCGCGTCCGATTGGAGGCAGTCCGGCAAAAAGCTTCTCAGAAATATCTGCACCTATAATCACTACATTTTTACCACCTGCAGATTCCATGGGTGTAAAATACCTTCCTTCCTGCAGGTCTAATGGAAGCACTTTTTCAAAATCGTGCGAAACGCTCAGAACAGAGACATTTTTCATGTTGTTGCTCTGATATTTCACGGTACGTCGAACCTCAAACATGAAAGAACAGGCTTCGGAAGCATTACTTCGCTTTTGAATTTCCCTTAGGTCCTCAAGATTGGCTTCCGGCCGTTTCCAGTATTTCCACCATGGGTAGTCATTTCCTCCCTCCCATGGCCATTTTTGGATAAACAACACATTGTCCCCAAGCTGATCAAAATTTTTTCTAATAGCGATTTCCATCGAATCGAAAATAGTCAGAACCGAAATCACTGAAAAAATGCCGATGGTGATACCCAGCAATGACAGTAATGTTCTGACTTTGTTAACCATGATCGCATGCATTGCGATGATAAAACTTTCACCTATAAGTTTCAGGATAAACTTCATTGGGATAATATCAAAAATTGAAACAGTAAAAATAAATTATTTACCCAGAACAAAACAAACAAATTTAGTTGTTACTTTGCAATCCTGTATTAAAAGATGAGTAAATCTGCAAAGAATCAGACAGATAGGGATGAAAAAGATTAACAGCGCTTTGATTTCGGTTTACAGCAAGGATGGTTTAGAGCAAATCGTCAGGCAATTGCATAGCTTTGGAGTTAAAATATATTCTACCGGCGGCACCTATGATTTCATTACCAGACTCGATATTAAAGCTGAAGCAGTTGAATCTCTGACCTCCTATCCTTCCATCCTCGGTGGCAGGGTAAAGACATTGCATCCAAAAGTTTTTGGGGGTATTCTCGCAAGGCGTGAGAATGAAGGTGACAGGGATCAGCTCACACAATATCAAATTCCTGAAATTGATCTTGTTATTGTCGATTTATACCCCTTTGAGAATACCGTTGCCTCTACAACTGATGAGGAAGAAATCATTGAAAAGATCGATATCGGCGGAATATCCCTCATCCGCGCTGCTGCAAAAAATTTCGAAGATGTCATTGTTGTTTCTTCTGTTGATCAGTATCGGGATTTATTGATGCTGTTATCTGAAAAAAAAGGCTATTCGGATTTAAGTGACAGGAAATTATTTGCTGCAAAGGCGTTTCATATTTCGTCCCATTACGATACAGCGATATTTAATTATTTCAGTGCAGGAAAGGATGATATCTTTAAAAAAAGTATCGCGGGATCCGCAACATTACGCTATGGCGAAAATCCGCATCAGCGTGGAGTTTTTTACGGTCACCTTGATGAGGTTTTCCATCAGTTGCATGGTAAAGCAATTTCCTATAACAACATCGGTGATCTGGATGCCGGTATCAGTTTGATCAGTGAATTCGATGAACCCACTTTTGCAATACTCAAGCACAATAACGCTTGTGGCATAGCAAGCCGCCCAAGTCTTTCCCAGGCCTATAAAGATGCCCTGGCTGGTGATCCGGTCTCAGCGTTTGGGGGCGTTTTGGTTACCAATTCAAAATTAGATATTGAGACTGCTGAACTGGTCAATGATTTGTTTTTTGAGATCATTATAGCACCTGATTTCGATGACAGAGGACTTGATTTACTCAAATCAAAAAAGAACCGGATCATACTCTGTAAAAAATCGTATGCGTTTCCTTCCAAACAATTCAGGTCGGCGCTTAATGGAGTAATGGAACAGGACAAGGATTTTCAAACTGAAACCATCGCAGATTTGAAAGTCGTAACAAAACTATCGCCAAATGAGTATGAAAAGCAAGATTTATTGTTTGCAAATAAAATAGTGAAACATACCAAATCGAATGCGATTGTGTTGGTAAAAAGCAGACAGTTATTGGCAAGCGGAACGGGACAGACTTCAAGAGTTGATGCGCTGAAGCAATCGATTTCAAAAGCTAATGAATTCGGCTTTGACCTTCGGGGAGCAGTAATGGCTTCAGATGCCTTTTTCCCTTTTGCCGACTCTGTGGAATTGGCGTATAATGCAGGCATAACTGCGGTTATTCAACCCGGCGGGTCGGTCAGAGATCAGGAGTCGATAGATTATTGCGATCAACATCAAATGAGCATGGTATTTACCGGTTTCAGACATTTTAAGCATTAAATGGATTTTAATTTTTAGGTTGTAAATTCGAAAAGTTTAAATATCAATAAAAAATTCATAAAACATCTTTTTCATCATGGGTCTTTTTTCATTCTTAACAAAGGAAATAGCAATTGACTTGGGAACAGCCAACACCATTATTATCTATAATGATAAAGTTGTAGTTGACGAACCTTCCATTGTTGCCATTGAGCGTCAGACCGGAAAAATAATTGCGGTTGGCAAGAAAGCAATGATGATGCATGGCAAAACGCATGAAAATATCAAAACCATACGCCCTTTAAGGGATGGTGTTATTGCAGATTTTCAATCGGCCGAATACATGATCCGTGAGCTGATCAAAATGATATGGACAAAAAAGCCATTGTTTCCTCCGGCGCTGAAAATGGTTATTTGCATTCCTTCAGGGATAACAGAAGTAGAAGAAAGGGCTGTAAAGGATTCAGCCGAACAGGCCGGAGCAAAAGAAGTAAGGCTAATCCATGAACCTATGGCTGCCGCTATCGGAATTGGGATCGATGTGATGGAGCCAACCGGAAATATGATTATCGATGTTGGTGGGGGTACAAGCGAGATTGCTGTTATTGCTCTCGGGGGAATTGTAAACAATAAATCCATTCGAATAGCCGGTGATGATTTTAACATGGATATTGAAGAATACATGCGAAAGCAGCATAATATAAATATCGGTGAACGAACTGCCGAGAGAATTAAAATTGAAGTAGGCGCTGCTATGACTGAAATTGACAATCCTCCTGATGATTATGCTGTTCATGGCCGTGATATGCTTACCGGTATTCCAAAAGAAATCATGGTGAATTATGCAGAAATAGCACATTGTCTTGATAAATCCATTTCGAAAATTGAAGCGGCTGTTTTAAATGCTCTCGAAATGACACCACCTGAATTATCTGCCGATATTTTCAGAACTGGTATATACCTGGCAGGAGGTGGCTCAATGCTCAGAGGCCTCGACAAAAGAATACACCTGAAGACGAAACTTCCGGTGCATGTAGCCGAAGATCCCTTGAGGGCAGTGGCAAGAGGAACAGGTATAGCCCTTAAAAACTTTGATAAATTTAACTTCCTTATCAAATAAGGTCGCAATAGGTTTTTGATCTCTGTATCTACAATAATTTATTAAAAAGTGCGGAATCTATTTGCCTACATACTTAAACAATATTTCTTTTTCCTTTTTCTTTTACTGGAAGTCATTTCTTTTTCCTTTGTTCTGCAAAATCATTTTCAAAGAGCAACTTTCCTGAATTCGACAGGAAAGATAACCGGTAATATCACAGCAGCTATAAATAATATTTCGGAATATCTGATCCTAAAGAAAGCCAATGATATTCTTTCAGATGAAAATGCCCGATTGCGCAATCAGCTTACCTCTTCCTATCTGATAACCGACAGGCAGGAATTTTTTTCAAAGGATTCAATTTACAGGTATATTAGTGCCAAGGTAATCAGCAATTCAGTGAATCATCAGAAAAATTTCCTCATGCTGAACAAAGGAAGCCGTCATGGAATTCAAAAGGACATGGGTGTTATAACATCCGACGGATTAGTCGGGACCATTGTAGATGTCACACCCCAGTTCTCAAGGGTTATGTCGGTTTTGCATATCAACAATAAAATCAATGCAAGAATTCAAAAAAACAATCACCTTGGAACGGTTGAATGGCCGGGAAAATATTACCGAAATGGAATGCTGATCGACATACCCATGCATGTCGAACTTTTTCCGGGCGATACTATAGTCACATCGGGTAACTCATTGATATTTCCTGAAGGAATTATGATTGGTACCGTTGAGGAGTACAATATCCAGCCTAACGAGAAATTCAACACAGCAACACTGAAATATGCGGTTGATTATAATAGCCTCTATTATGTTTATGTTATCGTAAACCTTAAAAAGAGAGAGCAACAAGGGCTGGAAAAAAAACAATCGGATGACCAGTAAGATTTTAATAAATATTATAAGGTTACTGATTCTTGTTTTTCTTCAGGTTTTTGTGCTTGAAAACATCAATTTGAGAGGATATATCAATCCTTACCTGTACATATATTTCATTTTATTGCTTCCATTTGAGACTCCAGGATGGTTGCTGCTCATATCTTCCTTTTTGCTTGGATTCAGTATCGACGCTTTTCTCGGAACTCCCGGAATACACTCAGCCTCTTCGGTATTAATGGCTTTTGCGAGGCCACTCGTTATCAAAGCAATTCCAAGCCGAAAGGAATTTGAACCCGGCATGAAGCCTTCAATCAGTGATCTGGGATTCTTATGGTTTTTCAGTTATTCAGCCATTCTCATACTACTGCATCATTCAGCCCTTTTTTACATAGAAGTTTTCAGGTTTACAGATTTTTTCAGCACGTTTGTTCGCGTTATTTTCAGCAGCATTTTTAGTTTGATGTTAGCCATCATTGCTCAATATTTATTTTTCAGGTCAACCGGGAAAAATTAATCTTGTTAACTTTTTTTGGGTGATTAATATTTTTTATTTATTTTCACACTCTTTTAGAGATCAGACGCGAGGCAATTTTATTCCTGTACAATGGATTTAAGGAAATTTACCAGGGAACAGTTAATCGACGAAATTGAGAAATTACTCGTCGAAAAGCAGATTGCCGGGAAGCAAAAGACAAAATCACCGGGTATAACTCCAAAAAAACTCAGTAATGTAGAAAAAAATTTCAACAGACTTTTTGAAAACTCCCGGGATATGCTTTTTACCATCAAACCTGATGGAAAAGTGACCTGGGTTAATAAAAAAGGAGCCCGGTCTCTTGGTTATTCACCATCTGAATTGATTGGTAAATCTGTTTGGATAGTAGTGGATAAAGCGGATCTCCCTAAAGTTAAGCAAAAAATCAGAACGATTATTGCTAATAGGAAAACCTATTCAGAATTATATTTTAAAAAAATAAGAAAAGACGGAACAAAGCTTTTCGTTTATGAAAGAACCCAGCTTGTCTTTGATAATAAAGGAGAGATAGCAGGAATACGAATCATTTGCCGGGACCTAACAAAAACCAGGCTGGCTGAAGATGCCCTCAAATTGGAAGAAGAAAAATATCGTTCACTTGCCAATAATCTGAATGTGGGAATTTACCGTAGCACAACAGACCCGGAAGGCAAATTACTCGATTTTAACCCGGCTTTTATGCAGCTTTTTGGCTATAAAAGTAAAAAAGAACTTTATGGCTGCTCAGTCAAGTCCCTTTATAAATACCCGGAAGATCGAAAAGCCCTTATCAAAACACTTGAAATAAAAGGATCAGTCAGAAACAGAGAAATACGTTTTGTTAAGAAAGACGGCACACTTTTTTTAGGATCGATCAGTGGCATTATTTCAAGGGATAAAAGCGGAAGATTCAATTATTACGGAGGTATTATTGAGGACATAACCCAAAAAAAGAAAGCAGAAGAGGCCTTGCAGGAATCGGAGAATAAATACCGTACCCTTGTCGAAACCTTCAATGATATTGTTTTTATCACGGATTATGAAAGTAAAATTCTTTATGCCAATCCTTCATTAAAAAAGCAAACAGGTTTCAGCATTGCCGATTTTCAGTTTTCTCAGAAAGATAATCCTTTTATCCTTCCTGAAGATTCGGAAAGAGTTGGCAGGTTTATCGCCCGTTTTATCAAAAGCCGCAAACAGCATTCAGATATTATTGAGAACCGGTTCATAGATAAATCAGGAAATTTCCACTGGTATTCATCTATCATTTCAAAAATCGTATTCCAGAATCAACCTGCCCTGCAATTTATTGTCAGGGATGTGACCCGGCAAAAGGAGGCTTCAGAGCAACTTCGAAAAAGGGAAGAACAATACAGGACGCTGTTTAACCTTTCTCCCCAGGGCATCCTCCTTGAAAATAGTGAAGGTAAGATCATCGATGTGAATCCCGCCTTCTGTAAAATGTTAGGCTATGGCAAAAAAGAATTATTAGGAAAGAGTGTTCATGTTTTTTCAGATCATTCAAGTATTGACGAGGTAGACATGAACATAGCCAGGATAATGAAGGGTAAACTTCTGAGGCATGTTGTAAAAAGCGTCAAAAAGGACGGAACAAAAATCTTGGTGAAACTGAATGAAAAAAAATTTATTCTCCCCGAAGGTGGATCCGGTATAATTTGCATAGCGGAAAATATTACAGAAAAAGAAATTGCCAGAATTAATCTCGAAGACTCTGAAGAAAGCTATCGGGGTCTGTTTAACAGCTCCACCGATGCTATATACGTTCAGGATAAGGAAGGTCGTTTTTTGGCTGTAAATGATGGTGCGGTAAAAATGTATGGGTATCCTAAGAGTTTTTTTACGGGAAAAACACCTGAGTTTCTTTCAGCGCCAGGGAAGAATGATATGTCTGCAGCATTCGAAAAAATTCAGAAAGCATTCAACGGCAAGCCGCAAGCATTTGAATTTTGGGGAATTGATAAACAAGGCAGGGTGTTTCCCAAAGAAGTCAGACTGAATAAAGGTAAGTACTTTGGGCAAGATGTAATTATAACTTTTGCCCAGGATATAACAGAACGAAAAGCTTTTCAGGAGAGATTACAGGAAAATCAGAGAAGATTATCAACCCTCATGGGTAACCTGCCGGGGATGGCTTACCGCTGTGCAAATGACAAGGACTGGACAATGGAATTTGTAAGTGAAGGATGCCTTGAACTGACCGGATATAATTCAAAAGAACTAATTAACAACTGGAAATTATCTTACAATGATCTCATACATCCAGAAGATCAGAAGTTAGTTTGGGATACTGTACAGGAAGGAGTATCAAAACGCAGACCTTACAGGATAATTTACCGTATGAAAACCAAAAAAGGAATTCAAAAATGGGTGTGGGAACAGGGATCCGGAGTCTTTGATGCAAATGATAACCTGCTTGCCCTTGAAGGATTTATTGCCAATATAACAGACCAGAAAATTGCTGAGGAGGAGTTAAGAAAACTTTCCCGAGCGGTTGAGCAAAGCCCGGCAATTGCAGTGATTACCGACCTGCAAGGAAATATAGAATATGTAAATCCAAAGTTTACACAAGTTACCGGTTACCAGTTTGAAGAAGTTTTCGGAAGAAATCCGAGGATTCTTAAATCGGGCAATACCCCTGAAGAAACCTATCCAACCCTTTGGGAATGCATTGTTTCAGGGAAAGAATGGTCGGGTGAATTCATCAACAGAAAAAAAAGTGGAGAGACTTACTGGGAATGGGCTAATATATCTCCCCTTAAAGACGATAAAGGAAGAATAACTCACTTTATTGCGTTGAAGGAAGATATTACTGCCCGAAAAAGAATGGAACAGGATTTAATTAAAGCTAAAGAAAAAGCAGAGGAATCGGATAAATTAAAATCGGCTTTCCTCGCCAATATGTCGCATGAAATCCGAACCCCGATGAATGCCATTATCGGTTTTTCGCAGTTGCTATCAGAGCCTGATATAACACCTGAAGAACAAAATCATTTCATTTCTCTTATACAAAAAAGCGGTGGAGATTTGCTTGGTCTGATAGATGATATCATTGACATTTCAAAAATTGAAGCAGGGCAGCTTAAAATCTATAAAGCCGATTATTTTATTGAAACTGTCCTTTCGGAAATATATGAATCCTATATTGAATATTTGAAAACTGCTGAATCCAAAAAAGAAATTCAATTTATTTACAACAATTCCGGCTTGCAAAAAAAACTGGTAATTCACACAGATATCGATAAATTGAAGCAGGTGATCCGTAACCTCATCAATAATGCAATTAAATTTACTGATCATGGATTTATTGAATTCGGCGCTGAGTTGAAACCTGAAGGCAAAGAATCGTGGGTGCAATTTTATATTAAAGATACGGGAATCGGTATACCTGATGATAAATTCGATGTTATTTTTGAAAGCTTCAGGCAACTGGATATTACCAGTAAGAAATTGTATGGCGGTACCGGCTTGGGGTTAGCGATTACCAAGAAAATAGTTGAGCTTTTGGGTGGCAATATCTGGGTAAAATCGGCTCCAGGACAAGGTTCGACATTTTATTTCAATCTTCCATATAATCCAACGGCTATTTCTGGCAGCCCACCCGGAAAAGAGATTATAAGCTTCAATCAAAAAAAATACGATTGGAAAAACAAGCATATTCTGATTGTGGAAGATGATGAGCAAAGTTTTTTATTTTATCAACGCGTTTTGAAAAAATCAGGGATTAGAATAACACAAGCTGCTGACGGGACTGAAGCTCTTGACCATTGTACACGGCAGAAATTCGATTTGATACTGATGGATATCAGAATGCCGAAAATGGATGGATATCAAACTACCCAAAAAATACTGGAAAAGTATCCCGGCTCAAAAATAATTGCTCAGACGGCTTATGCGATGGCTGGAGAAAAACAACATTGTCTTGAGTGTGGTTGTGTGGATTATATTTCCAAACCAATAAGTGTAGGAGGATTTCTGGAGGTTATTGAAAAGCATATCTGATATTATTACATGGGCTAAAAAGCTATGATCAATGCAACCCTAATTCAGGCTAGAATGTCTTTTCACCAATTATTTCAATATTAATTCAGAAGAGATACTAATGATCCTTAAGAGTAATATAATGATACGAACCATTCTTTTTTGTTGTTCTCTTTTTTTTATATCCTTGATCCACGCTCAGGGCTGGCGAACCGGGGAACAGCAGGTAAAGCTCAGGATTGAAAATCAGGAACAGCTGCTTATCCTTAAAGAATACAAGATTGACTTCGAAACTTGTGGAATAAATACTGTCAGAGCCTATATTGTACCCAAAGAAAGAGTTATTCTTGAGGCAAATGAATTTATAATTGAGACCGAAATAGAAGATATTAATAAACATTTCGAAAATTTCTGGCTATCGGAAGATTTTTACCATACCTATCAGCAGATCATAGATCTGGCTGATAGTCTTGAAGAAAATTTTCCATCCATCTGTAAGAAATATCTTTTTGGCACCTCTATTCAGGGCAGGCAGCTTGCTGCCTTAAAGATCAGCGATAATGTGCTTTCTGATGAACCCGAAGCTGAAGTTTTTTTTGATGGCGGAATACATGGAGATGAGATTGGTGGTGCAGAGAATATTATCCGGTTTGCCCGCGACCTGTGCCTGGGGTATGGCACCAATGCTGCAATTACAAACCTTGTCAATAACCGTGAGACCTGGCTTTATCTGATGGTTAATCCCGATGGCAGGGTGAACATGATGCGTGAAAATGCCAACAATGTTGATTTGAACCGGGACTGCGGCTACATGTGGAATGCAGAAGGAGGCAGTGATGGCCCTTTTAATGAGGTTGAATCAAAAGCTTTAAGACAATGTAATCTGGAAAATCAATTTGTGGTCTACACCTCATATCACAGCGGAACTGAATTTGTTTCCTATCCCTGGAGCTACAGGGAATCAGCTACTCCTGATCAAATACATATTAATCAGCTTGCTCAGGTGTATGCCGACCAATCAGGATATTCCAACATACCATACGGGCAGGGGTATTCAGGCATGTACCCGATCAATGGAAGCTCAAAAGATTCTTATTACGGTATCACTGGCTCGGTTTCATGGAGTATTGAAATTTCAATGGATAAGCAACCGCCAGCCTCTCAGATCATGATGTATTATAATTATAATAAACCATCAATGCTAGCTCTGATCGAATATGCCGGATATGGTTTGCAGGGAACAATTACTGATGTAAATACCGGAGACCCGGTTGCAGCGGTTGTTTACGTGAACAGCTATTATCCATGTTATTCCGACCCGGAGATTGGGGACTATCATAAATATGTTTTACCCGGAACATATTCCATTACTGTAAAGGCCAATGGATATCTACCCCAAATCCTAAACAATATCGTTGTCACTTCAAACAATGCAACGACAACTAATTTTCAGCTCATCCCCGAAGAGGGTCATTTTGCATATAAATTTGTGGCATCAGTGATACCGGATAATAATCCTCAGGATGAAGGAAATACCCCGGCTGCATTAGGCCCGCCGGATAATGTTAATTATTCTTTAGGAAAAAACGGATATTGTATCCTTGATATGCAATATCCTGTATTGGATGGTCAGGGAATGGATTTTAAAGTTTACGAGGGTGATGCAACCGAAGAAGGATACACTTTTTATGTTGGATCCTCTATCGATGGACCCTGGATAAGCCTTGGAACAGGCACAGGGACAACAGAATTTGATATGGCAGGCAGTGGATTAACCGAGACACAATTTATTAAATTACTGGATGATGGTGATGGGACTGCTAATGCAGCCAATGCCGGCTTTGACCTGGATGCTGTCGAAGTTCTGGAGCCTGCTTCGGGTGTTTATCTGGTAATTACAGAATACTCCATTGACGATTCTAATGGAAATAACAACGGGATGATTGATCCCGGGGAAACAATAAATTTAAACATCACAATAAAAAATAATGGCAATATAACAGCATCAGATATTCTCGGTGCAATTTCTACGGCCTCACCATATGTGAGTATCACCTCAGCCAGCGCTGATTTCGGAACCCTCGCACAGGGAGAATCCTCAGAAGGTATCTTTACCCTCCTTGTTGACAATGCAACTCCAGCAGGTCAAAGTTTTTCATTGAATATTGATATAAGCGCCAACAACGGAACATATACTAATGCTTATATCCTTAGTTTTTCCGTCGGTCTCATAATCGAGGACTGGGAAACCGGAGATTTCAGCCAGTTTGAGTGGGAAACCGGCGGTAACAGTAACTGGATCATAACAAATGTCGGTCCCTATGAGGGAACTTATTCTGCAAAATCAGGAAATATTGACGACGACCAAGCATCTTATCTGTCAATATCATACAATGTACTGGCTGATGGAAATATTTCCTTTGTTAAAAAGGTTTCTTCTGAAGCGAATTATGATTTCTTGTCATTCTATATTGACAATGTACTTCAGGATAGCTGGTCAGGTGAAGTACCCTGGAGCGAATCAGCATTTCCGGTCACCTCCGGCCAGCATACCTTCAAATGGGAATATACAAAGGATGATTATGTATCCAGCAGGATCAGACTGCGGGTGGCTGGATTATATTATTCTTCCGTCAGGTGCCACACAAGGTTTAATTCCATTTTTTACTGCTAACCAAACCCAGATTTGTGAAGGAGGGCTGGTGAATTTTACTGATAACTCCAGCGGGAATATTACTTCATGGAACTGGAGTTTCCCTGGAGGAACACCTTCTTCATCTGCGGAGCAAAATCCCACAGTTACTTATCCTTCCACCGGCTTATTTGATGTTACGCTTACCGTCTCGAACGGAAATGATACACAAACGCTTACTCAGGAGAACTACATAGCCGTAATTACTGAGCCTGAGACTCCTGAGATTCCTTCTGGCGAAGAACATCCGTGGTCAATGCCTTATTGTGAATTTGAATATACCATTCCCGCTGTTCTCAATGCTGCAAGTTATGAATGGGTTGCAGAACCTGCAGATGCAATTGAAACCCTCATTAATCAGGGAACAATATGTACAATAGATTTTGTCGATTGGTATATGGGCAATGTTGAACTCAAAGTAAAGGCCGTCAATGATTGTGGTGAAAGCTCCTTTTCTGATGAATTGACACTTTTTGTCTGGTGGGAATCTGTAAGTGAAAATCAATTACCAGCGTTGAAAATTTTACCCAATCCCTCAACAGGAGTGCTGAATGTAAAACTGGGGAATTTTAGTGATGACATAATAGAAGTTAAAGTCTATAACAGTTTAGGCTCGATTTTATATTCGGCTACGAAAACCTGCGACAATTCTAATCCTTCATTCACATTGGATTTTGGCGAAATTGAACCAGGAATATATTATATTGTTATATCAGGAGAACAACTAAATTTGTCAGATAAAATTATCATCAGATAGTTGATTTCGAAAAAAAGATAACCAATATTATTTTGATTATGTATAATATACGGATGACAAGTAAGAGATAGGTTAAATTTGTGCTGGAATTAAAATTCAATATTTGAAAATAAAGACGATAACAAATTAATACTAACTAATTTAATTAATTATGAAACGATTATTACAAAACGAAACCAGATGGTTAATCCTGGTTATGGCATTTCTCTTTTCAGGGAATATAATAGCCGATGAGTACAAATATTCCGATAGCTGGGGTAAACAGGGCTTTACACTGACAGATCAAAAGTCATCGAGTGCAGAAGTGAACTATTCGATCAGCAGTTTTAACCTAAATAAGGATTTGATTAACGGAGAACTGATGGATGTTATTGGCCTGCCGGGGACCTTACTTCCTAACAATGAAGGAGCTCCTAATCTTCCAGGAGAAGGCCGTTTTATCGCAATACCTCAGGGCTCGACAGCTCAGGTAGAGGTATTGTCATACCGGACAGAAAAATTTAAGGATGTAGACCTGGCTCCGGCATTCAGGATTCCCTGGGATACTGAAAACGGCCCGCTGGACTATAATAAGGATATGAGCATTTATACGAAGAACGAATTTTACCCTGCACAACCGGTAATGCTGTCAGAGGCGACCCAGATCAGAGGAGTTGATGCAGTGATGCTGGGTGTTACTCCATTTCAGTACAATCCTGTAACTAAAGAACTCATCGTTTATCGCGATTTGAGAGTAAAGGTTCAGTTTGTTGGTGGCAATGGCAGTTTTGGGGACAACCGGTTGAGGAGCCGTTGGTGGGATCCGATGCTGTCGGATATGTTGTTAATTTTGAAACCCTTCCTAAGGTAGATTATAATAAAAACCTCCAGACGACTAAAGAAACGGGCTGCGAATACCTGATCATTACACCGAATAATGCAGAGTTTCAGCAGTGGGCTGACTCGATCAGAAAGTTTAGGACACTGCAGGGTATCCTGACCGAAGTAGTAACCCTTGCAGAAGTAGGAGGCAATACCCCCACAATCATAGAGAACTATGTCAACAATGCCTATAACACCTGGGACATACCACCGGTAGCCTGTCTTCTTTTGGGAGATTATGGTTCCAATGCAGCCAACAGCATAACCTCACCCATTTGGGACAGTTATTGCGTGTCGGATAACATTTATGCCGATGTGAATAACAACGACATGCCTGATATTGTATTTGCAAGGATAACAGCGCAGAATGCAGCGCAGTTGCAGGTGATGGTAACCAAGTTTCTGAACTATGAGCGTACACCGCCAACGAGCGAATATTTCTATGATCATCCTGTAACCGCATTGGGCTGGCAAACAGAGCGCTGGTTCCAGATATGCACAGAGGTAATAGGAGGTTTCTGGAGAGAAGAACAGGGAAAAGATCCCATCAGGGTAAATGCAATTTACCAAGGTACACCCGGATCGGTATGGTCGACAGCTACCAATACAGCGACGGTAGTCAATTATTTTGGGCCCAACGGATTGGGATATATACCGGCTCAGCCATCAACCTTGGGTGGATGGAGCGGAGGAACTCCTGCCATGGTCAATGCAGCCATTAACAACGGAGCTTTTATGGTTCAGCACCGTGATCACGGTTTTGAACAGGGCTGGGGCGAACCTGCATATTCGAGTTCAAATATAAGCGGATTGACCAATACCGATCTGACATTTGTGTGGTCCGTAAATTGCCTGACAGGTAAGTACAATTACAGCAGTGAAGTTTTTTCTGAAAAGTTCCATCGCTATACCTATAATGGACAAAACTCAGGTTGTGTCGGGATCAATGCTGCATCAGAGGTTTCCTATTCATTTGTGAACGACGTATACGTATGGGGGGCTTATGACAATATGTGGCCTGAATTCATGCCGACCTACGGTTCAACACCAGAGCCAAGGGGAATATTACCTGCCTTTGCGAATGCGGCAGGGAAATACTTTTTACAGGCTTCATCATGGCCTTACAATACAAACAATAAGGAAGTAACTTATAATCTTTTCCACCATCATGGCGATGCCTTCATGACAGTGTATTCAGAAGTTCCCCAAAACCTTACTGTAACGCATAACCCGATCCTTTATGCGGGTGTTACAAGTTTTGATGTAACGGCGAATGAAGGAGCATTGATAGCACTTACAGTAAATGGAGAAATAATAGCAACAGCCATCGGAACAGGCATGCCATTAACGATAGAAATACCCGGCCAGGTGCCACCCAACCATATGCTGGTAACCATAACCATGCAAAACTATTATCGTTATGTGAGCGATGTAGAAGTCATCCCTCCGACGGGTCCATATATCGTACAGAATACAGTGACGATAAATGATGCAGCAGGCAACGGGAACGGTATCATGGAGACATCAGAAACGATCATGGCTTCCATAACCATCAAGAATGTAGGGATAGAAGAAGCCGCCAATGTAACAGTAACCATTGCAACCCAGGACGAATATGTAACATTGACGGATAATACCGAATCCTATGGAACAGTATTGGCAGGAGCCACAGCAGTAGTAACAGATGGTTTCGGATGGGAAGTAGGGGATAATATTCCGGATATGCATAATGTGGTATTTGAAATGACAGCTACCGACGGCACCGATACCTGGACAACAAACTTCAGTGTGGAAGGTCATGCACCGCAGATAGAATTTGGGGCGATGCAGATCAACGATTCACAGGGTAATAACAATGGCAGGCTTGATCCGGGAGAAACGGTAATTATCATTATACCGACATACAACAACGGATCGTATCAGGCAGTGGGAGCAGTAGGCACATTGAACTGCACAAGCGGATTTATCACCCTGAACAGTACCAGCCATGACTTCAACGAGATAGGAGCAGGGCTAATGGAAGAGGCGATATTCAATGTGACAGTAGCAGCCAATGCACCTGTAGGCACTCCTGTAAACTTTATTTATGATGTAACTTCAGGTGGGTATTATGTACAGGAGAGTTTTGCTTCGACCATAGGATTGATAGTAGAAGACTGGGAGACAGGCGACATGAGCCAGTTTGACTGGACGACGGGAGGAAACTCCAACTGGGCTGTAACAACGAATAATCCTTATGAAGGGAGCTATTGCATAAAGTCAGGAGCGATAGGCCACACTCAGAGCAATTATTTAAGCCTGCAGTATGAGGTATTCGGAGCAGACAGCATCTCGTTCTGGTACAAAGTATCCTCAGAAGATGGTTATGATTATATGAAGTTTTATATAGACAATATACAAAAAGACCAGTGGTCAGGAGAGGTGGGCTGGTCGAGGGCGGCATATCCGCTAACAGCAGGCACCCACACCTTCAAATGGACGTACAGCAAGGATGGGAGCGTGGCGAACGGAAGTGACTGTAGCTGGGTCGATTTTATAGTTTTACCTGCTCATCCCGTAACAACAGCCTATGCCGGTCAGGATGGAACAATTTGTGAAGGAGAAACTTATTCCTGCAGCGGAACCGCGACATTATACAACGTTGTAAACTGGACAACATCAGGAACGGGGAGTTTCAGCAACAACCAGATTTTAAATCCGGTTTATACGCCAAGTGCGGATGATATTAACACCGGTAATGTTGTGCTTACACTGACTGCCTATGGTCCTGAGAATAATGTTACTGATAATATGACCCTTACTATCCATAAGGCTCCTGTTGCAGATGCCGGAGAAGATGCTGAAATTTGCAGTAATGCCACATATGAATTAATAACTGCTTCGGCTGAAAATCACATTTCTGTTGAGTGGAGCAGTGCTGGTGACGGAACCTTTGATGATGTCAATATTATTAATCCTGTTTACACTCCCGGAGTAAATGATCTTGCAGCAGGAACAGTTACACTGAACTTTAACGTAACAGGTAATGCTCCATGCGGATCGACGGATGATGAAATTGTTCTTACATTTGTTCAGGAGGCTATTGCTTTCGCGGGTGAAAGTACGGAAACCTGCAGTGACGAACCTATAGTATTATCACTTGCTACCGCTCAAAACTATTCTTCCGTTAGTTGGATGACTTCCGGAGATGGGACTTTTGATAATGTAACATTCCTTAATCCCGTTTATACTCCCGGATTAAATGATGCATCGACCGGAACAGTGATCTTGACTTTAACTGTTCAGGGTAACGGGCCATGCGAACCGGTAAGTTCAGATATGATTCTTACTGTTAATCCGGTGGCTGCAGCATTTGCAGGTGAAGATCATCAGATCAATTCCGATCAGAATTATACCATTGCAGATGCCAGTGCACAAAATTATACATCTGTTATATGGACAACCTCAGGAGACGGCTCTTTTGATGATGCTTCCCTGATTAATCCCACATACACACCCGGCGCCGGTGATATTGAATCTGAAGAGGTAACCCTGACAATCAGCGCAGTAAACGCGGAATGCGGCGATGTATCTGATGAAATGATCCTATTTGTTCATACCATAGGCATTAATGAAAACCTTTCTGGTTTTGAAGTTTCAATTGCACCGAATCCCAACGCCGGCAGTTTTTCAATTAACCTGAATGGTGAAAAAAGTGAGGTGATATCGATCCGGATCTACAATGCCCAAAGCAAATTGGTATATGAGGCGGAACAAGTTGAGGTGGATAAAACTTTCAATAAATCCATTGATCTGAATACAGGACAAGGTATTTACCTGATTAAGATTGAGGGTGCCAATTGGCTTATTCAAAGAAAGTTGATAATCAGCAAATAATGAAGAACTCACTTTTTTCTTCGAAAATCTGGTTTATGTCTTTCAGATTGGCTATTAAAGAGTTGCCGATTTAAATTAAAAAACCCTGCATTTTGCTTGCAGGGTTTTTTAATTATTTATTTTTGTTGAATCATTTAATTAATATATTTGCATCATAAAATATTTTGTTCCATTTAAAATCTTATAAAATGAAAAAAGCCTTTTTAACATTAATGACTGCAATTTTTGCGATAGCATTGATTGCTCAGCAGGTTCCACGCGATAAAGTGGTTATTGAAATCGGCACTGCCACATGGTGAGGATATTGTCCTTACGCAGCAGCTGCAGCTGACGCTTTGATAGCAAATGGTTTTGATGTCGCCGTAATGGAACATCATGTTTCTTCTTCCCAGGGTGGATTAACCAATATCTATTCTCAGGCAAGGATCGCATACTATAATATAAGCGGCATTCCTGATTCTTATTTTGATGGGATAACGCATGTTGTAGGTGGAAGCACAGGTACTTACAACCAGTTCTTAGCAAAATATAACCAGCGTATTGCTGTTCCATCAAATTTTACTATTTTGATGAATGGAATGAATGATGGTCTGGATTATACCGTTGTTTTAACAATGGAAAATGTTGAACCTTATTCAGGAACAAATCTTGTTGCGCATCTTGCGCTTACACAATCGAACTGCAGTTATGGGGGATCAATTTTCAATTATGTGACCAGGCGGCTTTATCCTGCTGCCAGCGGTACTCCTGTAGATTTCTCCGCTAATCCCATTCAGACAGTTGTCCTTGAGTTTTCCATCGATCCGACATGGGTACTTGCCAATTGCGAATTTATCGCTTTTATCCAAAACAATACGACGAAAGAAATTTTGCAGGCGACCAAAGTGGATGTTTTGGACCTTATGCCTTTGTTTTATAACAATGCCGGTTGCATGGACATCCATATGGTTCCGGTTACCAATTGCTCGGGCGAAGTGGCACCACGCATAAACCTGATCAATCAAGGAGCTACTGACCTTACTGCGGTAAATATCAATTACCAGGTTAATGAAGAAGCCGTCAATACTTATCAATGGACCGGCAACCTTGGCTACGGGGAAAGTGTACAGGTTGATCTTCCAAGTGCTGGCTTCACCCTTGAGGATTTCAATGATTTGCTCATTTATACATCAAATCCGAACGGCAATCAGGATGAAGAAACTTCAAACGATACCACTTCAACTATTTTTCTTTCAGCAATGGATGTTATTCCAAATGTGTATGCATTCATCAAACTTGATGACAATCCTCAGGAAACTACCTGGGAGTGCAAAAACTCAGCCGGTGAAATACTTTTCTCAGGCGGGCCTTATCAAAATGCACAGGAATTCATAAAGGATACTTTGTATTTAAATGAGGTCGGTTGTTACACATTCATTATCTATGATTCAGGAGGAGACGGGCTTGTCGGCGGAAATGCAGGATTTACTCTCCGGCAAAGTAATTTTGGTATGATCTACCAGAACAACGACTTTGAAAATACAGAAGAACTGGTTCAGTTTGATATCACTCAAACCGATCTTCCTGAAATGAAAGAGATATCTGAGTTCAGTGTTTACCCCAATCCTTTTACAGATCAGGCTAACATTTCATTCTATCTTTCAGAACCCGGAAATGTTGACGTAAAAGTGTATAATATTCTGGGTAAAGTGGTCTATACTTCACAACAATCACAAATGGAAGCCGGATACCATAAGCTTCAGGTCAACACACAGGATTTTGTTTCCGGTGTTTATTTTGTCAACCTAAAAGCAGGAAACAAGGTTTATTCAGCGAAGATATCCTCCTACTAATAGGAATTACAATTTTTTTTGAAAAGCGGCATTCATTCAGGTGTCGCTTTTTCTTTTTGTGTCTGTTTGAATACATACTTAAAAATATTGAGTCAAAAGAATGTAACCCGGATAATCAAAATATCGGTATACAGTTAATTTATTAAAGAAGGAACAACTATTTAATGGATACTTTTGTCTTTTTTATCATGAATTTTATTCCATAAAACATTTAAAAATTTACATAACAATAAAAAAAATATGAAAAATCTGTTTTTAATGCTTTTTACCGTGATTTCGGCTTTAATGCTGAGCGCCGGTGAAATCGAACAAATGTATTATTTTAATAATCCCAGTATTCAAACGAAAGGTAATTTTCAGGTTATTGGTTTTGATAATACCCTGATCACAGGTTTAACAGGCGAACCGTCGTTG
This sequence comes from uncultured Bacteroidales bacterium, assembly GCA_963708435.1. Lineage (GTDB taxonomy): Bacteria > Bacteroidota > Bacteroidia > Bacteroidales > JAADJA01 > JAADJA01. The sequence goes on from CAVPSZ010000040.1 coordinate 46,205, forward strand.
CCTTATCAATCGGTCTGCCTAATGCTTCCCCCGGGTGAAAAAGCCGTTTCAATTGAATTTGACGGAGAAGAGTTGATTCAGCTTTCAGGGTCCTTTAAAATTTATCCGAGACAGGCATCCCGGCCGCTATCGTTGCCCGAAAACGGAACCTTTATCATGAATGAGGCATTATATCAAACCGATGTTTTATATCCTTCGATTTCAACCGGGCAACTCACTACCCAATACCTTAACGGTTATGCTTTTGCATTATCGACCTTTACTCCAGTTTTATTTAATCCGGCGAGCGGAGAGGTTTTTATCTATCAAAAAGTGACGATAAAAATCACGACGGAACCTTCGGCACAATCAGCTGAAGCGCTTAATAACATCAGGTCAGGCGGAACCATTGAAGGGAGAATTAAAAACTTTTCCCAGAATCAGGATATGATTTCAAAATACCCTTCCCCGGAAAAGAGCCTGGATGACTATCACCTGCTCATCATTACTCCGTCTCAGTTTGCCGGTAATTTCACAGAGTTGACCGATTTTTATCTGCAGGAAGGAATAAAATCTCAGGTTGTTACCCGTGAAACCATCAATACGTCAGGAACCGGACTTGACCTTGCTGAAAAGATAAGAAATTTCATCATCCAGGAATACCAGGACCATGGTGTTGAATATGTGTTGCTGGGAGGAGATGTGGAGCATGTGCCTTACCGTGGTTTTTATTGCTATGCGGTGTCAGGAGGCGGTTATGAGGATTACAATATTCCTGCAGACCTTTATTTCTCGGCTCTCGACGGCAACTGGAACACCGACGGGGATGACCGATGGGGTGAACCCGGAGAAGATGATCTTCTGCCCGAAGTCGCAATTGGAAGGTTCTCTTTCAGTAATGTTACCGAATTAAACAACATGATTCATAAAACCCTTTCCTATCAGAATACTCCTGTATTGGGTGAATTCAATAATGCTTTGATGGCGGGTGAATGGCTGTATGGAGATCCCTATGAGACATGGGGCTCCGATTACCTTGAATTATTGATCGGCCATCGCACGGATAATGGCTATGAAACCTGGGGAATTCCTGAAACCTATAATTTTCAGAAGCTTTATGAAGAGAACCAGTCATGGGGATCAAATGATCTGATAACAGCAATAAATTCCGGAAAGCAGTATGTTCACCATGTGGGACACGCAAATTCAAATTACGTTGCATATATGAGCAATCCGGATATAACAAATGGCAATTTCTATGGAGCAAACGGAACCGATCATAACTATACGATCTTTCATTCACATGGTTGTATCTGTGGGGCTTTTGATGACAATGACTGCATCATGGAGAAAATGGCAAGCATTGAAAACTTTGCCGTTGCAGTTATCGGTAATTCAAGGTATGGATGGTTCAACGAAGGACAAACTGAAGGTCCGGCTGCTCACCTCCACCGCGAAATGATAGATGCTTTATACCATGAAAAAATCAATCGCATCGGAGCCGCCTTTGTCGAAACTAAAATCGTTACCTCACCCTGGGTTACCGCTCCCGGACAATGGGAGGAAGGAGCCTTGCGCTGGAATTTTTATGATATCAATATTCTTGGCGACCCGACCCTTTCGCTCTGGACGGCTGAACCTATTTCGATCCTGACCAATTATGATAATGAAATCCTCGTTAATGCTGTTTCCACTTCCGTAACAGTAACAAGCAATGGGATTCCGATGGAAAATTTTACCTGTTCTGTTTTAAAAGATGGAGTTTTACACGGAACAGCAACCACAGATGCATCCGGGACAGCGGTTATTGATTTAGAGCCTGCTTTTACCGGATCAGGAGAAGCACAATTGGTGGTATGTGGCTATAATTGCCTGCCAGCTACTTATCCTGTTTCTGTGTTACTTAGCACTGGTTTGAATGAAATAATCAACAATGAAATTTCTGTTTACCCCAATCCATCTGATGGTAATTTTTCACTTAATTATAGTTTGTCCAATGCAGCTGTTATAAAGATTAAATTGTTAAATGAACTCGGCCAGGAAATTAAAATTCTTACAGAATTGACTGACCAGGCTTCAGGAAATTACAGGTTTAATTATTCTTTGTCTGACCTGCAGCAAGGTATTTATTTTATAAGGATTGAATCAGGAAAGGAGATCATCACTGAAAAACTAATTCTTACAAGATAACAGATCATTTGTCAAAAAATACTTAATTTCGGGACTTAGTTCTGAATAATTCTTGAGAAATATTAGCTTGGTGAAACTTAGAGTCTTCGTGTCTTGGTGGCGAATATAGTGCTTGCCACTAGATCTCAAAGGCACAAAGGGATCACAAAGTTTGTAAATTAAGCAGGTAAGTTATGAATCCTAAACATTAAATAAAATGAAAAAAAATTTATTCTTTGTCATCGTTTTCATGATGCTTTCACTTGGCATTATGGCTCAAAAAATGTGGGTCGGGTTTACTTCTGAAAATCCGGCTGCTCCCACCGTTCTCATCGAAGAACAAGATCAGTCAAAAATTGTCCTCAATGTTACCGTTTCGGGTATGTTCGTTACCGAGGTTTCGAAGCAGGGCTATAACTTTCAGCGATTGGAACTGATCGAAAACCGAACTACTAAAGACATTGGTAAGCCTGAAATGCCAATGATCAATGAAGTAATCGGTATTCCGGGCAATCAACTGGTAAGGGTGAATATTCTGGAGAAAGAAACAATGAAATTGCAGAATTACCTCCTTTACCCCTTCCAGACTCCGACTACCGATAATCCCGGCGGCCAAAACAAGGAGTTTGTAATGGACAGCAAATTCTACTCTCTCCCTAACACCTATCCGGTCAATCAGGTTTATACTGACAAACCCGGGATATGGCGCGATGTGAAAATTTCAGGCCTGCATGTGATTCCATTCAGCTATAATACTTTATCCAAGGAACTCGAGGTAATTACACACCTTAAGCTTGAAATCGAATTTTATGGTGATGATCCTGATTATGTATTTCAACCCGATAAGCAGGTCAGCCCGAATTTTTATAAAATGTATGAGCCCGTTATTCTGAACTTTTCTTCCCTGGGCTATTCAATGAATCCGAAGGGCAACGACGATATCAAATACCTCATCATCACAAATACTGAAGCTTTAAGCTCGATCCAGCCTTTGGTCGACTGGAAAAACCAGCAGGGATTCAGGGTTGAGGTTAAAACGCTGCAGACCGGTTTTAATACCCCGCAAAATTTCAAAGAATACATCGCTGAGCTTTATGATAGTGATGAACTTGAGTATATCCTGATGGTCGGTGATGCTTATCCGAATGGCGGTAATCCTCCCGGAACCAACGACGTCCCGATGTACTGGTGGGCGCCCAGTGGTGAGGATCCTTCCTATTCCGATAGCTGGTATACCTGCATGGACGGACTGGATGACCATTATGCTGATATTGCTATCGGAAGGATCGTTTACGATAACCTCGGCGAGCTGGATCTCCAGGTTCAGAAAACAATGGATCATTATTTCAATCCGGATGCAAGTACCAATTGGGCTGAGAATTCTATTTTAATTGCTCATCAGGAAGAGTACCCTGGAAAATATACACAATGCTGCGAACAGATCAGGACTTATCCTTATCCCTTGCAAACCCCTATATTCGAGCAGGCATATGGCGGTGCAGGATATACAAATGCACAGGTAGTCAATTATGTTAATGCCAATTCCTGCGGAATATTTAATTACCGGGGACATGGGAGTGCAACCGAGCTTTGGGAATGGAGTCCCTCAGGCAGCTTTACTGCACAGCATGTGAATCAGCTTACCAATGACAACCGGCTATTTGTCTTTTTTGATGTCTGCTGCGATAATATGGATATTGTGGCACATGCCGGCAATTGCCTCTGCGAGTCTTTTATGAAATCACCGGTTGCTTCTGTAGCTGTCAACGGCGCGATCATTCCTTCTTATACTATTCCAAATCACGATTACGACAAGGAAATGTATAAAGCGGTTTTTGAGGAGGGGATTTACAATATCGGCTATGTTACCAATTTCGCAAATATTACAGTATTAAACGTTCATGGCGACCTGGGGCGTTCCAATGTACGTACTTATTTGTGGTTAGGGGATGCTTCCCTTGAGCCATGGACCCTCCAGCCGGCCAGCATTTCGGCAACCCATGACGGCTCAGCTTTTTCTCGGATTATCAAATTTTACGGTAAATGTTCAGGGAACCGGCGGGCCTCTTCAAAATGCCATGGTTTGTGTTTCAAACGACGACCAAACCATTTACGGAGTAGCTTATACCGATGCCAGCGGAATTGCCGAGATCGTATTTGATGAACCTGTTACCATTCCCGGGACTGCAAAAGTAACGGTCACTGCACACAATCATTTGCCTTATCAGGCCGAAATACCGGTAATTCCTCAAAGCGGACCTTATGTGGTAAAGGATACTTATTTGCTGAATGACCTTACAGGCGGTAACGGCGATGGATTATTGGATTACGGCGAATCGATACTCCTTTCGCTTGCAGTTAAAAATGTGGGTATCGCACAGGCAACGAATGTAAATGTGACCCTTTCCACAACCGATACCTATATCACTTTTACTGATAACACCCATTCCTATGGTAATATAAACCCGGATGAAGTAATAATGGCAACCGATGCTTTTGCCTTTGATGTTGCTAACGATATTCCTGACGGGCATTATGTTCTGATCAACGTTGAGGCGACAGGAGGAAGCGACGATACATGGACCAGCAATTTTTCGATTCCGGGCCATGCTCCGGTTCTTGAGCTTGGTGATGTGATCATTTCCGATCCGACCGGCAATAATAATGGTAAGATCGACCCGGGAGAAACTGTTACCCTGATCGTAACAACTGAAAATACAGGATCTGCAGAAGCTTATAATCTTATTGGAGAAATTTCCTGCATCGATCCGTTCCTGACCATAAATACTTCACAGGTAAATTTTGGAGATATTACCGGAGGCGGCTCTGTTTCGGCAGAATTCAGCGTAACTGCTGCTGTAAATACCCCTGCCGGACATTTGGTGGATATAACTTTCGACATGACGGCAGATATGGGCATTACAGGATCGGGGAGCTTTGATGTAGTCATCGGTCAGATACCAGTTTTGATTGTAGATCTTGATGGAAATAATAACTCTGCTCCTCAAATGGAGGCTACGCTTAATAATATGGACATTGCTTACGAAACCCTCTCTTCCTTTCCTGCCGATCTGAACCTCTATTCAACAGTATTTGTTTGCCTTGGAATTTATTCAAGCAATCATGTCCTTACATCGGCGGAAGGACAGCAGCTTGCAAATTATTTGAATAATGGAGGAAGTCTTTATATGGAAGGTGGTGATACCTGGGCCTATGACGCAGCCACTGCAGTTCATCCGATGTTTAAGATTGACGGACTAGAAGATGGCGGAAGCGATATGAGTACAATTGCAGGACAAACGGGAACATTTACGGAGGGATTAATTTATTCATACAGCGGTGATAACAGTTGGATGGATCAAATTGCACCCATTTCCCCGGCTGTCCTGATTTTTGAGAATCAATCGCCCGTGTATGGAACCGGTGTTGCTTATGATGGAGGTACTTATAAAACCATTGGAACTTCGCATGAATTCGGAGGGCTTGTGGATGGCGCTTCACCCAATACCAAGGTCGAGCTTATGACGAGATATCTCGAATTCCTGGGAATTCAGCAAACATTCCAGGCCTCATTCGCTTCAAGTACTACCGAAACCTGTACTGCGGAGATCATTAACTTTTACGACCTGTCCACCGGTGATCCGGTAAGCTGGGAGTGGACTTTCGAGGGCGGATCGCCTGCTACTTCAACGAATCAGAACCCCCTGGTGGCATATTTCTATCCGGGTGTTTATGGTGTTACATTAACGATTTCAGACGGGGTGAATTCTAATACACTTGTCATGGAAGATTATATGACCGTCATGATTACACCGGCAGTACCAGGAACACCTTCAGGTGAAGATGAAATCTGCACCAATTGGGCTGGTCCGACTCAATATACTACAACAGGTGCAGCCAATGCTGAATCTTATATTTGGGAGATTTTACCATCGGGGGCCGGAACCATTTCAGGCACCGGAACTTCAGCAACAGTAACCTGGACATTAAACTGGGAAGGCACCGCAACGATAAAAGTTAAAGGATTCAATGAACCTTGCGGGGAAGGAGCGTTTTCAGAAGAATTCAGTGTAATATGCTCCATCTGTACAGGAATAAATGACAGGGCTGACCTGGCAGATATTCAGATTTATCCAAATCCATCCAATGGCAGGATCACGGTAAGTTTTAATGACAATGTGGGAATGACTGAAGTTACAATTATGAATATGCTGAACAAAGTTGTTTTCTCCGACGTGACGGAAACAAATCCTGGCCAGATTTTAAATGTCGACCTTAGCGGTCTTTCGAAAGGAGTTTATGTTAT
>CAVPSZ010000041.1:0-91957 GCA_963708435.1 uncultured Bacteroidales bacterium
TTTGAAATGGCGATTCCAGCCTTCCCAGTCGTTGAGTTTCGGATATGGCGCTCACAGCCGCCTCAAATGCTTTTCATTTACCTTACACAAGTTCCGAATGCAGTGGAATATCAGAACCCAACCGCAACCTAGATTTACAAAATCACATAACCTCGTAGCCGGTTATGACCTGGCAATCACTGAAAACCTGAATTTCAGGGCTGAGGCATTTTATCAGTACCTCACCAGTGTTCCGGTCAAGCCGGGAACATCCTATTCGCTGCTCAACCTCGATCAGAATGGTTTATCAATGATTCATTGACCAATGACGGTACCGGTGAAAATTACGGGCTCGACCTTACCCTTGAAAGGTATATGAACCGTGGATATTATTTCATCGTCACGGCTTCAGTTTTCAGGTCAGCTTATATCGGTGGCGATGATGTCCTGAGGGATGCCCGATATGACAAGAACTTCGTGATCAATTTTGTTGGCGGAAAGGAATGGAAAGTTGGCAGCGGGCATAAGAACAATACCATCGGTTTAAACGGAAAATTCAGCATGATGGCGGCGATCGCATTTCGCCGGTTGATGAACAAGCCACTTACTTGTCAGAAGAGGTGATTTATGACGAAACCCGGGCATTCGAGGATCGCAAACCCAATGTATTTTACCTTCACTTTACACTGAACTATCGAAAAAACAAACCCCGCCATGCCAGCATCTGGAGTTTCCAGGTGATGAATGCGCTGGGAACGCCTGAATTTTTTGGTTATAAGTACAACTATAAATACAATACAATCGACAGGGATGAGCAGACCATCGTGATGCCGCAGATCAGTTATAAAATTGAGTTTTGACCTCAGGTATCAATTATTGCGGCACATAGCTGTTCTTCCCCCTGTTAGGTAACCAAAATGAATCTTTATCTTTATTGTCGGACTGGCCGTCCAAATTATGATCGGATAAGATATAGCTCGATGTTCCGGCTTCTGTTTTCCAGGTTATATTAAGGTCGGTATCATCAATATGGTAATCACCGTTCGAGTTGCCCGAGAACATTCCCCAAATTCCATTCCCCAGGTTTTTATGCCCATCTGAACCACCAAGAACCTTAGACTCCCCGGAAGAAAAATCATAACTATAATTACCGCCACCTGAATTGGTCAGGGGGCTTGCTGAAATAACCGGGAGGTGATTTCTGGAGTAGAGGACTGCAAACAGATTATTGATAACCGGAAAATGCAGAAACGACAAATCAGGATTTCCATTCAGATCAACAACCTGCCCGTCATTTCGCAGGAAAGCAGCCTTCATAGCGACGCTTGTTGCTGGAGTGGCTGTATTGGCCGAAGCTGCATCGCGAAGATCAATCAAAACCCAATCAACGATATTTGTGCCGGGGATGGAACTGACACTTTCAGTACCTTCATAATTCCAGGGATTTCCAGAGAAAGGATGGGATAAAGGCAGAACACTGTTAATGCTGGTATTCATATTCACACCGTTGAATGGCCCTTCAAGAAATGCCTTTAGATTTAATACCGATTGGGTTTGATCAACCAAGCTTGTGATTCTTGCATTTGCCCAATCCGCATGGTCACTATTGATGCCGTCGCCGCCATCTGTTACAATCAGTTTCAGTTCATTTTTTCCTGTTATATCCACATCAACCAACCCTGTGGGAGAATTATGGAACATCACCGGGCTGTTAAACAACTGTATGCCGTCAGCCCAAACCTGGAAAGAGACCGAAGCCGGTGAGCCATCTACTTCATCGTCGACACCGATATTGGATATAAAACGCGTAAAATTTCCATCCAGATCATATCTCAATTCACAATTGGCATGTGTGCCAAGTCCCTTTTCGTAAATTGTTCCGTTTAGTTTTATCGGATGGTTATCTATACTCACATCCTTTCCAACGGTTCCCCAGTCCATTTGAACAAAAGTATAGAGGGTATCGCTCAAAAACAGTTCGGTGACGAAGAACTTTTTCCCTGCCTGAGCAGTTTCCGAATTATCTGTGATCACCCAGTGTAAAGTGAATAGTTCTCCGGGTGTAGCACTCTGATCTACAGAAATACTATGTGAATAGGATAAGGAACTATTTGGTCCAATGCCAGGGACGCTAACGACAGGATTATTTACAGTAATCAGGTTACTGTTTGCTCCAACCGCGGTGCATGAAGCCGTTAAATTACCTGTAGGATCAGCTCCGTTATTATTAACTTGCAGAACAATATTCAATGTCTCCCCCGGATCGCAAATATTGTTGCCATTTCCACCATTGAGACCTTGGTAAGTCAGGATTAAATTGCTGGCGCCGGGAATACTAACTTGAACGAAATCATTTTTAATAAGCTCATCTGTGCAGATGCCATCGCTTACTTTCAGGGTTACATCAAAATCGCCATTTTGGCTGTAAACAACAGCAGGATTTTGTTCGGTACTCGTGGCAGGAATTCCACCCTCGAATGTCCAGAGCCATGAAGAAGCATTTGTTGAAAGATCTGTGAAAAATACCGTTCCACCGGTTTGAATGGTGTTGTCAATGGCTGTAAAATCGGCTACTGGTGCTGGATTGTTGCTTACATGTATGAAATCGGTTTTCACTAACAAATCTGTTTTGGTACCATCGCTTATTTCCAGTGTAACATCGAATAAACCAGGAGTATTATAAATAATCACCGGGTTCTGATCGTTGCTGGTTGCAGGTGTTCCGCCTTCGAATGTCCAGTTCCAGCTTGTTGGGTCGCCTGTCGACTGATCGGTAAAACTGATAGCGCCTCCAGGTTGAACATGCGTTATATCGGAAGAAAACGCGGCTTCAAAATAATCGAGACTACTCACTTTTGCCCCTGCCCAGTCAGCATGGTCGCTGTTTATTCCGTTACCCCCATCGGTGACAACCAATTTCAATTCATCAACACCAACTACGCTCAAATCTATTGATTCAGTTGGCGTATTGGGTTCCATCAACCCGCTTTCAAACACTTTTATACCATCTGTCCAGACTTCAAAAACCACAGAACCATTTGCCGAAACCTCATCATCAATTCCAATATCGGAAGTAAATCTCACAAAGCTGCCTCCCAGGTTGTACCTGATGTCGCAGGATGCATGAACACCAAGCCCCTTTTCATAAACCACTCCATTGAGTGTTATCGGGTTATTATTTATACTGGCGTCTTTAACCAAAGAACCAAAAGAGAAATTTGCATAAACATAATCAGCATCACTCAGGTACATGTCTGTAATAAAAAATTCCCTGTCATATAAGTACAGAAGCGTTACCGTCAGTTACTTCAAAGCGCAATTGAAATTGTGATCCCAAAGGTGCGTTCGCAGCAATGGAAACGCCATGTGTATAAGAAATGGAATTGCCGGGCAATAACGCACCCAGACTGACAACAGGATCATTAATTGTCACCAGGTTGCTGTTGGCTCCAATGGCTGTGCAGGTAGAGGTTAACACTCCTGTTGAGGCGCTGCCGGTATTTTCTGCAGTTAAATGGATATCCATCGTTTCACCCGGATCGAAAATGCCATTTCCATCTCCCCCGCTTAAAAAATCATAATTCAATGATAAAACCGGAACCAAAGATTTGCTCAGTCGTGCACCGCCCCAATCGGCATAATCTTTATAATTGCCATTTCCTGCATCAGTAACAATAATTTTTAAAGTGCTTGCATTTTCAATATTGATTGCCATTGACCTGGTTTCTGAACTTCCCTGCATAAGTCCGCTGTTGAAAACCATAACATCATCAACCCTGATTTCAAAAACAACAGAACCCTGGTCTCCTGCTTCATCATCAATGCCAACATCGGTGATAAAGCTTTTATAACCCTGGCCTGAAATATTGTAGGATATCTCTGTATTCGACATCACACCAAGACCTTTTTCATAGCTTTTGTTCCCATTCATAAAAAGCAGGTTCCCTGCAGTATTAAAATCCCGCCGGGTATTTGCCGGGTTGGTATTTGTCACCCAGTCTATATCGGATAAATAGACATACCCGATATCCGCAGGATTGCTGGCTTCAATAATTTTTGTTTCACCCGGATTGATACTGGTGGTGGTATAGGATACCAGCTTTCCCCATTCCGTTTTAGTCGAAACGGGTGCAACGCTGCCATTAATAGTTATTGTATTATATTCACCTGCAAACTGTGCTTCCCATGTCATAGGTACACCTGAGTTGTTTGTTGCGGTTGTTTTTGTAGTACCATCATGCCGGATGGTTAGGTCTGTTGCTCCAATAGGTAAATGGTCAGCCTGTATCCAGGGAACTTCGGGCGATAATTTCGATAAGGTATAGAACTTGTTTTCAGGAGCATCGGGACGAATTCCCATTAAACCGCTGATGGTATTATTAACAATCAGATAGGATACTTCAGGATATGAATTTTGGCTTGCCATAAGTCCTTTTAAAAAGTGCCAGCCTGTGGAATTCCTGTTGTGCAAATAAAATATCTCGGCTAAATAAGTTGTTGCCTCTATGTTGATTCCGAAAGTGTAGATATTTTGGGTGATAAAATCGAGGAGCTTTTCAGTTCTGGGACCTTGATCGGTAATTTGGCTGTAAGGAATCAGGAATGAAGATTCTCTTCCCCAATTTGTCTGGGAATTCCCAAATTCATCAAAACCTCTGATGTACATATTGTCCTCATTGGAGTACCAGTTGGTTTCGAAATGATTTTTGAGAGTGGCGGCTTTGGCAGCATAAGTTGCTGCTCCGGTTAAATCGCCTTTTGCCTCCAGAATTTTCGAATAACTTACCAGCGCCATGTATTGAAATGAAATGGCATCGCCGGCTTCGATGAAGTTGTCAGGTGATTGCTCCCAGTATGTGGCTAATTGGATGGTTTCGTCTGCCACACCATTACTGTTCAAATCCTGGTGCTGCATGAATTTGGTGTAATCATGCGTGTTGGAATAATAGGTAAACATTTCGTTATCGTTGATCCAGCCGGCATCCCCTGTCCATAGGTATTGCCTGTAACAACTCTGCATGACATCGAAAGTGGTAGGTAAGCACCGCCATTGACAACTTCCATAATCATACAGATCGGAGCCATCAAATTTGTAATGCCACCTGGGCCAGTAAAAGTCCTGGTTTACCCTTCGGTTGGCGCCATAAGCAAACGCATACATCATTTCCCAGTTTTCGGTGTCCAGCCCCAGCATGTGAGCGCCTTCAGCCATGTGCGAAACGTCGCGGGCACAAAACTGGCTGAGATCCATAGCAGCAGAATACCCTGCCACAACCTGGCCTTCCACAACCAGGCTTAAAGCTTTGTTGACAGCCCATTCGAATTGATTCTCAACAAAAGGATTGCCTGATGTAACATTAAGTGTGGTAGTTGGCTGTGCCATTAATAACCCCGTGGTTAAAATCATGATTAAGATTCCCGCTATTTTTCTCATACTATGTTCGTTTTAATTTTTAATTTGCAATGAATTGATGAAACTGTCGGGTTCAAACTTAGGTATTTTCTCATTGATGCATGAAATTAATATAAAAAATATTCCTGATATTAAAATCACCAGTAATACAATCCATCAACAAAATGAGCAGACCATTATGATGCCGCAGATAAACGATAAGATGGGGTTTTGAATCGTATTATTCTTTACAAATAAAATAAGCGCAGCTAATCCATCCAAGCAATTGCTCATCCACTTCTTCCACAGATTCCAGCCTTACAAAATAAGCCCATTTTGATTTGGTGGCCTGAACTGTTTTATAAATTGGAAATTCTTCTATTCTTTCATCCAGAACAAACTCGATATCAAGATGGATTTCTTAAGTTTTACTGCCAGAAAATTACTTTTTGCCTGGAAAAGGATGGCATTTTTAACCGAATTGATTTTAACACCCTCTAACTTCATTACTTCATTCTTGATCACCGTAAAGGTTTCAATTACATTTTGCTGTTTGTTTACGAAATGAGATTCAAGGTCAGTAATCATGCAGCTATGATCCTGGTTGGTATTCCGGAATTGACGTCCACAAGTGGGACAATCCATGTATCTTTCAAATAGAATTGTAAAAATATAAGAATACCACCGATATTGATTTCTCTATTTTTACAGATCAAAAATTCGCTATCATGAGAATCTTATCTTTGGTGTTCCTGTACTTTAGTTCTATTTGGCTGTAGCCAAAAGTCAGTTAAGGAAAACAGCTGAGTATGATTTCCCATTTCAAAACCCAGCCTTAAACCAGGAGGAGCGCATTGCAGATTTAATCTCCCGGCTGACCCTCGAAGAAAAAGCCTCGCTGATGCTTTACAACAGCCCAGCCATCGAAAGGCTTGGAATCCCGGAATACAACTGGTGGAATGAATGTCTTCACGGAGTGGCGAGAGCAGGAAAAGCAACTGTATTTCCACAGGCTATTGCCTTGGCAGCAACCTTTGATGAAGAGTTGATTTTAAAAGTTGCAAATGCAATTTCAGATGAGGCCAGAGCCAAGCATCATGAAGCTGTAAAAATGGGAAATCGGGCTCAATACAATGGACTTTCCTTCTGGACTCCCAACATCAATATCTTTCGTGATCCGCGCTGGGGAAGAGGACAGGAGACTTATGGCGAAGATCCTTTTCTGACTTCACAAATAGGAATTGCTTTTGTAAAAGGATTGCAGGGTGACAATCCAGATTACCTGAAAACTTCAGCATGCGCCAAGCATTATGTGGTTCACAGCGGACCGGAAAAGGTGAGGCATGTCTTCAATGCATTGCCCGATGAGCGAGATTTCAGGGAAACATACCTGCCTGCTTTTCAGGCATTGGTTGAGGAAGGAAATGTTGAATCCGTGATGTGCGCTTATAACCGCACTTACGATGAGCCTTGTTGCGGAAGCAATTTCCTGATCGATAGCATTCTCAGAAGAGAATGGAATTTTAAAGGACATGTTGTTTCCGATTGCTGGGCGCTGGACGATATTTGGTTAAGGCATAAAGTGGTTTCTACGAGAGTTGAGGCGGCTGCTATGGCTGCAAAAGCAGGGGTCAATTTGAATTGCGGTTATATTTATCAATACCTTCCCAAGGCGGTTGATACAGGATTGATCACCGAAGAAATTGTAAATGCTGCTCTTAAACCTTTACTCCGAACACGATTTAAACTCGGACTTTTCGATCCGGATGAATTGAATCCGTATTCAAAGATTCCAAAAGAAGTTGTCAATTGCGAAAAGCATAAGCAACTGGCCTGGAGGCAGCTGCAAAATCAATTATATTATTGAAGAATAAAGGTAATGTTCTACCCTTAAATCGGGATACACTTAAAAATCTCTTTGTCACTGGTCCCACAGCTACCGATGTTACTTGTTTGCTTGGCAATTATAATGGTCTTTCTGGTGAAATGAACACCATTCTTGAAGGAATAATAAACCGGGTTAGCATTGGAACCATCGTTGAACACAACCAGGGTTTTATGTTTCACAACGACAGCCTGATGCATGGATTCTGGCAGGCATCCCGGGCTGATGCAGTAATCGTTTGCATTGGGATCAACTCTTTGTTTGAAGGAGAAGAAGGTGATGCTATGCTGAATGCAAATGGCGGCGACCGGGTTGATATTGGCTTACCGAAGAATCAGATGGAATATGTCAGAAAAATGAGAGAAAAGATCGGTGACAAACCATTGATCGTTGTTGTTAACCGGAGGAAGTGCAATTGCTATTCCTGAAATTGAAGAGATGGCAGATGCCATTTTGTTTGCCTGGTATCCGGGTGAGCAGGGAGGAAATGCTGTTGCTGATATTATTTTTGGAAATGTGAATCCTTCCGGAAGGTTACCGGTAACCTTTTACAAATCAACAACCGACCTTCCGGATTTTGAAGATTATAGCATGGATGGAAGAACTTATAAGTATTTTCATGGTGAACCACTTTATCCGTTTGGATATGGTTTGAGTTTTACCCAATTTCAATATTCGAATTTGGAAGTTAATATTGATGGTGAAAGGATTATCGCATCATTGTCGATCAAAAATTCAGGTTCTTTTGATGGTGATGAAGTGGTTCAGGTTTATGCCCGGAAAATGGATCCGAAATTCTGGCGACCGATTAAGCAATTGGTTGGTTTCAATAGGATTTCATTAAAAAAAGGAGAACAAAATCCATAACAATTGAGATGGATAAAAAACAATTACAATACTGGGATACAGGACAGCAGGAATATTTGGTTGAGCCGGGAGAATATGAGATAATGGTCGGGGGTTCATCGGAGGATATTAAGCTGATAAATTTAATTGTGCTATAATGAAGTCTGTTGAAAAAATAACAAGCCTTCAGAACGAAAAGGTTAAGAACCTTGTAAAGCTTCAGAAAAGTTCCGAACGAAAAAGCCAGAACCTGATTTTAATAGAGGGTTGGAGAGAAATAAATCAGGCAATGGGCAAGGGATTTCAGATAGAAGCTTTTTACCTGAATGAGGATAAAATTGAAGATTTAGACAGGCTTTCGGGTAAAAGTATTTCTGTTGGCACCAAATGTATTTGAAAAAGTAGCCTACCGTGAAAATACAGAAGGTGTCATTGCTGTTGCCAGACCAAAATTTCATTCATTTGATTCATTGAAATTGCAAAAAAATCCCTTGCTGATTATTCTCGAATCTGTTGAAAAGCCGGGAAATCTGGGAGCTGTTTTGCGGACAGCTGAGGCTGCTGCAGTGGATGCTGTGATCGTTTGTGATCCGCTCACCGATATTTATAATCCCAATGTTATTCGCTCCAGCCTGGGTTGCGTTTTTTCGGTTCCCATTGTAGTTTGCAGGAATCAGGATGCAATTCAATATTTAAAAGAAAAAAATATCAGAACCTATGCTGCCGAGCTTAAAGCAAGCAAACGATATGATCTTACGGATTTTACACAACCTGCTGCTATTGTACTCGGAACGGAGGCAACCGGACTTACAGATGAATGGATCAGCGCAGCCGATGAAAAGATCATCATTCCGATGCTGGGCTCACACGATTCACTGAATGTATCTGCTTCGGCAGCTATTATAGTCTTTGAAGCTTTGCGGCAGCGTGGATTTAATAATCAACAATAATTTTATTCTTAAACTTATTACCTATGATAAAAAAAATACTTGTCTTTTGTTTTCTTGTTACCAATAATCCCTATCCTGGCGCAGGAAGGTGAAAAAGCTTATTTCCCGGAAACTGATCCGCTCGTTCAGCAAAAGCTGGAGCAATGGCAGGATTTGAAATTCGGCCTGCTGATGCACTGGGGAGCATACAGTCAATGGGGAATTGTGGAATCCTGGTCGATCTGTCCGGAGGATTATGGCTGGTGCGAGCGGAAGAAAGGAAAGCAATCCGAACAATTATGTTGAGTATGTGAAGGAATATGAGAACCTGAAAACGACTTTCAATCCTGTCAGTTTCGATCCTGGACGCTGGGCAAAAGCTGCAAAAAATGCCGGAATGCGCTACATTGTTTTTACAACCAAGCATCATGACGGATTTAGCATGTTCGATACAAAATTGACTGATTATAAAATCACTGATCCCGGTTGTCCTTTTCACTCAAATCCAAAAGCGAATGTTACGAAAGAGATTTTCGATGCTTTCAGAGCGGAAGGGATGTGGGTTGGTCCATATTTTTCGAAACCTGACTGGCATTGCGATGATTACTGGGATCCTTATTTCCCGCCAATGGACCGGAATGTAAATTATGATCCGGTAGCTTATCCTGAAAAATGGGAAAACTATGTTCAATTCACGCAAAACCAGATCATGGAACTGATGACGGATTACGGGAAAGTTGATATTCTATGGCTGGATGGTGGCTGGGTCGCAAAGGAATCGAAGGAAAACATCGAAAAATATTATGAAAGTCATACGGCCAATACCACATCAGGATTTCTTAAAGACCAAACTGGTTAACCAGGATATCAGGATGGATGAACTGGTAGAGAAAGCTCGGCAAAAGCAACCCGGTTTGATCGTTGTTGACCGTGCAGTTCCGGGTAAGAATCAGAACTATCTTACACCTGAAAATACGGTTCCTAAAGAAGCACTGCCTTATCCATGGGAATCCTGCATCATCGCCGGAGGAGGCTGGTCATGGACACCCGATGCAACATACATGACCGGACGTGATGCCATTCATCTTTTGGTCGATATTGTTGCCAAAGGAGGAAATCTTTTACTAAACATTGCTCCTGGGCCTGAAGGTCAGTGGCACGATGGCGCTTTTCAGCTTTTAAATGAAATGGGCGAATGGATGAAAGTTAACAGCGAAGCTATTTATGAATCAAGAGCAATTGCACCCTACAAAGAAGGGAATATTTGTTTTACACAAAAAAAAGATGGTTCTATTTACCTGATCTATCTTGCTGGCAGAGAGGAAACAAATCTGCCTCCCACAATTAAAATTTCTTCACTGCAATCTGAAAAAGCAGCAAGTGTATTGCTCGTGGGCGTTGATAAACCATTGAAATGGAAAAAGGAAGGCGAAGAATTGGTGATTGAAATTCCGGAAAGTGTTCAAAAAACGCCACCCTGCAAACACGCCTGGGCTTTTAAGCTGAATGGATTTGAATCAAAAATAAAATAATTCGAAAGGTCTATTTTCCTGTTCAGGATCCTTTTTTTCCGGTTCAGCATAATCCTTTGTTTCCCGAAATTGATTTCATCTTATTTCGCTGATATTTTTTATTTAACAAGGAAATAGTCAGTATGAAGAGGTTTAAAATTTATTCCGGAATTTTTGTTCCAGTTTTATTTTTGTTGATCATATCATGTACCCATACTCCGGATGATAATGTAATTCCCGATCCTTATCCACTGGTGTGCGATTCATCCAATGTAACCTATCCCGGGACTGTTTACCCGATTTTCCAGGCGAATTGTATTTCATGCCATAGTCAGCCTATTCCGGCTGCCGGAATTGATCTCAATAATTTTGAAAACGTTACCTTTATAGCCCAGAGTGGCCAATTGATGGGTTCTATAAAGCATTTGACGGATTATGTCCCCATGCCGCAAAACGGTCCACCATTGACTGATTGTGAAATAGGTCTTATTCAGAAGTGGATCAATGATACAATATTTAATCCAGGTGGCGGAGGATTACCATGTGATCCGGATACAGTATATTTTCAAAATACCGTTCTTCCCTTGCTTCAATCAAACTGCGGGATTGTAGGATGTCATGACCCCGGAACGGCACAGGATGGGGTAATTCTGACAAGTTATAATTATGTAATGCAAACAGCTGATGTCGATCCCTTTAATCCTGCAGGGAGCAAATTATGGGAAGTGATCGAAGATGATTTTCAATCGAACAGAATGCCACCGCCGCCAACACCACCTTTGAATAATACCCAAAAACAAATAATCTATCAATGGATTGCACAGGGAACGCTAAATAATTATTGCGACCAGGAGCCTTGTGATTCAATAAATGTAACCTTTTCAGGAATTGTTTTCCCAATCATTCAGAACAACTGTATAGGATGCCACAGTGGTACCAATCCGGGTGCTGGGATCATGCTGACCAATTATAATCAAATTAAAGCCCAGGGTGCAATTCCTGAAGGCAGCACCTGGAAGTCTTCTTGGATCCATCACCTGGGCGAATGGTAATGTGCAAATGCCAAAGAACGGAAATCAGCTTTCCGATTGCAAAATAGCCCAGATCAGAAAATGGATCGATGATGGGATGCCGAATAATTAATTAAGATGTCAGACAAAAGGAGATGCTTAATAGATTATATTAATATTTTTGTGAAAAAGGATTTTTAAATTAATAAAAATGAAATATTCACAGCTGGCATTGGTAATTATTTTAGTATTTGGTCCATTTATATTTTATAGTTGCAAACATGAGCCCATCTTATCCCTTGATACACCAACAGTTTGTTTTCAGGACCAGGTACTGCCAATAATTAATTCGAGTTGTGCGGTTTCAGGTTGTCATGATGCAGGATCAGAAGAATCACTTACAGATTATAACAAGATAATGGAATTTGTGACACCATTCAAACCTAACAGCAGCAAAATATATAAAATGATAACCACAACTTCTATCCTTATGGAATTTATGCCACCACCTCCCAGAAGCCCCCTTACGCAAGACCAAATAGATCTGATAAGTATTTGGATTCTTCAGGGAGCTGAGAATAATACATGCCCTGAACCACCTTGTGATACTGCGAATATATCTTTTTCAGGAACAATTTTTCCGATAATTCAGAATTATTGCTATGGATGCCATAGTGGAGGAAATCCGGGTGGTGGGATAAGTTTGACAAACTACGATCAGGTGAAAGCTGCGGGTGCAATACCGCCCGGAAATCCGGGAAGTTTATTGGGAGCAATTAACCATTCTAATGGAAATATCCCTATGCCACAGAATGGGAATCAGCTTTCGGATTGTAAAATTGCTCAAATTAGGAAATGGATAGACAATGGAATGCCGAATAATTAATTTGAAACAGATTGAAAAAAGTCGATAAGATTATGAATGAACAGGAAAAGAAATTGCAGAGTATAATTACGAAATGGATTGCTTTTGTTTTGGTTGTATCAGGAATGCTGAGCTTTAGCAGTTGTTATTACGATGATGAGGAAAACCTGTACCCTCAGGTTGGTGGATGCGATAATACCAATGTTACTTATTCGGGAACAATTGCCCAGATCATGTCAAATAACTGTAACAGTTGCCATAGTGGATCTCCGCCTCAGGGAAATATTAAAACCGACAATTACACCGACCTGAAAGCAATTGCAGAAGATAATAACAGGTTACTGAAGGCAGTAAATCATGAATCTAATTTTCCTATGCCAAAAAACGGACAAAAATTATCGGATTGTGATTTAAGCAAGATCAGGATTTGGATCGATAATAAATACGCACAATAATAATTTATAAAAATGAATAGATTACTTGTATTATTTACGATTTTCTTTATATTGCCCTTTGTTAGCATTATTGCTCAGGATGATCTGATGGATCTTTTGGGTGATCAGCCTAAAACTACGGATTATACTTATGCTACTTTCAAGACAACCCGGATCATAAATGCTCAATCGGTCGAAAATCCTGCGCAGGGAGTTTTAATGTTTTTAATTCAGCATCGTTTTGGAAGGATCAACTCCGGAGGCTATGAATTCTTTGGTCTGGATCAGGCGACCATCCGTCTGGGACTGGAATATGGTATTACCCAACGGTTAAGTATTGGTGTCGGACGCAGTTCCTATGAAAAAACTTATGATGGGTTTCTCAAGTACAAGATTTTGCGGCAAAGCGCAGGATTAAAGAATATGCCTATATCCTTGTCCTATTATTTAAGTACAGCAATCAGGACGCTAAAATGGGAAGATGAAAACCGAACTAATTATTTTAGTTCCAAGGTTTCGTATACACATCAATTACTCATCGCACGAAAATTCAATAAAGCCTTATCCATTCAGATAATACCTTCGCTGATTCATAAAAATCTGGTTCCAACAGGAGAGGATAAAAATGATATTTTTTCAGTGGGAATCGGCGGACGTATAAAACTTACTCAGCGAATGTCGGTGAATGCTGAATATTTTTATACACCGACCAACCAGATTTCTTATGACTTTAATCAGCCGTTTTCGTTAGGTCTGGATATTGAAACTGGTGGCCATGTCTTTCAATTGCATTTTTCCAATGCACAAGCATTTTTTGAAAGAGGCTACATAACAGAAACCAATGGAAAGTGGAGCAACGGGGACATCTATTTCGGCTTTGGTATTTCACGGGTATTCACAATTATAAAGCCACAGACCATCAAAACCACTGAATAATAAATTTGATTTATTGGAAACCTTAAATACTCGAAGTCAAAATAATTTGATTGATATAAAACTGTTAGTCATAAATTGCCGATCATTCTAATAACAAATTGTTGAGCAAAATTTTTACCCCCTAATTTCAAAAAAGAATCCAGGAGATTTTATTTGGAACATTTAGCAAGGTTCATTCGTACAAAGAGAGATATTTTAATTGCTGTTAATTTAATCTCGATTTGATGAATAGGCTTTACATTGTATTTAATTTGGTTTTTATTATCACCATAGTAAGTTGTAGCCCCAAATCTACTACTACAGAAAGTGAAAATATCGAAAGTTCCTCTCTCGCATGGATTCCATTTGAGGGTGAGGAGGAGGTTGTGTTTATTCTTGATACGGCCAGAATGGTTTTCAACGGATCAGGTAAAGAAAGTTATTATGAAAATGTCAGGTATATGTCCGATCAGGGAGGATTTTTGGGTTGGCAGGAAGATTTTTATGCTGACCTCCAAAGACAACAACTTATTTTTTATTCAATATCAACACCTTATTTTATAAAATATTATTTAGAACACAACAAAGGGGAACTAGGTAGCTGGGATATTCTGCGAGTATCGGTTGGCGATGGTGATTACTACCAAAATGAAATGAAAATTGTGACCTACGAAACAGAAAATAGTGATAAAGGCGAAAACTTCACTTATAAAAGCCAGGTTCTTTTAAATGGAATCCAGTTCGATAGTGTGTATTTAAGAAAACAGGAAAGGCGGCCATTTGAAGTCTATTATACCAAAAGGCAAGGAGTTGTAGCTTTCAAGGTTTCATCGTCTGAACTTTGGATCATCCGGCAGGATACAATTAAATAAATCCGGAAAACGGGTCCAAGAAACCATCTTGTTTTCTAATCCTCTGTGACTATAAAAACACTTATTTTTGCCCGAAACATAAATAGTAGGAGGTAATTTTTAATCATCCTTAAGTCATGAGTGAATTATATCCCTTAAAGTTCAAACCTTTATTTAAAGATAAAATTTGGGGTGGCCATAAGATCAAAGAGGTTCTGGGCATGGATTATTCACCCTTGCCCAATTGCGGGGAAGTATGGGTTTTGTCGGGTGTTGAGGGTAATCAATCAGTCGTGGAAACCGGATTTTTAGCCGGAAATGAGCTTAATGATTTGGTTGAAGTGTATATGGGAGATCTGGTCGGTGATAAAATATACCAGAAATTCGGCAACGAATTTCCGATTCTGATCAAATTTATTGATGCCAGCGACTGGCTATCCATTCAGGTGCACCCCGATGATAAACTGGCCTGGAACCGCCATCAAAGCTTAGGTAAAACCGAAATGTGGTACATACTTGCTGCAGACGATGGTGCAGAGTTGATTACCGGTTTTAGTAAAAAAGTCGATAAAAAAAGTTATCAGGAACATCTTGAAAATAAAACCCTTAAAACCATTATGAATTTTGAAAAAGTGAATCGAGGGGATGTGTTTTATACCCCAGCCGGCCGGGTTCATGCCCTTGGACCAGGAATATTACTGGCCGAAATACAGCAAACATCGGATGTGACATACAGGATATATGACTGGGATCGCATTGACCAGGCAGGTATGATGAGGGAACTGCATACCGAATTGGCCCTGGATGCAATCGACTTTAATCTTTACGATAATTACAAAACCTTATATGATAATAAGCTTAATCAAACTGTTAAACTAGTCGAAAGCCCATATTTTACAAGCAATATAATTCATCTGAACCAGGCAATTAAAAAAGATTATAGCCAGCTTGACTCTTTTGTTATCCTCATCGCAGCAGAAGGTGCTTTTGATATACATTACACTAACTCAGATTATCGGGTAAATCCAGGCGAGTCAATACTTCTGCCTTCAGCAATTGATGAAATTGAAATCCATCCCCTTGGAACAACCAAAATTCTTGAAGTTTATATGGTTATGTAACTTTTGAGCTCTTTCATACAACAGTATGAAACTCTAAATTGTCTGCCTATTAAGTCGTGTTCAATAATTGTTGCAGAAATTTATTTATCAAGTTCTGATAAATTGGTTTTTTTTACTTTTGGCCTGTTATTTGTCAGCTTAACCATTTTTTAAATATTGAAAAATATGAAAAGCATTTGGATTACAGTTCTGTTTTTATCCTTCATCAGTTTTGGAAATGCGCAGGAAGGCGATAAAAAATTTGGAAAAATTCCTTCTGTTGATATTAAAACCATGGATGGAAAAGCATTCAATACATCATCCATTTCGAATGATGGTAAACCGGTTATTGTTACATTTTGGGCAACATGGTGCAAGCCCTGCCTGAAAGAGCACGATGCGATCAATGAAATTTACAGCGAGTGGGTTGAGGAAACAGGAGTGAAGATGTACGCTGTTTCCATCGATAATGCCCGGTCAAGCAAAAGTGTTATGCCTTTGGTTAATGGAAAAGGATGGGAATATGAAGTTTTGCTGGATGAGAATTCTGATTTTAAACGCGCAATGAATGTTAATGTTCCGCCTCACACCTTTATTACCGATGGACAAGGGCAAATTGTCTGGCAGCATGTTGGCTATCTCGATGGCGATGAAGCCGAATATATTGAAATAGTCAAAAAGATATTGAAGGGCGAGAAGATCGATTAATCCCCGAAAATAAGAACATAATAAAATTCAGGAATTTGAAAAGAACAAATTTTCTAACCGGTTCACTGTTACTATTTTTATTTTTCCCACTGATTATAGCTGCTCAGAATATAATTGGCGGTGGAAAAGTTACAGGAAATATCCAGACGGATGCTCAGGTTTATTCTGAGGACAATAAACTTGGGATTACAGATTCTACCTTGAATTATAAGAAATTTGGCATGAATGGATTTGCCAATATCAACTATACAAATGGGGATTTCAGGGCGGGCATGCGTTTTGAAGGATTCCTCAATCCTATGCTGGGCTACGATCCGCGCTATGAGGGTGTTGGCGTTCCTTACTGGTATGCCGGCTATAAATTGGGAAGCCTCGAAATGACTGCCGGACATTTTTATGAGCAATTCGGTAGCGGACTTATCCTTCGGAGCTGGGAAGAATGGACTCTGGGTTACGACAATAATATTTATGGTTTCAATGCCAAATTTACTCCGGTTGATGGTGTAACACTAAAAGGTCTTGTCGGTGTGCAAAGATATTTTTGGGAACCCTATGAAGCTAGCAACAGGGGAATTGTCAGAGGTGCGGATGGCGATTTTTACCTGAATGATATTTTTAAAGGAATGGCAGATACAAAGACAAAAGTAACTTTGGGCGGCAGTTTCGTAAGCCGTTATGAGAAGCCTGATCCGATGACTTTCACAAGGGATTCTGCCTACACCGAAATACTTATTGATCCAATTACAAGTGATACCAATACACTTAACTGGATTAAAAAGACAACTTATGAAGTTAACCTTCCTTATAATGTTGGTAGCTGGGCTGCCCGGATTAATCTTTCATCCGGCGGATTTAATATTTATTCAGAATACGCATGGAAAGGAAATGATCCCAATGCCACCAACAATTACATTTTCAAGACCGGACAGGCTCTTTATTCAACTTTTTCTTATTCTACAAAGGGTTTGGGGATATTCCTTTCGACCAAATGGATTGATAATATGAGCTTCAAATCGAAAATGGATGAGTCAGGAAATCCTGCTATGCTCGACATCAACTATCTTCCAGCGATTTCCAAAGAACATGGCTACAGCCTTCCACAAATGTATCCTTATGCAACCAAACCCAACGGTGAAGCAGGATTCAAAACAGAAGTAATATACACCATACCAAAAAAGACAAAATTAGGAGGGCAGTACGGGACAACAATTACCGTTGATTATTCTTTTGCAAATTCGATAGAGAAAGAGCAGATCTCAACTGAAATACCTCTTGATTCCACCGGTACAGATGGTTACAAATCGACTTTTCTTTCCATTGGCGACCTGACTTACTACAGGGATTTGGATGTTTTACTGGAAAGGAAATTCAGTTCCAAAGTTAAAGCAAAACTGTCTTATTATCATCAGGTTTACAATCTAAATGTGATTGAAGATGATATCTTCGACGAAGAAGAAATAGTCGATGCAAATGTAGCTGTGCTAGACCTGACCTATAAATTTACATCAAAACATTCTTTGAGAATGGAGGCGCAGGGATTATGGACCAAGGAAGATGATGGTGACTGGGCCTCTTTGGGTTTTGAGTATAATATTTCACCATCCTGGTTTTTCTCCATTATGGATGAGTGGAACTATGGTAATCCGGTGAATGACCTGAAGATTCATTATTACAATGTTGCAATGGGTTACTCCCAGGGGACTAACCGTCTTTCATTGCGCTATGGAAGGCAGCGTGAAGGTCTGCTCTGTGTAGGTGGGGTTTGCCGTTATGTGCCTGCATCTACCGGGCTTACAATAACACTGACCAGTTCTTTTTAAATAGAAATAGTAGTTTTAATTATGAAAACAGTTGAGCGATTAGTTTTACTTCCTGTATTTGTGCTGTTAGTTTTCACGTCCTGTGATAAAATAGATGAGCCGGTTATAATCATTGATGAGCAGAACATTACTGACGGATTGCTGGATGATAATTTTATAATGGACTCAGTAACAGTAACCCGAAAGCAAGTCCTTTTGGAGGATTTTACAGGACATAAATGTGTTAACTGCCCCGAAGCTGCACTTGCAGCCCAAGCCCTTGCTGAGGAACTGAACCATAAGCTCGTAATTTACAGCATTCATGCTGGTTATTATGCTGAACCTGACCAGACAGGAGACTTTACTGCCGATTACAGATGCCCTGAAGGAAATCAGTTAGATGCCGAATTCAATGTGCAAGCTAATCCTACTGGTTTGATCAACAGGGTAGTATACAACGGTTCAATTCTGGTGGGAGCTGGTAACTGGGAAGCAGCTGTAAAGGATGAACTCGAAAAAGTCAATAGCGTCGACCTGAAAGTTCGCAATATTTATTACCCCGACCTGAATAAAACTCAGATTTCTGTTTTTACCAGGTTTCATGCCCCTTCGACGGACAAATACATGTTGGTAGTTTACCTTGTCGAAGGCAAGATTGTCTCGCCCCAGAAAAATAATAATGAAGGCATTGGACCAACCCCTGTATGGCTTCTTTACGAGCATCATAATATCCTTCGCACATCTATTAACACCACTTTTGGTGGACCTGTCACAACTGATGAGACGGTTGAAGTAAATAAAGAATACTCGAATCATTTCATTGTAGACCTGAGTCAATACCCGGAAGATTGGATTATCGGCAATTGCAACCTTATTGCCTATGTTTACAATGATGAAACAAAGGAAATCCTGCAGGTAGCTGAACTAGCGATCAAGACTGAGAAATAATCCCATTTTAAAGTCTTCAGCCTTACTGATTCAAGGCCTATCTCCAAAAGGTAATTGTCTGCCTCTTTAATTGAACTTCTACCAAAGTGCATTTTTGGATAGTCCGGTTTTGCTGGATGACCCATTAAAGTTGCCTTTGAGAGCAATAAAAAAAAGGGCATCATTCGAAGCCCTTTTTCAATTTCTTGGGAGAGGTATTTACTAATAGAACTTTACTCTGTTGTCAACTACTCCTGCTTTTTCTTCAAGGGTTTTGGTAAAGGAGTTGTTGTTCACCTTGGATTTGAAATTGGAAGTCAGTTGCTTTTCAAACATTTTCCTGTCCTCACCTTCGCCGGGTTTAATTATTTCGTCAACAATCACATAAAACGCAGCATTGTTGCCCTTGATAGGTTCTGAAATCGAGTTAGGCTGCATGGTAAATACTTTTGCCACGACATTGGCTTCGTTTCCATAGCTTCCGATATTCCTCATATTAAAAGTAACATTGGGAATAGTGTCAACTTTAGAATTAAACTTTTGAGCAATCTCAATCAGGTTGGTTGATGGACCAGCCAATTCCTTCATTTTCTTAACTGCTATATCACCCTTCATCTCTTTAATTACAAGCGGCTGGAGCATATCCCTGATCTCTTCAAGTTTGGGTATCCCCTTTTCCTTGGCTTTTGTTACCACAGCAACCACATACTTGTCTTCCATGGTAAACACGGGTGATACTGATCCTACTCCGATTCCTTCAATGAATGTCCATTGAATGATCTGACGGGGATAATCCAGTCCGGAAATCCGGTTTCCCATCGCCTGGAGATTTGTTGCTGTAAGCTTGTTTACTCCTAATCGTGTGGCAAGAGTATCAAAAGCTTTGATATCTGATGCTTTGCCCTGAAACTCACTTGCTTTTGCATAAACCTCCTGGTTGGTTGCCTGGCTGGGAGTAATGGCTATATCAATTATGGCTACCCGTGCCTTCTTTATTGCTTCCAATTTGCCTGTCACTTTAATTACATGGTAACCAAATTGCGATTCAACAAAAGCGATTTCTCCAACTTCATGAGTAAAAACGGCGTTATTAAAAGGATAAACCCATGAACCATCTGCATACCATCCGAGGTCGCCCGAATTTTGTTCAGCAGACGGATCATCCGACATTAACCTGGCCAGGGTTTCAATTATTGCCGGAGCGCCTTTGGCAACATTAAACAGGCTGTCGGCCACGGCTTTAGCCCTTTCTTTAGTTCGTTTAATATCCTCACCCGCCCCATAAGCTCCTTTATATGAAATCAGAACATGGGAAGCCTTCATTGAGTCGGGCCTCATCTGGATGTCTAACAGCTTGGCCATGTGCCAGGCTTCATTTTCGATATAAGGCTCAATAAATGTTCCTGGCTGAGCTTTAAAAACAACAGAATCTATTCTTGCCGGCAACGTTCCTGATTTGCGCCAGGTGCTGTCATAGTTATTATCTGATTCGGCATTCACAAACATGGGGATATTTTCAGAAACTTTAAAAGCTTCAAATACCTTGTAGGCTTCATCACGTGCCGATTTTCTGTCGGCAGCCGAGGGCTTAACATCAAATACTACATAGTCGATATCCCTTGAGGCTTCTTGTTTGTAGTTTTGCTTATAATCGTTATAATATTTTTCATAATCTTTATCTGTAACTTCAACCGTACTGTCGGCTATTAGATTGTATCTGTAACCGACCAACCTTATTTTGGCAGTAGTTTTCTTTTCGTCGAAATCCATTCTGACAAATTGATCCGGCATAAAATAAGCCTTCGATATGAGATTTCTATACTTTGATTTAAATCTGTCTTCTTTGATTGCTTCAACAAACACCTCCCACTGACTTCGATTGGTAGGATCCATCTGATCAAGCTGCTTGATGTAGTTTCTTACCAGTTCGGGATCGTATTGCTGTGTTTCGGGATCCTTAAAATACTGAAGTATATAAGAATGAGGCTGATCACCCTGAATCTGATCGAATAACTCTTCTGCCGAAACAACGAGACCAAGTTTATTATATTCTTTGTTCAAAATAATTCCCTGAACCAACTGATCCCATGTTTGCTGTTTCAAATTAAAAATCTCATCGGCTGTCAGGCTTTCCTTTTGTGAATTTCTTTTCTGATTTTCATGGTTTTGTTCAAATTTTGCATCGAACTGATTGTAAGTTATATCGTCGCCTAAAACTTCGGCTATATTAACAATTTGTCTTCCTCTGCCATATCTGGGACTAAGAAAATCACCCAAAACAAAAGCTGCCAGTGCAATACCGACAATAATTACCAACAATCCTGATCGTTTTCTGATTGTACCAATAAGCGCCATATAATCTGTGTTTTTAAAAAGAGGGTGCAAATGTACAATAACAAAATCAAACCATACAAGTTTTAATGAAAATTATCTATGGTGGAGTGGATTTGACCTTGATCAATCCTTTTTGGGATCAATTGTAAGGCGAACAGTCTCTATTCTTGTATCAGTCGCTTCAGCGATCAAAAAGCGGAATTTTCCTTTATCAATAATATCGTTTACTGCCGGAATGCTTTCGTGTATGTTAATGATCAGTCCTCCCAGGGTTTCATATTCATCCGATTCAGGAAGATGCAGGCTGTATTTTTCGTTGAGGTAATCGATTTCAAGTCTTGCAGACAGCAAGAATTCGTTGGCACTGATCTTCATTTCAGTCAATTCCTCCACATCGTATTCATCTTCTATTTCTCCGAAAATCTCTTCTATAATGTCTTCCATCGTAACAATTCCAGAAGTTCCTCCAAATTCGTCTACCACCAGAGCAATGCTTTTATGTTCTTTGATGAACATACTTAGTACGTTGTTAGCCAGCATGGTTTCGGGGATAATGGGTATACTGTGTGTATCCGAAATTATGCTTTGCGGATTTTTGAAGAGATCGGAGGAATGTACAAATCCGATGATATTGTCCAGTGTATCATCATAAACAAGGATTTTCGAATGTCCGGAGTCAATAAAGCTTTTTCGTAAGTTTTCTACTGATTCCGATTGTTCGATGGCAGTAATTTCGGTTCTTGGTATCATGCATTCCCGAAGCTTGACATTTCTGAAGTCTATTGCATTTTGCAGCATCTGGATTTCCTGTTTTATGTCACTTTCTTCCTTTTTTTCAATAGCGAATTCTTTCAGATAATGGTCAAGGTCGGCTGGGCTAAAAGTATAATTATGCTGAATAAGTTTCAATCTGAATATTTTTTTCAGAATAAATTCTGAAATCCACACGATAAAATGAATGAGTGGATAAAATATTAAATAGAATAATTTCAGAGGCAAGGCAAGAATGTTCAGGAGCCTGTTGGGATTGATCCTGAAGATGGCCTTAGGAATAAATTCACCTGTGATTAGTATAAGGAGGGTTGAAATGACAGTTTGCAGAATAAGTATAATGAATCCGGAAGGCAGTACAGGCGCAAACCATGTTATGATCATTGGTTCAAGAATTCTGGCCATAGCTATACCATAGATTACAAGGGCGATATTGTTGCCTAAAAGCAGGGCTCCCAAAATTTTAGAAGGGTCCTTAAAAAAAACCGACAGAATCTTCGCAGAAAAAAGGCCTTTGTTTTTATCGAGTTCAATTTTGAGTTTGTTTGAGCTCACAAAGGCGATTTCTAATCCCGAAAAGAAAGCTGAAAAAATCAGCGATGTGATGACGATAGTCCAGTTATTCATAGCTCAATGTAAAGTTATTGTTCGTCGGGATTAATTTTAAATTCACCGGTTGGATTATTAATAGTATAATTTTCAAAATCCTGGTCTGACCTTAGTCCGTCACCGTAAAGAACCTCGTCCTCCCTGGTAATTTTAACAAAAACTTCCGAATAAATGATCCTTTTGTTTTCATCCCAGATCAAATGCTCGGTATTGAGTTGCTCATTTTTCTCGAGATTTTTGACTACAACATCATTCTTTGCCTCCATTATCCTGGTTTTTTCAAACCGTATTCCATATTTTGCCGTTATTTCAGATTTTGGATTCAAACCGGCATCATAAAAGATTACCTTGAAGCCTTCCGGGAATTCCATATATGCTTTTGGCCGTTCATAATTTCTCATCAGGGGGCTTTCGAGGTAAGCTATCACTTTCCCCGAATCACTATAATAAACTTCAATGTCCCTTGCAAGTTCATAATTGATCGAATCAACCTGCGACAGGGAGGCGATTTCTTTGATGTCGTTTTCACAAGCAAAAAGCATTATTATAATCGGAATTATAATAATGCTTTTTATTAATCTACTGTAATGGTTCAATATCGACGCATTCTTTTGGTTCAAACACATCTATATTTAGTCCGAAGTCCTTACGGTGGTATTTTCGTTAATCCAGCAACCCACAGTATAGCTATCACCCTTTTTGAGGTCGTAAAAGAAAATAGTTTCCGTAGCAGGAAAATATCTTGAGAAGGTATTGATCTTTGTTGAAGCCAGTTCTTCAACAGACGAATCCACATTTTTTGCTTTTAAATATTTATCAACCGCTGCCCAGTAAGCTACCCTGCTGGTGAGATCGTTGTCACCACAATCTTTGGCACTTGCGGCATACAGGTCGCCGATCAGAATATAGGTTTTCCCGTCATTCGGCCTGACTTTCAGAACCTCATAACACTGCGCCCTTGCATTGGAATATTGCTTGACCTGGTAATAAACATTGGCTAGAAAATAATGTGCATCTGCCCTCTCATTATCGTCTTCATACATTTCAATAGCCTGTAAAAAATGACTGGCAGCTTTGCTATAATCTTCCCTTTTGATATACATTTTACCCATCATTTCAGCTGAGTTAGCAGTTGGTTCAATGCTGTGGAGATTTTCGGTAGCCTTAAAAAACAATTCAGAATCGGTGCAATTTTTTTTGTCCAGAATTTTCGTAATTTTCTTCAGCAATTCAACATCATTGAGAGTTTTGTTGAATTTGACGGTGTAAATGGCTATTAAATCCTCGCAGGTTGCATAAGGCTCAAAAGACAGTTCAATATTGGTTTTCACATTTTCCCAATTGGCAATATTTTTTGTGTCGTTTTTTGCCTGGCATTCTTTAAGGTTAAAATCAATAATTTCACTGGCCTGATCGTAAATGTCAACAAGAATGGCCTTTTCGGCCTTCTCCGCTTTAACCATTTTTTCTCCGGCTCTGAAATAATAGATCAGTGCAGGTCCGCCGGATGCATTGCCCTCAAGTGAAATGGATTTGCCCAGAATCTGGTAAACCTCTTCATAACTATCGGGACGATATTTATATAAATCTACTCCCTTCTTCCCAAGAACAAATCCTTCCTTGCCATAATATTTGATACGGTTATCATAGACCATCATCAGGGTATCGATATATTTTTCTTTTAATGCTTTATCTGTTTCATTGGTGACCATAGCTTCCATCAGACTTTCGCCATGAAGAAAAACATTAATGGTACTTTGCGGGCAGTTCAGGTACACCCATCTCCAGGGTCCGATGGCATCCTTCCATGATGAATTTTCAAAATTGCTGGATTTCCACTGTTTGTAAAACTCGTAATAAAGTGAGTTATTCATCACACATGTAACACTATCGGTGCCATATTTTGGAACTTTTGATTCCTGCGCTTTAATGATACCAGTAATCGATATGGCAAAAATCAAACTCAAAACAATAATTCTTTTCATTTTATTTAAATAACTTGGATTAAACATACTATATAACTGAACAAATCGCAAAATTAATATCTTTTAAATTTACTTGTATCGTCTTTTATAGAACCAGGATTCATAAATTGTTACCCCTAAGTAAATGTTGGTATAGTTTTCCTGAATCAAACCATTATTAAGTGTCCCCCTTTTCCCGGTTTCTACGCCAATATTTACCATCGATTTACTTCCTTTTATTGCAATGCTTCTTAAAGGCAATCCCAAACCAAATGTTATACCAAATCCATTTAAGTGATTACCCCGCAATTGAAGGTATGATTGATAATATCTTGCGCCGAGTCGATATTCAATCCTTTTTAAATAGGAAGAACTGGTATAATCAAGAATAATATGTCCGCCAAAAGCCAAAACTTGACTGTTAACGAGTGAATCGGTTTTACCGAAACTTTTAAAATCTTTCCAATTTTCATATCTGTAATCTGCAGCAATAAGCCACCGGTTGTCCCTGGCAAATGATAATCCAACTCCAACTCCCCCTGGATAAATGATATTGCCTTTTTCACTGTGCGCATCAATCGTATCCCTGTAAAACACACCGTTACTTATTTCACCAAGGTAGGTCTGAGCAAGATAGTTTTTCTTCGAACTTAAATTAACATTGGGACGATAGGTAATCCCGCTGACTAAAATAATATCCTTTTTCAGTACCTTGTGAAACTGAATGCCAAAGTCCAGGCAAATATCTCCAACAGAAACATAGTTGTTGATTTCAGTATTTACAAAATAATTTGAATCAGGAAAAGAGATGTCCTGAATTCTATCGATGGTTCCAAAAAGATAGGAAGCGTTTATACCCAGAGAGATGGATTTATAAGGCTGAAAGGCGTTTCCCCAGTAGACACGGCTCAATCCTCCATTCCCTCTGAAAGTATATAAGACATTTCCAACATTTTCAGAGTAGGATTTATAGTTTATTTCATACCCCACTTTACTGAACGGTAATAAACCAAAACTGCTTTTCCACCAGGTAGTAAATGGAAATCCGAAAATCAAGTGACTTAGTGAGGCGGAAGTAACGTTTTCATTGAAGTCATCTGATCTGTAATTAATATAATTCCCCATAATTCCGCCCTCAAAAAGAAAGGATGTTGTATCAATTGCTGTATATGATGCTGGATTAGAAATATTAATGGCCGAATTGTCCCGTGTTCCTGCACCAATTCCACCCTGGCTGATATTTTCTACACAGTTGATGTTGCTCAGCATACCCAATCCAAACGCAGAATAAGGAGAAACTGCATCATTCTGTGCCCATGCCAGTTTAATGAATGATAAAGGTAAAAGAACCAAAAGGCAAATCCTTAATTGATTATGTTTCCACATTAAGATCAAGAATATTATTCAAACCTTCCAAAACCAAATTTGGATTTGCAAAGATGTTATTTTTTAAGTTTTTAGCAAAATATTCGGTATCTCCGCCTGTTAAAAATATTTTCAAATCAGGATATCTGTTTTTATATCTTTCGATTATTCCATCAACTTCTGAAGCTACCCCGTTCATCACACCCGATATTATTGAATTTTCGGTAGTGTCTCCGATCAGTTCAGCCTCATCGTGCCTTGTAACAAACGGCAGCTTATCTGTAAAAGTATTCAATGCTTTAAATCGCATCATGATGCCCGGCGAAATTCCCCCGCCAAGATACTCTTTATTTTTATTGACAAAATTGTAAGTTATACATGTTCCGGTATCAATAGCAAGCAAATCGTGTCCCGGATGAATTACAGCAATGGCAGAAGCTATAGCTATTCTGTCTTTGCCAAGCGTTAAGGGAGTTTTATAAATGAGTTTAACCGGAAGTTGCAGTCCTGTGTGCAATTCCATAAAATGTGACCTTTCAATAAGGATGTTTTTAATTTCATTGTTATATTCCCTTACAGCCGAAATAATGGAACTTTCTATTGGTCTGAATTGGGAAAATTCGTTATTATATTCAATTATTTGTTCATTGACTTTTTCGGGTGAAATATCAGTGAATTTAAGAACATCAAGCAATTTATTTCCTTCAAAAACAGCAATTTTAATCCGGGTATTTCCAATATCAATAATTAGTTTCATAGCGCCCAGCGTTTGTTTCTTTAGTTTCACAAAAGTAATTTAATCGTCAACATGCGGGATTAAATAGATTTCGCGGGATAAACTTCAGATTTTTTTATTTTCCTTAAAAATTTTATAATTATAAAAACTTGTTTATTTTTGCGCCCCTTATTGAACTGGAAAGTTCAATATTAAGCTGGTACCATAGCTCAGATGGTAGAGCAACGGACTGAAAATCCGTGTGTCCCTGGTTCGATTCCAGGTGGTACCACAAAAAATCAAGAATTTTCGAAAACAAAAAATCATTTTATTAATTTCTTAATTGATAAAGCATTTTATCTTAAAAGGATTTAGAATACCCTTTTCTTTTGTTCTTGGTCAAATATAACCAGAATACATACGCTGTCGATAATATATCCAACATTCAAATCCCTGCAAACAGGATTACACCATTAAAAATAGCGAGTAAAATATTATTAAGATCCGACTGTTTCCCGTAAGTAAAATATTTTCCCATAAATGATTTTTCTTATCCGGACCATTTTAGATAAAAATGATTATCACCTTTACCGGTCCTGGTCGCTAAATTGAAATGAACCCTGCAAACTTTATCTTATCAATACTTTATTTAATTAAGAAATGAAGGTATAAATAAGTTGATCTGATCTTCAGAAAAATTGTTCATGCAATTAAATATGTTCAATTAATTTTAATTTTGAATTTTGTTTTGTTTATATGAATCAACTAACTTTACGGTTTGAATTATTTTAAGTAAAAACATAAAATAGGAGAATAAAAAAAATGAAAAGCCTGATAGTCATTTTAGTTATAGGAATAATTGTTTCCGGTTGTAATAAAGCTAACCAGGAAAAATCTGCCTTTGATCCTGTTAAAGAAAAGGAAAGAATTGCCCTTGTTTTGGAGAAATATGTTATTGCAAATGAAGAGCAAAACCTGAACCTCGTTAAAGATGTATGGGCTCCGTATCCTGACATCGTTGTGTTCGGTACCAATAGCGATGAAACAATTATAGGTTGGGAGGCCATTAAGGCTGCATTGAAACGTCAGTTTGAAGCCATTGAAGATACCTATATTTCTGTGCGGGATCAGCGAATTTCAATAAATGAAACCGGTAATACGGCCTGGTTTAGTGAAATTGTCAATTATAACTATATTTATCAGGATAAGCCTGTTAAGTATGAAGGACTTAGGTTTACAGGTGTTCTTGCAAAAGTCAACGGGGAATGGCTGATAGTTCAAAGTCATATGTCAATACCCGGCTCTCCAGGTCAGTAAATATTTTGATAAAACAGTTGCGTTAAAATCGCTAAAGTCGGCACCTGATGCCTACATCTGCTTTATTTTCCAGTATTTCCTTTAAATTATTTATCTGGACCAATTGTTTACCATTGTTTGTAAGCCTGATGTTTGACCCTTTGAATCTTCTCACCTCCTTTGGATAATGAATAATTGTTTTATAGGTAATCATCTCCAAAAAATCTTCCTCAGGAATTTCAATTTTTTCTGATTCAAAATATTTCTTTACCCAGGGTGAGAAATTTTTTCTGACGAAGACATGCTGTTTGGTCTTAAGATATTTTGGAGAAAAAATATTTTTTTTATAGCCGAATAACTGATATATCGCATCATTGAGTTCATCCGCGCCTGTGAAGCTAAATTCAAGGATATTTTGGCTTTTTTTCTCATTCCAGTTGAATCTCACACTATCAATCCCATTATAACTTTCTAATTGAACAGCATATTTCCTTGCCATTTCCTTTACCTTTTTTTCAGAGGAAACATCCAGCAGGCCGGTCAAATTATTGATTAAGGAGGCAATTTGACTGGTTTCAATCCTGTATTTGATATTTCCGGAATTATTGCTATAAATTGTAACTTCCTCAACAATTTCCACACAACTCGTTAACCCAAAACAAAGAAGGAGAATAACAGGAAATTTCTTGCTCATAAAAACTAAATAACGTTTCAAACGTTGTTTGGTTTAGTTTATTATAGAATCCAAATAAACTGGAATTAGGCAATGAAGTCATAAACCATTTGGTTTTTTGAATTGTTTACAAATTAAAAATAGAGATTATGGAAAGAATGGAAACAATTGCGAGTATTAATGCAGATTCTTTTATAAAAAAGCATTTTATTCATCTTGATCCCAAAGGGAGCCTGGTGACGGTGATGCGGGAAAGCATCAGAGAAACAATTAAAAATGCCCTAATAGCGTACGAGACGCAACATAAACAAGGCTAATGTTTTCCCCCGGAATAACTTATAAGCTAATATTGCGATAGACAAAATACCGGAATTACTCAGCAAGGATGAGAATCTTATTCTTTAATACTTCAATCACTCCCCCTTTTATTTCAAAGAATTGTGAGTTCTTGCTCTGATCCACAATTTTGATTTTTCCTGCCTTCAATACCGAAATCAAAGGCGCATGATTGTTCAGAATTTCAAAGGACCCATCCTTTCCAGGCAACTGAATTAAATCCCCTTCTCCTTTGAAGATTGTTTTATCTGGATCAATGATTTCGATATTCATTTACAGCTTCGTAATATTATAAATAAACTCCTATTTGCTTTCAGCAATCAGCTTTTTACCTTTCTCAATGGCTTCGTCAATGGTACCTACAAGATTAAATGCAGCCTCAGGATATTCATCGACTTCACCATCCATTATCATGTTGAATCCTTTGATTGTATCTTCAATAGAAACCACTGTTCCTTTAAGTCCGGTGAATTGTTCAGCTACGTGGAAAGGCTGAGAAAGGAAACGCTGAACTCTTCTTGCCCTGTGGACTACAAGCTTATCTTCTTCCGAAAGTTCATCCATTCCAAGGATAGCAATGATGTCCTGCAATTCCTTGTATCTCTGCAAAATCTCTTTAACCCTTTGTGCGGTTTTATAATGCTCTTCGCCAACTACATCGGGGATAAGGATACGGGATGTGGAATCCAACGGATCAACAGCAGGATAAATACCCAATTCAGAAATTTTCCGGCTTAACACCGTGGTAGCATCAAGGTGGGCAAAGGTTGTGGCTGGAGCAGGATCTGTCAAGTCATCAGCGGGAACATAAACTGCCTGAACGGATGTTATAGAGCCTCTTTTGGTTGAAGTGATCCTTTCCTGCATGATGCCCATTTCAGTTGCAAGGGTTGGCTGGTAACCCACCGCAGATGGCATTCGACCCAGAAGGGCAGAAACTTCAGAGCCTGCCTGGGTAAAGCGGAAAATATTATCCATGAAAAACAGAATATCCCGTCCGCCTGATTTTTCATCACCATCGCGAAAATATTCGGCAACAGTCAAGCCGGATAAAGCAACCCTGGCACGGGCGCCTGGGGGTTCGTTCATCTGACCGAAGGTAAGAGTTGCCTGCGAGTTCAGCAGTTCATCTCTGTTGACTTTCGACAGATCCCAATTGCCTTCTTCCATGCTTTTAATGAAAGCATCGCCATATTTTATAACGCCAGATTCGATCATTTCTCTCAGCAGGTCATTTCCTTCTCTTGTCCTTTCTCCGACACCTGCAAAAACCGACATGCCTGAGTATTGTTTGGCAATATTATTTATCAATTCCATGATGATAACCGTCTTGCCCACACCTGCTCCGCCAAACAATCCAATTTTACCACCTTTGGCATAAGGCTCAATCAAATCAATAACTTTAATACCTGTATAAAGAACTTCTTTTTGTGTAGTTAGATTTTCAAATTTAGGAGGATCGCGGTGAATAGCATAAACTTTTTCCCTTGACACCGGGCCCAAACCATCAATCGGATCTCCAATCACATTGAATAGTCTTCCTTTTATATAGTCTCCCACAGGCATCGAAATCGCTGAACCTGTTGATTTGACCTTCAGTCCTCTCCTAAGGCCGTCAGTAGAATCCATTGCAATGGTTCTGACAGTGTTCTCACCGATGTCCTGCTGGCATTCAAGTACCAGTTTTGAGCCATCATCGCGGGTGATTTCTAAGGCATCGTAAATATTCGGCAGATCTTTTTCATGGTCGAATGTTACGTCAACTACTGCACCAATGATTTGAGAAATATATCCTTCTCCAGTATTTTTCATCCCGTTATATTAAAAATTTGCGCAAATATAAAATTATTCTTTGTTCCTTCAACTTACTCATTCGTGTAAAATAATAAAAGAAAAACCAATGATTAAAAGGATGTTACAATTATTTTTTAAAGAATTTTTTTTGAAAAAGAATCAAAATAAGGACACCTGTTGTAATAGAAGAATCAGCAATATTGAAAACCGGTCTGAAAAATATAAAATCCTGACCGGCCCAAATCGGAAACCATTGAGGGTAATATCCTTTTATTACAGGAAAATAAAGCATATCCACAACTTTCCCATGTAAAAATGCGGCGTAACCTCCATCAGCCGGAAGCAAGGTTGCAACTTCATGAAATTTACTTTCGCTGAAGGTCATTCCATAAAACGCACTGTCTATGATATTCCCTAATGCACCTGCAAAAATAAGAGACATGCTGATGATCAGGCCTTTATTTTCTTTTCTTTTGGTAATTCTGATAAGATACCAGCCTATGGCAATAATGGCAATGATTCTAAAGATACTTAAAATCAGCTTCCCGAATTCACCGCCAAACCTCATTCCAAATGCCATCCCCTCATTCTCGGTGAAATGGATAATGAACCAATTACCCATTAAATTTATCTCTTCACCGAGTGTCATGTGAGTTTTGATCCAAATCTTCAGAACCTGGTCTGCGATAAGAATCAAAATTATAATTAAGATTGATTTTTTCAAATTAAACAAGGGGATAAATCAGTGTTAACCACTTATTTTTTTGGCTGATTTAATTTGGCATCAATGCTTAAAGTAGCATGGGGAACGCTCCTTAATCGTTCTTTTGAAATCAGTTGCCCGGTCGCCCTGCATATACCGTAAGACTTGTTTTCAATTCGGATAAGTGCATTTTCCAGGGAATTGATAAATTTTTGCTGCCTGGCAGCAAGCCTGCTGTTTTCTTCTTTTGATAGAACCTGATAACCCTCTTCCAGCACTTTAAAAGTCGGGGATGTATCAATGGTATCGTGCTCATTGGCATGAGTGTACGCATCTGTAAGCATCTTCAAATCTTCTCTGGCTTTTTCGAGTTTTTCCATTATAATCTGACGAAACTCCTCAAGTTCTTCATCTGAATAACGATTCTTCTTCAAATCCACGTTCATTTCTTCCTTTGCCATTTTAGTACTATTTTGTTGATATAGATTGTTTTATACGTATTATTAACCTTTAAGTTTTTCAACTGTTATGTTGGTGTTTAATTCCTCAGTCAGTTCGATCCGGGTTTTATTATTGTGATTGATTTGATCGACTAAATTTAATGATCCGGCCAGCGTTTCAGAGCAAATATAGTCATAATTCATAGCTACAGCTTTTTCCAGATCAAGGTTCTTTTCAATTTTTACAGTTATTTTATCTGTTACTTCAAACTGATTATCCTTTCTCAGATTCTGAATTCGGTTTACCAGCTCACGAGCGATACCTTCATATTTCAGCTCATCAGTTATCGTAATGTCGAGAGCTACGGTAAGGTTCCCAGCCGAACTGACCAACCAACCCGGAATATCTTCGGTAAGTATTTCGACATCAGTTATCAATACCTCCACTTCCTGACCTTCAATATTGATGTTTAGTGATCCTGCCGCCTCAAATTGTCCGATTTCTTCATTTGATAAAGCAGTAAGTGCAGTATTTATTGATTTCATCAGCTTACCGTATTTGGGTCCCAGTGTCTTGAAGTTTGGTTTAATTTTTTTCATAAGGATCTTATCATCCTTCATAAATTCAAGAGCCTTCACATTTACTTCCGACAGAATAAGATTTTTTACCGCTTCGACATTTTCTGCAAAACGGTTGTTCATCATAGGGATCAGGATTTTATTAAGCGGCTGACGAACACGGATATTGGTTCGCTTGCGAAGTGACAAAACCATGGATGAAATTCTTTGAGCCAGCTCCATCCGTTCTTCGAGCTGTTTATCAATAAATTCTTCGTGGCTTTCCGGAAAATCAGTAAGATGAACAGAGTCGGACTTTAAATGACCGGTAACTGCATTCAAATCAACAAATAACTTTTCAGCAAAGAAGGGAGCTATAGGAGAGGCGAGTTGGGCAATTACTTCCAAGGCAGCGGTACAAAGTTTGATAAGCAGCAATTTTATCTTCGGTGTACTCACCTTTCCAGAACCGTCTTCTGCTCAACCGCACAAACCAGTTACTTAAATGCAGATCAAGAAATTCACTGATTGCTCTTCCTGCCTTGGTAGGTTCATAATCATCGTAATACTCATCAACGTTTTTAATCAAACTGTTGAGTTCTGAAATAATCCAGCGGTCAAGTTCAGGCCTTTTTTGAACAGGTATTTCAGGCTCGCTATAAACAAATCCATCGATGTTGGCATAGAGCGCAAAAAAAGCATAGGTATTAAATAATGTACCAAAAAATTTTCTTTTCACCTCATCAATACCAGCATCATCAAATTTAAGATTATCCCATGGTTGTGCATTGGTAATCATGTACCAACGAGTAGCATCGGGCCCATATTTTTCAATCGTTTGAAAAGGGTCAACTGCATTACCTAATCGTTTTGACATTTTATTACCCTGGGCATCCAGAACAAGACCGTTTGATACACAGGTTTTGTAAGAAACTGAATCAAAAACCATCGTTGCAATGGCATGAAGAGTAAAGAACCAGCCCCTTGTTTGATCAACGCCTTCAGCTATAAAATCTGCAGGAAAATATTCAGAAAGATTGTCTTTGTTTTCGAAAGGATAATGAAACTGTGCAAAAGGCATTGCCCCGGAATCAAACCAAACATCAATCAGAGAAGGATCCCGAAACATTTGTTTTCCGGTCGGAGATACCAATACTACTTCATCAACATAGGGTTTATGAAAATCAAAAGTTTTATAATTGGCTTCTGAGTTATCCCCTGATATAAATGTTGAAAGGGGATTTTTATTCATGAATCCTGCTGCTATTGATTTTTCAATTTCTTGTTTGAGCTCTCCGGCAGAACCAATGCAGATTTGTTCCGAACCATCATCAGTCATCCAAACCGGAAGCGGGACGCCCCAGAATCTTGAACGGGAGAGATTCCAGTCAACAAGGTTTTCAAGCCAGTTTCCAAACCGGCCTGTGCCGGTGGCTTTTGGTTTCCAGTTTATGGTGTTGTTTAATTCGATCATCCTGTCCTTGAAGGCAGTGGTCTTTATAAACCATGAATCCAAAGGATAATAGAGTATAGGCTTATCAGTCCGCCAGCAATGCGGATAGGAGTGGACATACTTTTCGGTTTTAAAAGCCAGGTTTTCCTTTTTAAGTTTTACGATTATATCTATATCAACCGAGTCTTCCTTTGATGGGTCATAGCCGGGATCATATTCCTGCTTTACATATCTGCCGGCAAATTCGCCCATACCATCCACAAATTTTCCCTGTTTGTCCACCAAAGTTAATGATCCAATTCCATTTTCACGGGCGACTTTAAAATCGTCGGCTCCAAAACTTGGAGCAATGTGAACTATTCCCGTCCCTTCATCTGTGGTTACGAAGTCACCCAACAATACCCTGAAGGCATCACCATCATCCGGCTGAACATACGGAAGCAATTGCTCGTATCTGATATCTTTCAGTTCTGTTCCTCTGAAATTTCCTGCTATTTCAAAAGGTATTTTCTTCTGCCCGGCCTGGTATTCTTCCAGTTTCATTCCGGAATTCGATTCCGGAAAGTATTTGCTTAATAAATCCTTGCCAAGAATGACGGTAATGAACCGGAAAGTGTAAGGATTAAATGTTTTCACTCTGATGTAAGTGACTTCCGGGCCTACTGCAAGAGCAGTATTCGAAGGTAAAGTCCAGGGAGTAGTTGTCCACGCCAGAAAAAACAAATCTCCGAAAACATCCCGGAACAAAAATTCTGACCTTTCATCTCTGACAACTTTAAACTGAGCAACGACTGTATTGTCTTTAACATCTCTGTAACAGCCCGGCAGGTTGAGCTCATGAGAACTCAGTCCTGTGCCTGCTGCGGGTGAATAAGGTTGAATAGTGTATCCTTTGTAAAGATACCCCCGGTCGTATAATTGTTTCAGCAGCCACCAAACAGTTTCTATATATTTATTGTCAAAAGTAATATACGGATTATTCAGGTCGACCCAATATCCCATTTTGACGGTAAGGTCGTCCCATAAATCTTTATATTTCATTACTTCCTGCCGGCAGGCATTGTTGAAATCCTCGACAGAAATTTTTTTTCCAATGTCTTCTTTGGTAATGCCCAAGGATTTTTCAACCCCTATCTCAACAGGCAAGCCATGTGTATCCCAGCCGGCTTTCCTTTCAACAAGAAATCCTTTCATCGTTTTATACCGGCAGAAGATATCTTTTATCGCCCTTGCCATCAGGTGATGAATGCCAGGGGTTCCATTGGCTGACGGGAGGACCTTCATAAAATACAAACGGCTTGTGTCCTTTTCTCAATTCAACACTTTTCTCGAAAGTACCATGTCCTTTCCAGTAATCTCTCACCTCCTTTCCGATTTGCGTCAAATCGAGTTGTTTATATTCAGGATACTTCTGTTTCATTAAAGCCGAAAAATCTATAGGATTTAAAAAGTGTGCAAAAGTATAAAAATTATAATATCAAATAAATAAGTTACAGCAGCCATTAAACAAAAAAGGCCGTCCAAAACCGGACGACCTTTTTTGGATTTATTTCTGAAATTACTATTCGACAATAATTCGTTTAGTTGTTACACCTTCATTGGTTTCAATCTGGAATAAGTATAATCCCGGAGTGAAATCAGAAGTATTGAACTGATAGAATTTCGAGTTAGTTACTTCATTTGCCAATATCTGACCTGCATGATTATATACCCTGATGGATAAAATATCAAATTCAGATTTAATATTGACAACGCCATTCGAAGGATTCGGATAGATCTGAGTTAATTCAGATACGATTTCCGGCACTTCCGTTAGCACAACCTGAACTGTGTTAGATGGTCCGGATTCGCCGCCGTCGTAGAGTGCTGTTACATAATATTTATGCAAGCCTAAGGATGGGTTGACATGCGTGTAAGTTGTGAGGGTCGGGTTGGCAAGAACCTCATAGGCGCCATTCTGGTAGGAATGATAAACCTTATAACCAAGCAGGCCTGTGCTGATGTTCTCTACCTCATGAGTGGTGCAGTCATTGGCAGGATTTTCATCTCCTGTTAAATTTGTACATCCTACAAATGTGTAAGTGCCGAAGGCTGAAAGGTCAACAGTTCCCGGGAAAGTGTAAGTCAGGGTTCCGCCACCGGCGATGGTACTTGTAATGGTTGCATTTACAGGGGTTCCGCCATCCAGAGTATAAGAAATGCTGAAGTTTGACTGAGGTGCAGCACCGAAATTTTTAATTATCACAGTGACAGGTAAAGCATTACCAAGGTTAGTACCGCTTTGCGGAGAAACAAATTCCTGAATTCCTAAATCATTCTGAGCCATAGTGCCTCCCAGACATAAACTTTGGACATAAGTTGTCGGGGCTGGTCCGGCTCCGGCATCCTGATAAGATAAAGTACCGGGTGTTCCTGAATCAACCCATAAGAACCAGCAATTTGCATTGCCATCGCCCTGAACCATGATCCATCCACCGGGAAAATCAAATCCACCGGGAATATCAAAAGTATATCTCATAATTTCTCCTATAGTTCGCAAAAAATTCACCTGTTTCGAATCCATCGATGGTAGCTGTATAAGTAGCTAATTGATTTGTAAGGTCCGGGGCGCCTGCATTGTCACCATAAATTTCAATATTGAAAGGCATTGGATCTTCATTACAAGCCTACCCAAGCGGTACCATTAAACCATGCTTTAATTCCCCAGAATGTTATTGCGGAGATGTTGCCACTAACCGGACTATACTGGAATACCCTGTATCCCGGATCAACTTCGCTGGTAACACCAGTGGAGTAACCAACACATGACTGGTCGAATATTGAACCTTCCGGACAATCCAATTCACCTTTAACCTGGTAATTCGGGCCAAACGGACTTGTTAAACTTAAAGGACCAATAATGTCCTGATTTGCAGAAGGAATATTTTTATTAAATGATTTGTCAGAAGGAGCAACCCAGTTGAGCACGACGTTACCACCTGTTGTAGTTAAAGTCAGGTTGGTTGGAGGTGCAAGTTGGGATAAATCTTCAAGCATATAATCGTCAAAAAACATTTGATCCTGAGCAGTAGCGCCAAAGAAATCATTCGCGTCCAAAGTATTTGGAATAGCAACGCCATTTGATCCCAGGCTCCATTGCCATTCCCAAATCATGTTTCCATCGATCCAAAATTCTGCCCAATCTTCATCAAGGTCTACAACATTTTCAACAAGGAACCAGGTATTCTCATCCCAGAAGAAAGTAGTAGCAGCAGTTCCGCCGCCGTTGACACTACCG
This sequence comes from uncultured Bacteroidales bacterium, assembly GCA_963708435.1. Taxonomy (GTDB): domain Bacteria; phylum Bacteroidota; class Bacteroidia; order Bacteroidales; family JAADJA01; genus JAADJA01. Next base: position 37,440 of record CAVPSZ010000041.1, read on the forward strand.
TCACCGCCCTGGTTGAAATATACTTCAAGACCCCAGCTGCTGGTCGCGCCGGCAAATTCGGCAAGGGTATTGAAATAACCTGCTTTTCCTGTCGGGATATAAACCCAGAAACTGATTTTATATTTACCAGTAGTATAAGCTGTTCCAAAATCTTTAACAAGGTCATTGTTTTGCACAACAACTACTGAATTTACTCCACTGTGTGCATAAAGCGTTGAAATATATGCATCTTCCACGGCGCTGCAGGGAGAATTGCTCCAGGTTGTCCACTCATCTGGGGTCTGGCATGCTACCTGCTGGCCTGCTACATAATTTTCAAAGTCATAGGAAAATACGCCTGAAGCGCCACCAGAGACAGTTACATTTACAGTATTTGAAGGTTCGGATTCGCCTTCATCATAAACTGCTGTTACGAAATATTCATAGGTGCCTTCATCGAGGTCCAGGTCATCGTAAGAAGTGCCTGTTGCAAAATCAATCTCAACGTAATCACGGTAAATATTGTAACCGAGTAAATCTTTTGCAGCAGAAACAATATTTTCAATGGGCTTAACCGAAGTTACATTTGAATAGTCAGTAGGATGTGTTGACAGTTGTCCTGATTTAGCCGGTGTAAGAATTGTTGACCCCTGAGGTCCAATTTCAGCTATTGTTCCATCAGTGTATTCAACAATTGCCCTGATAAGGTAAGCTTCATTCCACTCTGCCCAGGACGGACTTGAATTATTGAAATCCCATGATCTGCCATTATTCAGGTTAGCATCATATCCAAGGAAAGTAGTGGCATTAACAGATCCGAATCCCACAACAAAATCACCGGTGAAAGTTATGTTTTGACCTGAAATATCAACTTCCATCCAGGCGTCATCAACTGCAGTTGCACTTTCCTCGTAGATAATTGTGGTACCTGGTTGACTGCCGGCCCATTCAAATAAGGTTGCATTGAAATCATTGGCACCTGCTTGTACAGTAGTATAAAATTTCATTTTCAGAACTTTGCAACCACCGGCAGGAGACATGTGTGTAGACATTGTATAACCATTATAGCTATATGCACCTGTACTTACATCATTATCATAGATCAGTTCTTCAATTGTTCCGCCGCCGCCGGGAGCATCCCATTCAAGGTGAACATCATTTCCTGAAACTTCAGCAGTAAGGTTTGTTGGAGGATCACCAAAAATTGGAAGTAATTCTTCGACTTTATAGTCGTCAATAAACATTTGATCGTTTGCAGTAGCTCCGAAAAAATCGTTGGCATCAAGGGTATTTGGAATAGCAACACCGTTTGAACCTAAACTCCATTGCCAACCCCAAATCGCGTTTCCATCTACCCAGAATTCTGCATAATCTGCGTCAAGGTCAACGAAATTTATAATCTCGAACCAGGTATTTTCAGTCCATGTGAACGAAGCAGCAGCTGTTCCGCCACCGTTTACACTTCCGTCGCCACCCTGGTTGAAATAAACTTCAAGACCCCATTTACTGGTCGATCCGGAAAATTGGGCAAGTGTATTGAAATAACCTGCTTTTCCTGTCGGGATATAAACCCACATACTGATCTTGTATGCTCCGGCAGTGAAAGGATCGCCGAATTTATTTACAAGATCATTGTTTGGAGCAATAACTGCAGAATTTACACCGCTGTGGGCATAAAGACTCGAAATATAAGCATCTTCCCCACCGCAGGGTGCATTGCTCCATGTTGTCCATTCCGAGTTCTGACAAGCGACCTGTCCCCCGGAAGTATACGCTTCAAAATCATCTTCAAAGATGACTTGTCCGATTACAAGTGTGGATGATAGTAATAAAACCATCAAAGCACTTAAAATTTTTGTAAACACTTTCATAATAAAATAAAAATTAGTTAGTAATAAATGATTGACTATTATTTTCAGAAGGCAAATGTATATTATATTTTGCAATTCAAATAAAAAGTCTTAATAATAATATTTAGCGTAAAAAATATTTTTCAAGAAATTTAAATAAACAAATGCTTCCTGCTACTTATGACAGCAACACCAAACCAATGGTTGCTTTTTTTAAGCTAAAAAATCCTCATCAATTATTTGTTTTGTATTTTTTCCCCTGCCAGGAGTCTAAGTATGCCAGTTTTCTTTCAATTAACAGATTGATCCCGTCATTACGGATCAATCCCCAATCGGGTCCGATAATGTATCCAGGAGGCATCTCGCCGCTAAACCTTTCAATGATAAAACCGGGATTCAGGTTCTCTATAAAAGCAATAATAAAATCAATATAATCTTCCAGTGAAAATAAGCTAAAAGATGATGGATTTTCCTCATAATCCACTGCCATTGGTGTGTTCCTTGCAATCTGAAGCTGATGGAATTTTATATTATGAATGGGTAACCCGGATAAAATTGAAGCCTCTTCGAGCATATCATGACGTGTTTCTCCGGGCAGACCGAAAATTATGTGGGCTCCGGTCTTTATTCCTTTCCGGAAAGTTTCCTGAATTGCCCATACCGATTGTTCAAAAGTATGCTGACGGTTTATTCTTTCGAGTGTCCGATTATAGCAGGATTCGATACCATATTCGACGGTGATAAAGTAATCTTGAGTTAGTTTGTTTAGATAGTCTAATTTTTCATCATCAACACAGTCAGGTCTGGTGCCAATTACCAATCCGATAACATCGGGATGACTGAGCGCTTCAGAGAATATTCTTTTTAAATTATCGATATGATCGTAGGTGTTGGAATAGGCCTGGAAGTAAACCAGGAATTTTTTTGCTCTGCGGTAGCGTTTTGCGTGAAATTCAATTCCTTCCCTGATCTGGGTGCTAATCGATTTCTCAGGTTTGCAGTAGGATGGGTTGAAAGCATCATTGTTGCAATAGGTACAGCCACCGTATGCCAGTTTTCCGTCACGGTTTGGACAAGTAAATCCGGCATCAACAGATATTTTCTGAATCCTTTCACCAAAATACTTTCTGAAGTATTCAGGATAGGAATTATATCTTTTACTATGACCCCAGGGATACGTCATGTTATAGTGCAATCCAAAAAATAAAGCAGGGAACCCCCCTGCTTTACTATAAATTTTGATTACTTTTTCTATTTGGTTGCGTTTTCCAGTCTTTTCATGATTGAGAAGATAAAAATGGCAGCCAGTATACAGCAGATAATGAATATGCCCCAGAGCATATAAAGCTCGATTTTGCCCCACATAAAGCTACCGACAAACAGGAGTTTATTCCCAATTGCCGTTGCAAGCAACCATCCGCCCTGCATCAAGCCCTGGAAACGGGGTGGAGCTACTTTAGCCACAAAGGATAATCCGATAGGGCTGAGGAATAATTCCGCAATGGTTAAAATCAGGTAAGAACTGATCAGCCAGTACGGCGAAACCCGGTCAATTTCCACCACGGCAGCACCTGCCATATCCTTCGGAGAAATAAGACCTAACGATGCGATCAGGACCAGGACAAAACCAAAAGAAGCAATTACCATCCCGATACCAATTTTGCTGGGCGACGAAGGTTCTTTCCCTTTTTTATTCAGCCAGGCAAAAATACCCATCACCAGAGGAGTTAATGCAACAATAAACAAAGGATTGAAGGATTGAAAAACTTCCGGTGAAATAGGTTGGATGCTTCGTTTTTGGAGGCAAATAATAACTGAGAAATCCGAACCCCAAAAAGCCTGCGGCTCCGATTAACCGTGTATTTAATTTTTTTGTAAAGAAAACCATCACACATCCTGCAATAGCAGCAATAACTGACAATATCGACCAGATGTTAAAAAATAGATTGGTGAAGGGCCCGACATACTGGTGCGTGTAATCGCGGGCAAACATGGTAAGTGTCAGACCGTTCTGGTGGAAAGACATCCAGAAGAAGATAACCACGATAAAAACCAGGGTCAGGGCAACAACCCGGGGCTTTTCTTCTTTGGTTGAAATCTGAAAGATCAGTGAGACAAAACCCACGAACAAGCCAACGGCAAGACCCAATTTATAGTTTATATCAGCAACTTCAGTATATTGGTCGGCTATATGAAAAATTACAGCCATCACAGCCATTAAAGCGAGGGAAATGATAACATATTTCAGATTGCTTGCAAGGCTGACCGTATTTTTTGGTTCCGCCACAGTCTGGTTTTGTTTTGCTGCCAGCGCCAGCTTATGCTTTGACGGGAGGAGTTTGTTGAAACTCAGGTAAACCAGCAGAGAAAGGATCATGGCGCCTGCAGCTATGCCAAAAGCATAATTGAATCCGGTAGAAAAAACATTGATATAGTCGTTTGCAAAAACCGTGAGATCAGCCGCTGATTTCCCTCCGCCGGGAATGATAGCGGCATTAGCCAATGTCTTTATATTGTTCGAGATCTTTCAAGGTGCCGTTCAGGTATTGATGCGACAAATACGGGAGATTGGCGTTTTCGATGTATCCATTGGTTTTCAGCCAGAATTCTTTGATCCCCTTTGCCACGAAGGGTGCAAAAAATGCTCCGATATTGATACCCATGTAAAAGATCATAAAAGCGCTGTCGCGGAATTTCTTGTACTTTTCTTCATCGTACATCTGACCGACGACTGCCTGCAGGTTACCTTTAAATAATCCATTTCCCAGCGCAATGGTCATCAACGCGGCAATGGATACCCAAAGTTCTGAGCCCGGATATGGCGATGATACAATAGCCGGCAAACATAATAACTTGTCCAAGCAAAATGACCGGACTTGTATTTTTTTGTCCAGTCGGCAATCATGCCTCCGATAAGCGCCAGTGCATAAATGGCAAAATAAAACCAGGAGTAAATGCTTCCGGCTTCGTCGGCATAAGGCAGTATCGTGCCTGTAAAAACATGACCAGGATTGCCATCATGGTATAGAAATCCAAAACGCTCTCCCATGTTGGTGAAGAAAGCGACAAGTAGTCCTTTCGGATGATCTTTCAGCATAGGTTTAAAAGTTTAATTTTTATAAATGAAGTTAATCTTTGTAATTTTAAGGGGACAAAAATAAATAAAAAAAAATGCTGAACAATTTTTGTTTTACCGATCAACAATTTATGATTTGTAAAATAATTTCATATTTTAGAGCATTCTTTGTAATAAAAAACAATGTTAATCGTCTTGAATTCACATGACACTTGAAAAGTTTAAAATAGAAGTTCTTCCGCTCAATAATAAACTTTACAGATTGGCGATAAGATTACTCAATAATGTTCAGGAGTCAGAAGATGTTGTTCAGGAAGTGTTTTTACGGCTGTGGTCAAAAAAAGAAGCTCTTTATGAACTAAAAAGTATAGAAGCCTTTGCTTTGACGATTACTAAAAATCTTTGTTTCGACAGGATGAAATCAAAAGGATACCATACAGGAGAACTTGACGAAAATTATGACCGTGTGGGTGAAAATACCCCCCATACAAAACTGGAGCACAGCGAGTCTTACAGGGAAATTCAAAAGATCATCAGCAAATTGCCTGAACAACAGCGGATAATTATTCATCTCAGGGATATTGAGGAATATGATCTGGATGAAATTGCACAGATTACCGAAATGAATATGAACACCATCAGGGTTAATTTATCGAGAGCCCGGAAAAAAGTGAGGGAAATGTTGTCAAATATCTACAATTATGAATTTGCGAAAAATTGAAGAATTAATAGGGAAATTCGAAAGGGGTGAAACTTCTCTTGATGAGGAAAAGCAAATGAAAGCTTTCTTTCTCAACAATGACGTTCCTTTCCACCTAAAAAAATACCAGGAGATATTTTCATATTATAAGTTCTCAGGCCAAGTGGAGATGCCATCAGAAGAATTTAATGAGCGAATTCTTAGATTGATCGAAGAACAAGACTTGAAGCCGACAAACAAAAATTCGAAAAGAAACCTTTACCTGACTTTTGCAGTTGCTGCAACTATCCTTGTTTTATTAGGAGTTTTTTTTCGAAATGAATTCCTCGGATATGCAAATGAAGATACATATCATGATCCGATGATAGCCTATGCCGAAACTAAAAAGATACTGTTGACAGTATCTCAAAATCTTAATGCTGGAGTCAGCGAAATGAAAAGCATAAAGGAATTTAATAACGGACTGAGCGAACTGGAGAAAGTTAGCGCTTTCCAAAGCGGGATGAAACAAATTGAGAAAGTTTCATTGTTTGATAAAGCTAAAGAAATGATAACAACAAAAAATAATTAAAATGAAAACAATTAAAATGAAAATTGCAGTTTTTATGGCAGCCCTGCTGCCATTAATAGCATTTGCACAAAGTCCTGCAGATGCTTTGTTTGATAAATACTCTCAAAAAGACGGATTCACATCGGTCTACATTACTCAACAAATGTTCAGCCTGTTTGCCGATATGGACGAAGAAGGAGATGATGAGGGATTCATCGACCTTGTAAAGAATTTAACCTGTATTAAAATCATCTCGTTTGAAGATACAACAGGTACACTCAGCAAGTCGGTCAATTTTTACGATGAGATCGTTAAGAGTTCCCCAGCTCAGAAGTATGAGGAGCTGATGGTTGTAAAGAAAGATAATCAGGACATTAAATTCTTAATTCGTAAAAATGGTAAAATTATCAATGAATTACTAATGGTTGTTGCAGGTAAAGAGGAAAATGCGATGATCAGCATACAAGGCAATATAGACCTGAAAACAATTTCCAAATTGTCGAAGGCAATGAACATTGAAGGTATGGAAAACCTCGAAGAAATTGAAAAATAGTCCCAACTCAGGGGAGTAAAATTTTTTATCATAATCGATAACAATAATTTAAACAAATGTAAAACAATGAAAAATAAAGTATTAAAATCAGTTTTAATAATGGTGCTAGCACTGCCATTATTTTCTCTCGCGCAGAAAAACGCGGTTGACAGTTTTTTTAATAAGTATTCGGACAAGGAAGGCTATACATCGGTTGAGGTTTCAAAAGGATTGTTTGAGCTTTTTGCAGAGATTGATGCGGATGATCCTGAATTCGAAGATTTCAAGAAAGCAGTATCGGGACTTGAATCGCTAAAACTTATTGCCTATTCCACCGAAAAAGGAAATCAGGAGACCAAGGAAAAGTTTCATCAGGACATTTTAAGTTCCATCCCTTTAAAAGATTATAAGGAACTTATGGTGATAAAAGACAGTGATGCAAACGTTAATTTCTACGCTAAGAACAATCAGCAGGTAATTACGGATATGATCATGGTAGTTAACGGAAAGGATGAGGCTGTTTTACTGAGTCTTACCGGCAACATTGACCTGAATTATGTAGCCAAACTCGGAAAATCGATGAACATGGAGGGTATAAAATATCTTGAGAAAATGAAAAAATAAACGAAAATTATAAATACTGATAAAATGAAAAATCAAAAATTATTTATCGCTCTGTTCCTTTTGATTCCCTTTCAGATGTTTGCCCAGGTGAATCCTCTGGATGATTTAATGAAACAATACACCGGACAATCAGGCTTTTATTTTATGGAAATGAAAACCAACATGTTCGGTTTAGCTAACAACGATCCCGGAAGTACCGGGACTATTCAACCCATTTCAATTAATGTGCTTTCTTTCAGGGAAGAAGAAAATTCTGCCGTTAAAGCAGGTGACATCTATAACCAGTTCAAGTCAGGTATTGATATGGAATCCTATAAAGGATTGGCAGAACTGAAAAGTAGCGGGGACAAAGTTGAAATGATGATCAAAAAGAAGGGTCAGGGTGAAATCAGTGATATTATCATTATCATAAATGAAAAAGATGAGGCAACAATTCTTTCGGCATCCGGTAGTTTTAACCTCAAAGATCTCAGTAGATTAAATGAGATTAAAAATTGCCACGGACTCGAAATCCTTCAGCAACTTTGCGAAGAGGAATAGCCAAGATTAAAGAAAGCGGTTGATTGGATTATACTGCCACTAAATGGGTTTGCAAAAATGTTGAGTTGCAACCAGCGGCATCAGTGCTTCTGATAGAAAAATCCTTGACATTTTTTATAAGTAGCAGTATATTTTACCTTGGATATTGAGATATTGCTTAAAGGCTTTTCTTTGTGAGGAATTGTTGACTTATCCTTGAAATTGAAGATTGTTTCCAAATCAGGAATATTGCCGGTTGCTGACAATCCAGGATTTTAATCATCAGGTATTTTCTTGAACCAATATCAGGTTAGTATTTCAATTCAGAAAATTAGGTATGAAATCATTGGGTACTATTCATACCTTAATGATTCGATTGGATCGAGCCGGGCTGCTTTGGTGGCTGGCAGATAACCCGAAGCTATTGAAACAATAAAACATAATACTACACCCACAAATATCCATATCCAAGGAATGATAAAGCTGCTGCCAATAATCATCGTTAGAATATTACCTATTCCTATCCCGAAAATAATTCCGAGGATTCCCCCGATTTGGGCAATAACAATGGCTTCGGCAAGAAATTGATTTTTTATTGTCTTGCTGGTAGCTCCTGTGGCTTTTCTGATGCCGATTTCTCTTGTTCGTTCAGTGACGGAAACCAGCATAATATTCATTAACCCGATAGCTGCGCCAATTAGTGTGATGCCCCCTATAAAAATAGCGGCATACCTAATATACTTTAAGTTTTCGAAGAGCATGGTAACGAGCTTATCGCTTTTGGTGATTTCGAAATCATTGTCCTCACCCAAAGGCGTTTGACGAATGATTCTGAATATTCCGGTGGCTTCACCAATAGCAGCCTCCATTAACTCTGATTTGGCAGCCATAATATTGATAGTATAAGACTGATTGCTGGCCGTGAAATATTGCCTGACATTATTGATAGGTACCAAAACATTTTTATCACCGGAAAATCCGAAACTCGATCCCTTTTCTTCAAGAACGCCAATTACCTTGTATTTGCCGGGTCCGATTGAAATGATCTCGCCAACAGCATTTTTTTTATTATTAAACAGTTCGCTTTTTAATTCGCTTCCAATGATGGCGACATGAGTGCCATGGTAAATTTCATTCGGGTTGAAATTGCGGCCTTCGGCAAGATCACTGCCGGAAGTGGTAAGATAGTTTTCATCGGTACCAAGAACTGCAACATTCGGATTTGTCTTTTCAGACCCGTATTTTAATGTGGCGATATGGGTTGCAAAGGTATGAACAGAAGTTGTCGCCGGGAAATCAAATTCTTCCTTAAAATAAGTGGCTTCGTCGAATGAAATCGGTTCGTAATATCTTGCGCGCTGAACTTCATTTCCGATCTGAATTCTCATGGATCGGTTTTTGATGGAGAAGGTATTAGCTCCCATCATGGTGAAGTTTTCATTGAGAAAATATTTTATGGCATCGATAGAGGTTAAGATTCCAACGAGGGCCATTATACCAAAAGCTATGATCAGGACCGTAAGTATAGTCCGAACCAAATGTGATTTGATAGACTCAAGTGAAATTTTTAAGTTTTCAATCAGTAATCCTGTCATATCTGAAAAATTTATTAATAACAAAGGTAAAAAAAATTTAGTTTACCAGTGACGCCTTAAATTAAGGATTAATAATAAAATACCTTAAGAGAGCCGAATTTTTAGGTTGCCGGATAAATTGCTTCCGCAGGTTAAATCAGGAAGAAAATGGATGAAATAAAGAAAGACCAGATGACAGCGGAAATGCTCATATAAATTAGAGTATGGCTACGACCGGAGTAATATTTCCGGGCCAGGAAGGCGCCCAAAGGGATTGAAAGCAAGACCGGTGTAAAAACAATGATGCCAAAAAAACCATATTTATTCCTGATGTTTACAATCAATTTGTTTTTGGATGTAAATTTCTTTTTCTGATTGAGTTCCTGACTTAGGATCTTTTCAGACCGCTCAACTTTTTCTCCCGTAAAATAACTGAAAATTGTCGGGCTAAAACGGTAATACTGCCTGATGATCCATTTGCTCAGAAAGTAAAAAAACAATATACCCAATATGCCACCGAGAGCTGTGGTAAGGGCGGTCTGAATGTAATTGAATCCATAACCGATGGAGATCAGGGGGGCGAATAGGAATTTAATTCCGCTAACGATTAAAACTTGCAGTAATTTGAAAATTTTCAGACCAATGAAAAAAACCATGAAAATAAAATATATGTGTATTAAATAAACAGCTATTCAACGAAATAATTGCACATGAGTTTTACAATTCGCATAAATAATTAATCAAGCAATTTAAAAAATTTGCTTCTCTCTTGTATTATACCTAATCATAAAGCAAAACAATGACAAAATCAAACACGGGATAGTTTGCTGGCTGACTCAATAATAATTATACCACGACTCAATGGGTTTGCAAAAAATGCAGTGCTACATTGAGGGGTATGAATTGTAATAGAAAAACGCTTCACATTTTTTATAAGGAGAAGTATATTTAATGTTTCAGGTATTTTTCCTGCCGAATGAAAGATCCCCGGCATCACCCAGTCCAGGCACGATATAAGCCTGTGCGGTCAATTCGTCATCGATGGCGCCGATCCACAAAGTAACTTCCTTATGAGGAAGTGATTTTTTGACAAATTCAACACCTTCAGCACTGGCGATGATGACGACAATATGAAAATGAGAGGGTTTACCGCAAGTTTTAAGTTCTTTATATACCTCAACAATGGAGGCTCCTGTAGCCATCATTGGATCGGCGAGAATGACAACTTTATCAGTTAGATCCGGGGTCGAAACATATTCAACCTTAATGACGAATTTTTCATTCTTTTCCACCTTTCGATAGGCTGAAATAAAAGCACTTTCCGATTTGTCAAAGATGTTTTGTAATCCCCGGTGCATTGGCAATCCTGCCCTGAGCACAGGGATAAGAACCGGAAATTCCTTTAGGACAGCCACCTCTGCACTTCCCAGCGGTGTAATTACTTCTTTGTTTTCATATTCAAGTGTTTTACTGATTTCGTAAGCAAATATTTCGCTTATCATTTCGATGTTCCTCCTGAAGCGCATGCTGTCAAGCTGAATAACGCTGTCCCTGATTTCTGCAATGTACTGATTGAGAATCGAATTATTGTTACTTAATATTTTTATCATGGTAAGGATTTAAAACAAAATATCGATCAGAATTAATTTAATTGACAAATCTATATATTTTTAACTTTTTCAAATTATATGGATTTTAATAAAAGCAAAGTTGTTATGTCTTATAAAACAGCTTAAATAATAAGCTTTTAAAGAAAGGTAATCTGTTGAAAGAAACACTTGGATAAACTGTTTGAATCGCTCCGAATTTTTGATAAAAACCTTCCGGGAGTTGTTCAAAGATTGTGTCAACCGACAGGGTAAGATGTTGCATGGCGTGCTCTTTCAGGATGTAATCTATCAGAAAAACCAAAGCTTTCAGGTCTTTTCTTTCTTTTGACTGACCGAAAAAAAGAAGGATCATCTTTTTATTACTTCTTGCAATAATTGCCCCTGCAAGAAAATCATTGCGGATTGAATAAACGCCATAGGTTGAGATCATTCCTTTATAAATTCCCAGGTAGGACAGGCGTTTTAGCTTATTTAATCCGGTTTCCGTCAGGCTCTTGGTGTTTTTATTCCTATCGTCTGATAAAAGTTCGATGACTGGATCTGGTTTAATGTTTTTTAACACTGTAAAACCAGGCTTCACCTGATCCCTTAAAATTTGTTTCAGGTCAGGCGAGTATCCCCTGTAAAGGTTTTCATAAGGTTTTATCAGATCGAGCTCGAAAGTTTCAAGATGAATAACCCTGATATTTTTTTCCGTTGCCTTATTCAGGGTATTCAGACTGATCCTGCCGAACCTGAATTTATTTGGAATTGCGTCCAGAAATAAATGAACTACGTCTTCTGTAAGTATGCTTTTTGAAATAATTCCAAGTTGTTTGGCGAATAATGGCTGGTACAAAAAGTTTATATTCCATTTTTTTTTTACAGTGAGTGGAAATACTCTTTCATAATCGTTATCGACTAACGCCTCCCAGTTTTCAGAAACGATATCAAGGTACCAGGAATAAGCATAGATAATTCCGTTAAAGGCATCACGAATACACTCATCCCATTTCTTTTTATCGATTTGGCTGTGGGTCAAATAGCGAATCATCACGACAGGGCTTCTTGAATCATTTTTTCATAAACATCATACCAGCCCGTCCAGCGTCCTTCATCACCGAGGGATTCATTATGCCACAGCGAAATAAAAGTACCATTCACAGCCTTTACTTCATGGATCAATGGCGAAATATATTGCATGGCTTGTTGAGGCTCGATGTTTAAGTAATCTTTTAAAGTACCGTCCATTAAAGCAAAAGGGTGAACTCTCAGTTTGGTTTCAGCATCCATATCCAGGTCATAAAAGTTGAACGGGCTGCATATACTTGCCCTAAATCCAGGCTGGGCGGCAAATCCCATTGTATAATCGTCGGTGATATCAAGGTTGATGAGATTCCGGTAGGTATTGGGCAGCTGGAGTTTCAGAAAATGCTGGCGGCTTTTGGTTACCTCTCTCCTCAGCACTTTCGAAAGGCCTTCAATTTCATCTTTAAGTTTCTTATTGTATAAATTCGAATTATAAGAAGGGTGAATACCAACTTCAGCGTAGTCAGCCAAAGATTTAATGAGTTTTTGGAATGCACGGTTTTCGGTTGGAATATTTTTATCATTTAATCCGTATTCAGCAAACAGGATAAAATAAATGGGATTTAAATCATATTTTTTCTGCAATTGCAGGAGTGAATCGTAAGTGTCGAAAGGATCTTTCTGCATCCCTAACAAAACCTTGGTGCGGTGCATAAGCGAGGAGAAATGGAAATTCACCAGGGCGTTGAGATAACTGCCGGTTGTGCGCAGAAATCCTTTTTGCTTAAAAGCCCAGGCGGCATCAATATCGATGGTTGGAATAAAACTATATTGGCCTAACTGTAAAGTGAATTCTGGAAACCGCTGACTCAATATTTTTCCAATTGCATGCGCCCAGATATTAATCAAAGGTTTATGTAAAAAATTTCTCTGATAGGCCAGGCTTTCGTTTGCATTGAAGCGCCCATGTTCGTCTTTACGGTAGGGAAGATATTCTTCATAACGTGAAACAAGGTAGAATCCGGCTGCAAACGGATCGAACGGCAATACTGATTCCTTGTAATATACCGGAAAAAAAGCCGGTTGTTTTTGGTATTCAAGAAATGTCAGGTCAATATTTGAGATGCCTCTGTCAAATAAGAGATTTACACTTCCAAAAAACAAATCACCCTCACCCGGCTGTTTCCCATAAATGAATTTGACACCGGCAAATTGCCTGTATTCATCCTTACTTATTGTTAGCTGAATATCAGTATTCAGTAGTTCTTTAAAATAAAGATTGAAAATATACCGTATCCGGTTGGTTATCTTATCAACGTAAACCAGAATCATCAGTTTATGGTTTTATAAATTGTTACAGGTTCATTAACTAATTCCCCCGGAAATTTTAATGTCGAACAACCCATCTATATCAATCGTACCAGCTTGCATACATATTATAGCTATCTGCAATCCGGTGAATTTCTCCTTTAAGCAATTCGACATCTACTGATTTTATCTTTTTTGCCGGAACACCAGCATAAACGCTTCCTGTTTCAATAACTGTTCCTTTGGAAACGACTGCTCCGGCAGCTATTATCGAGTTACTTTCAACCACAACATCATCCATAACAATGGCTCCCATTCCAACAAGAACATTATCCTGAATGGTACAACCATGGACAATCGCGTTGTGAGCGATGGATACATTATTACCGATTGAGGTGGGGGCTTTTTGATAAGTGCAGTGAACGATCACCCCATCCTGAATATTAACTTTGTTTCCGATACGGATAGAATGTACATCTCCCCTGATGACGGCATTGAACCAAACAGAACAATTATCCCCCATTATCACATCACCTGTAATTGTTGCGTTCTCTGCAAGGAAACAGTTACTTCCGAATTTAGGACTTATGCCTTTAACGGATTTTATGAGTGCCATTTTATTTTCGTTTCCGATAATTTCTTTTAAAAACCGATATGATTAAAGCTTATGGACTTATCATTTGATTGACCAACTATAAATTTATCTTCTGGAATTAAGTTTTATGGATGTTTTACCAGGATAATCGATGGAATAGTGCAGTCCGCGACTTTCTGTTCTCAGCTGAGCCATCTTAATAATAAGGTAGCCAACATTAATCAGGTTGCGGAGTTCACATATTTCAACATTGATGATCGACTTGTTATAAAGAGCTTCGGTCTCCTGATAAATGATTTTGAGCCGGTCGAGCGCCCTCTTGAGCCGGAGATCGGACCGAACAATACCGACATAGCTCGACATAATGGTCTGCAGTTCACGTTTCGACTGTGTGATAAGGATCATTTCCTCATTTAATACCATACCTTCAGCATTCCATTCAGGTATGGTCTCCATATATTCCACTTCATTGAACTTTTCAAGTGCATCCATTGCCGCCCTATGCGAAAAAACAGCCGATTCAAGTAAGGAATTGGAGGCAAGCCTGTTCGCCCCGTGCAGCCCTGTGGAGGCGCATTCACCTGAGGCATATAGATTTTCAATGGTCGTCCGGGCAAACTTATCCACCTTTATCCCGCCACAAATATAATGAGCAGCGGGAACGACAGGTATCATATCTTTTGTGATGTCAATCCCAATGGTAAGGCATTTGGCATACACAGTAGGAAAATGCTGTATCAGGTCGTGCTTGTTCAAGTGTCTTGAGTCGAGATAAACATGCTCATCGCCGCTCAGTTTCATTTCTGTGTCTATTGCCCTGGCGACTATGTCCCGTGGGGCGAGCGATCCCCGTGTGTCGTATTTTTGCATGAATTCTATTCCTTTCCGTGTTTTTAAAATTGCCCCGAAACCCCTCATGGCCTCGGTGATCAAAAAAGAAGGACGCTCATTCGGATTATGCAATGAAGTGGGATGGAACTGGACAAACTCCATATTTTCGGTAATGGCTTTTGCCCTGAAGGCCATAGCTATTCCATCACCTGTAGCAATTTCAGGATTGGTGGTCGTATTATAAACATTGCATGCTCCACCTGTTGCCAGCAATGTGATCTTTGATAGAATCGTCATGACCTCCCCGGTATCAGGATTCAGAATATAGGCTCCATAACATTTGATACCGGGAGTTCCTCTTGATACCCCTGCACCGAGGTGATGCTGGGTCACAATATCCACGGCAAACAGATTTTCAAGAATTTCAATATTCGGATGGTTTTTTGCTTTATTGACCAGCGCCCTGACAATTTCGGCACCGGTGCTGTCTTTGTGATGGAGAACCCTGAATTCGGAATGCCCGCCTTCTTTGGCAAGTTCATATTTCCCGGAAGCCTCCTTATCGAATTCGGTACCCCAGTCGATCAATTCTTTCACACGGTCAGTCGACTCGGTTATCGTTATACGGACAATTTCTTCATTGCAAAGTTCATCACCTGCAATCAAAGTGTCTTTTATATGCTTTTCATGGGTATCGGGCGGGTACATTACAGCAGCAATTCCTCCCTGTGCATACTTGGTCGCTGTTTCATCCACCTTATCTTTTGTCACAACACACACTTTTCCTTTATCGGCTACCTTCAGGGCAAAACTCAGGCCTGCAATTCCGGAACCAATAACAAGAAAATCAACTTTTTTTCGCATGATCGTTTTTATTTAAGTCCTAACAGTCCTTCCATTGGATCTTCACCTTCAAAAAGCATTTTCACAGGGTTTTCAAGCATTTCTTTTACTTTCACCAGGAATGTAACCGATTCGCGACCGTCGATGATGCGATGATCATACGATAAGGCTACATACATGACCGGATGAATTTCAACCTTTCCATTAACGGCAACAGGCCTTTCGACAATATTGTGCATTCCCAGTATGGCGCTTTGGGGAGGATTGAGGATAGGGGTGGAGAGCATGGAGCCAAATACACCGCCGTTGGTAATGGTAAAAGTTCCGCCGGTCATTTCATCGATGGTGATTTTATTGGTCCGGGCTTTATCTGCAAGTTCCTTTATTTTTATTTCGATTTCAGCAAGGGTCATTTTTTCTGCATTTCTGAGAACCGGAACCATCAGGCCTTTGGGTGAACTCACCGCTATCCCGATGTCAGCATAGTTGAAATAGACAATTTCATCCTTATCGACCTGCGCATTTAAACCAGGGACGATCTGAAGCGCCCGGGTAACCGCTTTGGTGAAGAATGACATGAATCCAAGTCCTATTCCGTGTTTCTCCTTGAACTTATCTTTGTATTTCTTGCGGATTTCCATTATCGGAGTCATGTTCACCTCATTAAAGGTAGTAAGCATGGCGGTTTCGTTCTTTACCGCAACCAGTCTTTCAGAGAGTTTTAAGCGGAGGGTCGACATCTTCTTTCGCTCAGTTTCCCTTGTTCCTTGCCAGAAAGAATCAGCAGCAGCAGAAGTGGCTGGTATTTGCTTTTCTTTTTGTGAAATAAAAAATTCAACATCCTTTTTGCCCACCCTGTAACTTTTCAGGAAATTGAAGAACTCAGCTTCGGTCAGATTGTTCTGCTGCATCAGTTTTCTGGCAAGCGGTGAAAGGTTCAGAACCGGTTCAGTCATCTGAGCATCGGTGGTTTCTTTTATTTTATTCTCTTTATTTTCTGTCGCAATTGGCTTAGTTTCCTTTACCTCTTCATGGGTTGGTATGTTTTTTTCCTGTTTCTTTTTTCCCTCTTTTACATCTGTATCAATAGTCGCTATCACCGAACCAACATCCACAGTTTCACCTTCCCCGATGAGCAGTTTTATTTTACCATCTTCTTCAGCGCTTATACTCAGGGTAGCCTTGTCGGAATCTATTTCGGCTATTTCCTGGTTTTTTTCCACAATATCCCCGTCGGTTACAAGCCACCTGGCCAGTTGAACCTGGGTGATGGATTCACCGGGACTTGGAACTTTAATCTCAATCATAACATGAAAATTTTTTGTTGAACACGGCAAAGATAAGCAGAAGAATATTATGCCGCCCGGAATCTGGCTTGCAAAAAACATACTGGTAATTGAAGTGGATAAGTGAAACCAAACATACGGCAATCGCTGGGTTCAAAAATCTGTAAGGTTTAGGATAGTCGAGTTGTGATAAAATCTTACTTTTGCGGATGATGCAATGGGTTTGTCATATTCTCAGGTTTAGTTATAAATTTAAATTAATAAAATGAAAAACATCCTTTTCTATTCGATTCTGGTATTCTCCTTATTTTTTTCGGGACTCAAGGCGCAGACATCCATTGAACATGGCCACGATTGCTTTTCGGTTCTTGCGGGAAAAAATGCTACTGCCGGCGGTTCGGTTATGTTCGCTCATAACGAGGACGACTGGGGAGAGCGGCTGGTAAATTTTTACCAGGTTCCCGCAGTTACTCGTCAGAAGAGTGAGATGATAGTAATGGAAACGGGTGCCAAACTCCTTCAGCCTGAGCAAACATGGGGCTACCTGTGGCTCGAAATGCCTGAAATGGAATTCTCCGATTCCTACATGAACCAATGGGGTGTGACCATTGCCAGCGATGCATGCGCTTCACGCGAAGATAATGGGGAGCTTACCGATGGCGGTATTGGTTACTGGCTAAGAAGGGCAATGGCTGAAAGGGCGAGGACGGCGAGAGAAGCCGTGAAGATTGGCGGCACTCTGGTGGAGCAGTTCGGCTATGCCTCATCGGGCAGGACATACTGCATCGCCGACCCCAACGAAGCCTGGATGATGTCGGTGGTGAACGGAAAACACTGGGTGGCGCACAGGGTTCCTGATGACCAGGTGGCAATTATTCCGAACTATTATACCATCACCACGGTCGAACTGGAGGATACGGTGAATTATTACGGAGCAAAGGACCTCGTGACGTATGCCATTAAAAGGAGGTGGTATATTCCTGAAGCGGGTGATTTTAATTTCAGGCAGGCATACAGCAATCAGGATAACCTGAAAAACATGGGAAACATTGTAAGGCATTGGAGTGCAATCAATCAGCTATCGGAAAAGCAATTTACCATTAATGATGAGTTCCCTTTTTCATTCAAGCCAAAGCAAAAGGTCGCACTCAGCATGCTGTTCAAAGTTCTCCGTAACCACAATGAAGGCTCTGAGTATGATAAATCAGAAGGATATGTCAAAGGGCACCCTCATGAAGACTGGTCCATCTGCTCCCCTACTACGCAATATGGGTTTGTGGCCCAGTTGAGAAGCGAAATGCCGGTTGAGGTGGGAGCTGTTTTATGGCTTGCTCCTTTCAGGCCCTGTGTTCACCCTTTCACTCCCTGGTATCTGGGAATGACCGGAATTCCGGATGGTTTTGCCGGGGCGAATTATAACACCGCCCTCCTCACGCACTTTGATAAAATAAGGGATATTAATGAGGTAGTCCCCGGCCACCGTTTTCTTGAATATGTCCGCTATGCCAAAGAGGCGGATATAGATTACCTGTTTCAAATAGAAACGATAGCGAAGAAGATCAAACTTTTGGAGGATGAACTTATACAGGGCCAGGGAGTTTTCGAGAGCAAGTGCATTGAACAATATTCCACCGACCCGAAGCAGGCTCAAAAATCTTTGACCGGGTATTCTTTCAAGCAGATACAACGTTCGATGGAGATGATGAAATAACCGAATGCAAATATTGATAATTGACCCTGGTGCCTGAATTGACCAGATTTGATTGAGTAATTTTTACCACAGCAGGTACAGTAAGGCACAATAGGGTTTAAAAAAACACCGCACATTAGTAAACCTGTTAGGTTTTTTCCAACCTAACAGGTTTTTGTATTTAGGTTCGAGTACTTAATTTTCCCTTTAACAATATTTAACAGCGTCATTTAGTCTTACTTGTAATCTAAAGTCTATTTTTGCGTTCCTAAAAAAATTCAGAATCATTATGCAGACTGATATTAAAGAATTAAACGAACGGATACAAAAGGAAAGCGCTTTTGTCGACATGATCAATATGGAAATGCACAAGGTGATCGTCGGCCAGAAACACATGGTGGAAAGGCTGATGATCGGCCTGCTTTCAAACGGACACATCCTGCTTGAAGGCGTTCCGGGCCTGGCAAAAACACTCGCGGTAAATTCATTGGCGAACGTGATCGATGCTAAATTCGCACGCATCCAGTTTACACCCGACCTGTTGCCTGCCGACCTAATCGGAACAATGATCTACAGCCAGAAGAAGGAGGAGTTTATTGTTCGTAAAGGCCTATCTTTGCCAACTTCATACTTGCTGATGAAATCAACCGTTCTCCGGCAAAGGTGCAAAGCGCACTGCTGGAAGCAATGCAGGAAAGGCAGGTTACCATTGGCGATCAAACCTATCCGCTTGAAGAGCCATTCCTGGTGCTGGCAACCCAGAATCCGATAGAACAGGAAGGTACTTATCCTTTGCCTGAAGCCCAGGTTGACAGGTTTATGCTGAAAGTGGTGATCGACTACCCGCAAAAGGAGGAGGAAAAAATGATCCTGCGCCAGAATATTCTGAGCACTTTTGCTAAAACAAGTACGATATTGAAAACCGCCGACATTATCAAAGCAAGAAATGTCGTCAGGGAGGTATACCTGGATGAGAAAATAGAGAATTATATTACCGATATTGTTTTTGCAACGCGGTATCCGTCGGAATACAAACTGAGCAAGTTTGAAGGACTGATCAATTACGGAGCATCACCACGTGCAAGTATTAACATGGCACTGGCTGCAAAAGCTTTTGCTTTCATCAAGAGAAGAGGCTATGTGATCCCGGAAGACATAAGGGCGGTTGCCCATGATGTTATGCGTCATCGTATCGGGCTTACCTATGAAGCCGAAGCTGAAAATATTACGACGGAAAATATCATTAATGATATACTGAACACGGTAGAAGTTCCATAAACAGTTCTGAGTTCAGTGTTTTGAGTTTTGAGTTGGCGAAACCAACCAGGAACACAGAACTCAAAACCCGGAACAATATATTATTTTCTCGTGGAAACAAAAGAGATATTCAAGAAAGTTCGAAAAATAGAGATCAAGACCCGCGGTTTGTCGAGCCAGATCTTCTCGGGGCACTACCATAGCAGCTTCAAGGGGAAAGGTATGGCTTTCAGCGAGGTTCGGGAGTATCAGTACGGAGATGACATCCGAAGCATCGACTGGAATGTGACAGCCCGGTTCAACCATCCTTTTGTCAAGGTTTTTGAAGAAGAACGTGAATTGACCGTGATGCTGCTCATCGATGTCAGCGGATCGAACGAGTTTGGAAGCCGGCAGCAGCTTAAAGAAGAACAGATGATGGAGATTGCAGCGGTACTTGCGTTTTCTGCCATTCAGAATGATGATAAAGTCGGTGTAATCTTTTTTAGTGATAAAATAGAAAAGTTCATCCCGCCTAAAAAAGGGACATCCCATATTTTAAGGATCATCCGCGAGCTCATCGATTTTCATCCGCAAAGCCAGCGGACCGACATTGCCGAAGGCCTTACGGTATCTGACCAATGCCATTAAGAAAAGATGCACTGCTTTTATCATTTCCGATTTTATGGACAAGGGATTTGATAATGCCTTAAAAATAGCCGGACGGAAGCATGATCTGGTCGCTTTGAGGGTATATGATAAGCGGGAGATCGAACTTCCGGATATGGGACTGATAAAGGTTTATAACAAGGAAACGAACAGCAAAATGTGGATCGACTCGGGTAATAGCCGGGTCCGTGAGAATTACAATAAGTGGTGGCGCGATCATGACAAATATCTGAATTCCCTTTTCCTAAAGAGCGGGGTGGATTCGGCACAAATCAGCACCGATCAGGATTATGTCAAACCTTTAGTGAACTTGTTTAAGCGGAGAGAAGCGAGATTTTAGAATGAAATTAACCCTTTACATATCAGCGATTTTTATCGGGATCGCACTGCATTCGGCGGTCCGGGCGCAAGCCGTAGCTACGGTTACCCTCGATACCAATACGATCATGGTCGGCGATCAGATCAACCTTCACCTGACTTTTACCGGCCCTAAAGATGTAAGTGTGAAATGGCCGCAGCTTAGCGACACTATAATATCGGAAATCGAAATACTTGAAAAATCAAAGATAGATTCCGTGCTATCCTCAGACAAATCGAAGATAACACTACATCAAATGCTTAAAATCACCAGCTTTGATTCGGGATATTATGCCATTCCGCCTTTACGGTTCGAGTTCCGGAAACAGGGAGAATCAATCGGTCAGATTGCCGAGACAGAGGCTGTGTTGTTAAGTGTTCATACGGTACCGGTCGACCTTTCCAGTGAGATCAGGGATATTAAAGAACCTATCCGCGCTCCTTTTACTTTCCGCGAGGCATTGCCATGGATCATCGGAATTTTGCTTTTAGCAGGTTCCATTTATTTCATCATGTATTACTTGAAAAAGCGGAAAAAAGCCGAGCCTGTTTTCAGAATGCCGGTTAAGATAAAATTACCGCCCCATCAACTGGCATTGGATGCACTTGAGGCACTAAGGAATAAAAAGTTGTGGCAGAGCGGACAGGTGAAAGAATACCATACAGAACTCACTGACATTATCAGGGATTATATTTTCAACAAATTTGCCATCCATGCGCCGGAGCTTACATCGGATGAAATACTGAGTGCCCTGAATTTCACTGCAACCGATCCTCATGCAAGGCAAATGCTAAGCCAGGCTTTTGTCGTGGCCGATCTTGTGAAATTTGCCAAAATGCAACCCCTCCCGATGGAGCATGATGCTTCACTTAACAACGCTATTGATTTCATAAAGGCAACAATGTTTTTGGGTAACCAGGCTGTTGAAACAGAAACAATTGACAACTCAAAAAAACATGCATTAGATTCAGATAGAAAAATGAATGAAAATTCATCCGGAGAAGCCCGGGTTGTGTTAACTGACGGAAAGGAGGTGAAAGATGTTTAACAACATTGAATTCGCTAACCCGGGATATTTGTATTTTCTGATTGGAATTCCGTTACTTGGGGCATGGTACTGGTACAAACATATCAAGGACCAGGCTGATCTTCAGATTTCAGGAACCGATAGCCTGGGAACAACACCAAGAAGTCTGAAGCAGTATTTGTTTTTCAGCTTGTATTTCTTACGTGCGCTGGCAATTGCTTTGTTAATAATTGCTTTGGCCAGACCTCAATCTTCATCGAGCCGAAGGGATGTCACTATCGAGGGTATCGATATTATCATGGCATTAGATGTTTCGGGAAGTATGCTTGCAATGGATCTAAAGCCCGACCGGCTTGAAGCTGCCAAAGAAGTTGCATCGGAGTTTATCGCAGGCCGGCCGAATGATCGCTTCGGACTGGTCATTTTTAGCGGCGAGACCTTCACACAGTGCCCCTTAACCACAGATCATGAAGTGATCAGAGACCTGTTTAAGGATGTGAAAAGCGGCATGATCGAAGACGGAACCGCCATCGGCGACGGACTGGCTACCTCCATCAACAGACTGAAGGACAGCAAAGCAGTGAGTAAGGTGATCATCCTGCTGACCGATGGAATAAACAATACCGGTTCGCTCGATCCACTCTCCTCGACTGAAATTGCAAAACTTTACGGAATCAGGATTTATACCATTGGCGTCGGAACCGAGGGTCAGGCACCTTATCCTTTCCAGACTCCTTTTGGCGTGCAGGTGCAATATACACCCGTACAGATTGATGAAGAATTGCTGCAGCAGGTGGCAACTCAAACCGACGGAAAATACTTCAGGGCGACAAGCAACAGTAAATTGAGAGAAATTTATGGTGAAATTGACAAGCTCGAAAAGTCAAAAATTGATGTCACTGAATACAGAAAGAAGAAGGAGGAGTTTTTGCCTTATGCATTACTGGCTTTTATTTTAATAACACTGGAAATTATTTTGAGAAATACAATATTTAAAAGCGCAACCTGAAGAAGGAAATGTTGAATCAATGAATTGTTGAATGGATGAAAATGCATCTAAAAACTTCGAACTTTAAACTTCAAACTTTGAACTAACTTATGTTTCGATTTGAACATACTGAATTTTTGTGGGCACTGACACTTATTCCGTTTCTGACTGCACTCTTTATCTGGATGTTATTCTGGAAAAAGAAGGCGCTGCAACGATTTGGTGAATGGAGCATCATCCATCGCCTCATCCCTGGAAAATCGAACAGCAGAATCATTTTAAAATTTGTCCTGCTCATGGTAGGGTATATCTTCCTCGTTATTGGAATTGCCAATCCCCAGATTGGGTCAAAACTTGTTGAGGGTGAGCGAAAAGGGATTGACATCATGATTGCCCTTGATGTTTCGAACAGTATGCTGGCTGAGGATATAAAACCCAGCCGGCTGGAGATGTCCAAACAAGCGATATCAAAACTTATCGACAACCTGGGAAACGACAGGATAGGGATTGTGATCTTTGCCGGAAATGCTTACATGCAACTTCCGATCACAACCGATTATTCAGCTGCAAAAATGTTTCTCGCCAATATTGATACGAAAATCGTCCCGACCCAGGGAACAGCTATTGGAGAAGCTATCGAAATGTGTACCGGTGCCTTTAAGGATGAGACCCACAGCCGTGTAATCATTATCATTTCGGATGGTGAAAACCACGAGGATGATGCTCTTGGTGCAGCCAGAAAGGCGGCCGAAAAGGGAGTTGTTGTTTATACTGTAGGAATGGGACTGACTGAAGGAGCTCCTATACCCGAGTACAATAAATATAACCAAATGACAGGTTATAAAAAAGACCGGACCGGTTCAACTGTTGTGACCAAGCTCAACGAATCCATGCTGCAGCAAATTGCATCGGCAGGAAAAGGTGTTTATGTCAGAGCTAACAATACACAATCAGGATTAAAAACAATAACCGAAGAGATCGATAAGCTGGAGAAAACAAAATTTGAAAGCAAGATTTTTTCGGATTACGAAGACCGCTTTCAATATTTTATCGGTGTGACCCTGATTTTTTTATTACTTGAATTATTCATTTTTGAACGTAAAAGCAAATGGTTAAGCAAAATCAACTTTTTTGGAAAATAGCAGCTTTTTCGGTTTTTAAAAAACTGATCTGGGTAATCCTGATTTATACTACCTCTGTTTTTGCCCAGAAAGAGAACAAGTACATCCGGAGCGGAAATAACCTTTATGAAGATCAGAAATACAAGGAAGCAGAAGTAGATTACATGAGAGCGCTTGAAAAGAATCCTGAGTCTTTTAAAGGACAATACAATCTTGGCGGAGCATTATACAAGCAGGAAAACTACAAAGATGCAAGTGACCTTTACAACAACCTGACTTCAATGACTCCCGATAAGGAAGAACAGGCGAATGCCTATTATAATCTGGGCAACTCATTATTGAAAGCCCAGAAATATCCTGAAAGTATTGCCGCCTATAAAAACAGCCTTCGTTTGAATCCTAAAGATGAGGACGCAAAATACAATATGGAATTTGCCAAGAAAATGCTGAAACAGCAGCAACAGCAAAAACAGGATGAGAACAAAGATCAGGAAAACAAAGATGATCAGCAACAAAAGCAGGACCAGCAAAAGCAGGACCAGCAGCAACAGGATCAGCAGCAGCAACAAGAACAAACAACAGCAGCAACAACAAAATCAACAGCAGGCGCAGCAACAGCAAATTTCAAAGCAGGACGCAGAAAGAATGCTCGAAGCTTTGAAAAATGACGAAAACAAAACAATGGAAAAAGTGAATCTTCAGAAAATAGTTGTTAAAGCCAAGTCCACAGAAAAAGACTGGTAAATTTTGCAATAATATCAATCAAACATGATAAATAGATAATTTTGCCGTTGTTAAAGCTTATGAAATTCATCGCATCAGCAATTTGGTTAATTCTTCTCCTTCGGGTCCATACTGTCGATGCACAGGGAGTTCAGTTTCAGGCAAAAGCAGAGGAAATAGTTTATGTAGGAGAGAGATTTAACCTGATTTATACCCTTAATGCGGAAGGAAATAATTTCAGGGGACCTGATTTTTCAGGTGTGATGGTACTTTCCGGTCCGTTCACATCCACCAGTTCGAGTGTACAGGTTATTAACGGCAAGGTTTCCCGAACTGTTGAATACACTTTCACTTATGTCCTTTCAATCGGGCAGGAGGGCGTTTATGAAATTTCACCGGCTAAGGTAAATGTGGATGGCACTATTTACGAATCAAATGCCGTGAAGATACAGGCCATTAAAGGCACTTCTTCGCAACAGCAGCAACCCGGAACCGGCTCAGGTGGTTCGGGGGGTGGAAACCAAAGCCTGAAAGATGAAGTATTTCTCAGGGCTATTGCCGACAAAACCAGTCCGAAGCAGGGAGAACAGGTCATCATTACCTACAAGCTATATTTTAACATCAACATTACAGCCCTGGAATTCAAGAAAGAACCTTCATTCAAAGGATTCTGGAAAACAGACCTGCTCGATGACAAACAACAGTTCCGGCAATACTCCGAGGTTTACAACGGAAGAAAATACCAGGTCGCTGAAGTTAAAAAATTCGCAATTTTCCCCCAGAGGTCTGGTACGATTGAAATAGAGCAGGCCGATTTGATTTGTCAGGGTCAGATCAGAGCCCAGAATAAATCGAGCGGCGATCCTTTCTTTGACAACTTCTTCAATGACCCGTTTTTCAACAGGATGAAGAATGTGGAAATTCCCCTTGCATCAAATGCCGTTACCTTAGATGTTCAGCCATTGCCAAACGCAGGAAGGCCTGTAGAATTCAATGGAGCTGTGGGTGATTTTAACTTTGAATCATCAATTGATAAAACTGAGCTGAAAGCAAATGATGCAATTAATCTGAAATTCACAGTAAGGGGTACCGGTAACATTGAGCTTGTAGACAAGATGAATATTGCATTTCCTCCTGATTTTGAAGTTTATGATCCCAAGATCAGCAGCAATATCAATACTAATATTACCGGTGTTTCAGGTACTAAAACTTTTGAATATCTTATCATTCCGCGCACATCCGGCACCTTTAAAATCAATCCGGTCAAGTTCAGCTATTTTGATTTGAAAAAGAATACATATCAAACGATTCTTTCGCCGGAATACATCATCAGGGTCGCCAAAGGCGATGGAACGGCTGCCAATGTAACTTACAGCGGAGTGAACCAGGCTGATATCAAATACATTGGTTCGGATATACGGCATATCAAAACAAAAATTCCCGATTTCAGGTTTGTTGGATCATTCTTTTTCAATTCAACTACCTTCTGGATTCTACTTATACTTCCGGCTTTACTCTTTGTTGCTTTTATTTTCCTTCTCAAAAAGGAATTGAAAAAAAGAACGAACATTGCCCTGATGCGTAACCGGAGGGCTACTAAAATAGCTCAGAAACGAATGAAAAAGGCGCAGACATTCCTCCAGGAAAATAAAAAAGATGCCTTTTACGAGGAAGTGTCGCAGGCTCTGTGGGGATATTTAAGTGATAAATTCAGCATACCACTGGCGAACTTGTCAATGGATACAGTCAAAGATACACTGCTTACACGTGAAGTGAAAGAAGAAACGATCAGTCATTTTATGGATACTCTTAATCATTGCGAGTTTGCAAGGTTCGCACCGGGTGAAAGCGGTTCGGACATGAAGAATATTTATGACGAAGCCGTGGGATTTATCAGTAAAATAGAGAGTGAGTTGAAATGAAGAAA
This sequence comes from uncultured Bacteroidales bacterium, assembly GCA_963708435.1. GTDB lineage: Bacteria > Bacteroidota > Bacteroidia > Bacteroidales > JAADJA01 > JAADJA01. The sequence goes on from CAVPSZ010000041.1 coordinate 64,064, forward strand.
TTAGATTGTTAGATTTTAGACGTTAGATTATAGATTTATAAGTTGTAATGCGAAGGGCTTTATTCATATTGTTAGGTTTCATCATCATCGGAAGGACATTTGCCTTTGACGTCAATACATCCTTTACTAAAGCCAATGAAGCTTATGCCCAGGAGAAGTACGCCGAAGCCGTTGAACTTTATGAACAGATCGTAAACGTAAGATACCAGTCGGCGGAATTATTTTTTAATCTTGGTAATGCTTATTTCAAATTAAATGATATTCCTTCAGCAATTCTTTATTATGAGAAAGCGAAGAAGATCAAGCCAAACGACGAGGATATCGACTTCAACCTGAAAGTAGCCAACACCCGGATCGTAGATAAAATTGAACCTGTTCCTGAATTGTTCCTTTGGCAATGGTGGCGTTCGTTTTACAATATTTTTTCAGCCGATGCCTGGGCCAGACTAAGTGTTGTTTGTATGATCCTGTTTTTTGTTCTAATCGGGTTTTACCTTTTTTCCAAGCTTATGTCCATCCGTAAAATCGCCTTTTATTCAGGGATCATTGTGTTGTTTTTTACCCTTTTTACTTTCATGGTTGCATATCAGAAATATCACCTGCTTACCTCCCAGCAGGAGGCCATTGTTTTTACACCAACGATAACCATTAAAAGCTCTCCCAATCCAAACAGCGTTGACTTATTTGTTTTGCATGAGGGTTCTAAAGTGAGGATTATTGAAAGTTTAGGCGAATGGAGCGAAATAAAAATTGCCAATGGCAGCGTAGGGTGGTTGCCGACTTCCTCACTAAAAAATATTTGATTGCTGAGTAATTGAATAGGTGTTTTTTCCGGGACAAATTTTCTTCCTTGAATTCTGATTCCTGCTATGATTCATCAATGGTTGAGACCTGGATTATTTCGATGGTTAAATCAGAATAGCAATAATCGATCATGATTCAGGGATCAAGTTGTCAATCTTTACTGTCCGGGATGATTTTCCGGTAAAATGATTGCAAATCCTCTTTGGTCAGTAATTGGCCGTGTCCTCCAATGATGATTTCCGTATCATTCAGCCGCGCTCCTGTCCATGACATTACATGGGCAAGCCTGATTGTATCAATCACAGAATTGTCGTATATGGATGGACGGCCGTAACCTGAAAAAAGATCGCCGGTAAACAGCATTTTCATCTCAGGGACATGAATCAATATATCACTCCCGGAATGCCCTTTTCCGAACCATATGAGGTCGAAGGTTACATCATCCATTTCGATTCGCAGGGAATCATCGAAGGTGGTATCTGGTAATCTGGCAGGACGATCATTGATGATATCATTATAGGCTTCCTGAAACCTGGTTCTGAGTTTATAATTCTCAATCCAATCCTCATCGTCTTTGGGTATTGTATCCAGGGCTAAGCTGTATTCACCGATGATCCTGAGCAGGTTCGATTTCACTTTTTCAGGGTTCTTCCAGCGACCTTCCATGGCCTGGGTGCAATTTTGATGTGCAACAATGCGTGCCTCTCCAAATACACTGTTTCCCCCGTAATGATCATGATGGCCATGAGTAATAAAGAGAATAACAAAGTCTTTCCGATGAAACTCTTTTTCTATCAGGCTTCGGTAGCGAGCGGTAAGCCCTGTGGCCATACCTGCATCTATTATGGCGATTCCTTTCTTTGTTTCAATGGCAGTAATGGCCTCCCCGCCGAAGCTTAACATGATTGCTTTTGGGTTAAGTCTTGTTATCTGAATTAATGAATCCAGTATTAAATATTCGGGATCATCCGATTGCCCCGGTGGATTGCAGGAAATCAATACAGCGGCTGCATAAAATGCCCAAATTAACTTTAGTATTTTATTGTTCAATGTCATGATTTATTTCAGTTTTCGGATTACCACCTATCCTATTTTGCAATTCTGCTGTTTCATTAAGTTCTTTGTTTGCAAATATTTTCTGCCGCTATGTTATACCAATTTTTTTTGAAGTCATTTGCACCGAAAATGGTTTAAAGTTTCAACTAATGGTTAAATCCTGCGTAATTTATTAGGTCAACTTTTAGTTTCTATAAACTTCTATCTTTTCAGGGCTTTGGTTCATCACTATTTCCAATACCTTCAAATCGAAATACAATAGTTGGAATCAGAATCAAATATGATGTATTATGATTAACATCCCTATAATGTCCGATCCATTGATCGTACCAGGCGAAAATGATTGAGAATCTGCCTTTTTTAAATAATATTTTCATAAAATTTCACTTTATTCCTTTTTATCAAATCTCTGGATTATTATTCCAGAGTGATTTAGTTAAACTTTCAGACTCAATTCTCCTTCAAGAGATTTCAGTTCTTCTCCATAATCAAATTGCAGATCTTCGTGAAGTGCACTCAGGGCCTTTTTTATTTTCCTGATCTGGCCTGAATAGATATTGCTCAGTGCAACGCTCTCATTAATGGGGATAGTGGAACTTTTCAGTCTCTTACAAAAGTGCAGAAGAAGTTCCGCTTCCGTTTGCTTTTTCCCTGAATACCGTATGAATTTGTTTGTACTTCTTACGATTTTACGGATACTCTTTTTGGCGAAGTAGATATGGCTTTTATTGATCTCAAGAAAAAAATGATCAATTTTTGTCTTGACTGATTCAATATAGGCCTGTTCATCCTGTGCCTCAAAAAGCAGGTAGGTAAGCAATTCCTTGTTGTCTTTTCTGAATCTCGCCAGCCTAAGGCAAATCTCCTTCAGTTCGGCTGATGACCGGTTATTCATTTCCTGCTTAAGCTGACTGATGAATGTTGTATTCATGTTGATTAAAAGTTTTAACCTGAATTTCATGAAAAAATTAACCATGTTGCGGCCGACTAAATACATAGGATTAAGTCGAGGGTTAACCCTCAGCAAAGTTACAATTTGTTGGCTTTTGTAATACGACAACAATAATGAAGTGAAAAAATCACAAATTCTTACAATCAGTAATTAAGTCCTTTAAAAGTAATTAGATTCCGTAAGCCCGGAATTAATTTCGGGGTAAGGGAAATCCCAGCTGTGATGGGATTTAGCCCTGATTTGTGAAAGGATAAGGTTAAAACTCAAAATTAACCATAAAGGGGGTTGGTGAGCGTATTTTCTATTAAAATACCTTCAATAAGGTTGGCAACTTTCTCCATACGGTCAACAGATCTTTCGAGCCGCTCGAAAATTTCTTTCCATTTCAATAAAAGCATTACATCATCCTGGTGATAAAGGCTTGAAAGGGCTTTGCGAAGGATTTCGTCCGAAAGGAATTCCAGTTCATGAACTTTAATACAATTTTGAAGTATAATTTCTTTTTTCTTGCTTGTCCTTAAATATTTTATAGCCGAATCAATTTCAATTGCACAGTTAAGAATGTTTTGGGCAAAATCAACTGCTTCAGGGCGAATAGAATTAATTTCATAATGTGTTAACCTAAAGGTTGCGGCATAAATATCATCCGAAAAATTATCCAATCCTTTTAGCAACTGATAAATACTATCCCTGTCTATGGGAGTAACAAAAGTCTGGTGAATCAAATCGACACTGGTGCGTGTGATCTGTTCAGCCTCCGCCTCCAGTTTTTTTATTTCATGTGATGACTCGATAATGTTTTTATTGCCTTCAACCATTGTTAAAAATAATTCACTAATATTGAGATTGATGGCAGCAAGCTTTTCAAAATAATCATAAAAAGCAAATTCTTTCGGTAGTATTCCTCTGAACATATTAAATGATTAATTTATTAATAATATCACTTTACATGCAGTAAAAATAAATCAGAATAATCACCCTATTTACTTCATTTTAAAAATTTAATATAAAATTCCCGTTAACTTTACACTAAATTAAGATTGAAGATGATGAGGAATAAAAAGGGTTGAGATTTTTACAATAAAGGAAGTACAAACCCTTCTTAAAAGGTGAAGAAATGAAAATTAAGGGTTAGGGATTTTTCTCTTTTTTTAAGGTAAATCCAAACGTAGATCCAACACCCGGGGCGCTTCTCACATTCACTGTCTGGTTATGTGCTTCAATGATGTGCTTGACAATCGAAAGGCCCAGTCCCGACCCTCCAAGTTCCCGTGAACGATCTTTATCTACCCGGTAAAACCTTTCAAAAATGCGGGGAAGGTGTTTCGGATCTATTCCTAAGCCATTATCGGAAACTTCGACCAGCACATTTTCATTCATGTCGTACAGCCCGATCTGAGTTCGGCCATTATCTTTGCCATATTTGATGGAGTTGGTAACCAGGTTAGTAAGCACCTGCTGGATCATATCACGGTCGGCTGAGACATTAAAGGACTTATCGCAACCCTCTTTCACACTGAGTTTGATGTTTTTGCTTTGGGCCCTGATATCGAGCGAATCGATGGTATCATTTACCAGTTTAAGTATATCAAATTTATCTTCCACAAGAGAAAAACTTCCTTCCTCAAGGTTAGAGATCATCTGAAGGTCATCAACGATTTCAGCCATCCGGCTCACGTTGGTGATGGCTTTTTGCAAGAAATTTGTATTGATGGTGTCATCTTTGAGTCCACCCTCATTCAGGGTTTCAAGGTAGCCCTGTATGTTAAAAATAGGTGTTTTCAGTTCATGGAAAACATTGCCCAGGAACTCCTTACGGTATTTTTCGAGTTTCTTCTGCTTCTTTTGCTCTTTAGCGGTTTTCTCTTTCCATTTTATTACCTCTGATTCGGCAAAATCCATGATGTCCTTTCTGATCTTTTGTTTGACAGGTTTTTCTTCCTGACCCGACTTGGTATCATAAATGGTCTTATAGATTACCTTAATTTTACGGTAAATGAAACTCTCCATAAAGAAATAAAAAACCAATGTTCCGCTGAAAAATATTAAAATGGGAAAAATAACAATGGCCCACCATGAAAGGAAAGCCGGAAAGATTAACTTAATAATAATTGACAGCAGAAGGATAAAACCTGCCGCTATTGCTGCTGCAAAAGCAGCCAACTGCCTTGGTGTAGCATTTTTCATACAGGGGGCAAAATTACGGTTTAATCCTTGAAACCGTAACCCACACCTTTAATTGTTTTAATGTAGTCGTTACCGATTTTCTCGCGAAGCTTGCGGATATGTACGTCGAGGGTACGATCGCTTACATAAACCTCACTGCCCCAAATTTTTGAATAGATCTCGTCGCGGGTAAATATTTTCCCGGGATATGAACCGAGTAACACCAGGATATCAAATTCTATTTTTGGCAGGTGGATGGAAGCCTCACCAATAATGACATCTCTTTTATTCAGATCGATGACAAGGCTATTGAAGTCCATGATATTCTGATCTGACTTTACCCTGCCCTTACGCTTGAGCAAAGCTTTCACCCTTGCCAGCAAAACGCGCGGACGCACCGGTTTGGTAATGTAGTCATCAGCCCCCACTTCAAACCCGGCGATCTGGCTGTAATCTTCGCCACGGGCAGTAAGAAAAATAATCAGCGCTTCGCTGAAGTCAGGAGTTTCCCTCAGCTCTTTGCACAGCTCAACCCCATCCATCCCTGGCATCATGATGTCGAGTATCATCAGGTCGGGTTTGGTTTTCAGAGCAATCTGTTTTCCTTCGATCCCGTTTTGAGCGGTATGAACCGTGTATCCTTCCTTTTCAAAATTATACTTTAAAAATTCGAGGATGTCTTTCTCATCATCAACGATGAGGATTGTTTCATTACTTGCCTCCATATCTCGTACAAAATATTTTTAATTTAATCAATGTTAACTGGTTTCAATGTTAATTTTTTATTAATCCTTGTCATGCAAAAAGTTAACTTAAAAATAAGGATTAATTAAAGACAGGGTATTTTTGCAGGCATACTTTCGCCTCAAATTTGTAAACGAAATAATATGAAAATGTAAAAATTATCAATTAATCATCGCAATGTTGATTATAGTGGTAGTCACTCCACTACTTTAAAAGCACAAACCAATGTTGATTCTTTATCGAATCAGGTAACAACAATTAAAGACCGGATTTCAGGTGTCGAAGAAAGAATCGCAACCACTGAAAATGATGTTGCCAAGCTCACAAAGATCAAAGTTTCGGGTTATATTCAGGCCCAATATCAGAATTTTGAAAATCCGGCTGTATATCCATCGAATACCTTTTCCATTCGTCGCGCCAGGGTTAAGTTTCAGTATGAGCCAGTCACCGGTGTGGCATTTGTTTTTCAGCCTGATATTGCACCCGGTTTGGGTAATGTCGTTTTAAAAGATGCCTACACGCAATTGAACGATCCCTGGATGAAAACATTTCTCGCTTTGGATGGGTCAGTTCAACAGGCCTAACTATGAAGTGGAATATTCGTCAAGCAGCCGGGAATTACCTGAACGTTCAAAAGTAATAAGCGCTTTATATCCGGGCGAAAGGGCAATTGGAGCCAAGCTTGAAATTGCTCCGCCGAAATCTTGGATTGAAGGCTCAGATAGCCTTATTCAACGGCAATGAAAATCTTGTCATTCTTGATGGAAGCAATGCCGCCCTCAATTATCAGGCAAATAACTCTATCAGGGATTTTGATAATTATAAAGACCTGATGGCAAGGGTTACCTATGAATTTAAGCTGGGGAATTTAGGAGCGCTTAACGTTGGAGCACACGGTTACTTTGGAAAGATAAAAGCAAATTCATACGACCTTGTAAATTCAGATTATACCTATAATAAAGAAGTTGAGGTTGGGGATGCATTGAAGAGAAACTGGTTTGGTGTTGAGATGCAATTTTATGCTGACATCCTCGGTGGTATGGCCATTAAAGGTGAATATATCTCTGGTGTAAATGCCTATCCGGGATACTTCACCGCTTCCGATAAAGTTACAACTTCCACCACTTCAACATCAGTATTGGAAAACGATACACTTACCATCACCAACCTGACAACAAAAACATCCTTATACAAACCAGGAATTGAAAAGAATTTTTCGGGTTATTATGTGTATTTACTTAAAAACGTTGGTAAAAAGAATCAGTTTGCCCTTCGCTGGGATTACTATGATCCGAATACGAAACTTGACAGCGACCAGCTGGGTTTGGCCAAGTGGGATGGAAGCACATCAACTACAAAAGATGCTGATCCTGAATACGAAGGAAACACTGAAATCCTGAGTTCTACCAAAGACGGTTAACACCAACAAGATCACCAGCGGAACTTCAGATGTAGCTTACGGAACGCTTGACCATTGGATGGAATTATTATTTCACGGATAACATTAAATTAATGCTTGCCTATGAAATGCCAATGAACGAAAAAGTAGGTGTGAATGCTGATGGAGTTGGCAATGTAACTACAAAATATACTGTAAATAATGTTCCAGGTGTCCTTGACTATAGCGACGTCTTCGCTCAGAATGTTTTAACCTTCAGAATTCAGGCTAAATTTTAATTAATTTTGATTCATAAACAATTTAATAATCACAAAAATGAGAAGAACAAATAAATTCATCGTCCTGGCAAGTGTGATAATGATTGCAATCATTGGTTTTGCATTCATGCCTGCCCCAAAAAAGATCACGGTAAAAGGATCGGATACCATGGTTATCCTGGCTCAAAAATGGGCTGAAGTATACATGAAAACCAATTCTGAGGTTGTTATCCAGGTAACCGGTGGAGGTTCAGGAACTGGTATTTCTGCCCTCATCAACGGTTCAACCGACATCTGTAATTCAAGCCGCCCATTGAAAAGATCGGAAATGGATAAGCTTAAAGAAAGGTACAATACAATGGGTATTGAAATTCCATGCGCAAAGGATGGCATCACTATTTTCCTGCATGAATCAAATCCGGTAAAGGAACTTTCTCTTAAACAACTCAGTGATATTTACTCAGGCCGGGTTACCAACTGGAAACAGGTTGGTGGTCCTGATGCAAATATTAAACTTTATGGCCGCGAAAACAGTTCAGGTACGTACGTCTTCTTTAAAGATGAAGTTGTAAAAACGGACTATGCTTCAAATTGCCAGACCTTACCAGGAACTGCAGCAGTTGTAAATGCTGTGAAAAATGACAAGAATGGAATCGGTTATGGAGGCGCTGCTTATGCGGTGGGTGTAAAACATTGCAAAGTTAAAAAAGACGATAGCAGCCCGGCAGTTGAACCAACAGCTGAAACCATAAAAGCAGGTACCTATCCCATTTCCCGTTACCTATATATGTATATGACTAACAGACCGACAGGCGAAATAAAAAAATATGTTGACTGGATACTCAGCCCTGCGGGTCAAAGTTTAGTGACGGAACTTGGCTATTTCCCGGTAAAGTAATGGATTTTCTTAACAAAGAATTCATTTAAGGCTGTCTCAAAATTAAAGAGTGAAGTCATTGCGAGGAGGTACGACGAAGCAATCTAATGAAAATCAATATTGACGGATTGCTTCGCTATGCTTGCAATGACGTAAAACCGTCTTTTGAATCATTCTCTTTTTAAATTTAAAGATACGTGGATAATACAGAGGATGTAATTGTTCCGGAAGAAATAAACGAAATTTCAACTGTCCAGGAGAATATACCTGACAATGGGTTCAAATTCTCCGAGGATAGTCTGAAAAGGAAATTCAGGATTTCTGAGTTCCTGTCCAGGTATATTATTACCGGAGTGGCGTTTCTGAACATTACTATCATCGTCCTGATTTTTGTTTTCGTTTTTAAAGAATCCTTGCCCATTTTCTCTTCCAAAACCAAAGAAAGTACATGAAATTACTTCATCGGAAGGGCCTGAAAGATATGGAGAGACTGCGGATGACCAAACGCTTCAGCAACCCGAAAGATATACCGGAGAAGAGGAAGTGGAATCGGGCCCTGAACGCTATGGAATTGAAGATGATACCCTAATGACTGCAGCCCAATTTACCCAGGATTCAATTTTATCCGGAAGCCGAAGTGAAGCGGTACTTGGATCTGATGAAGCAACTTTTAAAAGCCTGACCGGGAAAAAATGGTACCCGGTTTCCGATAATCCGCGTTATGGATTAGTACCATCTGTTTCTTGGAACATTGAAAATTACGCTGATCGGAATATTGTTCGCGGCTCCTCTTGCCATCTTAGCCGCTTTGTTTTCAGCCGCTTTTGCTCCCAAATGGCTTCGTGAATGGGTCAAGCCTGCCATCGAATTGCTCGCCAGTTTCCCGTCTGTGGTCATTGGCTTCTTTGCACTCATGGTGATGGCGACTTTTTTCCAGGAGATTTTTGGATACGACACAAGGTTAAATGCTTTTGTCGGGGGCGTGGCCATGGCTTTGGCCGCCATCCCCATCATATTCACCGTAAGTGAGGACGCGTTAACTTCGGTACCTTCCACTTACACAGAAGCCAGCCTGGCACTTGGTGCTACAAAATGGCAAACCGCTTTTTTTGTGACCCTGCCTTCCGCAGTACCGGGTATTTTTGCTGCTGTTCTGCTTGGGATAGGACGTATTTTCGGCGAAACGATGATCGCCCTGATGGCAACCGGTAATGCAGCCATGATTTCCATGAATCCCTTCGATTCCGTCAGGACCCTTTCTGCCACTATTGGTGCTGAAATGGCAGAGGTGGTATTTGGAGATACGCATTACAATGTTTTATTTCTGATCGGCGCCCTGCTGTTCATATTCACTTTCACCCTCAATGCTATCGCTGAGTTTTATGTAAAAGGTAAATTAATGAAGAAACTGCAGGGAAAATAGTCATGAGAAAGATGCAGAAATTTACGGGCGGTTTAATGATTGGCGTAACCACAACGTCTGTTATTCTGATTATTGCTATCATTTTGGTTATACTGCTTGTCATCATCAAGGGAGGTAAAGAATATTTTTCATGGGAATTTTTGACTGCCTTCCCTGAGGACGGAATGACAAAAGGGGGAATATTCCCGGCAATTTATGGTACGGCATTATTGGTTCTGATCATGTCGGTAGCCGCTGTTCCGTTCGGAACGATTACGGCTATTTACCTTACAGAATATGCCCGCGAAAATTCATTTTTGTCAAAGACCATCCGGTTTGCTATTAAAACCCTGGCAATGGTCCCATCCATCATCTTTGGATTGTTCGGACTTGGATTTTTTATCAAGTTTGTGGGAGGAGGAATGGACCAGGCATTCCTGGGAGGACAGTTGAAATGGGCTCAGCCAAACCTCCTTTGGGCAAGTCTTACCATGGCTTTACTCACTTTACCGGTGGTGATTGTTTCCGTTGAAGAATCCTTGCGGACAATACCCAGGGAATTAAGGGAAGCCAGCCTGGCGCTGGGCGCAACCAAATGGCAAACCATTCGCCGGATCATATTGCCGGGAGCCCGTTCATCCATACTTACAGGAACCATACTGGCAATTTCACGTGGCGCCGGCGAAGTTGCGCCCATTCTTTTTACAGGAGCCGCTTATTACCTTGCTACCTTGCCGGGGTCGGTAAGCGAACAGTTCATGTCGCTGGGATACCACATTTACATTATGTCGACCCAGTCATCGAATGTTGATCAGACCTTACCCATACAATTTGCAACCACCATGGTTTTATTGCTGCTGACGTTTATGCTCAACTTTACAGCTATAATAATTCGTGCCCGATTAAGAAGAACAAATTAACCCTTAAGAAATTATTATTCAATGCTCGAAGGAAAAATTAAATCACGCGGATTAACCTTACATTACGGCAACAAAATGGCGCTTGACAATGTGACGATGGATATTTATGCCAAACAAGTCACTGCACTGATCGGACCATCCGGATGCGGCAAGTCAACTTTTCTCCGTACCCTCAACCGGATGAATGACCTGATACCGTTTGTAAAAATATCCGGAGAAGTCCTTGTGGATGATTACAATATTTATGAGGATAAAGTGGATGTTGTAAACCTTCGGAAAAAGATCGGTATGGTTTTTCAAAAATCCAATCCATTTCCCAAGTCCGTCTTTGAAAACATTGCCTATGGTCCGAAAATAAACGGAATAAAGGATAAGAAGAAGTTGACAGAGATTGTGGAGTTTTCTTTGCACAGGGCAGCAATCTGGGACGAAGTGAAGGACCGTCTGAACGATTCTGCTCTGGGATTATCAGGAGGTCAGCAGCAGCGCATTTGCATCGCACGCGCAATGGCAATCAATCCTGAAATAATTTTAATGGATGAACCGGCCTCTGCGCTCGATCCCATTTCGACCTCAAAAATTGAGGAGTTAATTTTCGAGCTGAAGAATGATTATACCATTGTCATTGTTACACACAATATGCAGCAGGCAGCGCGGGTAAGCGATAATACTGCTTTCTTCTATATGGGCGAATTGATTGAATTCGGACGAACGAAGAATATATTTACAGTTCCCACAAAAAAACAAACCGAAGATTATATTACAGGACGGTTCGGATAATATTATTTTTGTCAAAAAAGAAAAAACACAACCGCATGGAACGACATTTCGAAATAGAGCTTGAAAAACTAAACATCAGGCTGAAAAAGATGGCCGGCATTGTTGCTAACCAGGTTAACAGTTCGATAAAAGCATTACTGTTTGAAGATGTTGAGCTGGCCAAACAGATCATTGAGCAGGACCGGAAAGTGGATAAACTGGATAATAAAATTGATAAGTTATGCCAGCGGATTTTTGCACTCAATCAACCGGTAGCAACTGACCTGAGGTTCATCATGTCGTCACTCAAAATCAATAACGACCTGGAGCGGATGGGTGACCATGCCGTTAGTATTGCTTACAAAATTGAAACATTAAATGAAAACAGGGAGGTTATTTCATTATTGAATCTGGGCGAAGTTGCAGCTGATTTTAATAAACTGATGGAACTCCTGGTGGCCATTATTGAACAGCGCAATGTGAACCTGGTAAAAGAGATTTTTGACCTTTCAACAGAAATACATAATAAGCTGCAAACTACTTTCCGCAAAGATCATCGAAGAGATGACAAAAAAGAGTGAAATCATCGTGGTGGCTACCAACCTGATGCTGATCCTTACCCAACTGGAAAGAATAGAAGCTTATACAACCAATATTGCCGAATCAATCGTTTTCATTGTGGAAGGGAAATTGGTAAAACACCCAAACTGGAAAAAGCCAATCCGGAAATATAATTGAACCAGGAAGTCCGGAAACAACGGAATAAATTCTCTTCTTGTAAAAGGTCTGACGCTTGTATATTTTAATTACCATCAGTGGTTTTCTCTATGAGCACAAACCACCCAATCCCTTTTGTTGGGCAGTATCACAGTTATACGTATGAGCAAGTTCAGGATTGGGTTCAAGCGAGAATGGAAAGTAAAGAGACGTGAAGTAATCTAAGGATGCTATTATAAAGGATAATTTATGATACTGCAATCATAATTTTTCTAGGATTAACCTAATAATTTCATATAAGGTAAGATTCAACCTTTACTAATCCGTAACAAAACATTAACCTTCCATTTAAATGTAAATAAACTTAAAGTGTAAATTTGTAAAAATTTTTTACCGATATGAAAATAAAACTCTTCTGGTAATTACCTTTATGCTTTTGTTTGTTCAGCTAATTTAATAGCACAGGAACTTGAATTAAAGGATGGACATTATTATAAAAAAGACATGCTTTATACCGGAACTCATAATGAATATTATGAAAACGGAAAGCCGAAAATTCAAATGAACATCCGCAATGGAATTGAAGATGGTGAGGTATCTACCTATTATCGAAAACGGTCAAAAACAGGAGCAAAGATCTTATAAGGAAGGGAAAAAGGATGGTTTATGGATCAACTGGAACCAGCAGGGAACCAAAATAGCTGAAGCCTCATATAAAAATGATATAAAAGACGGCGATTGGTTCATCTGGAACGATACCGGAACCCTCCTTTATGAAATGCATTATACTTTGGGAGCCAAGAGCGGAACCTGGAAAATGTACGATGAAAACGGGAAACTGACCTCGGAAAGAAACTACTAAGCATCAGGTTTTCCATTTAATTAAGTCAACTTCATCCAAATGGGTTTTATGAATATCATGTTAACCCCTTCAATTTGATATTTAAGGTATTGATTCTAAATCTAAATAGCTTTAAATCAGTCGGAATTAGAAATAAAAAAGCCATCCATAAGGACAGCTTTTCATTTGCTATGCGAAAATTATACCCTTAAAAATTATTTCGAAGTCTGAAGTTTTATTTCAACATTATTCTCAGTGCCGGTTGCTTTAAAATTTTCAACCAGGCTGTTGCTGTATGAAATATAAGAAGCAACCAAATTATAATTTCCCGGTTTTACATCTTTGATTTCAAAATTACCATCGAAATCGGTATAGGCTTTAATTGTGGTTCCCTCAATGGTAACCTCAACTCCGGTTAAATGATTCACCTGAATTAAAATCAATGACTTTACCTTTAAGTGTTATGGTTTGTGCTGGTCCGCTACGAGGTGTTTCAGCGGGAGTTAAATCGTTTCCGGCCATTTCCATCCAATGATGATTGATAATGCTATGGTTAAGATTGTTTTTTTCATTTTTTACAGTTTTTTATGTTACAAAAATATCCCGGCAACCTTAAAGGAATTTAACAGGAATGTTAAGTTATTATTAAGTCTCATCTTTTTATCGCAAAGTTGAGTATTGGTTGAACGACCAATAAAAGACCCCCAGCTATGTAATATAACTGAGGGCCTAAGTTGCGAAGATGTTTATCTTTAATTATTTTGCTTCATCTGATAGATTTTCCTTCCACCATAAGCAGCTCCCAGCGCAATCAGGATGGACAAGCCGCCATCAATCGGGGCTCCACCGCCAACAGGTGTGTTGCCGCCACTCGGAGCATTTCCTCCATTTGGATGAGGAGGATTTTGAGCCAATGATAACAGCGGTAACGACATAAAAATACCTGCGATTAAGAATAATTTTAATGCTTTTTTCATATCTGAATTTTTTATTGTATTCAACATAATTTTACTTTTTCACACCTCCCAAGTCACCTCATCCCTTAGTAGGGGATGAGGGGTAGGTATATTATTTTACAAATACTTTTTTCGTTACTACACTTTCATTGCTCATCACTTTCACAACGTAATAAGCGCTTTCATTCAACGTCACTTTATTTAGAGTGTTGTTGATTTCGGCACGGATGATTTCCTGACCCATGACATTGTATATAACGATTTCACCGCTGAGTATTGGCAGGAACATTAACAAAAACATCCTTTTGCATTGAATAGATATTAATCTGATCAGCAATGCCTTCTCCAACACCCATGGGTATAAAATGAACGATGAAACGGTTATCGAATTCCATGTCATAGTTGAAAGTGTATGAACCGGTCTTCAAATCAATAAACACACCTGTAAGTAAGTCTTCGAGGATAACATTTGCGAATTCGACTGGTTTCGGTTGCAGTGATGGTAAATTCACCGGGAACACCAGCTTTTACTCCAACCGGAACTGTATTTGTTTCGGGTAAAGAATTGATTGCCATCATGCCATTATCTGCACAATATATTGCTGGAGCTTCATTAACCGTTCCAAATAATTTATGCGCATCCCAGTCAGCATCAAAATCACTGGTAGCAATATCCAGGAAACGAATTGCTGTTTCATCCATGTATCCGTTACCACTAACTTCCAATCTAACAATATCAGCGATCTCGTCTTTGAAAAATGGAGTTGATGTATGAGTTCTGACAGAATTATTCATGGAAAGTATTCCAGCTGAAAAGCCCTCTGAAACATTTACAAAGAATCCCTGAACAGGAGCTATGTATCTTGATCCACCATTTACTCCTACACCACCAACATAAGAAGCCCATGTTGAATTGTTCACATGACGGTATGTAGCATTCTGAACATTTGTTTTGGTCCAACCTGTAGCAGCATCCCAGTCAATGGCTGACGGATAGGGATTACCAACAAGATTCCAGCCGCTGTTGGTTCCTGGACTGTTTCTGGTAACATTTATTCCAATCAAACCTTTATTCAATGGTCCTATAAATTCAGCAGTTCCATTTGCAGCTATTCCATATAGCATAACCCTGCATGACATTCAATGAAGTTAAAGGATCTATAATATCGGTATAGAGGTTTGTTGCTTCATTATGATTTTGCAGATACTCTCCTAAGAACATATTTGCAGTTACACCGGAAACAGGTGATGAAATCAGATGCCATTCACCTCCGGTATAATCACGTTTAACAGTTGAGGTACCATATACGGTGAGTACGGAATTATAATCAATGTGGCTCCGGATTCAATGGTAATGTTATTGCAAACAGCCGGAGTACTGACTGTTGGATAAAAGTTAAGACCACCGGGAATGGTAACATCTGTATTGCAGGTTGGCACTATTCCGCCGTTCCAGTTTGCAGGATTACCCCAGGTAGTGTTTCCACCATTGCCTGACCAAACAGCGGCAGCAACAGGAATATTTGAGACACTGCCATTTACGTAAGTAACATTGATTTCTTCACCAGTTGTCCAATCGAGAATTTCCAAAACCGGGATGAAGTTTAATCGCGGAATTATTGCATGATAAGACTGTAAAATTCAAAGTTAACATCGTACCTGTAGGGAAGTTGATTCCATTTGCACCAGGTGCTACCCAAATCATACCTATTTTAGAAGGATCAGGCTGAAGATTGACCAGGGTACCTGCAGCCTGAGGCATGACAATTGAATAACTATTCGTATAGCTTATCACAGCATTATTAAATTGAAGAAATATAGTTATCGCTCCAACATTAGGAATAGCCTGTGTTATGTCAAGCGAAACGGTAACCGTTTGTCCCGGATTTCCGGCAGCATTTTGCAATGTAAATTGCTGTGCATATGCAGTTGAAAATAAAATCAGCAGACTGCACAAAGCGATTATTTTCTTTATAAACATTGTTTTCATTTTTGTAATTATTACTTATTAATTTTATGTCAATTATTTTGCAGGATTATAGGAACCATTTACATCGCCCGAGCACAATCCCAATATATTTTGTGATATATTTGATGTGCTAACGACGACATTGTATGATTCATAAATCCAATCTGGCAAAGTCCAACCTGTTGGTGCAATGTTGATAGCCCTTTTTTGAACATTCAAAGCATCACCCCCTGTTACAGCACATTTTGATTTACATCGGCAGCTACCAGTCTCAAACCTCCAAGCAGCGGTGGAATGCCGATACTATGCCTTTTAATAGCCAAAACATCACCACCTGTTAATCCGCCATAAGCAAATGGGCTTCCTGAATGCAGTAAGACTGTAATTTCCTTTCCATACGTAATTAAACTTGTAATTTCCGCTTGCATCTGTTAAGGCTGTACCGACATTAATCAATGAAGCATCTTTCAGAGAAAGGGTAACATTTGGCAAAGGTGTGCTTGAAGCATTGTTATAGGTAACCGTTCCGCTGATTTCTTTTGTCCAGTATGATCTTACAAGAACGGGAGAACCTGCTATTGGAAGCGGATTAGGATTTGTAAGGTTAAACGGATCGTTGATCATTAAGCTGGAATAAGAAGCATAAGTTCCGTTCTTTCTGAAAGCAGTTTCAAAGTACGCTTGTTCAAAAGAACTCTGGAAAAGAGTAGCATGGTTAGCAAGCAATGAATTGTGCATTTTCAAGTTCATCAGCAGTTGCATTAGCTTGTGTATTGGCGCCATCAATGAAGAGACCGGTTGGGAATCCTGTAAAAATTGAATTGTATACACTGCATTTGGTATTTCTTCTCAGGTGCATTGCCCTTTTGTAATCAGTATCAGTGATAGTAGCAGCATCAAGGAAAGTACTGACGTTGCTGAAAATAGGCTGGGTTATAGGTGTATTGGCTGAACCTGCAGCATCATTATCCGACTCAAAGCAATTGGCGCCTGATACATCGGCCTGGGCGCCATCTCTGAACGATACCCCAAACTGAACCATACCGCGATATCCGAAATCGGTATCAAAATCATCATCATAATCCTCTATGAGCAACCAGGTGCTTAGCATTTACAAATCCTCCGAACCATTCGTATGAATCGTCGCCGCTATAGGAAACCTGGACGTAATCAATGGTTGTTCCATCACCTACCCCACCAAAAGTCAAACCGTTGATTTCGTTGTTGGGCTGGAAGGCAATACCCGGGAACTCGATACGGACATATTTCATGATCCCGGAGTTGTCATTATCATTGGTTCCGCCATAAACAGTTCCAACACCGCCTTCGATAACGGCAGTTCCACCCGTAACATTTATAACTGCATTTCCACAAAGAATAATGCCGCCCCAGTCACCATAATTGCGGCTGCCGGCTGTCTGGTTTGAAGTGAAAACGATCGGTGCAGCAGGTGTTCCTTCGGCAATCAGTTTTCCACCCGGTTCAACAATAATAGCTGCCTTGTTTATCTTATCACCGCGGATAATTGTGCCAGGTTCAATGGTCAGGGTAGCGCCTGATTTTACATACGTCCAGCCTTGCAGGAAATAGACATTGGTACCAACTTCGGGCTGCCAATCAGGAGCAGTCAGGTTGAAAGGATTGGCGATATGAAGAGCTGAAGAACTGGTCAGGGTACTGTTGTCTCTGGATGCTTCCAGAAAATAATTTTGCTCGAAAGTGGATGCAAAATTATTTGTCATACCTGCCATGATGATATTTTCCAATTGAAGTTCGTTGTTCGTTGCGTTAGCCTGAGCTGCTGCACCATCAATAAATAATCCTGTCGGAAAACCTGTAAAGATGGAATTGTATACGCTGCATTTGGTATTTCTTCTTAAATGGAATATCCTTTTAAAATCAGGGTCGGTAGGCAGGTTGAGGAATCCGCTTACGTTGCTGAACCATGGCTGGGTGATGGGTGTATTGGCTGAACCTGATGCATCATTGTCCGATTCAAAAATATGTGCACCTGATACGTCAGCCTGTGCAGGATCTCTTAGTGAAACAGCAAACTGAACTTTCCACGGTAACCGAAATCGGTATCGAAACAATCATCAAGACCCCTGAGGGCAATGAGATGTTTGGCGTTTACTTTACCGCCGAACCACTCGTATGAATCGTCACCACTATAGGAAACCTGTATATAGTCGATCTGTGTTGCATCACCAACGCCCCCAAAGTCAAACCATTGATTTCATTGTTGGGTTGGAAAGCGATTCCGGGGAATTCAATACGAACGTATTTCATGATCCCTGAGTTGTCATTATCATTGGTTCCGCCGTACACGGTTCCTACACCGCCTTCGATGGTTGCGGTACCGCCCGCAACATTGATCACGGCATTTCCGCAAATGATCATACCACCCCAATCGCCATAAGTGCGGCTGCCGGCTACCTGGTTTGAAGTGAAAACGATAGGAGCAGCCGGAGTTCCTTCAGCAATCAGTTTTCCACCCGGTTCAACGATCAGCGCTCCTTTGTTAACCTTATCACCACGAATGATTGTTCCTGGCTCAATGGTCAGGGTAGCACCTGATTTCACATATACCCACCCGTTCAGCAAATAGACGGTAGAACCTGTTTCTGGCTGGAAGTTGGGCGCAGTTAAATTGAAAGGATCGGCAATATGAAGAGCTGAAGAACTGGTCAGGGTACTTTGTCCCTGGATGCTTCCAGAAAATAATTTTGCTCGAAAGTGGATGCAAAATTGTTTGTCATACCTGCCATGATGATGTTTTCCAATCTGAAGTTCGTTGTTCGTTGCATTGGCCTGAGCTGCTGCACCATCAATAAATAATCCTGTCGGGAAACCTGTAAAGATGGAATTGTAAACGCTGCATTTGGTATTTCTTCTTAAATGGAATACCCTTTTAAAATCAGGGTCGGTAGGCAGGTTGAGGAATCCGCTTACATTGCTGAACCATGGCTGGGTGATGGGTGTATTGGCTGAACCCGATGCATCATTGTCCGATTCAAAAATATGTACACCTGATACGTCAGCCTGTGCAGGATCTCTTAGGGAAACAGCAAACTGAACTTTTCCACGGTAACCGAAATCGGTATCGAAACAATCATCAAGACCCCTGAGGGCAATGAGATGTTTTGCGTTTACTTTACCGCCGAACCACTCATATGAATCGTCACCACTATAGGAAACCTGTATATAGTCGATCTGTGTTGCATCACCAACGCCTCCAAAAGTCAAACCATTGATTTCATTATTGGGCTGAAAAGCGATTCCGGGGAATTCAATACGGAAATATTTCATGATCCCTGAGTTGTCATTGTCGTTGGTTCCGCCATACACGGTTCCTACACCACCTTCGATGGTAGCGGTACCGCCCGGAACATTGATCACGGCATTTCCACAAATGATCACACCGCCCCAGTCGCCATAAGTGCGGCTGCCGGCTACCTGGTTCGAGGTGAAAACGATAGGATCAGCAGCAGTTCCGATAGCTTCAATTTGAGCGCCCGGCTCAATGATTAACGCTCCTTTGTTTACCTTATCACCACGAATGATGGTACCGGCCTGAATGGTCAATTTTGCTCCTGATTTAACATAAACCCATCCGTTCAGCAAATAAACATTACCGGAGGTCCAGGTTGTATTGGTGGTAATGTTTCCTGCCGGGATGGTTACAGTTGTCGGAGGATAAGAAGTGGTCTGGGGATTGAAATTTGCCCAGCCTGAAGTCCAATCGTTGGTTCCGTCAAAAGCACCAATATAAGTTGTAGGAGTAAAGAAAGGATCGGTCAACCTTGGATTGGTGAAATCAGCGGCTCCGAAAACGGGTGAAGTTCCCGATGACCATGTTTGGTTGGTTGTAATGTTTCCGGCAGGTATTGTAATGGTGGTCGCCGGATAAGCAGTGGTCTGAGGATTGAAATTTGCCCATCCTTCAGTCCAGTCGTTGGTCCCATCAAATGCACCAAGGTAAGTTACCGGCGTAAAAAATGGATCGGTCAAGCTTGGATTGGTAAAATCAGCCGCATTAAAAACAGGGGAAGTACCTGAAGACCAGGTTTGGTTTAAAGTAAGATTTCCCGCCGGAATGTTTACGGTAGTAGAGGGATATGCTGTTGTCTGAGGATCAAAATTGGTCCATCCTGACATCCAGTTATCCGTTCCGAAAGCACCTATATAAGGTACTTGTTCAAAAAAAGCGTTGTCAATGGTATTGATTGCCTGACCCATTGATACGCCAGCATAAGCAAATAAGATTGCTGCGATTAAAAGTACTTTTTTCATAGATTAATTTTTTTATAGATTATTATTTGATGCAAAACTATCCCTGGCTGAATGAAAAGATATATACCTCAATTTAACTTATCCTTAAAGAATTCTTACAGAAGTGAACTTTATCTTAACAACTTAATTAGCAAAAAAAACCCGGCTGTCAAAACCGGGTCATGAAAGTGTTTGTAACCTATTAAAATCATTAATTTGGAACAGCAGAAACTTTGGTGTTATTTAATATGATATAATCATTTTTATCAGGATTATTTACCTGAAATTAAGGTTGGCATCAGCTCCCAAATAACCCCTTTTTGCAGCATCCACCATCCAGCCATTGGTTTTATCTGAAACAGTTACCTGATTATCTGCGTTAATATTGCCGGCAACCATTCCCCAAATATTTGATTCAAGCAGCTTATAGCCGTCTGATCCTCCATAAACCTGGCCTGACTCCGGTTGAGAAATTATAATTGTATACACCTCCAATCCGGCAACCGGACCCGACTGACATAATACCCAAATGGTTTCTGTGCCAGATAACTACAAAAGCTCCCTGACTGATTGATGTGAAAAATGAAGGAATTGAAGTACCATCCAACTCCCTGATGGTTCCATTGCTCATCAGCAGACAAGCTTTTTGGGCAACAATAGCAGAACTGGTTGCCTGAGCTGCAGTTGCTGCATCCCGCAATTCAACCACAACCCAGTCAACTGCGTTTGCTGGTAAGTTGGTTATGTTTTCTGAACCCTGGTAATACCATTCCGGATTAGGATTTCCATAATAAGGTAAACCCGGAGCGTATGGCTGTGAGTTAGGAAGAACACCCGAAGTTAAAAGACTTGTTTTCATAGAACCTCCGCCAAGGTAGGCTCCTTCCAGAAATACCGTGAGGTTAAAGGTAATAGCCGGTGCACTGGCGATACCATCAACGTAAATAACATCTAATGGTAGCCCATCCCAATTCAGCAACTTCACAGGAATTGCTGAATTCCAGTGTAGTAGATCCGCCAAGAAATGTAAACTGCATGTCGAGGTATTTACCATCAGGAAAATCAACTCCCTGGGTTGAAGCTGCCCAGATTATGCCAACCCGCTGGGGGTTTGGAATTGCATTGGACAGGGTACCGGCGCCTTGAGCTACAACATTTGTGATTCCGTTAAAAGTAAGCACAGCGGGATCATACAGAATAAATAATGTAATTGCTCCAATATCGGTCATGCTTGTAAAGTTGACAGGAACAAGAATATTGTCGCCGGGATTAGCAGTTATATTTCCAACAGCAATAGTTTGTGCAGATAGTTGACCTGCTTGAAAAATGCCCAATACTATTGCCAAGTAAAATGAATGTGATAAATTTATTTTTCATTTTTTTTAAGTTTTAATTGTTATGAATGTATATTTTCTTTGTCATAGTCGATTCTTTATTTACAGCCTTTACAATATAAAAACCGGACTTCAAATCACTCAATTCAATTTCTTTTGAACCTTTATCCTTATTGACTAATTCACTGCTTACAATTCTTCCCGTAAGGTCATAAACTGACAAATGAACTTCTCCTGTATGATCAAAGTTCAGAACAAGTTTGTCGGAATATGAAAAGATATTTTGATTATCGGCTTTAAGCTGGTAATTGATGTTAAATGATCAACTCTTCCATTTATAAATGTAGCGGCAATTGGATTTCCGTCCCAATCAAGAAGCTCACAATACGGCTCATGAAAAACCAGGTTGGAAGAGCTGGGTGTAAAAACAAATTTAAAATCCAGAAATTTACCATCCGGAAAATCCACTCCGGAGGCACCCGGAGCAGTCCATATCATACCTACCACATTATTCGTATCAATCATTGTGGCATTGGTAAGCGTTCCCTGCCCTTCGGGTATCAGATTTGTAAACCCAACATATTCCAAAACATCGGCATCATAAATGATAAACATGGTAACTGCTCCCGTATTCAGCCAGGGCGTCATGCGTCGAGTAGGGCAGGGCCGTCTTCGCGAAGGCGGTGAACCGTCGGCCGCCGCGCGCCGACGCCCGCTCGACGGCGCCCGCGAGGTCGGGGCCGAGCTGCTCCGCGTACGCCGCTCCGCCGAACGTGTGCGCGAGGAACCGGCTTACGGCGGCGGCGTCGCGAGCGTCCGTCGCCCACAGCATGAGCAGCACCTGCTGCACGGGCTCCGGGAGGTCCTCGAGTGCGTAGCCGTCCTCGGACGGCGGCAGGCCCGAGAGCAGTCTGCCCAGCTCCGACGTGACCGCGCTGTCTTCCGCCCGCGGCGCGAGGTATCGCCGGGCGCCGGGGAGGGCGCTGCCGCTCGTGATGTTGCTCGGCAGGAACAGGGCGATGCCCTGCGTCTCGTGGCCTGGCCGGCCGGCGCGACCGGCCATGTTGGCGAAGTCCCTCGCCGAGGGCTTGCTGCCGACCGGGTACCGCGGGTCGCCGAGGGCCACGACGATCGACGCGGGCAGGTTCACGCCCGCCTGGAGGCCCGATGTTGAGCACAGGACCTCGAGACCCGCGAGTGAGGCGGCCTCGACGAGCCGGATGACTTCGTCGGGCAACTGCGCGTGGTGGAAGGCGCACCCGTGGCGCAGGCACTCCACGAGTTCGTCAGCGTCCCCGAGAGCGGCGGCGACGGCTGACGCGAACGGCTCGAGGTCGCCGCGCACCGGGAGGCGCCCCGCGATCTCCCGAGCGGCCTTCTGGGCGCCGTCCACGGTCGGGAAGAACATCAGCACGAGGCCCGGGTGGGCAGCCAGGGCGACACCGACGTCGACCGCGACGTCGGACGCCTTCGTGCCTTCGTTGTAGACCACCTGCGCCCGGCGGCGGGGAGTGGCAGCCTTGTGGGCCGTCCAGCTCGTCCCGCGCGTGATCGCGGGGAGGGCGTAGGCGCGCACATCGGTGGGCAGCTCGGCAGCGGGGCTGTCCGAGGTCGAGAGGAGGGCGCCGACGTCGTAGGCGCGCCGGTGGCTGTGCCACTCGAGCCACTCGTCAACGCGCTCATCGGACTGGACGGGGTTCCTCGCGTCGCCGCTGAACCACAGGTCGGGCAGCCGCCGCTCGTTGTGGCGGACGAGCAGACCTCGGAGCTGGCGCGTTGGCCGGGCCGTCGAGGTGAAGGACCCAGCGTCCTCCCCGAGCCACGCCCTGAGTTCCGCAGCATTCGACATGAACGCCGACATGAGGACGGGCTTGGCTTCGGGCCAGCGGCTGCGGAGGAGGCCGACGAGAGCCTCGAGTCGCGGCCCACGGTCCTCCGTCGCTATGTGGTGGCACTCGTCGACGATGACGAGCCGGAGGCGACGGGCGAGCTCCGGGCTCGTCCGGAGGTAGAGGTCGAGCCGCTCAGGGGTGAGGACCGCGCACGTCCGCTCCCTGGTCAGCGCCGGAAGCTCGTCCTCTCCGACGACTGACGTCGCCTCGGCCCCGGCCACGACCTTCTGCACGCGCACGCGGTGGGGCCCAAGGGCGGCCGCCAGGTCCGCGTGGGCCTCGCGAACCAGGGCTCTCGCGGGGGCGACGAACGCGACCCAGCAGTCCGGATACCGCTCGAAGGTCGCGAGGATCCGCAGCTGGGAGAGGAAGGTCTTCCCAGAGCCCGTGGGCAGGGACAACGCGAAAGAACCGTCCGGGTCCAGCAGTCCGCGCTGGATCGCCGTGACCTGTGTCGACCAGAGCTCCGGTCGCCCGGCCGCGAAAGGACGGATCAGCGGCGTCGGGAGCCCCGCCTCGCGGAGCACCCGATAGGTTGACCGCTCCGTCATGCCGCCGGCCACTCGGGCGAGACGGCCGGCCAGCACGCGAGATCGTCGCTCACCCGCGCCGCCGCGAGGGCCGCCTCGGCGAAGCGGGCGCTCGCCGCGTTGAACAGGTCCTCCGAGCCTGAGGTCATCGCCGCGGCCTGGCACGCGGCGGCTTCGGCGATGCGGCCAAGTGCTCCCAGCGCGGGCCAGTCAACCTCGACGTCATCCGCGGCGCCAAGCCGCTGCTGAACTGCCCGACCGTACTCCTCCATGCCGCCCAGAGCGTCGGTGTACCTCCGCGCCAGGAGTTGGAGGATCACCCGGCCGGCGGCGTCGACGACCGGGTCAGCCACCGCAAGTCGGTCGAACTCGCGGAGGGCTCGCTCGCCGGCGAATGCGGATGACGCCTCGTGCAGTCCGGACGCATACGCCAGGCTGGACCGCACGAGGTCGCCGATCGGCCCGCGCGTGAGCGACGGCATCGCAGCGTGGGCGTCGGGGGTGGGGGCGATCCTGCTGAGCCACTCGAAGATCGTCCCGACGACGTGCCATGCGTCGGCCGCCTGCTCCGCGCCCACGTGCTGCGCCAGCAGATCGAGGTATGTCGCGTGGCGCCGGAGGGCGTCGAGCCCGGCTGCGTCGAGCTCGGCCCGTTGGTGGCCCAGTGAACTGCGGACGTAGGCGACCTGCGCACGGCGCATCGCGGAGACCAGCTCCTCACGCGTCGGCCCACCTGGCGACACGCCCGCGTGGAGGGCGCTGTCGATGACCTCGAGCCGCATCAGAGGACCGTCGCCCTGATGACGGCGGCGACATCGGCGACGAGGTCGTCCAGTGGGGCGTGCAGAAGGTACGCCGCCGATCGCCCGTGCGGAGGGTCGGCGGCAACGCGCGGATGGTAGTCCCAGGCGGGATCCGTCTCGGCGGCCACCTCGTGGCAGACGACGATGCTGAAGTGGAGCAGCTGGTCGCCCGATGCGACGGCACTGGGGTCGAACGCGGGGCCACCGCTTGCCCGGACCTCCATCTCGAACCGGTAGACGGCCTCGCCCCAGAACTTGTCGAACTCGCCTCCTTGGAGGCGCTCGAACTTGTCCAGTGCTTCGCTGACGCGCGGCCGCGGCCGTCCGGCTGTCACCTTGGCCTGCACGCCACGAACACCGTGCTCCGCCCCGCACTCGACCAGCGAGAGGCTGTCGACGACTGGCATCGACGTCCCGAAGAAGGGCCGCTGCGCGTACGCTACGGTCGGAGTGAGACGCTCGTGCCACCAGGCGAACGCCTCCCCGACCGCGCTCTTCAGCTCGGGGAAGTCGCCTGAGTCATCGCGATGGAGCAGCTTCTCCCACGTCTTGCGGCCAACGGCGCCGCCGGAGCGCCAGCTCGGGTTCTCGGCTGCGGCTGCCGTCGGTCCGTAGAGGTACATGAGCAAGCCGGCCATTCCCTCGACCAGCCGGTCGCGTGACCCGGGGACTTGCGTGTACCACGTGCTCGTGTGGTGTCCGGTGGGCGACGTCACCTCGGGCCCGCGAACCAGCGCCGCATCAAGGAGCGGTACCCATGCCGGCGTCGGCCCCGTCATCGACTCCCTCAACACGAACTTTCTTCCACGATAGGCGTTAACGCGGCTCGACGCGTCGTCTTCGTGAAGCGTCGACGGGGAGGTGTGCCGCCGCGCAGCCGACTCGCCCGGCCAGCCTCAACGAGGCGCACCATCCCCGCGTCGAAGCTCGGCGAGTTCGCGCTCGAGCCGATTGGCGTCGCGCGGGTGCCCGTGTCGACGGAGCAGTCCACGGCAGACTGCGCGAGCTCGGCGGCGCCGGCGGCCTCCCGTCGCAGCGACGAGATCTCCCCGCGGAGGTCGACGGCGTCGGCGCCGCACCATCCCCGAAGGAGCGCCCTGACGGGCCGCCCGTGCTCCTCGTCGACGCTCGCGCAGATCTCCGCCGGGATGTGGTCGTCCGGGGCCCCGCGGCGCCGGTGCCAGGAGCCGTATGTCGCCTCGCGCCGCGCGTCCGCCTCCTCCTCCTCGACGTGGCGAAGCACCCGCTGCGGGTCGCGTGCGGCGGCGCGGCGGGCAACCGCCAGCGCGACCGGCCAGGGCGAGATCAGGTCGCCGTCCTCCTCGAACGAGACGCCGTCGGCGCGCAGCGCAGACGGCTCGACATCCAGGAAAGCCGCGAGGCCGGCGACGTCGTGGACCCTGATCACGCCGCGCGTCGCGTTCCACCCCAGGACCGCAAGCTCCGGCGCGATCAGCAGGTCGAAGACGGCGTCCGCCGCCGACTCCTCGGGGCCGTCGCGGTCTGGAGGCGCGCCGGCAACCACGGCGTCCCAGCGGCGCTCCCTTGCCGCGAACTCCTCCACGCCGGCCCACGGGACCTTCAGGCGGGCGGGCGGCACCCAGTCCTGGAGGCCCTCGAACTCCTCGTCGACGAACCGGACGAGGACTCGCCGCGGAGTCTTCACGCCGAGCCTGACCACGACTACCTGCACGAGCGGGTCGACGTGGCGGGCGCGATAGGCCCACGGTTCGCCGACTGCGGGCTGGGGAACCTCGGTGGTGTTCACGGCTCTCACTCCGACGCGGCCACCGCGACGCACAGACTGGCGGCACGATGTGCCCCACAGGGTCCGGGTCAGGCGACCGGTACCAGCTGCTAGTTGGCCGACTATCCCACGTCGGGGGTGCGGCCTGCGGCCACACGTGCGCCGCCCGGAGCGCCTCCGCCCGGAACGTCGTGCGGGCGGGAACCTAGCGACGGAAGGAGCTCGATCATGTCGTCGGTGTCGGAAGCGAGGCCCAGCCCGCTCGTGCTCGCCCTGGCTGAGGTCATCCGAAGCGCCGTCCGGAACACGAACCTCGTGGTCGATCACGCCCTCGCGAAGGGCGTGCCCGTTCTCGTCCCGTGCGTCTGCGCCGTTGACATCGGCGAGGAGCGATGCGTCTGCGGGCTCGGCCTCCCGCTTCCCGATCGCTGGATGCGGGCCGCCGGCACCCGCCGAGCCGCCCGACAGCCGGTCGGCCTGCTGCCCGGCCGGACGTGCATCCTCTGTCGGGCCGATGACCACTACCTCGCGCCCACCTACGAGATGGCGATCTCAGTCGTCGGGTACGGCCCGATGGCTCCGGTGCGGGTCGCGGCGCCGAGGCGCCGGTCTGCGAAGGTGACGCAGGCGCGAGCGAGCAGAGCCGGTGCCCTGCCGTCCGAGGCCGTCGAGACGCAGAAGAAGGCGGCCGGCGTCCGGTAGGGAGCAGAGGGGACGCATCCGGAGGTGGCGAGCGGCTCGGTCGCCCTCGCCGCGGCGACCGCGTTGACCCTGTCGTCCCGGTAAACCCTACCTCGAGGCCCGTCCAGCAGGACCGGCGGCCGCGGCCAGCGTCGCGGCGGCCCTAGCGCGTAGCCGGGAGTAACGCCGCTGCAACGCCTCCGGGGTCGGGCGTGGCTTGCGCGGCCGGAACACGTGCGCGCTCAGCTTCGCAAGGTCGATCCGGCGTTCCTGGGAGCTGCGATACGCGAGCTCGTGGCAGCGCCGGCAGCCGAAGCCCCCTGGGCCCTCCAGCGGCCAGTACAGCATCCGTCCACTGGATCGACAGGTCGGGCAAAGAGGCATGGACGAGCGCCGCGTGGTCCGTCGCCGATGTGGTCGAGCCGGACCCGACTTACGACCAAGCCGGTCGCCGGCATCCAGAGGACGAGTTCGAACCCCTGGGATCGCACCGCAGGAGGTAGGAGCAGCGGAGGCGACCACGTTCCAGCCGGAGCGTCAGGTCGATGTCGCCTTCGTTGCCCGCGACGATCGGGCGCGGGATCGTGTCCGCGTCGAGGATCAAGCAGTACTCGACCTGGCGACGCCGGTCGAGACTCCGTCGGCGCCCGCTGCCGTAGCCGCCCATCTGCGCCTTTCTGTCGAAAGCAGACGCGTGCCGTGCGGGAAGACGTCACAACGCCATGACACACGTAGCTGCCGACGGCACCGCCAACCTCGGCTGCAGACGGCCGGTGGGAGAGTGATGCAGATCGGACGCGAACGTTCGGACACGGC
>CAVPSZ010000042.1:0-178284 GCA_963708435.1 uncultured Bacteroidales bacterium
AAATACTATATCTATTACCAGGCAGGATCACCTTATAAAATTGGTTTTGCAAGTGCTCTTTCAACCAGTGGAGGTAATCCTGTGAGACCTGATCAGACATCCTGGACCAAATCACCAAATAATCCTGTAATCACAAACACCCATGGTTGGGATGTTGGTTTTTGCCAGGATCCTGTTTTAAGATGCTTCGACGGTGTTTACTATATTTTCTACACCGGAGATCCCCCTGGAGGAATGGTTTTGCTTATTCCAGCAGCCCCGAAGGTCCGTGGATACAATATGGTCAATCGGGTAGCAGTGGTGTAAATTGGACAAAGACAGGAACCCCTATTGTTTCCAATGGCATAATTAGTTTTGCAGCACTTCAGGCAATTCAATCTCCTGCCACTTATGCACCGGGCACCGCTGTCGGATTCCGGGCAAATTTAGGTCCGCAGGGAGGAAATGAAAACCGGTGGGGTGGTTTTGTTACCGGTACTGGAGGAACAGGTGATGATAGAGCTATGATACAGAAGCAAGTACCACCTTATGCTCCAAATAACAATGTTGTTTATCTTTCTACCCATCCAACCTATACGGAACTTTCCCCTCTGGATAATCAATTCCATGTTTACGAAGTATTATGGCGAACGGGAAGGGCAGATGCCATTCTTGATCATGGAACAGCATCCATATATACAACAAGTAATGTCCCTTCAATTTCACTCCCTGTAACATTTTACAACTATGCTGGAACTAGTCCCTTGCTGGTGGATTGGGTTTTTGTGAGGCAATACAGTAGTCCGGAACCAACGCCAACTGTTGGGAACGAACAAACAGCCTGCCCTAATCCTCCGGGAGTGAGCACTCCGGTAACTTATTGTCAGTACGCAACGGCTGTGCCGCTGACAGCTACCGGCTCTAATTTGTTGTGGTATACTACACCCACCGGGGGAACCGGAAGTCCGACAGCACCTACACCTTCCACTGCGTCTGTCGGAACGACGAGCTATTGGGTAAGTCAGACCGTGAACGGCTGTGAAAGCAACCGTGCCCAGATTGATGTGATCGTGAATGAAACTCCCGATTCTCCCTCTGCCGATGTCACTCAGCCAACCTGCGAGGTTCCCACCGGAACCATCACCGTAACTTCATCCACAACAGGATTATCGTTCAGTATCGATGGAACGAATTATACAAACACTAACGGTATATTCACCGGAGTGAATCCCGGGAATTATAACCTGACCGCTAAAAATAGTTATGAGTGTATTTCAGCAGCAACACCCATAGTAATCAACACTGTTCCGGGCGCCCCGCCTGCTCCGACGGTGAACATAACGCAACCCACCTGCACCGCGGCTACGGGAACAATTACCATCACCGCTCCCACAGGAACCGGTATGACCTACAGCATCGATGGTACTAATTATACCAATACAACCGGCGTTTTTACAGATGTTCCTCCCGGAAATTACATTGTAACTGCTAAAGATATCAGTGGCTGCTTTTCACCGGTAACAAATGTAACAGTGAACCCGGCTCCACCGGTCCCTCAGGCACCAACAGCTAATGTCACTCAGCCGACCTGTTTCGTAGGTACAGGAACAATTACCGTTACATCTTCAATCACCGGTCTTTCATTCAGTATTGATGGTGTCAATTATACCAATACTACCGGCATTTTTACAGGTGTCGCTCCGGGCACCTATCCCCTGACGGCAAAAAACAGCAGCAATTGTATTTCATCAGCGACAATGGTTACCGTTAATCCGGCTCCTCCTTTGCCCACTGGTACCATTGCTGCCGTTGATCCAGACCTCTGCTATGGCGAACTTTATTACCAGTTAAAATTAGCAACAGCTACGGGGCAGGCACCTTTTTCGCTTGTCGTGGATGGAAAAACCTACAACAATGTGAACGTTGGGCAAACTTTTGCCACCATTAATGTATATGAAAGCATCTGGAACAACTCAACATCCGGTATTGGAGGGCCTGCAGGCGGAGGCACTCAATGGGAATTAGGGATTAAATTCCGTTCTTCTGCAAGTGGCTACATAAGAGGCATACGATTTCACAAGGCAAGCGGCAATACCGGCACACATGTTGGAAAGCTTTGGAACATAGGTGGCGGAACACCCCTTGCCACTGCAACATTTACCAATGAAACAGCTTCCGGATGGCAGGAAGTACTTTTTGCCACCCCAGTTGCTATTACAGCCAATACAGTTTATGTTGCTTCTTATAGCACCACTGCTGGTAATTTTTCATTTAATTCAAATTATTTCTCTTCTGCAGGTGTTACAAGTGGGCATCTTTATGCTTTGTCAACTCTTGATCCTCCGGCGGGTAATGGTGTATATAATACAACAGCAGGATCTTTCCCAAATCAAACCTTTAATGCTGGGAACTATTGGGTAGATGTACTCTTTTCTACCTGGAATACACTTCCTGCAACGCTAACCTCTAATTTAACCAGCATTACCGCTGCCGACGGCTGTAACAACACAGGCATTCCATTGAGCAGCGCTTCGGTTACGATCAATGTAACGCCGAACGGTACCATCAGTTCAGCGGGAACCGTATGCGAAGGCACCGACATGAGCCTGATCTTTAATGCAACTGCCGGAAATAGCCCGTTCTCACTCGTAGTAAATGGAAATACTTATAACGGCATATCCAGCGGTGTACCTTTCAACGTTGGAACAACCGGAACAAACCAGCCACAAAGTATCTGGCCAAGCACCAACGGAACGGATAATGGCGCTAACTCACTATCCTACGAATTTGGCGTAAAATTCCGGTCCAGCATTGCAGGGCAAATTACAGGTATCCGTTTTTATAAGGTAGGAACAAATACTACGGGATATAGTGGCACTTTGTGGTCAGGTACAGGTACACAACTGGCCACTGCAAATTTTCCGACACTTCCAACCAATGGCTGGCAGCAGGTGAACTTTGTCACGCCGGTAACCATTCAGCCTAATACTACCTACGTGGCTTCATACCATATTCCTACCGGAAATTTTGCAGCCAATATTGGTTATTTTGCCACATCAGGTGTGACCAATGGGGCACTGACAGCATTAGCAAACAATTTCGATGGTCCCAATGGTGTGTATGTTGTTTCTCCAAATATTACATTCCCCACTCAAACCTACAACAGCACAAATTACTGGGTCGATGTGGTCTTTGTACCGGCTACCAATAACTATTTTGAACTGACATCCATCACATCAACGAACGGATGTACGAAAACAGGCAATCCGATAAGCACCGCCATCGTTCCTTTATATTTTAACTCTACCGCACCGACATCCATTAGCGGCAATTCAAGCATAGAAGCAGGGACGTCAACCACCCTTACGGTGGTTGGAGGTTCCTTGGGAACCAATGCAGCCTGGAAATGGTACAGCGGTACCTGTGGCGGAACGCCGGAAGGAACCGGAACTTCCATAACCGTTTCACCAATCGAAACAACCGATTATTTCGTCAGGGCTGAAGGCTTATGCAACACGACAACTTGTGCACAGTTAACCGTAACGGTAACGCATCCGATAACCACCTGGACAGGCGGAACAAATACCGACTGGTCTGTGGCAAGTAACTGGAGTAATGGCATTCCTGTGATTATTAAAAATGCTGTCATTTCCTCCGTGCCAATGAATCAGCCACACATTACAGCATCACCGGCTTCACCGGCTCAATGTCGCGACCTGACCATTGAATCCGGCGCCGTAGTTACTATTGATCCGGGTAAGGCTCTGACGGTGAACGGCGTTTTGACTAATATTTCGGGAAATGCCGGGTTGGTCATCCTCTCCGATGCTACCGGTACCGGCTCTCTCATTGAAAACTCCGGCCCTAATGCTTCCATCAAACGGTTCCTCACCAACGGACGGTGGCATTATGTCTCCCCTCCAATTGATAACGGAACTGCAGGTGTTTTCCTCGGACTCTATATGATGCGCTGGAATGAACCTAACGGACAGTGGTCGTATATCTCTGATCCCGAACTTTGTTATGGCTACCGATATGGAAGGATATGCCATCTGGGCTGTTAATCCTTCAACTGTAACTTTTAACGGTGTTGCAAACTCAGGCCCCAGGTCAATGAATGTGACCAATACTTTTGCTGCAACACACGGGAACAGAGGCTATAACTTTGCCGGTAATCCATACCCCTCTTCCGTCGACTGGAACGTGAACGAGGGAAGCGGATGGACAAGGACTGCCGGTAATGTCGATCTGGCTGTATATATCTGGAATGGTAGTCAATATGGAGCTTATGTAAAAGGTCAGCCTTTAGGTACAAATGGGGTTGACAATATCATTCCGCCTCACCAGGGATTCTATGTGCATTGCAATGCTGCTACCGGTTATATCGCTGTGGACAACAGGGCAAGAATTCATGCTTCGAAAGATATTTACAAAGGCGCTGATTTTACTGCTCCTCTCATCAAGCTTAAAGCCGAAGGGAATAAAGGTTCGGATGAGATAATCCTGAGTTTGATGCCAGAGGCAACAGTCTATTACGATGGACAGTTCGATGCTATGAAGATGAGGGGTGATCAATCTTTACCTCAGCTTTATTCTCTCTCAAAGGATGAAATGGAATTATCCATCAATGTATTTCCGGAAACAGATGATTACAAGGTTATTCCTTTAGGATTTGAAGCCGGAACCGAAGCCCTGTATACAATCTCCGTCTCCGAATTAGCAGGCTTTGAATCATCCGCCGGAATTTATCTTGAGGATCTGAAAGACAATACTTTTACCAAAATGGAAGCCAGTAGCGTTTACAGCTTTACTGCCAATCCGCTGGACGAGCCGCTTCGCTTCCTGCTTCACCTGTCGGGTGAACTGGATGTACCGGAAAACCTGAACCCCGAAAGCAATATCATGGTGTATTCTTTTGATCAGCAGGTTTACATTGCATCGGACAACAGCATGAATGGACTGGTGTATCATTTATGACCTGCAGGGAAGAAAAATCATCACCGATCAATTGAACGGGGAAATGATGAAAAAAATCAATCTTGCCGGTTATTCCGGGTATTTTATTGTCAGTGTCAGAACGGATACAGAAAATCTAAATCATAAAGTATTCCTGAAATAGCACTATTATCTTCAGAAAGTCATCTTCGCAAATAGTATCCAAAAAAAACCTTGTCCGGAAGGGCAGGGTTTTTTATTTCTTATGATATTAGATCATTTGTGGTTAATTATTAAGTTTGTAAAAAATAAACAATGAACAGGTTTTTTAGTCTTTTCAGCCTATTATTTTATTGCATAATAGTTAGTAATGCCCAGCATCAGAATATATTGATCAGTGCTTCCAATTATCCCGAAGAACCAACCATCTTTATTAATCCCAAAAATACTGATCATATCGTCGGCGGAGCAAATATCAACAATGTATACAGCTCATTCGACGGTGGATATACCTGGAATACCGGAATTCTTACCTCAGTACTAAATGGTGTTTGGGGTGATCCTGTTTTGATTATTGACACACTTGAAAATGTTTATTTTTTCCATCTTTCCTGGCCTCAGTCCGGAAGCTGGATCGACCGCATCGTTTGCCAGAAATCGACAGATGGTGGTATTACCTTTAATGATGGCACTTACATGGGACTAAACGGGACCAAGGCCCAGGATAAAGAGTGGGCAATAGTAGACTGGACAAATAATAATATTTATGTTACCTGGACACAATTTGACAACTATGGTAGTTCTAATCCCAACGATAAAAGCATCATCCGTTTCTCGAAATCGACCGATGAAGGAGAGACATGGAGCCCCGCTGTTAAAGTCAATGAAACTGACGGCGACTGCATCGATAGTGATAACACAGTTGAAGGAGCCGTTCCGGCAGTGGGACCCAATGGTGAAATTTATGTTGCCTGGGCCGGGTCGGCGGGATTGGTTTTCGATCGTTCCAATGATCAGGGTCAAACGTGGTTAGCCAACGATATTTTTGTTGATCCCTTTCCTACAGGATGGGATTACGGCATTCCCGGCATCAGCCGTTGCAATGGCCTTCCGGTAACAGTTTGTGATCTCAGCGGCGGACCTTATCACGGAACTATTTATATCAATTGGTCTGATCAGCGAAACGGTGAAAATGACACTGATGTCTGGCTTGCAAAATCGAGTGATGGAGGCAATACATGGGAAAGCCCTGTAAGGGTAAACGATGATCCACCCGGAAAACAACAGTTCTTCACATGGATGGCGATTGACCAGGTAACAGGTTATCTTTGGTTTGTATGGTACGACCGGAGAAATTATTCTGACAATAATACGGATGTTTTCATGGCAGTTTCACCCGATGGAGGTGAAACCTTTATCAACTTCAAGGTGAGTGAAACACCATTTCTTCCGACATCCAATGTGTTTTTCGGAGATTATAACAACATCAGCGCTCATAATAATGTTGTCAGGCCTATCTGGACTAGGCTCCAGCAGGGACAATTAAGTGTGTGGACGGCCATTGTTCAGCCTGATTTGGTAATCCCCCATATTACTCTAAATTTAAAAGCCTTTCTTGAAGGGCCTTATAACGGAACCGACATGAATACAGATTTAACCGGTTTAAATGACTTTCCATTAGTACAGCCTTATAATACCTCTCCATGGAATTATTCAGGAACCGAAAGTATCCTTTCGATTCCTAATGCTGATATTGTCGATTGGGTACTCATAGAACTGAGAGAAACAGCCGGTGATGCTTCAACAGCCGATCCATCGACAACAATTGCCCGAAAAGCAGGCTTTATTTTGAATAACGGATCAATTGTAGGAACAGATGGTTTTTCATTTTTGCGATTTGATGTTACAATCACTGAACATTTATATGCTGTTATATGGCACAGAAATCATTTGAGTATATTATCTTCTTTCCCATTGGCACTGGTCGGTGACGATTATTTTTACGATTTTTCTCCCGGTCAGGAACAGGTTTATGGAGGGATTAACGGGCACAAGGAAATCGGAGCTGAAGTATGGGGTATGATCGCCGGTGAAGGATACATGAATGATCAAATCAACAACTCGGATAAAAATGAAGTCTGGAAAAATCAACAGGGTAGCTCAGGCTATTATTCAGGCGATTTCAATATGGACGGCACAGTGAATGACCTTGATAAAACAGAGAACTGGAAAAATAATACGGGAAAATCTTCACAGATCGTAAAATAGTCCATCCCTGATGAAAATAATCCGCCCTGTTTTACTGCTTGATGAAAAAAAATGCCGTGATAATATCCGGCGAATGGCCGTAAAAGCAAGGGATAGTTGTGTTAGTTTCCGTCCGCATTTTAAAACGCATCAGTCAGCTGAAATCGGAGAATGGTTCAGACAGGAAGGAATAGAAAAAATTACCGTTTCTTCTGTTGCTATGGCGGAATATTTTGCAAATTCCGGATGGCGGGATATTTTAATTGCCTTTCCGGTAAATATTCTTGAAGCCGAAGGCATCAGCAGGCTTGCTCAAAAGACAGACCTGGGATTGTTGTTTGAATCGGAAGAAACCGTTCAGTTTATGGATGCAAATCTGACATCGGATACCGCCGCCTGGATTAAGATTGATACAGGGTATCAAAGAACGGGCATCAGCTGGGACAATCGGGCTCAAATCAGTTCTACAGTTGAAAAGATAAAAGCATCATCCCGATTAAAATTTAAGGGGTTCATCGCCCATTCAGGCCATACCTATCAGGCACAAAACACAGCCGAAATAATCAGGATTTATAATGATACCTTAGAAAAACTTCTGCAACTCAAAAAACAATTTTCACACCCTGGTTTTTCTCCGCTTATCTCAGTCGGCGATACCCCATCATGTAGTGCGGTAAATGATTTTAAAGGAGCAGATGAGATCAGGCCCGGCAATTTTGTTTTCTACGACGTGATGCAGTTTGAACTTGGTTCTTGCAGCATCAATGAAATTGCAGTTGCCCTTGCATGCCCGGTGGTTTCAGTTCATGCTGACAGGAAGGAGTTTGTAATTTACGGAGGAGCCATTCACCTTTCAAAGGAATTCCTTACCTATTCCGGGGGTAAGAGGTATTATGGCAGGGTGGTAAAACTCCTCAAAGAAGGATGGACAGAACCATTGCCCGGAACTTTTGTTAAATCACTTTCGCAGGAGCATGGTGTGATCAGGACAACCCGGGATTTAATGGCTGAAATAAGGATTGGCGATGTGATTGGAATTCTCCCGGTTCATTCATGCCTCACAGCCCACCAGATGAATAAATACTTTACCCTGGATGGAAAATTCATTGAAATGATGGAAAAAAATTAATCCATTTTGAAATTTTCTTTCAATAAATATATCTTTGCACCTCTTTATCTCTAATAAATGGTCGTAAATTCTACTTTTATGTTTAAAAATATAATGATACTGGCCGGTTGTATAATTTTTATTTTGGCCTCATGCAACAAAAACAACCCTGACTTTTACTATAAAAATGGTAATACAAAATATCAGCTCAAAGATTATAATGGTGCGATCAAAGATCTCAACATGGCGATAGAAAAGGAGCCAGCGTTCATGCAGGCCTATCACACCAGAGCTATGTGCTATGGCGAGCTTAAAATGTATGACAAAGCTTTAGCGGATTTCAATAAAGTCATTGAACTCAACCCAAAATTTAAAAATGCATACCTTAACCGCGCTTATTATGTTAAAGTTAATACGGGTGATTTCTCAGGGGCAATTGAGGATTATAACAAGTTTATCGAACTTAATAATGACGGCAACAACGCCTTTGCTTTAAACAACAGGGGATTTGCCAAATTCAATCTGAATGATACCATCGGAGCCCTTAAGGATATTCAATCTTCGATTTCGATGGATTCGACCAACTCTTTTGCTTTCAGGAACAGGGCACTGATCAGCATTGCCATGGACAGTATTGATTTAGCCTGTAAGGACCTTAACAAAGCAATTGAATTAGGCTTTACCAAGACCTATGGAAAAGAGGTTGAGGAATTAATATATAAGCATTGTAATAAAAACTAATCCGGCACCTGGCATTGCTTCCCTAAGTTCGGATACCACAAGTCATTTTTATCCTTATTATTTACCTGCCCGTCCCGGCTGAAGTCTCCATTCAGGTATCCTTTCTTTCCGGCATTTACTGACCAGATCAGGGTTTTATCGTTGTTATTGATCACATCATCAGCATTGCCGTCACCCGAAAACATTCCCCATTTACCCCCGGCAAGTGATTTTTGTGCATCAGTTCCTCCATAAGCCTGAGATGATGAAGTGGTAAAATCCCATGAATAAATTCCTCCCGAATTCGT
This sequence comes from uncultured Bacteroidales bacterium, assembly GCA_963708435.1. Taxonomy (GTDB): domain Bacteria; phylum Bacteroidota; class Bacteroidia; order Bacteroidales; family JAADJA01; genus JAADJA01. The sequence continues at coordinate 9,298 of CAVPSZ010000042.1, forward strand.
CAAGCCGGAAGACGAAATAATCCCAAGATGATTTTTATACCAAACCACCACAAATAATTGATGAATTATTGAATTGGTGAATTGAAGACTTGAAACGCCGTCAATGCCGACTATAGTGCCGTCATTTTTCAGGAATCCTGCCTGCCGTGCGATACGTGTAGCCGAAGTTGCGGAAGCGGCATTTTCTGCATCACGTAGTTCGACGAGTATCCAGTCGACCACATTCGGAGGTATCGAACCGACACTTTCTGTCCCGGAATAATTCCAGGGAGAGATATTGTAGGGTTGCAACAATGGAAAGTCTGTCAATCCAGTTAGACTCGTATTCATATTCGATCCGTTATAAGGTCCTTCCAGGTAAGCTTTCAGGTTAAGATTAAATCCTAAAACTTCCCAATTGATCCGGTTATTGATATCATTATCAAAATTTTCACCTGAGAAGTCTCCTGAATAGTCGGTGAAATTCACAGTTCCGGCGTTTAGGTATTTTGTCACATTATAGCCACCTCCCCAGGTATTCTCGAGGAAATATTGCGCCATTGACTTCGAGTGTCTGGTCGTTGTCGATGGTTAAGCAATGACCACTAGCCATGCCTTGTCTGAATTCACAATGGTTAAAAGCCATCGAGGGATTCACGATACCGCCTGAATTAATGTCGATGCCGTCATCGTTCATATACTCGAAGATTCCATACTGAGCGCTGATGGTTCCCCCTGAATTTACTGAAAAGTCATAGTAACCCGAAGAATTATGCGTTACCGTTGCCATTGAAGATGAATTTCCCAGCGCTTCAAAAGTTCCGCCTGAATTAACATTCAGCGAATACTCATTTTCCATTTTTAAAATTGAACCAGGACTAAGTGTAATCTTACCTCCGGAATTTATTTCAATGTCTCCAAGGAATTTCCCGGTATGACCTCCGAAATATAACTGACCCTCATCAACAATCAGGTTTCCACCCGTGTTGGTTTCGAAGTCCGAATTTAAAATCAACGCTTTACCGACGATCGCTTTGTTAATTGTCACATTGTTGAAATAGGCATTATTGAAGCCCAGGTTCGTGAAATACTGATCAGGATCGCCTGTAAATGAAATGGTTCCATTTATATCATGCCACATACCGGTTGCATTGATCGTAATGTTTTTCAGAAATTGGTGGGTAAGGCCTGGCCCGAAGTTATGCCAGTTACCATTCTGAACAGTTACATTGCCCAATACTTTGAGATTGTCAGCAGGTTCCATCGAGTAGGTTCCGACCGCTCCTGTTTTATTGATGACAAGGTTATAAAATTCCTCCTGAGCACAGGCAGTTGAGATCGCCTGATTCTGGGTCAAACCATCGAAAGTAACGGTCGATGTACCGGGATTGAATCCTCTTTCGGTTGTATAATCCACATTTAGATTTGTCCAGTCGCCACCAAGATAAATATTCAAACCAGCATCAGAAATACAATTCAGACCAGCATTAAGATTGATGGTCAAATCATTGGAGATATCGAGTGAGGTATTGTTATTCATTTCGAAGCAGCCATCCTGAATATGAAAATCATTAAGTACAGTAATCACTGATGACGCCACTATTTCCAAAGCGAGATCGCCGGTCTGTGTTTTGTTTTCGGTAAGATTGTAGAAGGTTTCCGAATTATTGATGTCGGTGTTAGCATTTCCATCGAAAATAACGATACCTGTACCTTCTGCAAACCCTGCATCACCAACTGTATTTGTCCAGTTTCCGGCTATGTTGATAGTTGCTGGTGCGACGAATGTACCGGATGAGATCAGCATATTTCCGTTCAAATCCAGATTGGTAACGGCTGTGGCAGTATTCGCTTTACCTCCTTCATCTTTCACTTCTTCTCTCGAATCAGCTAAAGGAATATCTCCAGTATTCGGATTATTATCCTTAGCACCTTTATCAATTTCGACATTATATAAATTGCTGCCGGCAAAATGCCCAAGATTGGCATTTGAGGTTCCATATAGCTCAATGGTTCCTCCGGAAGGATTGAAATCAGTCCGGTTGGCTTCGAAACTATCTGCTGTGCGGATGGTGCCACCGGTGATATTTTCGGAAAATGTATAGGTCGGATTCACCATGATGCGGATTCCACGATTCACAAAATCGAGTGTGCCGTTGCTCATAGTAAAAGTAGCATTCGCGAAATAAGGCCAATAGCTCGTCGAACTTCCTCCGTAAATCGTCATTGTTCCACCGGTGATCGTCAGGTTACCGTTCAGGTCGACATATTCAGTTGTGGTTGTTCCCTGATGAAACTCGATCGAGCCGGAAGAGAGTGTGATCGTTCCGTAGATTCCATTGTCATCCAGATCGCCGACGTAGAAATTCCCGCCATTCACCAGAATGGCGCCGGCTGTCCAGTTGTAGTAAGAACATGAGGTCGTTCCTGACAGGAACAATAATGTACCGGCTGATTTATTCAGTTCGAGCCGGTAGAAAGTTTCCGGATTACAGGTCTGACCTGAGGTTCCGTTGAAAGTAACAACACCTGTCCCTTCCTGGAATACTGCCGTCCCGCCGTCATCGGTCCAGTTGCCGCCAATGGTAATAGATGATGGAGCGACTACAGTTCCGTTATCGAGGTAAAAGTTATTCAGTAATCTTAGGGAACTGTTAAGAGGATTGATTTTCCCGGCGCTCTTATTCACCGTAAGGTTATAGAAATCACCGGAAGCGCAATTTACAGTCAGGTTCTGATCGACCGAACCATTAAACACTACCAGTGAAGTTCCGGGGGAAAAGCCCGTAGTTGTATTATAAGCTGTATTCGAATTAGTCCAGTCACCTGCGCAATATATTTCGAGGCCGTTACCAAGGTTTGCATTCAGTCCGGCATTCAGGTCAATGGTCAGATCGTTTCCGGTTGTCAAGGTTGAATTATCGTACATTCTGATATAACCGTCGATAATGTGAAGGTCATTGGACGCCGAAAGTTGCAAACCGGTTCCTACGGCAAATATGCAGGAAACTATAGCAGACTTATTGACCGTCAGATTGTAAAAAGTCTCATTGGTATATAAATTCTTGCTGGCTGTACCATCGAAAATGACCAAACCTGTTCCCTCGTTAAAAGCCGTGAGTCCAACACCATTGGTCCAGTCGCCGGCAACAGTCATTTGGGCAGGAGCCGTAAAAGTTCCGGAGGTCAGGGCAAAATCACCATTCAGGTCAAGGTTTGTAGTTGCCGTTACCGAATTGGATTTTCCTCCCTGAACCGATTCTTTATCACGTTTGAATAAACCGGGTGTCCCCGAAGGAATGAAATCAGGCTTTGAGTGCACGAAGGTCTTCTGCACCCCATTTCGATCGATGGTTATCGTCTTTTCCTTGTTCTCTGGTTTAGAGGCTTTTGCCGATTTGTCGATAGTCAGGTTAAACAGATTGCTTCCTGCAACGGTATACAAAGTTGCATCTGTGGTTCCATATAATTCAAGTGTCCCTCCGGTGGGTGTCCATGATGTGCGGTAGTTGCGGAAATCGTAAGCCGTTCTGATCGTACCTCCGGTTACGTTTTCAGTGAATGTATAGGTTCCGGAATTATACACCCTGATCCCATTATTCACAAAATCAAGTGTTCCTGACGTCATGGCCAGTCCTGCATTGCCAGAAAAGGACCAGTAGCTTTCATCCGCGCCGCCATAAACCTTAACATCACCTCCATTTATTGTAATGAATCCGTTCAGGTCGATATAACTTCCGCTTCCTGCATCCTGATGCAAAAATAAGTGTGCATCTTCTCCGGTTACTGTGTAGGACCCGTAAATACCGTTATCCATCAGGTCGAATGCTTCGAAAGTGGCGTTCTCGATGGTCATATAACCCTGGGTATAGTTGTAGCTCGCACAAGTAACGTCAGAATAGAGGACATTTAGAGTATTGGCGGATTTATTCAGATTGAGAATATTAAAATCAGCAGTGCTAGCTTCCATATTCTGGTCGCTTGTTCCGTCGATATGTACCTGGCCGGTGCCGGCAACAAAGGGCGCATAAATTTCAATATCCCCTGCAATGTACATAGAAGTCGGTGCAATGAAATTTCCATCTACCATGCTTGAAATAACCGTTAATATCAAGAGAACCACTGGCAGTAATGTTATCCAGGTCATCTTCCTTATAGATAAATAAATTATAAAGATTGCTACCACTTGCGACTGACAAAGTACATGGATCATTTGTTACTGCATTTTCGTCTCCTTTCAGATTAACGTAACCGCCGGTGGCATTAAAATCGGTTCGCTGAACGATAAAATCACCGGACGTGGCAATAATACCACCGGCAATAATAGATGTAAATGTGTAGCTGGAAGGTGGCCGGATATCGATACCAACATCTACAAACTCCAGTACACCATCATATATCGAAATGGAGGCGTTTTGCAGATAAGGCCAATAGCTGTTGCCGGAACCTCCACATATTCTAAAGTATCCACCATTCATATAAACATCACCTCGCAAATCAATGTATTGCCCTGCATCCTGGTTATAGATCAACCGACCGATGGTGAGAATAATGCTCCCAAAAATTCCGGGATCGGCCAGGTCGGCTACATAAAACGTTCCGCCATTGACCCTCAGGATTCCCTGCAGCCAGTCATAAACATCGCAATAGGTCGAATCATACGGAAAAGACAGGTATCCGCCGGTTTTGTTCAGCCGAATAGTATCGCAGTAAGCCTTGATACAATCCTGGTTCGAAGAACCCTGAAATTCCAGGTAATTAAAATGAACCAGCGGATTGGTATTGATGAGGTCTCCTTTCAGCAGGCAATGATCTTCGAAATTCACATAAAAGGTACTGGTAATGTTCAGGTTTCCATTGATTGTTAAAGTTCCATTAAAAGTGGCTGCAGTCGTAGAACTTCCGGCAAGGGTTAAGTTGTTTACGTAATCCCCGGGGTTGAATTCAAGAAAAGATCCTACCTGGGCAAATTCGAGCGTTCCATTATCCAGATGAACTATTACCATAATTCAAAAAATTCGTACCGACCACAATTTTCAAAGAGGATTCGGATCTGCAGTTCAGCATTAAGCCGTATCTCCAATGAAAAGGTTATGGTCAATCTTCATATCTAGAGTTGATAAATTGCTGAAGATAGCATAGGAGTCTTTCTTTGCAGATCTCCAGCCTGTAAAAACTCGAATTGGACGAATAGCACTTGATCACCGATGGGCTTGTCCCGTTTAGCTCGACTCGCAGAGGTTCCAGGCTGACCTGCGAACCAGCCATAAATGTCCAGTCGCCCTGCACTTTTATTTGTGTCTGACCGGGAGTGCTTGGCCCCCAGGTATCCACTGACGATCCATTATTCCAGCTGATGTTTCCATCTACAGTTAAAAAGCTAAAAACATCATCGAAATAAAAGCTGCCCGATATGGAAGCATTGCCATAAACATGCATCTCTTTGCCATAGATGCCCAAATTGGCGCCAAAAGCAATCGTCAGATTATTGCAGCTAGCACCATAAACCACGAGGTCAGGATCGTGAGGTGTTCCAGAAGGAATTGATACATCCTCGGTCGCAAGCGGGGAATGACCCAGCGACCAGTTCGCAGAATTATTCCATAAATTGGATACGTCGCCCTGCCAGGTGTTGGTGACAGCAAGACTTACAGATGCGATTAAGCAGAATGCCAAAAGTAAGAATAGCGTTTTCATAACTTTATTTTTCTCAAAATTAGTAAGCTATAAACCGCAATACAATGATGAATTAGAAGTCGGCAGGATTTAACAGGAATTCGGCGGGTTTGAAATAGAATTTGAAAACGTTTTATGTTTGGATTATTCACTACATTCGTAAAGAATTTTGAAATCTATGAGAAAAGTTATCCTGTGTATATTATTGACTTGCATTCAGTCTGTTTTTTCTCAACCATCAGAGGCCGACAGCTTGCTGAATCTTTTGCAAACTGCAAAGGATACGGCGAGAGTCTCCATTTATAATCAATTGTCGAAATCTTATGGTTGGGATGATCCTGACAAATCCATTTATTATGGTTTAATGGCTGATTCCCTGGCAAAGCAATTGGGAAGGAATGCCGACAGGATCGAAGCATTATCCAATGTAGGCAACACCTATTCCGATCTGGGCGAAAACGCAAAAGCTATTGAAACACACTTACTGGCGCTTAAACTATCTGAAGAGATCAATGACCGGAAACTTCTCGCCCTTGCCCACAGTAACCTGGGTGTGGATTACCAGATCACCGGCGATTTCAGTAATGCACTTAAACACTTCCTATCATCGCTCTCTTTAAAGGAAGAAAAGTTGCCTTCGGGTGAACCGGTTGGGGATCCCAAATCTATTGCTAATACCCTTAAAAATATCGGAGTGATTTACGATGATATGGGCGACTACGATAAAGCCCTGCAATATTGCACCAAAGCCCTGCAAATAAATACGGAAATTAATTTCCCCAAAGGAATTGCCTCGTGCCTGAACAATATCGGTGTTATTCATGAGGAAAAAGGAGAATATATGGCGGCTCTCGATTATTATGGTCGTGCTCTTGAAATCAGACGTGAATTGGGCGAAATGGACAGAATTGCTGCAATTCTCAACAACATAGGGATTGTTTATATCGATCTGAAAGATTATAACAAAGCCCTGGATTATCATTTCGAAGCATTGAATATAATGGAAAAAATTTCAGATCTATACAGTGCTGCCAATACTTCAAACAGCATTGCAGATATTTATCTCGAAAAAAGTGAACCTGACAATGCATACCCCTATATTTTAAAAGGTCTGAATACAGCTAAGCAAATTGATGCTAAAAAGCTGATGGCCGACAGTTACCGGTTTCTGGCAAAGTATCACATTCAAAAAAGCAATTACCAGAAAGCAGTTGAAGCACAACAGGAACTGCTCACGCTGAAAGATTCATTGTTTAAGATGGATATGAACGAGAAAGTAGCCGAAATGCAAACCCGCTACGAAACAGAAAAGAAACAAAAAGAAATCGAGCTGTTGAAAAAAGATACAGAGATCAAGCAGCTTGAGATCGTTAAGCAGAAAGATCAGAAAATCATTTTCTCGGTAATTGCCGGATTCATTCTTTTAACCGGAGTGTTTATTTTCGTCAGGTATCGCCTGAGGCAAAAGAATCTCAGGATCGGGCTCGAAAAGAAAAACCTCGAAACCGAGCAAAAGCTGCTCCGTACTCAGATGAACCCTCATTTTATTTTCAATTCATTGAATTCCGTTCAGGGCTATATTTCGGCTAACAATTCCTTTCTTGCCATGACCTACCTCGCCAAGTTTGCGAAGCTGATGCGTTATATTCTGGAAAACTCAAGAAAGAACATGATCCTTCTTGAAGACGAAATCAATGCCCTGACCCTGAATATGGAACTCGAACGAATCCGGTTCAAAGAGAATTTCGACTTTAAAATTGAAGTTGATGAAAAACTGGATCCGGCTGCCCTTTTTATTCCCCCCATGCTGATCCAGCCTTTTATTGAAAATGCCATGAAGCACGGGCTCCGGAACAAAGAAGGAAAAGGAAAACTTGAAGTGAATTTCAAACCGGCAGGCAGGGTCATTCATTGCACTGTCAGGGACAATGGGATTGGCAGAGAGGCAGCTGAAAAACTTAATAAAGCAAAAAATCCAAACCATAAATCTGTCGGGATGGAAGTTACTGCAGAAAGAATAGCCGCCCTCAGGCAACAGTTTAAAGAAGATGTTTCGGTAAGCATCAAAGATTTAAAAGACGACAGGGGAAATGCTGCCGGAACGGAGGTTAACCTTATGATTCCTTTTGAGGCTGAATGAATCGGGATGCTGAATAATTATTGCAATCCAACTTGTACTTTTTATCTTTGTAAACAATTTTATTATTTGAATGATTAGAGCTGTTATTATTGACGACGAGGAGGAAGGCAGAAACACTGTAAACAATATCCTGACTCAATATTGCAATTATGTGAGTGTTGTCGGTCAGGCTGATGGAGTTGCCAAGTGGAAAAGAACTGATCCTTTCCAAACAGCCTGAACTTGTGTTTCTCGATATCCAGATGGCTGACGGCACAGGCTTCGACTTACTTGAGCAACTGCCCAAAGTGGAGTTCAGGGTGATCTTCGTTACCGCATACGACCAATATGCACTCAGGGCTATTAAATACAGCGCCCTCGATTATATTCTCAAACCCATCGATCCTCAGCAGCTTATTGATGCTGTTAACAAATTCAAAGTGCTTGAAAGCAATTTCAATATCATGGCTGAGCAGATTAAAACTTTGTTTGGTTTTAAAAGCGGATTTGAAAAAATCGCCCTGCCTACTTCGGAAGGATTACGTTTTGTGAAGGTCGAGGACATCATCCGCTGCGAATCGGATAACAATTACACAAACTTTTTCCTTAAAACCGGTGAAAAGATTCTGGTGACCAAGACCCTTAAAGATTTTGAAGAAACCTTATCCGACTCAAACTTTATAAGAATTCACCAATCGCATCTCATTAACCTCGCCTGTGTGGAGCGATATATCAAGGGTGAAGGGGGATCGGTAGTAATGAGCGATGGTTCGGAAGTTGAAGTATCGCGACGGCGAAAGGAAAGTTTCCTGGAGAAGATGGCCCGGAAATGAAAAGAAAGTAAAAACAAAAAATAATCAAATAAAAAAGTAAAAAGTTTGTTCTGGTTTTTTTTCATTTGTATTTCGATTATTTGATATTTGTACTTTCAGGAAGTTCACGGTATATCCCGCTTCATAAACTGTCTGCGGCTTAAGATGAAACAAATAATGATGGAGCAGGAAAGAACTGTGCAATTCAGCACAAAATCGGTCTTTCCAAACATCAGTTTCTGGGGTTCGTAATAGGTAAAAATATTAAAGGGTTTTGTAAAGGCAATCGCATCCCACAACTGACTGACGAAATAAACCAGATAAAAAACAAGGGTTAAAATGGCGGTGTAGCTTCCTGTCCTGGCTCCGGTGCGGGAATAAACAGCAATCAGCAATGCATATCCCATCACCAGAATAAACAGGAGCCATAGATTAAATGCAATCTGCAGCATTTTAATTAAAAGCTCCGGCGTCAGATGATGATATATAACAACAGCTGAAAGAGAACCAACAAGTCCGGCTAAAATGATAACCAGCAACAGAAAACATCCTGCCATCCATAACCTGATAAAGAGGGACTGGCGCCTGAAAGGATGAGCAAGCAGCAATTCGAGGGTTCCGGATTCCATTTCCCGCGAAATATGCATGGTTGGGATATTAACGGCGCTTAAGGCAAGGAGGGTAAGCACGAGAGGATGGTTAAAACCGAATGCTGCGGCTCCGTCGAGTGTTAAGGTATTGAAGAAACTTTCACTCAAGTACACTTTTATCTTCTCCGGCATCTGAACCAGCAAGGTCTGAATGATGGCAGGCAGGTTAAAGGTGCTGATCAGATAAAGAATAAGAAATTGTAAAAGCATAATAAAAACCATGCTGAATATCGTAAAGCTTCTGTGATTCTTCCATAATAGCCGGTAATATGAGATCCTATTCATGCTTTCCGTTGTAATAGTTCATAAAGATTTCCTGGAGGTCGGGCTCGGGCATGGTCATTTCCGCAACGGGCCAGTTAGCCAGTTGCCTGAGCATCATTTCAGGATCGCCCGACAATTCAAATTCCAGGTTAAGCCCCTGCTTGCTGATCAGCCTTGCACCGTTAAGTTCAACTTGCTCAATGGGATGCTTAAGGGTGATAAACAGTTTTCGGTTCAGTGATTTCCTGAGCTGAGCAATGGATTCCGTTTTGATGATCTGCCCTTTACGGATTATCGCAACCTTGTGGCATATTTTCTCAACCTCAGCCAAATTGTGTGAAGAAAGAAAAATAGTTATCCCTTTCTGCTGGTATTCTTTCAGCAAATCATAAAAAACATTTTGCATCAGCGGATCAAGGCCAATGGTAGGTTCGTCAAGGATCATCAGTTCGGGATAGCACCAGAAAGCCTGCATGATCCCCAGTTTTTGCATGGTTCCATGCGACAGGTGCTTGATCTTCCGCTTCAGGTCGAAATCAGAAATCCCAAGCCGCTCCTGAAGGTCAGGTTGATTAAACTGTTTTATTTTCCTGAAATGCCCGAGGAATTGCAAAAATTGCCTGCCTGTCAGGTTGCCATAGGCATTAAAATTACCGGGCAGGTAACTGCATTTTTGCCGGATATCAAAAGAATATTTCCTTAACTCTTTTCCGAATACTTCGATGACCCCTTTGTCCGCCCGCAACAGATCGAGCAACAGGCGTATGGTTGTGGTTTTTCCACTGCCGTTGGGTCCGAGGAATCCGAATATATCCCCTTTTTCAACGATAAGTGAAATATCCTTAACACCGGTGACCTTACCAAACGTTTTGGTTACTAGATTTACCGTAATCACCGGTGAGCTTGCCATAGGTTATAAATTGCAGGGATACTTTATTTCACAAAAAAGAAGCTAAGGCAAGAAACCTGTTATGGAACCTGTGAACCTTTTCCCTGATTAGGTACCCAAAAATCGTCCTTGTCCTTATTATCGACCTGTGTATCGAGATTGAAATCACTTTTATAATAATCCTGCATTTCAGCGGCTTCATTTATCCAAAATGTTTTGTCGGAAATATCAATCATATTGCTTCCGTCTGCATTTCCCGCAAACATTCCCCATATTCCCGCAGCCAGTTGTTTGTGCCCGAGGGCGCCGCCATGAACCTGACCCATTGAGGTTGTATAATCGTAGGAATAAATGCCGCCTGCTTTAACAAGGGCATTTTCGGAAATAACCGGAATATGATTCCGGTGATAAACAACAACAAACAATTGGCTGCTGACCGGATTGGTAAAGTGTAACAGGGAACTCCCATTTATGTCGACAACTGATCCGTTATTCAGCAGAAAGGCAGCCCTGGTGGCTATTACTGTTGATGCAGTCGCAGCGCTGACATTTGGTGCATTTCTCAATTCGATTAAAACCCAGTCAACAATGTTGGGATTGGGCAAAGCAACCACTTGCTCGGTTCCTCCGTAATTCCAGGGAGTAATGCTATAAGGCTGAGTCAGCGGGAAGTTTGCTAAATTTTTTAAATTCGTAGTCATTCCTGATCCAATTAAATGGTCCTTCGAGATAAACTTTAAGATTCAGATCAAAATCAGGTGAAATGAGGTTCTGACCAGTCCCGTTTGTTCCGGGTGAACCTTTATCTCCTGAATTACCGACATAAGTATTCTCCCTGACCGTTGCGGTTATCCAATTACTGCCTGTATTATTATTGGAGAGCAGGAGTACCGGTAAACACCATGGAAGCCCCATTCGGATCAGGCCAGACCGGACCTCCGTCGTATACGACACGGTCAATTTCAGTATTCGAAGGATTAAGTAAAATAACCTCGTCTCCTGCGTTACCAAGAAAGAAGTTTGAATATTGATAATTACATGTATAGTATCCATTTCCCGGAGTAATTGAACTCGATACCGAGAACAGCAAACCCTCCTGCCGGAACAATCAAGGCACTTGCGATAGTGTGGATATCAGTGCCGTCGTCTTTAATTTTCCATCCATTCATGTTGATCGGGCTGGCCGTTGGATTAAACACCTCGAACCACTCCCCGGCCGCATCGGATACTGCAAAAGGATTTTGCATGATCTCTGTGATCATTAAAGTTCCTGCAAAAGGATCGGTTACCGTTATATAAGCGGTTTTCAGCATGGTATTGCTTCCGCCTCCATTGGTAGCAATGAGTTGTACATTATAAATACCGGGAGTATTATAGGTTACAACAGGATTCTGCACAACAGACGAAGAAGGAGTTCCACCGCTGAATGTCCATGCCCAGGAAGTCGGGTTATTGGTTGAAAGATCGGTGAAACTTACAGATGCTCCTGCTGCTATGACCGTGAGATTTGCAGTAAAGTCAGCAACCGGAGGGCTTTCATTTTGAACGGTAATATACGCCGACTTGAGCATTGTACTGTTCCCGGCTGAATTGGTAACATGAAGCTGAACATCATACACTCCGGGCGTATTATAGGCTACAACAGGATTCTGAAGGCTGGAGGCTAGCAGGAGTACCTCCAACAAATATCCATGACCATGTGTTTGGATTATTATCTGAAAGGTCGGTAAAAGTAACCGACTGTCCGGTTATTACCGAAACGGGGGTTGCTGTGAATTCTGCCACCGGCGGATAAACACATTCCGAATAGCCGGGGGTTGCATAAATAGGGTGCTCCTGCAGCATTGTTCATCACAAAATGCTGCGAAGCCTGCCAGTTTGAACCGATGGCATTGTCGGCATTGGGATTGCACAGCATCAGTGAAGGGCCTGTTCCGTCAGCTGATGTTGGCCAGGGATTTACATCATCATAAAAAACAGAATCGATGGTTAAACCTGATGAATTCTTTAGCAGGATCAGTTCACCGTCATTGCTTAATCCACCTGTCCATTGCATGGCGCTGACCCCGAAGGTAAACAGCATAGACGTCGGTTTAAAGGCTATCACCGTATAGTCTCCCGGATTGATATTTACCGAAGGAAAGGTAAATGTAACGGCAGAACTCAATGTATATCCTGAAAGGTTTACAGGAATTCGCTCCGTTGTTGTAGATTTCGATGAACTCAAGAGAATCGGTTCCAGTTTCAGGCGGATTATAGTATATTTCGGTAATAACCAGGTCTGAATGAGTGGTATCCACTGTCGCCTGTACAGTAAGGTCGCAGATCACAGGCAGGTGATCGGACATGAAATACAAAGCCTGTATGATCGAATCAGGCAGGTTCGGGTTCACCGGAGGATCGATCAGAGCCTTGTTAAAATGATTGCCGTCATTGCCGAAAGCCTTGCAGGAATTATTTACATACTGAACTTTATTTGCGCCGGTATTAACATCGCCGGTAAAAAATATGAAATCAAAACGATCATCCAATCCACCAATAGAGCCACCTCCAAAGTCAGCCGTTCTTGTACTTTGCGTATGGAGCAGACTGTAGGTGGCAGAGGCATGCCAGTAACCAGCCGTCAGCGGATCGTCGAGCAGGTAAGGGGTGTTGCCGATAAGCGCTGAGTAGGCAGGTTCAGTGCTTGTATACAAATTCAAATCTCCTCCGAAGAAAACATTCTCAGCATTTGGAATGGCATTCAAATGGCTAAGGAACTGATTGACCTCTGCAAGCCTTGCTGATTCCTCTCCCTGGTTGGCTTTTAGGTGAGCAACATAAAAGTAAAAGAAAATGGTATCATTGGTCGTTCCCAGGTCAGCGGATTTATAATAAAGAACGTATTCATTGATGTCGCGCAGAGCCGTATAAATTACATCCTGCGAATAAAGCGCCAGCTTTTCACTGTTGTAATACAAGAGATTTTCGGAGTTTGTCCAGGCATTATAGATTGCTTTCTGGTAGTGGGTTGTTCCAAAAACATTCAGCGCCTGGTTGAGCAGGGTGGTAGCTCCGGTCGAGGATTTCAGCTCACACACAAGGATCACGTCCGCATCGAGGTACTGGTTTACTTTCCTCAAATTAATTTCCCTTCCGGGATCGCCACTGAAAGGATAATCGAGGATGTTATAGTACATGACTCTAAGGTTATCCACCTGAGCCATTAGCAATTGACTAAGAAAAATAATAGCCGAAACAAGAAATATTTTTTTCATCAAAATTTAAATATTGGGAAGCACAAAAGTAATACTTAGGGCGTTAATATCAACAAACTGATTTATATAAAGCCCGATAGCCGGGAAAGATCAATTGCCGGATTAAAGATGTGGGACAGGGATAAGAAGGTATAAGGGTATGAGGGTATAAGGGTATAAAGGTATAGTAAATACGCACTGGTTTTCATCTTCGCCTCAGTCTTAGTCTTAGTCTTAGCCTCAGCCTTAGCCTTTACCCTAAACTATTCCGTTTTATCATACACCTCCAGTGCAGTGGGCAGGCAGCTTGCTACGCCTTTTAATCCGCAGACCGACAAAGTGATGAGAATGGCATCTTTTACTTCTTCGCGGGTTGCTCCCAGTTTCTTAGCCATCGGAACATGGTAATAAATGGCAGTGGTGTCGCCCATAGCCGATTTAATCCCGATGTAAACCAGTTGCTTTGTTTTGGCATCCAGGCCTTTCGTTTCCTTTAATGCTGTGATAAGCCCGTCAAATGCCTTTGCAACTTCGGGGGCTTCTTTTTGAAATATGTCGAGGGGGTTCATAATGTGAAATTAATAAGTTAATTGAAACCGCTTCCAAAATTAAGCTTTCATTTCAAAGAAATAAATAAAGGAAAAAAAGGGGGGTAAATATTTTAAATTCAATATTTGTCCACAACCGCACATCCATTGTTCGCCAATGGCCAAAATCAACTCAAATAACCATAACGGATTAACCTAATTTACTCAATATCAGCAGGCTTTTCTTTATGGCACAAAATTTCTTCTGTCCCTGAAAATTTTACACATGAGAACAATTTACACCGTTATTTTCGTCTGTTTCTTTTTTTCAATTGGATACCCTCAGGGATTTAATCTTTATGACCCGCTGAAGCAAAATCCTGATGCCGGTATTGCCGGCCTTCAGCTTGCCTTTGATGAATGGGCAAAAGACAAAGACCTGTCGAAAACAAAGATCAATAAACCTATGCAGCGATGGTTATGGTTCAGCCAGGCGCGTATGCAGGCAGATGATAATGTTCCCGTTCTGAACAATTATCTCGAGAGCTATCAGCAGATAAAAGCCGGGAAGAAGAACAATACGTTCAAGAACAGCTGGATACCCAAAGGACCTTTCGATCTGGTAAATGCGCCAAACTCTATCATCATCAATAACATCGGCAGGCTCAACTGTATTGCCTTTCATCCTGACAACCCTGATATTTTCTGGGTCGGCGCTCCTCAGGGCGGCATCTGGAAAACCGAGAACGGCGGAGAAAGCTGGATACCGCTGGGCGACGACCTGCCCATCATGCGGATCAGCGACATCGCCGTTGATCCTGTTGATCCCGACATTCTTTACATCTGCATTGGCGATTACGGGTACCTGGGATTCTATATTTATAATTTGGGTTACTATCCGGGCAGGGTTACATATTTCGGGCTTGGTGTTTATAAATCAACCGACGGAGGACTGACATGGTCGCCAACCGGGTTGACTTATGATCAGGAAGATGGCGTGGAATCGCTTATGCGACGGGTATTTATCAATCCTGAAAATACTTCAGAGCTTTTGGCTGCTGGAGTAGCAGGCATTTTTAAATCGGATGATGCAGGAACCACCTGGACCCAGGTAAGCAACAGGTTTGTCTGGGATATCGAAATGCAGCAGGACAATTATAAGGTTATGTATGCTTCCACCTTTGAATACAATGAAGACATTACCGGGATCATGAGGACGACCGATTTCGGGAGCTACCTGGCAATTATTGAATACCGGAATTCCGGAGAACAATGCAGTGGTGAGAATTGAGGTTGCTGTGGCTCCCTCCGATACCAATTATGTTTATGCAGCCTGTGCTGGTTATGACGATTCTTTTTATGCTTTTTACCAGTCGACAGATGCCGGAAATACCTGGGAAAAGAAAGCCGACAGCAGCCAGGTAAATATTTTCGGTCAGTTCGACGGCGATCCAAGCTACAAGCTGGCACAATCCAGCTACGATCTTTGGGTGATGGTTGATCCGGATGATCCGGAACGTGTCTTTTGCGGAGCAATGAGTATCTGGGGTTCTGAGAACGGTGGCGCCGACTGGAGTATCTGCTCTCTCGGATTAAATGTATTTGGCGAAAGCATCCATTACGACCACCATTATGTTGCTCAAAATCCCCTTGATGGTAAATATTATATGTGTTGCGATGGCGGACTTTACCGTACCGATTCCTTAATCATCGAAAACCAGGTGGTTTTCGACAGTTGCTGGGACAATAATTACCTGAATACTAACTGCTTTGAATTCCAGACGGAATGGGAAAACCTGTCAGGAGGGCTGGTAATAACGGAGTTTTATCGCCTCGGCTTAAGTGAAAATAATTCCGGATGGGTAATTGCCGGAAGCCAGGATAACTGCACATTTTATAAAAACAATGAAGAAGAATGGATCAATGTGACCAATGGCGACGGCATGGAATGTATGATCCATCCTGACAATACCGACATCATCTATGCCTCCAACCAGTTTGGATTTCTTTATAAATCATTGAATGGTGGTCAAAATATGTCCAATGCTCCTTTAACCTATGGAATTGTGCAACAGGAAGGCGCCGGTGTCTGGATCACTCCCTTCCAGATGGATCAGCAGGCGCCGTCGACGATTTACGGAGGGTTTAAAAACCTCTGGAGATCGGACCAGGGAGGATCGGGCTGGTATAAAATCTCGAACTTTGCCAATATGCCGGGCTATGGCTATCCCAAGCCGATCTGGGACTTTGAGCTGGCACCCGGTAATTCTGATATCATTTATGTTAGCAAAGCAGCCTTTTCCTATAGCCGGATACCAGTATTCGGGTGAAATGTGGAAAACAACCGATGGCGGACAGAACTGGACAAACATAACCAATGGGTTACCTGTGTTTTATAATTATATCAACGATATTGCCATTACTGAAAATCCGGAGGTTGTATATATTTCCCTGATGGGTTTTCAGGATGGGAAGAAAGTTTTCAGAACTATAAATGGCGGGCAAACATGGGAAAATATTTCCGGGAGCCTTCCGAACATTCCGGTAACATCAATAGTGTACCAGGTGGGCAGCACAAAACATGATGTTTACATCGGTACCGACCTTGGCGTTTATCACCTCAATGATGACTATACCGATTGGCATTTGTTCAGTGACAATTTGCCCAATGTGGTTATCAACGAACTTCAGATTGACTATCACGAAGACAGGCTTTATGCTGCCACTTATGGAAGGGGAATCTGGATGGTTGACTTAATTAACCCGGTGACGGGCTTCGGCAGTCAGGCGGCTGCATTTGAAAATTCCGAATTACAGTTGTCGCCAAATCCTGCACACGACAATATAAAAATTGACATCCACACTTCTTTCAGGGGAGTTGCACAACTGCAAATTGTGGATGTTACCGGAGCAATAGTTTTCAGGGAAGACATCAATATAGGAAGTGAATCACATCACCAGGTTCTTGATATTTCAAAACTGCATTCAGGGGTTTATTTTGTAAGGATCAGTTTCGAATCCAGATCGAAAGTGGCAAGGATGTTAAAGAAATGATGTTTAAAGGTGCATCTGAATTTTGTAATCTTCAACTTTGAAGTATTTTAGCACCCTCATCGCCCTCAACGTATTCCATCTTCCCGGCTGACCTGCTTTTTCCATTTCAAAATGTTCCTGACCCGGATGCTTTGCTGGCTGGTTCCAGCGGTTATCTTTTCTTCTCTTTTTCAACATCACTTCAATGGCAGGTGCCAGTCTTTTATCATATTCAGCGCCTGATGACCGGAAGTAATCGAGAGCCCTCAATATATCATAATACCACCTTGAAGGATATGGAAAGTTGAGGAAATTCTTGTTAATGATTTCTCCGGTTCTGTCGGATAGAAACAGCCTGTGCATCAGCATAAATTCCCTTGCATTTAATTCCACCTGCTTGAAGTTCATGTGATCTATAGGTATAACCCTGAAGAAGATACTCCGAAATTCCTTCAGCCACTGATAAGGTGGAATGCAATGAGCCATGCACTGCACCCGAGCGGTTAAGCCGGCAATTGAACCCGCCATCTTTCATTTGCTGCGAAAGGATAAAATCAACCACCGATTGTAATCCTTCCTGATCTGCGCTAAAGTAGCAGGCATAGTTTAAGAACATCCCGCAGATACAAATGTCGCTTTGAGCGATTGTTCCGGAAGGATTGATCCCGCCATCCGATCCTTTTTCGTCTTTAATAATTAAATCAAGGGTTTCATGTACCTGTTTTACATTGACGGGTAAATTCAAATTCCTGAGATCAAGCAATGTGTAATGGGTAGAAATCCACTTGGGCTGGTAAAAACCTCTGCCCCAATGACCATTATGGTTTCTGCAGGAAAGAAATTTCGCGCCCCAGCCTTCGGTTGCAATTCGGTTTCTTAAATCAGGACGATCTTCTGACAACAGGTCACGATAAATCTGGTATTGAATGGATATATCTCCTTCAAGTAACCATTGAATGATTTCAGGATTAGTCATAACAGCTCAAAATTTAACCCCGTACTTTTATCTTCAAAAATACTAAATTGACGAATAAAAAAATGAGGTTGTCAACAAAGACAACCTCACTAATTTTAAAGGAGTTTTATTTACAAATCCAGTTTATTTTGTCACGATTAATTTCGAGGCTGGTCCTTCGTATCCATTTCCACGAATCCTTAAATGATACACTCCCTGACTAATTTCAGATGGGATTGTTATCGCCGAACTTTGTTTGCCGGCCTCTTGCCATCCAAGTTCAACCATAGATACAATAGCTCCGTAAGCATTTATTATTTCGATTTGAATATCGTCGGGGGAAGGCAATTCATAACTGATCATTATAGTACTTGTTTTGCGCAACAGGATTAGGTGCTATTGAAAAAGCAATTGTTTCATTTTTCTGAATGCCGGTGTTAAAATCATTCAATAAACGAGCCATGCCGTAATCAAAGAATTCATTGAAGGCTTTTCCTGCAATGATGATCTTTCCATCCGACTGATGAGCCATTGCCAGGGCTTCGTCAGGATTGCCAAAGAACTGAATTTTCGACATCCCATCTGTCCCGAAGGTTTCATCAAGTGTGCCATCAGGATTGTAGCGCCAGACAGCCATATCAAAATCTTCGGGAGCCATCGCCCCTGAAGCGCCGGCGACAAGAATTTTACCATTGCCCTGAACATAAATACTATTCCCAACATCATATTGCCCGTAATCGGCTACAACAATTCCACCATTACCGAAAGTGAGATCCAAAACTCCATAGCTATCAAGTTGCATCAGTAACATGCTAAAGTTATAACCGACTGTTGCGGTAAAACCTGCCACAAGAATTTTGTTGTCAGAATTGATTGCAATGTCAAATCCCTCATCATCCACGTTGCTGAAAGAAGTGTTGAAAATACCATTGTCTCCAAAAGTGGCGTCCAGTGTTCCGTCGGTATTAAACCTCACAACCAGCATCGTAAAGTACGAAAGGCCTGATTCGTAGTGACCGGAGGCAATAATTTTACCATCATCCTGCAATAAGAATGCCGTCAAAATCATTATCAATTCCAATAACCGGAATACCTGGCTACACCATTTACTCCAAATGTTGTGTCCAGTTCACCATTTTCAGTAAAACGCACCACGACAGGCAAATTCCTGTAAATTGATCATTGTAGGACTTGCCGGCAACAAGGATTTTACCATCATCCTGTAATGTCAATGCATATCCAAAATCTTCAAAATTATTCTATGGCAGGACTTACTTTCTGGACAACAACACCATTCACACCAAAAGATTCATCTAAGGTGCCATTCTCGTTCAACTGGATAAGCAGGATTTTATAGTCATTGTAATCGGTCGTACTTCCGGTCATCACTATTTTTCCATTATCCCTGATGACACAGCCGTATACATTGGCTTCAAAATTTAACGAGTAGGTAAAAATACCATTGGTTGCGAACGACTGATCAATGGTCCCGTCGGACATGAACCTGATGGCTTGAGCAGAAGCAACCCATGCAGTGTTATAGGTAATACCGATGGCAACGATCTTACCGTCATTCTGTATTTCCACATCGGTAAACAGATCAAGGTTTTGATTGTTTAAAACAAATTTTCCGTTATCGGCAAAAGTAGGATCAAGCGAGCCCGCAGGCTGAGCTGTCAGGTTCAATGATATTGCAAATAATGTACAGATTGTGATTGTAAAAAAATAGTTTTTCATAAATTGTGTATTTAATAATGTCTTCATTTTTATTTTTTTTATTTTTAAGTCTGCACTTTCATTTATTAAGTTCTCAAGGTCTTTCAGGAGTCTGCCTAAAGACACAAAAGCACTAACCTGCCTGCTTCGCTTTTGCATAGCTCCAGCGGAGCAAAGCCGCAGGCAGGGTTCCACTAATAAAGTTGTTAATTTCCTGCTCTTTGTGTTTTCTTAGTGACCAGGAGGCACTTTGGCAAAGGTACCACTATTAATTGTATTATTGAATTTTAAACAGTCTCTGTCTGGAAAAATCATAGTGGTTTCAAAATCACGCCCATGTTCTTCCTCCCGTTTATTTTTACAATCATGGGCTTTTCAAATCTGATATGCCGTATAAACTCATCTTCAAAAACAGGATTTAAGGATTTTAAAAACTCAAGATCATAGTATCCGTCTTTGATAAAAGGATTAATGGTAAAATAACCCACCCTGAATGAAGTGAGGTTTTGGAAGAAGTGAGTTCCCTGGCTGGGATCGATACGGTAATGTTCCAACCCGGATTCCACAATTACCCTGGCTGCTGAAATCTGGGGCCACTTCACCGGAATTCCAAGCCACGGATCGGTTGAGCCCCATCGGCCAGGACCGACAAGGACATAAAAGCGTTTTTCCCTTAAAAAGATGTCATTGAGTTTGCCAACATCTTCGGCCATTTGTTTGCTTTTCGACGGGTCGAATGATTCGGGCTTGATATACACAAAATCGTAAAGATTCTCTATAATGCCATTGCCAAGGGCCGATTGTGAGTAAATAATGGTTTTCTCCTGGAGGATCTCTCCCATATCGACATCCAGCGCTTCCTTATTATCAACTATTGGCCGGATCTGAAGTAAATTAAAAATCCGGATTTCATCCTTTTGCCTGTGCAGGTTCACGGCAAACTCGATCTCTACCGGTTTGTTCATCTCTTTCTGGCCAATTTTCAATGCTGTATCAAGTATTTCGGCCAGCGGAAATGTTTCGTGCTGCAGGATATTCGAGAAGGTAATAACCCTTTTCCCTTCATGATTGATGCCTTCCCGTAAAACATTATTATTGAAATCATAGGTTGAGGCAATCTGCCTGAGTGAGCCATCCTGCTCAGCTTCTTTTATTCTCAGTTTTAACAGATTTGCACCATCGTCGACAGTAGCTTTAAAGCTGGATGACTCCAGATTCAAAGCATAAAAAGTTTGCTGAGTTTCGCGCATAGCCATTTCAGGGGTACCGAGCTGGAGTATTTTCTTCGGGTATTTCGGTGAAAAACGCAGGGTAAGACCCCCGTCAACAATATATTTCCCGAGTCCCAGTGCGATGTTGGCAATTCCATCCTCAGGCTTTTCGGGTTCAATCGGATAAAAATTGATCGATCTTGCAACACCTGAAATGGAGGGATAAAACCTGTTGCCATGCCTCTCGCCACAGACTTCCTGAAGCACGATGGCCATCTTTTCCTCGTCGATCACATTCATGGTAGCCGTCATATAAGCCTTGCTGTCTTTGAAAAACGCAGATGCATATACGCTCTTGATAGCATCCGATAGCATTTCAATCATCAGCCGCTCATCATTGGCCACATGAGGGATCATGTAGGTGGAATAAATTCCGGCAAAAGGCTGGTAATGACTATCCTCAAGCAGACTCGACGAACGCACCGCTACCGGATTATGAATGACCGAAATAAAAGTATAAAGATCTTCATGGATCCTGAAAGGCAATCTTGCTTCAACAAAACGTTCCAGTATTTCTTCATCTGTCAATTCCCCGGAAAGGGCGACTTTGTAAAGATTGTTATCTTCCATGAACTCATCAAATACATCGGTGCACAAAACCACTGTACGGGGTATTGTGACAATGACATCCTTATATTTATCCAGAATTTTGTTTCGCATGATCAGTGAATCGAGGAAAGCAAGTCCCCTCGCCTTCCCTCCTATCGAACCGTCACCAATACGGGTAAAGGTGAAGTATTCATCAAAACTTTCACGATAAAATTCTGCGATGACCCCGCGTGCTTTATTCAGCCTGAAACTGGCAATGGCATCAAACATAAATTTACGGACTTCATCCAGATTTTTAAAATCTTCTATCCGCGAGTCCCTGATCAGGTCGGCAAGAGGAAAAAGCGCCCTGGCCCTGAACCATTTGCTGAAATGATTCCGTGTAATGTGGTATTCAAGTGAACTATCGGGTATTCTGAACAACAGTTCCTGGAAAGATTTTAAATCGGACGCACGCATTACTTCTTTTCCGGTTTCAGGATCCTCAAAAACAAAGTCACCGAAGGCAAAATACTCGAAAATAAAATTCCTGAGTTCAAGTGACAATGTTTTTGAATGTTTATTTATAAAACCAACCTTAGCCTCTTTAGCGAGTTCCTCGCTTTTTACATCCGATGATTGCAGCAGCAGCGGCATGAATTTATCATCATTCTTAATCTTCTGACATAATTTTATTCCTGCCTCCGGATCAATTTTACCTTCACGCATATAACTCAGGTCGGTGATCACTCCGAGCATGCTTTTCTTGTATTTTTCATAAAAATTGACCGCTTCCTCATAGGTTGTAGCAAGAAGTATTTTAGGCCGGCCCCGCATCCTTAGCATTTTCTGGTGCTCATTTAATCCTTCGGTCATGAATTTGAGCGATTGCTTGAAAATGATCTTATAAATGTTCGGCAGGTAACTCGAGTAAAACCTTATGGAATCCTCCACCAGCAGGATGGTTTGCACACCCACCTCACGTACATCATGATCGATATTCATTTTATCCTCGATCAGTTTGATGATGGCCATCAGGATATCTGCATTACCCAGCCAGCTGAAAATATAATCAATTGCACTCAGGTCGTCCTGACTGACTTTGAGCGATATTTTTCTTGAAAAAGGTGTCAGTACAACAATGGGTATTTTCGGAAATCTTTTTTTTATCCGCTTGGCAAGTTCGAAAGTATCGGTTTCTTCCGCGCTGAGCATAGTGATGATCAGATCGATTTTTTCCTCTTCGAATTTTTCAAAAGCCTCCTCTTCCGAGCTTGCAAGAATGAATTGAGGCGGATACCGCAGGTTTAAGGACACATATTCATTGAATATCTGCTCATCGATTCGGCCGTCATCTTCAAGCATAAATGCATCGTAGGCGCTCGAAATAAGCAGTACATGATAAATTCTTTTTTTCATCAGCTTGTTGAAGGAAGTATCGCTGAAATAATATTTTGGCGCTCTGAGCGGATTTTGCCTGTACATTTTTATTTTAAGTTGATTATACAAAAATATAAATTCTCCGCTGCTTTATGATTTAAAAAAAATCCCAAAAATATTTTACCGGTAACAGAAATTTTCTTACATTTGGGATATCAAATAAAACCTGCTGTATGAAAAACAATGAAAAATACGAACCTGTTCCGTTCCGCAACATTTTTGAAAAATATTTTAATGAAATGTTGCGCGACAAAAAAACAACCATTGCCGAAACCGGCCCATACATCTCCATTTCAAGGGATTTTGGCTGCATGGCCAATGTAATCGCCCAGAACCTTTCTTCCGAATTGACGAGGAGAAACAGGCAAAAAGGGATTAAAAAGGACTGGAAATGGATCAATAAAGTTATCCTCGAGGAGGCGGCCAAAGCCCTTGAACTGAGTCCGTCGAAAATTGAATATGTTTTTCAGTCGCAAAAAAAAACGATGATGGATGAAATTGTAAGTGCCATGTCGGCACGATATTATAAAAGCGATAAAAAGATACGCAAAACGATTACAGAGGTCATCCGGTCTATTGTTGTTACCGGGAATGTTATTATCGTTGGCCGTGGCGGAGTGGCTTTTAAAAAGGATAATCCCCGCTCTCTTCACATCAAGCTGATCGCTCCGATTGAATGGCGGATCGACCGGATCAGCAGGAATTACCAAAAAACCAAAAAGGAAGCGCTGAAATATATCCTCGAAATCGATCAGGAAAGAAAATACCTGATTGACAGTTTTATGGGTTTCGACACCGACGACTCTGTTTTTGATATGATCTTCAACCGGCAAACGATGGATGACAACACCATCACTGCACTGATAATTCAGGCATTGGATGAAAGAAAACTGATCTGAAGGGTCAATTGACCTTGAACTTATATTCTACTTTTGCCAGCTCTTCATTGGCGCTCACAATTTTCTTTTTAAGATTTTCTTTGAATTGGCTGAGCTTTGAAGCGAGATTTTCATCCGATAGCGCCAGCATCTGAACAGCAAGAATAGCTGCATTCTGAGCACCGTTTATTCCTACCGTCGCCACAGGGATACCGGGAGGCATCTGAACAATAGCAAGCAATGAATCCATACCGTCAAGCGAAGCATTGATCGGTACACCGATTACCGGAAGGGTTGTCATTGCAGCGATTACCCCGGGCAGATGTGCTGCCATCCCTGCACCTGCAATTATCACTTTTATTCCCCTTTTTTGTGCCGACTTTGCAAACGCTTCCACTTTCTCAGGCGTCCGGTGAGCGGATAAGGCATTGATCTCAAAAGGGATTTCCATTTCATCACAGAATTTTGCAGCAGATTCCATTACCTTCAGGTCGGAGGTGCTGCCCATAATAATGCTTATTTTAGGTTCCATAGTAGCTGATTTTATAAAGATTAATGAGCCGTAAAATTATAAATTTTCTGATCGATCATGGTTCTTACTTATCTTTGTTCGGATATTTAAGCTCATCTTTATGAAATCGATTAAAGTTCATAGCCGGGAATTCGTAAAGTTCATCGATTCCTCACAAATACAGGAAGCCGTAACCAAAATTGCCGGACGCATCAATTCTGATCTCGCCGGTAAGAATCCGCTTTTCCTGGTGGTACTGAACGGTGCGTTTATGTTTGCCGCTGATCTTTTGAAGCAAATAACAATACCCTGTCAGGTTTCTTTTGTAAAACTCTCCTCTTATATCGGAACCAGCACAACTTCAGCCGTCCGTGAACTGATCGGTCTGGATGAAGTGTTATCGGGCAGAACGGTCGTAATTGTGGAAGATATCATCGATACCGGTATTACAATGGGCGTTACCATTGATAAATTAAAAAAACTTGAGGCGGCGGAAGTCTATATAGCAGCCTTGCTTTTCAAGCCGGATGCATTCCGGATGAATTATGAAATTGACTACCTTGGGCTGGAGATCCCCAATGAATTTATTGTCGGCTATGGCCTCGATTACGACCAGCAGGGAAGAAACTACCCGGATATTTATAAAATAATTGATTGATTCCTGTGCATGGGTAATCCAAACTTCGTCGACTATGTGAAGATCAATTGCCGCTCCGGAAAGGGAGGTGCGGGATCGGCTCATTTTTTCCGGAGCCGGATGAATCCCCGCGGCGGACCCGACGGAGGTGACGGAGGAAGAGGAGGACATATTATTTTAAAAGGAAATCAGCAATTGTGGACGCTTTTGCACCTTAAATATACCAAGCATGTGAAAGCCTCCGATGGCCAGGGTGGATCGGGCAGCACGAGCACAGGCGCCAGCGGCAAAGATGTAATTCTTGAAGTTCCCCTTGGAACAGTAGCCAGAAATGCTGAAACCGGTGAGTTCCAGTGTGAGATTACTGAACATGATCAAACCTTCATTTTGGTTAAAGGTGGACGTGGCGGACTGGGAAATGAGCATTTTAAGTCGGCGACCAACCGCACTCCGCGATATGCACAGCCCGGAGAGCCCGGCAAAGACGAATGGCATATTCTTGAACTGAAGCTGCTTGCCGATGCCGGCCTGGTCGGATTTCCCAACGCCGGTAAATCGACCCTGTTATCGGTTATATCTGCTGCTAAACCTGAAATAGCCGACTATCCGTTTACAACTCTTACCCCCAACCTCGGACTGGTAAGGTACAGGGATGACCGCTCATTTATAGTTGCCGACATACCCGGAATTATTGAAGGCGCGCATGCAGGAAAAGGGCTCGGCCTGAGGTTTTTACGACATATCGAAAGGAATTCTGTTTTATTGTTTATGGTTCCTGCCGACAGTAAAAATATCAGAGAGGAATATACTATTCTTCTGAATGAGCTGGAACAATATAATCCTGAATTGCTTGACAAATCAAGGATAATGGCGATCACCAAATCCGACCTTCTGGATGATGAGCTGAAATCGGAAATCAAAAAAGATTTACCCGATATCCCGTATGTTTTTATCTCATCCGTCGCCAACATTGGTTTGTTGAAGCTAAAAGACCTCATCTGGAAAGCACTTATTGAAACTTAAGACTTGATTGAAACTTTAAAACTCACTGCTCCTTCGGATTTAAGGGAAGGTCATGTGTGCTGTCTAATCCGAAGGATAATAATCAAGGATTTGCAATCCTTGTATACAAAACATGAAAAATATTAATTTTGATTCTCACAGCT
The DNA here is from genome assembly GCA_963708435.1 of uncultured Bacteroidales bacterium. Taxonomy (GTDB): domain Bacteria; phylum Bacteroidota; class Bacteroidia; order Bacteroidales; family JAADJA01; genus JAADJA01. The sequence continues at coordinate 35,585 of CAVPSZ010000042.1, forward strand.
CCTTCGGATTTAAGGGAAGGTCATGTGCGCTGTCAAATCCGAAGGATAATAATCAAGGATTTGCAATCCTTGTATACAAAACATGAAAAATATTAATTTTGATTCTCACAGCTCCTTCGGATTTAAGGGAAGGTCATGTGCGCTGTCAAATCCGAAGGATAATAATCAAGGATTTGCAATCCTTGTATACAAAACATGAAAAATATTAATTTTGATTCTCACAGCTCCTTCGGATTTAAGGGAAGGTCATGTGTGCTGTCAAATCCGAAGGATAATAATCAAGGATTTGCAATCCTTGTATAGAAAATATGAAAAGTATTAATTTTGATTCTCACTGCTCCTTCGGATTTAAGGGAAGGTCATGTGTGCTGTTTAATCCGAAGGATAATAATCAAGGATTTGCAATCCTTGTATAGAAAATATGAAAAGTATTAATTTTGAATGAAATTCCGAAAAATGGGATTAAAAAACAAAATTTCACAAGATTATGCTTACTTTTTAACTTTAACTGTGGTCGATTGGGTGGATGTTTTTACAAGACCTGAATACAAATACATTATTCTTGATTCAATAAAATATTGTCAAAACAAGAAAGGACTGGAAATCTATGCATGGTGTTTGATGACAAATCATCTACATTTTATTGCCGGGGCAAAAGAAGGGTATAATTTATCGGAAATATTGCGGGATTTCAAAAAGTTCACAAGTAAAAGTATTGTTCAGGCAATATCTGAAAATCCCATTGAAAGCAGAAAAAAATGGTTATTAAACAGATTTGAATTTGCAGGGAGATATGATAAGAAAATTACGAATTTTAAGTTTTGGCAGGATGGTAATGAGGCCAAAGAAATACATACGACTGAATTCCTTGAGCAAAAACTAAAATACATTCATGAAAACCCTGTAAAGGCTGAAATTGTCTTACATCCTGAAGATTATTTATACAGTTCGGCAAAAGACTATGCGGGACAAAAAGGATTATTAGATATTATTTTAATTGACTGATCCATATGGACAATATTGGTTCATTATCCAGGTTACTATTCGGGATTTCAAATCCCATTCTATTTACTTTCGGATTATCCCACCAGCGAGCTTTGCTTAAATCCGAAAGAGCAAATTTTGTCTTAAATCCTGAAGATTATTTATACAGTTCGGCAAAAGACTATGCGGGACAAAAAGGATTATTAGATATTCTTTTAATTGACTGATCCATATGGACAATATTGGTTCATTATCCAGGTTACTATTCGGGATTTCAAATCCCATTCTATTTACTTTCAGATTATCCCACCCGCGAGCTTTGCTTAAATCCGAAAGAGCAAATGATTGAAACTTTAAAAAACTGGGACACTCAGCTATTCCTTTTTCTCAACGGGAAGCACAATGCTTTTTGGGATTTTGTAATGTACTGGGCAAGTGAAAAGCTCATCTGGATACCGCTTTATATCCTGGTTTTTTACCTTATTTTCAGTTATTATAAAAAAAACGGATGGTGGATCATCCCGGCGGCTATAATTATGATTGCCTTAACCGACCAGTTATCGGTTCATGTCTTTAAGAATGTCTTTATGCGTCTCCGTCCCTGCCATGAACCCGGGCTGGAAGGACTGGTTCACCTTGTTAAAAATAAATGCGGCGGTGACTTCGGATTCGTATCCTCACATGCTGTCAACCATTTTGCAATGGCCGGTTTTTTCTCCCTCATTTTTTATAAAAAAATCAGATTCTTTATTCCGGCTGTAATGCTTTGGGCAACGCTTATTTCGTACAGCAGGATTTATTTGGGTGTGCATTACCCCGGGGATGTGATCTGCGGTGGAATTTTCGGATTGATTACAGGGTATCTTTTCGGGAGATTGTCCCTGTTTTTTGTTTTAAAAAAATCTCTCAACCTGAAACCATGAAATCCGGCGTTAATTCAGCAAAATCGGGCAATCATTGCACCCTTTAGTATAGGGTTGTCTCCCTTTAATATATTAGAGAATGTTTTGAAATAATATTAATATTTGATTTTGAATGTTTTACACTTTGTGAAGCTTTTGTGTTTTCGTGGCAACAAATCCCTGCCACAAATGCACTAACACACCAAATTGCACGAAAATCTAATTTATTAAATGGTTTTTTACTCAAATAATTGAATTGAATTCCAAACAGTATCTTAGTCTCAAAAAATCTCAATCAATATCAATTATCCCTTTCCCCTAATATCCGTAAACCCTTCCGTCCATTTTTTCGATCACCACTTTGTAAACGGCTACTTCCCTTACTGCCGGGTCATTATAGGTAAATTCTTTTCCGGTATATTGATGCATAATGCAGTTCAAGGCTTCTATTTTCCTTTCCGGTTCCTCAATAAATTCTACCTTTCCATATACAAGCACGCTCCGGTATTTCATCGAATAGCTGCAGGCAACCTCCTCGCTTTGCCAGCGTAATAAATGATCGGTGCTGAAGGAGAGGCAAACATTGCCATTGTTCTTCAACAGGGTTATTTTTTTCCCGGTTTTCGAAGAATGAAGGTAAACACAATTATCACGATAGCCGAAATTCATCGGTATTACATAAGGCCTGTTACTTTCATCCACCATTGCGACATTGCAGAACTGGCATTTCCGGATGATCTTTTCAATCTCTTCCCTCGAAGCAATGACTTTATTTTTCATTCATTGTACTTTTATTATCTCTCAGGCCAATGCTCAGTAGTGAGGTGACCAGCGAAAGGATGACACTGAATAAGAGCGCCCACCAAAAACCTTCGACCACAAAGCCGGGGACAATATTTCCGGCAAGCAGGATCATCAGGGCATTGATCACCAGCAGAAACAATCCGAGCGTCAGGATGGTGACAGGGATGGTGAGAATGATAAGTATGGGCCGGATAATACCATTAAGCAACGCAAGGACTATCGCAACAAGCAGGGAAGTGAACAGATCCTTTACATGAACGCCGGGTAACAGATAGGCGGTGATGACAACGCTGATTGCGCTGATAATAATCCTAAAAATGAATTTCATCGTCTGATTATTGAAATAATTGAGTCTTTTCCGGCAGTTCTAAATCGATTTTATTTAACCTTAACGCACCATTAATCTTTGTTAAAGTAAAAGAATCAGGAATTTCGCTATACATTTCTGTTACTCCTCTTACAAGTTTTCCGTCAATATCTTCATATTCATCTCCCCATACAAAGGAATAATTTTTATCAGCAGATGCAATGCCCTTGAAAATAAAAACAATTCACAAAAAACTTCTCCCTTTTTATTTCAACGCCCTTAAAATTAGGTTCATCCCACAACACTACAATTTGATTACCATTATCGTTGATAAACCAGGTTTTCCCATCCCAAGGCATACTGGGATGACATTTCTTAATACCGGATTGTGCCTGTTCAAAAGTGCCGTTCCAGCTGAAAACGGCATGATCGAATTCAATAAAAAACTGGATTTCGGATATCTGTCCTCCTGATTTTTCTATTAATCTGATGGGAACAGAAACCTGGTCGCCGGGTTTAAGCTTTGTAACATCGACATTATCAATAGCTATCGTAGCTGAATATTTCTGTGCATAGGCAGTCATAATGCCCGTTAATAAGAGTAAAGTAAAAATGTATTTCTTCATAGTTAAAATTTTTTACAATATTAAGAATTTTCTGACAAACAATACTCTACCGCCACTAAATGGGTTACAAATCCGAAGCCACAGTGAGCGGCATTACTGTTGCCAGTTTTTTATAAGAACCATTAAAAACAAAGAGCCTTATCCGCCAGATGACGGATAAGGCTCTTCATATAGTTATCTAAAAATCCGTTTATTAGTCTAATACTTTTTTACGAATTTCATAGATCTTCCTGGTTCCATAACCAATTGCTAATGAAAGCATGATTAATAAGCCACCGCCAATTGGAGCTCCACCACCAACGGGGTATTGTCCAGCACCACCACCAATAGTCGGATCATTGGGCATAGGTTGTGCAGTTAAAATAACCGGAACCAGGATCACTAACGCAATTGCTAAAATCTGAATTACTTTTTTCATATCTTGATATTTTTTCTGTTATACAATTGATTTATATTACAATGTCCTTTTACTTAATGAATACCTTGCCGGTTTCAGTAATGTCGCTGCCAATAACTTTTACAATGTAATAGGTATTAACATCATTCATCGGAATTTCATTCAATCCAGGAACAATGTCAGTTCTTAAAACTTCCTGACCCATCATGTTGTAAACAACAATGTCGCCGGTTGTAACAGGAGCCTGTACATAAATCGTTTGATCAGCAGCCCAGATATTGATGCTGTTAGCTGAAAGTTCAGGTGTTCCAAGTCCGGTGAAATGGATGACAGAACCTATTCTTCAGTGCTGCCAGTTGCATAGTCGAAAGTATATGAACTGTCGATAAGCAATTCTGTTTTACACCATTGTTCAAGGTCTTCCAAAATAACGTTTGGAACTCACTGGTTTCAATTGCTGAAATTGTAACAGCTTCCTGATACTGTTGATGTAAAGTTCATCGGAACAAATGCAGTAGCAGGTAATGCGTTAACAGCCATTTGGTCAGCGCCAGCAACAGTGTACATCATCGGACCTACCGTCAACAAACAATTTGTGGAAGTCGCCGGTTTTTTCGAATGCAGGTGAAGCATTTTCCATGAAACGGATATGTGTCACTGTCTTTCCTGTCGTTACTATTAACAGCTTCTAAGGTAAGAAGGTTGTTAACTTCTGATTTCCAGAACCAGTCTGCGCCATGAGCTCTTTCAGCTCCGCTAAGTGAAAATACGCCGGGAGCAGTAGCTTCTGTGAAGAAACCAAGGCCGGGTGACATACTGTATGGTCCAACTGCTGGTGTCCAGTATAACATATCCACCAAAACATCCATCCCAATATAGCAGCACCCTGAACCATGTTCGGATCCCATGCAATAAGGCTCATATCAAGTCCGCTTGGATAAGGATTAGCCATCATATTCCACTCCTGGTAAGTCCTCCGCCAAAACCGAATGGTTTTGCATATGGACCATTATGAACAGCACCGGCACCACCAGAGAATTCGAGGTCAAGACCTGTGCCTGGGTTAAATGCATCACAAGTATAATCAAGAGCATAGTTAATGCTCCATGCATCCAATGCACCAAGTGGTACAATTGGTCCAGGAATACAAGGAGGAATTGTAGATCCTTCTACATTGAATCCATGTACCTGTTGGCTGATCCCATGCATTTACATAATAATCGAACATGATCGTGAGTGGTGAATCCATCAATAGGACCAGCAAGATAATGCCAGTTTGGATCTGTTCCACCAATAATTGTTCCTGTGCACAGCATATCGCGGGTATAGTTGAACACACCGCCGCCACCAATGATTCCATTAGTAATGAGAGATGCTGAATATCCGTTTCCATTTTCAGTATCCATGTTAAAGATACCGTTGTTGTTAAACGGACCATTTACAGTAAGTTCACCACAAGGGCCGCCAAATGCACAACCGAGAGTCAATTGACCGGCCGGTAAAATTGTCAGCGCACCAACAATAACTGGTCCGCCAATAAGTACAGGAGGAGCAGCTTTAGTGGCTGGCCGGAATTGTTACATCATCACCAGGAGCTGGAACTACACCGCAATCCCAGTTGGCTGGGTTGAACCAATCACCATCACCGCCATACCAGTCCATAATCCTGGAACACAGGGCACGAAAGGATCAACAACAATATAGCCAATTTTTAAGTTCTAACATCAGTACCACATGCACAGGTAACAGTAAGGGTAACAGTATAAGATCCTGCAGCTGTATAAGTATGTGAAGGATTCTTGCAGATTGCTGATTCCGCCATCGCCAAAGTCCCATGCATAGGCGGTAGCATTGGTTGAGAGATTCAGTAAAGTTTACGAGTCAAAGGTTCAACACCAGTTAAGAGGTGTGGCACTGAAGTCAGCAACCGGACTGCAAAAATAGTAATGATAATCTACCTTTACTTCAGAATCAGAACCGAAAGCATTTGTAGCTGTAAGAGTAACAGTATAAGTTCCTGCTGCAGCATAAACGTATGAAGGATTCTGCAGTGTGCTTGTTCCGCCGTCACCAAAATCCCATGCCCATGAGGTAGGAGTATTGGTTGACAAATCGGTGAAATTAACTGTCAAAGGAGCACAACCTGAGGTAGGTGCACCAATGAATGCAGCTACCGGAGGATCTCCTCCACCAGGAATAAATACTTTACCATTGATCAGCGTCAAAGCATACTGGCTGAAGTTCTGGTCGTACATTTCTGTGGGCCTTTAACCAGCTTGCCACCTGCATCGGTAGCAGCCAATCCCCATACGAGTGGAGACTCACCACCGGTTGTAGGAATACCGCCATTGTAAGTGAAAATCATATCATACCATTTGTTCGATGTCGGAATTGAGAAGGTATGGAAATTTGCAGGGTCATCCCACAAAGTAACCAGTTCCACTCCATTGTCATTGAACAACCAGGAACCATTTACAGTTCCATAGGGGAAGTTAGGATGGAAGTTGATAATCCCTGTTGTAGGATTAGCAAAAGTTCCTTTCCATGTGAGTATAGCGTGGTCGAAACCAACGAAAAACTGCATGGTATAAACAGTTCCGTCGTCGATTGCAGTCCACATAAACCGGAATAACAACGTCCTACCAACGGCTACACCTGTGATGTCGACGTCACCAATACGCATAGTTGCAGTTTGTGCAAAGATCATACTTGCACTAATCAGCATACCAATAAACAATAAAACTTTTTTCATTTTGTTAATTTTAAGTTATTACTATTTTAATTAATTAATTGTTTGTTTTGTAATTATTCTAATGGAGGTGTCCAACTTCCATTAACATCACCGGAACAAACACCCTTATAGTTTAAGGTTCCAAGGCCGCTGGAAACAGTTGCGGAAGTAGCAAGGAACACATAGGGGGGCGCAGTCCACTGAGTATAAGTCTGACCAATAAGCCTGCGCTTCATCATGGTTACGTCGATGGTCTGAACGGTACCTGACATGATTCACATCGGCAGCTTTCTGCTGAAGAGCAGTCAATACCTGCAGTCCGAGGATATAACGTGATGCGAGCGTAGCATCAAGGTTCTGAAGTCCACCCCATGGTATTTGTGCAGGTGGTGGCAATGGTATAGTTTCCGTCGTTCATTCCGGTAAAATAATATTTACCGTCATTGAGGGTCGGTCCATACGTATCACCGCCGGGACTTAACGTCAGATTGCACAATTTCATAGGCGTTGAACCGGCATTGTTATAAGTAATCGTACCATACAAGCTGCTCAACTTCAAGGTGGATAAATTGTTTTCATACAAACTGGGGTCAGGTATTTGAGAGGATCGGTGTTGGTGGTGGACTGATAATACTGTCCGCCATTCATCAAAACCTGATCAAATGCAATGCCTGCAGTTTGAGTATTACCACCGGAAGCAAGCGTGATGGTAAATCTTAAGAGTCCCTGATAGGAGGTAGTGACTTCCGAGTAATAAGTTGATGAGCCGGGCTGAGTCATTTCATTGATTGCTTCGGTAATGATAGCAAACTTTGAAGTGGTGTTGTCGGCGCATGTTCACAACTGTGTACTTGGTAGCGTTCATAAGCGCAAGAGGGGTGTAGGTGATCTTACCGTTGGCGACAATATTCGATCCGAAAGCTGCAGTGTTGTAATCGAAATAAACCTGTAGGTCGCGCTGGAAAGAACCAGCTACATTAGCCTTGACCTCAACATCAAACTGAAGCTGGGTTCCGGCATTGATTACCTCACAGTTGGCAAATCTCCATGTCAACTGAGGTTGGGAAGTTACCGTTATACTTACTAATGTAAATAATGCGAAGATTAAATAGAACTTTTTCATTTTACTTTGTTTTTCAATTATTACCAATTTTACTGTATTTTAATGATTATTCTTCAAGATTAACAATTGCAAAAATAACATCTTCGCAAATAATATCCAAATTTTTTTTGTTAATTTTTACTTAATTTTTTGAAAAGATAGCACTGACTCCGGAATTTTCATCCTGAACTGCCCGTCATCAGTGCTATTTCTCTCATTCTGAAAAATTATTTTTTTTTCAACAAATTTTACAATTAAGGATTCGGAACCGGGGTAGCGCTGTTATTTACGTCACCCGAGAACAAACACCTTACATCCCATACTACGTTGCTGCCGGAAATAGTTACAGGCGCTCCTGTCATTATCCAGGTCGGCGATACTCCGTGCCAGCCCGGTACAAACGGTCCGTCCCATACCATTTCATTGGGTTTTATCCACTGAAGCGTAGGTCTGTCCAACCAATCTCCTCTTCAACATAGTAACATCAACACTCTGGATCGTTCCTGTAAGGTTGACGTCGGCTGCCCTCTTCTGAAGATCGGTCAGAACCTGAAGCCCAAGGATGTAACGCTGTGCAAGCGTCGGATCGGGTGAATTCAGTCCGGTCCATGCCTTGCCTGAAGCTCCGATGATGGAGTAATTGCCGTTGGCAAGCGCCCTGTAACGGTACGATCCGCCTGCACCTGCATTTTGCGTCGTGCCGGGTGTGAGGGTTACGGTTGTAGTCGTTACCTGTGGCTTTGAGATGCCGGTATGTCCGTAATAAACATTGCCGCTCAATACGTATCCGACTTTCATCGATACCGGAATAACATAGGTTTTCTTTGCGCCCGGCTCGTTCGTCAAAATGTTGATATCACAGGTGTAAGTTCCAACTGACAAACCTGCAGCTTCAAACTGAATGGTCAGATTTTGAACGCCGCCGCCATCCACAACTCCTGATGCTGTTTGTGCACCATTGATTTTAAGCCAAAGCGGGGTCAGAAGAGTACTCAATTTCAGGTATGGCTTGTTGGCTTCATTCCACCCGTCAAAGTGTAACATAATAAGCTTGGCGGTGAAGTCAAAGTCAGCGATACCAACTGAAACCAGCCCTGTGCCAGCGCTGCCTGTAAGTCAGCAACTGCAGAGTTACCCAATGGCCTCGATAACCAACCTTGGTCAATGTCCTTGCTTCCGTGTTGTAATTGTAAGCCACGGTCGATGCGTAGTTTGCAACAACATGAGCATTGATCTGGGCTGCAGTAGCTACCAGCGGATCATAGGGGCAGATGTTAATCGCCCAGTATGGCCAGTTGTTGGCGCTAAGGTATCCGTTGAAGGTTAACACTCAAGAATAGTAGCGGTATGGAGGAATTGCGGAAATATTAAAACTTTCCGAATCCGACATCGTTTCCCTTGCCGTCCATTACACTGGGTAGTGAGTATATGCAGTTGCACTTGCTGTTCCGGTATTGTAATTGGCATTTGCCGGATAAGCATTGTAAGTGGCATCGGCATAATTCTGAACAGTTGCTGTATAGGTTAAAGGTAATGAACCTGCTCCGTTGCTTATCGAAAGATTATCGGTTACAGTTGCGCCCGGAGCTACATCTTTATCATAAGACAACGGGTTAATAGTGGCAATCGGCGGAATGTGCGAAACACCCGTCAGGGTAGCAGTATAATTATGAGGGCCTGTAGATGCCGGATATCCTGTAAATACGGATGGGCCTACCCAAACATAATATACTCCCGGTGCAAGGCCAAGGGCAGTTTCTACTGCTGTAGCGCATGGAAGTGCCGTTACTCCGGAGCCTATAATTGTTGCATTTGAACAGTCGTCAGGATTACCTGCATTAATGATGAAGATCAACAGATCGAACTCTGATGTAACCGTCCAGGTCAAATCCCAGAATAAGGTGCTTGCGCTCAGGTCGAGACGGTACCAGTCGGTATCGCGGCTCTGTCCGCCGGCTACAGTGTAGGTGTTGACTTTTCCGCAGTAGGTGTCGCCGATATTGATGGCCTGGAATACCGGTGGCGTGCTGTTGCAGCCGCCATTGGTAACGTCAGATCCTTCATCCGGAATATCGGCTTCGTTTTCCTGGATACCTACGCAGGGGGCAATTTCACACTGTGTTGTAAACTGATATGGTCCAACCCAGTTGCTGGTGCCACTGCCTCCGCAATTGTCCTGTACATAAAACTCATAACAGGTGTACATCATAAGAGGACTAACATTTAACGGGCTGGTAACGCCAACATAATTCGGTACTGCAGGTGCAGCTCCGCATGGACCAAACCTTACATTGGAAAGGCCTGAATTTGAAGTCCAGGTGAGTTGCGGCTGAAGTGGCAGTAATATTTGTAGACTCCAAGATTTGTCGGAGGAGGACATGCCGGTGGCACGCAGCTTCCCGTTAAATAAACGTGTGTTGGAGGAGGATTTGTCGGATTGGTATAAACAAGAACTCCATAAGCGTCGTACACTTTATAGTAGGCTTCTGTCGGATAGCTTCCGGCTGTATGGAACCACAGATCGATTGCACTGCCTGTGTTTGTCCCAAAGGTAAAGGTTGCCGGGCCATAACCGCTTGCAAGGGTAATATTATCAAGCAAGGTGTATGTATCAACAACGACATCCATTTGAGCGCCGTTCCAGCCGTCGCCATAAGTATCCCACAACTCAATCGTCCAGTTGCAGGCAAAACTGGGCAGCAAAGAAAAGTTCTTGGCTGCACAATTGTTGGCAGGATTTGCATCTCCGGCAAGGACAACACATCCCTGGATGGAATAATTTCCGGCTGCAGGGTTGATCGTTGTTGTAAATGTATAGGAACCTGTTCCGTTTCCGGGTATAGCCGGTCCGGTATAAGCTTCAGTAACGAGTGCACCGCCCGGAGTTACCTGGTAGGTACAATTGAATACCGATTGTGCGGCGGTTCCATAGTTAGCAATGTTGATCGTAACACTCTGAGGCGTTCCGGCAGTACCGCTAACCGGAGTGGGTATGGAGGTAACAGCCAGGTCTTTTTCAGGTTGGCCTCCGCATGTTCCATCAATAATAAATGGTATATCCTGTGGATACAAAGCCGCGCCGCTTACTGCTGCTGCCCATCCGGTGCTGGTTAATTGCAAGGCATTACCTGTAGCTCCCTGATCCCAGATAGTAACAGGTGGAGCCCATGGACCGGAGGCAAGTGATCCGGTAAATGTAACTCTGAACCCAATAGGTTCCGTTAGTGAGCGGCGGACAGCCTGCCATATTGGCTACAACCTCCATGATAGGACGTTGATTGTTTGTAAGGGCTGTTTCAATAGACCTGTAAATACCACTAAATGAAGTTGAAACAACCGGTTGGTTGTGAGGTCACCCCAAGCTGACCATCCGCCAGCATTGGGGGCACCACCAGACCAAATCTGAACATACACCCCTGTAATGGTGCTTACTAATGTTGATCCGGTTTGGTAGGAAAAGAATTTGATCCGTGTTCAGTACACATGGCCCACCGGTTACGGTGAAATCATCAGCCATAGAATTGCCGGTTGTTTGCTGGCACCGAACCCATAAATAGTTAAAGCTGGACCATTGACAGACTGCAATGCACTTGCATGAGCGCCGCCAAATCCACCGTCGGGTGAGTGATGAGCGGGCCATTGTCCTCAAAGCGTTGCATCCGTAGGTCCGCCGATCTTCGTGAGATCACCAGTACTGGTGTAAGGCGCCTGTCCTGATGCAACACCTTCAATCGCATCGGCGGTGGTGTTTTCCTCAACCATGACTGGTTTTTCCGCTTTAACCACAGTTACCTGTGATTGAGGGGGGGCCTTGATCCCTGTCGGTTTGTATCGCTGGGCTTGCCCTGCGATAATGGTTACCGACAGTGCTGCGACCATCAGTAACCGCATCAAATTTGTAAACTTTCTCATAGAAAAAATTTTAAGTTAATAAAAAAAAATTAACACCCAATTATAAAAATATTTATTTCCTATAATTTCTTACTACAAAAGATGGTTTTAAACACAACAAATTGCTGATAAGCATGGGTAAAGTGTATATCCTAAGATTCCACATAATTTCGATCATTTAACCTGAAAGATAATTTACTACACTAATTCAAACCGAACGCTTACATGAATTAAGAATTGCAAATATATATAATATTTTTAAAATGCAAGAAAAAAAAATATTTTTTTTCGATTGCCTTTTTTTCGATTGCTTTTTAACCCATTTCACGCAAAGCCCGGTAAGAAATTCGGAAAGTTATCTTTAGTAAATGATTAACTGATGTTATGTAAAAACATAAATTTTAGGTTATAAAAAGGAGATTCCTCTTCGCCTCCTGGCGGATCAGAATGACATGGCGTTGGTTTTTTGGGGGATGGTCGTTGAGCCACAAGGCCTCGTGGCTCAAAGACCATCCCATATCTATATACAAAACCTGTCATTCCGAATGAAGCGAAGCGAAATGAGTAATCTAAAATTAACTCAAATAAAAATCTGCCTGCGTAACATAAGTTAATAAGGCTAACTAAAATATAAACCATTAAAAAAAAGACACTGCCCTGATGTAAAAATTACATCAGGGCAGTGTAGTCAGTTATTGAAATTTATACCTTATATATATAGGTATAATTTTAAGTTTCCATATTACGGAATGGGAGTAGGATTAGCGCTGTTGTTTACGTCGCCTGTAAAGAGGCACCTTACATCATGATTAACATTGCTTCCTACAGTTACAGGGGCTCCTGTCTGTATCCAGGTGGGGGAAACTCCGTGCCAGCCCGGTACAAAAGGTCCGTCCCATACCATTTCATTGGGTTTTACCCACTGTGGATAGGGCTGGGTCAATATTCTCCTCTTCATCATCGTAACGTCTATGGCCTGAACTGTTCCTGTAAGGTTCACATCGGCTGCCCTCTTCTGCAGATCGGTCAGAGTCGTAAGATTGAGAATATAACGCTGTGCAAGCGTCGGATCCGGTGAATTCAGTCCGGTCCATGCCTTGCCTGAAGCTCCGATGATGTTATAAACACCGGGGGCCAGCGCCCTGTAACGGTAAGATCCGCCGGCGCCTGCATTCTGGGTGCTTCCGGGAGTCAGGGTTACGGAAGTAGTAGTAACCTGTGGCTTTGTGATGCCGGTATGTCCATAATAAATATTGCCGTACAATACCCAACCGTGGTACATGGTAACAGGAATAACATAGTTGTTCTTGGCGCCGCAAAGCTCATTGGTTACCAGATTAATGACCTTGTTGTACACGCCGACAGGTTTCGATCCACCATTGATCCCAACTGTTATAGGAATACCAGTGGTTGCAGGGGCTACAACAGCCGAAACACCAAGCCCGCTATTCAGGGTCAGCCAGTCGAGGCCGGCAACTTCAACCAGGAAATTGTCCACATACATTTCATCATCGGCAGTAGCTCCAAAGAAGTCAATGGCATCAATGATGAGCTGCCCTGTACCGGTTGATCCGCCTTCCGACCATGGCCATTGATAAATGGATTGTCCATCGTAAATAGCTTCAGCCACGTCATTGTCGAGATCTACAATTACTTCAATCTTTTTCCATTCGCCTGCGGTCCAGTTGAAAGGAGCCGTAATGGTTGTATGGTTCGAAACAACATCAATGGTACCGTCAACATTAAAGTACATATCCACAGCCCAGTATCCTCCTGTACCGAATGTAAAATCGGAAAGAATGTTGAAGTAACCGGCTTTCCCGCTGACTATGTAATTGTAGAAGGAAATCCTGTAAACACCATCGTTCAGGTCGCCAAAGAGGTGTACCTGGTCGATATTAGGAGTAACTAAAAATGAGTTCGGTGCGGTCAATGATTGTGCACTGGATACAAATCCATCATCTGCTCCGCCTGATGTACCGCCCCAAGTCGTCCAGTTGCCGCCGGACTGTCCGGCCAGCTGCAAGCCTGCAACATAGGTATCGAAATTATCGGCAAATACCGTTGAATAAGCGCCTGTCGTTGATGCTGCATATTCCAGGTCATAAGTTCCGATATTGTTCATGGGTATGTTTTGCGTATAGGTACCTGCAGGCGGTACTTCTGCAACGATTTCCGCCGGAGGATTTGGATCGAGGTTAGGAGCGCCAACCTGTGTGCCGTTGACTGTGAGCACATATTGCCATGGTCCTGAACCGACTGGCCAGAGATTGCCTGCAGCAGTTGCAACACGGGCTACAACATAATAGTTGCCTGAAGGAACATCGACATTGATGGTGGCCACTTCGCATGCGCTGGTTGTTGATACAGCTGTTACAGCGCCTATATTACAGGTCATGTCGCCTGCGTCGAACAAGGTTACGTTCACCAGCGAATTTCCCTGGAGAGTAATAACAAGATTCCAGTAAATACATGTCGGTGTATTCAAGTCGAGGTAATAATAATCGTTATCACGGGCATTGGCTCCCAGGTTGTTAAGGAAAGTATTCGACTGTCCGCAATAGGTTTGTCCAAGTGCAATTGGTGAGGTTAGCAAAGGCTGACTTACAGCACAACCACCATTGATACCTGATCCGTCTGATCCGTTAGGAAGCTGGGCTTCACCTTCAGCAGTTGATCCCGGAGGACACGGAGCGCAGAAGGTTGAGAAGGTATAGGGTCCTAGCCAGTCGCTGTAGCCATTTGCACCGCAATTATCCCTTACATAAAAAGAATAAGGGGTAGCAGGCAGGAGCGGAGATACCGGATACGGACCTGTTACGCTGGCATAAGTCGGAAAGCCTGTTGGCGGAAAGCCTGCAAGCCCGAACTCTATATCCGACAATCCGGAATTGGACGTCCACGTCAGAGAAGCGGAAGTAAGAGTAATGTTGGTCACGCCCTGGTTTGAAGGAATGGGACATGTGATAGCTGTAGCAGTACCGTCAATTTTAAAAGGAATGGCCTGCTGGTAGGTATTGGGATCTACGCCGCTCAATGCCGGTCCGCAAGCGGTAGCGGTTTGCTGCTGTCCGTTTCCGGTAACCTGCTGTCCGAGTATCGTAACAGGGTGGAACCATGGACCGGAAGCAAGCGATCCTGTCAATGAAGCCTGAACCCAATAGGTTCCGGGTCCAAGAACCGGGCAGGTCGCAACATTGGCAACAACATCCATAATAGGCCGGTTATTTGCTGTGAGGGCTGTTTCATGGACCCTGTAACTACCGGTGAAGGAGGTAGTAAACGATACGGGTGTTGTTAAGCTGCCCCAGATAGGCACACCGCCTAAGCAGGGATCTGTATTCCATATCTGGACGTAAGCGCCGGTGATGGTAGATGTAGTAGTCGAGCCGGTCTGATAGGTGTAGAACGTAATGGTATTTAATGTCCATGTTGTTCCGCCGGGAACCACAAAATCATCGATCAGTGAATTGCCTGCGGTCTGCTGTGCGCCGAATCCAAAAATGGAAAGTCCAAGCGAGGCTTGTAAAGCGCTTGCAGCAGCGCCACCGAATCCACCGGTGGGGTGAGTGATGAAGGGACCATTGTCAAATATAATAGCATCCGAAGGTCCTCCATAGGTCGAAATTTTATCAATAGCTATCTGTTCATCAAGCAATGCGGGTGTGGAATTGACATTATCTGCCATATCCACCTGCTGCGCCTGAACAACCACGGCCGATAAGAGCAATAGCATCATTACCGACCCAATCAGTTTTGTAAACATTTTCATAGGTACAATTTTAAAAGTTAAAATTTAATTAAAACTAAAACACGTAAATAATCGATCATTTTTTTACAGCCCTTCATGTTCATTCATCATTTTGGTTTTATTGCCCTCTTTTTCAATAAAATCTCTCCGATGATTTATAAATGAATAACTGATAATAATGAAAATACAAGTAAATGAAAAATTCCCCCACAAAATTAAATAAAAAATTTCATAGGATCGGTAAAATTATAAAAATAAATATTCGCAACAGGATTTTTACGTTAAATATTTGTTAAAAAAATTAAAGTAATAAAATACCAATTCCACCGGCTGCGAAAAGACGGCTAAATATTATTTTGATGCGCTGGCTAAAGATTTAACGAGTAAATAGTTGTACAATAAGTCTTAAGCTGTTGAAAGGTTTTATAGGTGAGCATGCTTCCGATTTCCATTGACATTATTTATGCAATGCCCCACCACGAAGTGGTATAATGTGAATAGCCATAGGTGAAACCTATGGGCTTTAGAAAAAAGTCACAGAACCCCGAAGGGGTTCAATAAATCACAATAAATATTTCTCATTAAATTCAATTCCATGCTCCTTAAGTAAGCTTACATATTCATCTCTAAAACTTACTTTTTTGTGGTGTTCTTTTTGATTTTTTACATATTCAATCAAATTGTCCTTCGCCGAAATTGAGTAAGTAAAAGCACCATAACCCTGCCTTTGCCGGCAGGCAGGCATCTTGCCAACCCTTGAAACCCGGGAAAATATTTTCAGCTTTTATGTAATCTGATGAAGCAAGCTTTACATCTTTTATTAAATATGCAATCGCAACCGTAGGATGCATATGGGTAATAATATGAATATGATCTTCCACGCCACCAATTCGATATAAAAAGCATTTTTTATTTTTTAAGATTCCCCAAATGTATTTGTATTGATTTTCCTGACCGGATTCAATCAGGATAAGTTCATTGTTATATGTGCCGAATACTATCTGATAAAGAATTTGTGTGTAAGTACTCATTGGTCAATTTATTATTTGAACCCTTGCAGGGTTCTTTTTTTACCTTCATTTTATCTTACACCGCACTGCGTGCAAGGCTATTCATATTAAATCCCTTCAGGATTATCACTTAAATATTAAAGAACATGCAGGCAATTGCAAATTTAATTCAAACTAAATTAATGGATAGCACATCAAAATGAAATGTTGCCGAAAAGACAGGATTGAGGTAGTAAGGTAAGAAGGTGAAAACAACATTTTCCTGCGATGCCGGTCCCATCAGGATTACATTTTGATTTCGCCCTCACAAAAACAACAAACGCCGCGACTGGCGGCGTTTGTTGGATCATTAATAAGTATGTTAGTTATTTAGTACCGGATAAACCGGAAGAATGGATTACGGATTCGGAACCGGGGTAGCGCTGTTGTTTACGTCGCCCGAGAACAAACACCTTACATCCCATACTACGTTGCTGCCGGAAATAGTTACAGGCGCTCCTGTCATTATCCAGGTCGGCGATACTCCGTGCCAGCCGGGAATAAACGGTCCGTCCCATACCATTTCATTGGGTTTTATCCATGAAGCGAAGGTCTGTCCAACCAATCTCCTCTTCAACATGGTAACATCAACACTCTGGATCGTTCCTGTAAGGTTGACGTCCGCTGCCCTCTTCTGAAGATCGGTCAGAACCTGAAGCCCTAAAATATAACGCTGTGCTAGCGTCGGATCGGGTGAATTCAGTCCGGTCCATGCTTTGCCTGAAGCTCCGATGATGCTGTAATTGCCGTTGGCCAGCGCCCTGTAACGATACGATCCGCCTGCACCTGCATTTTGCGTTGATCCGGGTGTTAGGGTTACAGAGGTAGTGGTTACCTGTGGCTTTGAGATGCCGGTATGTCCGTAATAAACATTACCGCTCAGTACATATCCGACCTTCATCGATACCGGAAGAACATAGGTTTTCTTTGCTCCCGGCTCGTTTGTAACAATGTTGATGTCGGCTGTGTATGTGCCTACCGATAAACCTGTAGCGTTGAAATCAACAGCTATATTGTCAGTAGCTCCACCGATTACCGTACCGGATGCTGTCTGAGTACCATTCAGCTTTAGCCACAGCGGTGTAGTAGTGTACTCAATAGTCAGGTAAGGCTTGTTGGCTTCGTTCCAACCGTCAAAAGTTACAAAGTATGTAGCAGTGAAATCAAAATCAACAATACCTATGGAGAACCAACCCTGTGCCAGAGCTGCCTGTAAGTCAGCAACTGCAGAATTGCCCAATGGCCTCGATAACCAGCCGTTGGTCAATGTTCCGGATTCCGTGTTGTAGCTGTAAGCAAGCGGTGCATCATAGTTTGCAACCACATGAGCATTGATCTGGGCGGCAGTAGCTACCAGCGGATCATAGGGGCATGATGTTATCGACCAGTATGGCCAGTTGTTGGCGCTAAGGTACCCGTTGAAGGTTACACTGAGAATAGTTGCTGTTGGAGGAATTGCGGAAATATTGAATTTACCGAATCCAACATCGTTTCCTTTGCCGTCCATTACACTGGGTAATGTATAGGCAGTTGCACTTGCAGTTCCTGTATTATAATTGGCATTTGCAGGATATGCATTGTAAGTAGCATCAGCATAATTCTGAACAGTTGCTGTGTAGGTTAAAGGTAATGAACCTGCTGCGTTGCCTATCGAAAGGTTATCGGTTACAGTTGCACCCGGAGCTACATCCTTATCATACGACAGCGGGTTAATAGTAGCTAACGGTGCAGGATGTGAAACACCTGTTAAGGTGGCTACATACTCATGAGGGCCGGTTGATGCCGGGAAGCCGGTAAATACCGAAGGGCCTACCCATACATAATACACTCCCGGAGCAAGGCCCGTGGCTGTTTCTACTGCTGTGACGCATGGAGCCGCAGTTTTACCGGTGCCTATAATTGTTGCATTTGAACAATCGTCAGGATTACCTGCATTGATGATGAAGATCAAAAGATCAAATTCTGCTGTAACCGTCCACGTTAAATCCCAGAATAATGTGCTGGAGCTCAGGTCGAGGCGGTACCAGTCGGTATCGCGGCTTGAACCACCACCTACAGTATAAGTATTGATTTTCCCGCAATATGTATTTCCTATCGCGATGGGCTGGAATACAGGTGGTGTGCTGTTGCAACCTCCATTGGTCACATCTGCTCCTTCATCCGGAATGTCTGCTTCGTTTTCCTGGATTGAACCTCCGGGGCATGTTACAACACATGGTGCGCAAGACAAACACTGAACAGTAGTGGTATGGCATGCTGCATCAGTACCGCAAGCGCTGTTCAAATTAAAATGAACATACAGATCAGCAGTCGAAGTAGTTGTATATGAAATAGGAGAAACGCCATAAGCAAGAACGTTGGCTGTTGTGGGTGGTCCATCAGTAACTGTAATAAATGTACCTGTACCAAGGTCCGACATGGTAAACTGGTATGTTTGACCTGACTGGAAACCGGTTAAAATAGCATATTCCCCTGCATAATTACAGGTTGAAATGGTTGCAATTGCACCCGTATTATTAACAATAACACTTCCGCTGGGATACTGGGTTGTATTCTGGCATCCTGAAGGAGTGAAAGAAGTGGCAACTACATGTATTGTATAAGCGCCAACGCTGTTAAGCGCCTGGTCTAACATGACCGGATACCAATAGGTACCTGCAGCCAAACCTGTCCAGGTCATGGTAACATTTCCATCAGGACAAGTAGTGGTATTAAAAGTAGCTGCAGCAGTAGTAGGTCCGCACGGGCAACTGGTCATCAGGTTCAGCCAGGCATTTCCCCACGGGGTTCCGCCACCCGAACCGCAATAATCCAAAACAACTGTTGCCTGTTCCCGTAATGGTAAAAGCTAACCATACTTCACCAGCGGTGCCATTAAAAGGTCCTGCAGGACAACTGACCGTTGCGCCATTGTTGTTTCCTGTAAATGTAGCAGGTACTCCAAAAGTAAGCGTAGTAGGAGTTACTGCGGTACACTCGTCATTGGCAGGAGGAGGATAGGTTGTGAAATTAACCGGTCCGCTGTTTAAACTTTCGTTACCAACACCGCAAACGGCTTTCACATACCATGAATAATACCCTAATGTTAAACCAGGGATGGTATAAAAAGGAGTGGCAACAGTAACGGTGGTGCCTGTGCCGGGGGTGAAGCCGAGAGGACCGTATTCAATCTTCCATGAAGTTTCGCTTCCGCCGGCGGTCCAGTTAGCTTTTGCACTGGTCGGAGTGATATTAGAGGTAAACAAACCGGTAGGCTGTAGGCATGTAATCGGGGTTTCCAACTGGAAGCACCAGTCCCTGCCAGCCTGTGTCGGCCATACAGTAGTGCCGGTTACCCAAACAGTGCCGGAACCAAATCCGCCACCCGGGTTGATCCACATTCTCTCATCCTGAATCTGGGGAGGTACATTGGGAACAATGCCCCACTGTCCGAATCCCGTAAAGTCCATTCTGGCCTGTATACTGATCCAGTAAGTTCCGTTAGCCAATACGGTATTCGGAATGGCAACAGTATATTCGAACAGGGTGCCTGAAGGAACCGAAGTATAAGGTTTATTAAAATAGGTAAAAATAGGAGCAGCACCCGGTTGTCCGGCAGCATCATTGTAAAAATCAATGTTAAAACCTGTTGCAGGGCCTGCGCCATTCCAGTAAGCTCCAATAAACTTGACAACACCTACTGTCCAGGGGCCGCCGCTGACAGTAAAATCATCTGCTGCCTCACAATCGAAAGCATCGTTCGCAGTTTCGAAATCCTGTGATGCACATGCTCCGTCAGCAGTAGAAGGAACCATCTGCTGCCAAAGAACAGTCTCAGTGGGTGCCGGCTGATAATTGGATTTCATAGGTCCGGAAAACAAAACAGGTGTTGCAGTTTTTGCTACCTGTTGAGCAGCCTGATTAACTACAACCTGATCAAGTGATACTTTCTCCGCTTGCTTGGGGGCGGTGTTCCCCGTTGGTTTGGTGCGTTGCGCCTGTCCAACAACAATGGCCATTGACAGTATCATTACCATCATCAGCCGTGAAAGATTTGTACTCATTTTCATACATGTTAAAATTTAGAATTTAATTTAATAAAAACACCTAATCTTAAAAAAGTAAAAACACAGTAAAAACAAAAAACCATTCCCTGCCTTGAAATGAATCAAACGGATCAAATGAAACACAAAGTAAAAAATCATTCTACACCGTTATCATTTCTTTGGTGAGGAACTGAAAACAAAAAATTTCTGCCGACCTGAAGAATTTCGAAATTATCCAAAACCTGAAAGGACCATTCGCAATTTCGCGGGTGAAAGTAAACAATAAAACAATCAATGCTAGTTAAAAAAATGTTAAATAATTTATTTATTTCTGTGGGTGCTGATAAACAACAAGATGGGAAACATTTTATTTTGTCGCCCATTCAATAAAGTTCAGGTTTGTCACTGATTCAATCTTCTATTTTCATGTTTCAAAGGTTGTGACCTTCTTTTTGGACTTTTGAGGCGGTCTCATTAAAAGCAAACGCCGCTTTATGCGGCGTTTGCAAAACATTTTAGTTTAATTAAAAAAACTTTATCCACATCAGGGATTGGGCAGCGGTGTATGACTGCTGTTCACATCGCCTGAGCAGAGTGTGCGTAGCGGTTGTAATACATCACCACCGGCAACGGTAACAGGTAATCCCAATATCGGGGTCCATGAAGGTGCAGCTCCATGCCATCCGGGTACAAACGGACCATCCCAAACGTACTCGGTCGGCCTGATCCATTGGGTATAGGTTTGTCCAACCAATCTCCTCTTCAGCATGGTAACATCTACACTCTGGATGGTTCCGGAAAGGTTCACATCGGCAGCTCTTTTCTGAAGGTTGGTTAAAACCTGCAATCCGAGGATATACCTTTGTGCAAATGTTGGATCCGGAGAGTTCAGTCCACCCCACGGCTTGGTTGTTGTTCCTGATAATGAATATGAACCGTTCAAAACCGGAGTAATCTCATAAGCTCCGCCTGCACCGGTATTTACTGTAGGTCCGGGTGTCAAAGTAACTGTTGTTTGAGTAGCTTGTGGCTTGGTGTCCAATGTCCCATAAAATACAGTGCCATAAACCCTGTAGCCTGAAATAACATTCATGGTAACCGGAATAGTAACAACAGGTGCATTAAGGGCATTGGAATTGATGATGATGTTTGCGGTTTTCACAGTACCATTGGTATAACCGGTAGCATCAAAATGAACCGTAACATTGAGCGAACCATCGCTTGTTCCGGGAACAGTACCCGAACCGTTGGCCGTAATGGTGAGCCAGGTTTCGGTAACGTTTAGCTCCATGAGGAACAGCTTATCATTTGGAGTACCCTGGGTAACCCCTCCCAGAACTGCCTTTCCCGCTATGGCAGTAGTTGAAAAGAATGCACCTCCTGCTATTTGCGCTGTTGAACCGGAAAGCAAAGGAACCAGATAATTTGTGCCGGTTAAGGCTTCTGTTGTCATATCATATTCATGGAAACGAGCTTCGTCTCCGGCTGAGCCCTGATCAAACAACCACAATTTATTATTCCAACTATCCCAGGCCATTCCATATAATCCTGTCAAAGCAGTTGCAGTATAGGTGTCCACCACTGTACCTGTCATAGTGAATTCAGTAATTACACCTGAGAAATTTACGGTCAGAAAATTGCCTGTCACTGGATAATAGGCAAGAGCTCTTATACAACCAATTCCAAGATTTCCAGTAAAGAGGGTTGTAAATGTTTCTGTTGCAATATCAAATTGGTAGAATCCGTCTTCGGAACCTCCATAAATTTTACCTGCATTATAAGCCAAATCACGCAGGCCCCATGAAGAGGTTGCCATTGTTGGTTGATTGTAGGTGGCGATAAGCGCACCTGTTTGATCATGCTTATATAATTTATAAGGAGCAACTGCCGAATTACCACCACTTATGTAATAGTAAGAGCCATCAAATTCACCGCCCAAATTGCGTGTATCAAGATTAACAGCCTGAATATCGATGTCCGCAAGAATATCTCCTGCAGCTTTGCTCTTCTCAATTCCATCTGTCAGGAATTGAAGCGAAGTAGTATAATTCAGCGCAGCCGGAGCATTATTGGTCAGTGTCAGGAGCTTATCCAGCTGCGTATCAGGTTGCAGTGTTTCGTTGAAGAGACTCGGATTTGTAGCTATTTCAGCCCATTTCAGGAAAAAATTTTGAGTAGTTGTTTGTGAATTCTGTATAATAACTCCGGGTACAGATTCACCTGTGTAACCTGTGGCACTGCAATTTACGGTGTAGGTGCCCGTTAATAATGCTGGTATAGTATAGGCACCAAGCGGGTCTGTGGTAGTATTATAGGTACCCGCAACAATTGAGGCTCCGGATATAGGAGTGGTTGTTCCAAATCTGTAAACATGTCCGGCGAGGGTTCCGAATTCCGGAACAAATACACACACGTCGTCGACCAACCAGCCGAAACGGTCAACGCTAGCGTCTGAACGCAGCCTGAACCTGATCCTGACATTGGTTGTTAAATAACCTCCCAGGTTAAAGGTCTCTTTTTGCCACCAGGTAGAATTATCAGGGATTTCTGAACCGATTCCCCAAATTACATATGAATCTTCATCAAAACAGGGTCCTTCAGGGTTGTTATTAAGAGGTGGTTCATAAATTCCAGTATCCTGAATAAGCTGCCGTTGGTAATGTTGTATAGGTTACTCCGCCATCGGTAGAAATTTCAACATAGCAATGATCATAATCGCCTTCCGCTTTGGCAATATGCCAGAACTCAAGAAGTGCAGCCGGAACTGAGGAAAGATCAAGAATTCCGGTTTCATGGAGAATATTTGTCTGACTTATACTATATGCATTATGTGCACACTGAGCACCCGCATGGAAATAGGAGGTATTGATAGTCCAGTCAACATTATTTCCACCGGCATTGCCAAAATAGGTAAATCCACTTTCAAAATTTTCGCATAAAGGTAATGAGTGTGGACCAGGTAAGGTGGCAAATTGTGCCGGGCCAGACCATTGGCTCAGGGCTTTTGTTCCGCAGTCAGATCTTACATACCATTCATAATTGGTTGACCCGTTTAATGATGACATGACGTGAAAATAGGGCGGACCAGTAAAAGTTTTACCAAATACAGATCCAACATAGGTTGCTGGGTTATCGGGATCGATAACATTGTCCAATCCCCAAACGATGTCATATTTGTTGGCTGCATTTGCATCGGTCCAGTTTGCTTTGGCCGATGTCTGAGTATGTTCAGTTGTTGTAAGCCCTCCGGGAGCAGGACATAATAACTCAATAATCGAAACATCGTCCAATGCACAGTTGTTTCCGTACTGAGAATGGAACAAAAACCCGATATAAACTGTTGGCAGGTTCAGAACATCCCCCGGGAAAGTAAAGGTTTTATTATACCAGCCATCAACAGGGTTTACACGCTGATAAAATGAGCCTGCCGGTGTATTCCAGTTTGCACCATCAGCAGACCATTGTAATGTAACACCTTCAAGCAAATAAGTAGGGTACCCCGGATCCTCGCTCCAGGCAAACTGAACAGTAACATTTGATAAACCCGTTGTGGAGAATCCCGGGCTGACTAACCTTCGCTCTGCTCCCGCTGTACAACTAAAAGAATTAAACTTAACAAAACGCGCTCCTTCATAAGGTGTTCGAGCCGGACTGGTAATCGAGGCTTCATAACTTAATACCGGGTCTGTTCCGGGGTCTGCTACCAATTGATCCTGCCAGCACAAGGGTATTGCTGCATCATTGAATCCCTGATTTATTGGTAAAGTATATAAATCACAGACCGTACTAAAGCTCCAGACCGGGCCATCCGTTTGGAGTGCACCATTATGCTCTATGACCTGCCACTGGTAAGAGGTACTGTAATTTGCCGTATAGGTATACGATCCGGTAGTGCCTGCTGCGGCGTTAGTTATTACCTGGGTCATATTGCCTGAAGGACCATACTTTAAGTCGTAGGTAGCTGTATTTGCGCCGAATGTCCAGGTTAAATTACCTGTGATTGCAACACCGGTAGCTCCATCAGCCGGATTTGGATTAGTAGGTGGGAAAGGAGTGCCGACTAACGGTGGAGTGTAGATAAAGGTAAGTCCGCTGGCTGGATAAACTGTATTTGAAAGCGTACAGGAGGCTAGATTGGTTCCTCCAGCTGAGGTTGCTGACCAATCAGTAGTTGTGGACCTGTTGGCAAAGTTTGTAGCAGTGGCCGCTGGGGCAGCCCGCAAACCGACCTGGACAGTGGTCGAGGTTGCATTATTGGTCATGGTTCCATAAACTAATTGAATGACATTTCCATTTTCGAGCAGGCGTATCTGGAAATTAAAATTATCTCCGGTGGCATTGTATTTACGGTAGCCTTTCCATTGTATTACACATTCCTGGTTTGGCGTTGTACCGATAGTTTGTATGCGGAGTTCCGATCCTGTTTGACCCTGCAAATCCCTGCCCAGGCCAACAATACGGCTAACCAGGTTATCAGGAGTAATAGCTATGACTGATCCAATCGGAGTGTATGCACTCGTTGAAGAATTATTAACGGCAGGTGTAAGAGCCGACTGGCCTAAGCTGATCCAGCCATTATTATTGATAGCCAGCCTGTCGAAAACAACCCCATCGAAAGTAAAATTAAATCCGATTGGAAATCCTGGTCCGGTGGTCGTTGATCCTCCCGCCGGTACTGCCGGATCAACAAACCGCTGATCATCGCTTGTTGTTGATCCCAATACGGTCCCGCTGGTAATTTCAGTATAAGTACCGGTGCTCTGGCTGAAAGTATAGGTGGCAACTGCATCGGTATCACCCGGCTTGAAAAACGGGCTGATCAAGTCATTGTCGGGCACATTCAGGTATTCAATGGCTTTGTACAATGCATTCTCATCAGTCATTATAACATCTATGGTGATTCCATTCTCTGCAAGCACTTTTAATTGTGTTTCGTCAAAAGATGACAACGCTGCTTTCGAAAATTCTTCACCTTTTAAACCTTTTTGATCGAGCAATTTGATTTGCTCTTCAGGAGATTTATTCAGCTCTTTTATTTGCTCTGCATTTTTGGTTGGTGCTTTTTCTGAGGTCACATTTTTCTGTGCCTGCACAATCAGCACTGAAGATGATATGAGCAGTATCATCAACACTTTCCAAATTTCGTAAAATTTATTCATAAACAGTGTTTTTAAGTTAATTTAATACTAATACAATTTCACTCATTTTTTAACATGATTCATTCCGGTCAATCAATTTTTTATTGTCCTCCTATTTCAATACTGATTATGCCTGATCAACCCAAAATGAAATTTAAAAAACTAAAAAAGCAAAGTAATTGAAAAAGTCTACCACAAAATTAACTAAAAAACAGGAGCGGAAGTCAAGTGTTTTAAGAAAAAAAATTTGCGGATTTTAATATACGGACCTATGCCTTAGTCCAATTTCTCCCTAAAGGCGGATCATTTGACCATTTTTCAGTATCATCAGGTCAGCCATAACTCGATTTTCCACATTTCCCATTCTAACCTGCCTAACTCATATACTTTTGTGATGCCCTGATATCTTTGAGTTTTCGTGACACTTTTAATTTTAGGCACAAAGTCCCTAAGCCTAATTAAGGCATAGCTTTATATGAATTATTTAGGCTATCTCATAAAATGTCCTTTTAACAATAAGATGCAGATAAAATACTGCCTGAAAAAGCAAACGCCGCATGAAGCGGCGTTTGCAAAACATTAAGAGGTTAATTAAAAAAACTTAATTCCATCAGGGATTGGGCAGCGGTGTATGACTGCTGTTCACATCGCCTGAGCAGAGTGTCCGAAGCGGTTGTAATACATCACCACCGGCAACGGTAACAGGTAATCCCAATATCGGGGTCCATGAAGGTGCAGCCCCATGCCATCCGGGTACAAACGGTCCGTCCCATACATACTCGGTCGGCCTGATCCACTGGGTATAGGTTTGTCCAACCAGTCTCCTCTTCAGCATGGTAACATCTACACTCTGGATGGTTCCGGAAAGGTTCACATCGGCAGCTCTTTTCTGGAGGTTAGTCAAAACCTGCAGTCCGAGGATGTACCGCTGTGCAAACGTTGGATCGGGCGAATTCAAGCCTCCCCAGGGCTTGGTGGTTGCGCCGGTTAATTCATAATTTCCGTTAACCACCGGTGTAATTTCATAAGCACCGCCGGTTCCTGTATTAACAGTAGTAGGTCCGGGTGTCAGGGTAACGGTTGTTTGAGTAGCTTGTGGCTTGGTGTCCAATGTCCCATAATAAACGGTTCCATAAACCCTGTAGCCCGCTGTATAAGGAATAGCGAATCCAGTCATTTCAGCGCCGCTCTGGAAATTACCAATTGCAGTGCAGGCACCGGTAGTACGATCGACCGTATAAAGTGTTCCTGTAGCTGTGTAGCCACATGCATACAATATATTATTATCGTAATCAAACTCCATATCCTGTGCATAGTTAAATGCCTGGCCTGTCGGCCCAACTGCAACAGCAACAGGTGGAGTTGATGGTGTAATTTTATACAACTGGTCATCAGTCAGCCCAATTCCATAAAGGAAGCCGCTTCCATCAGCAGCCAGGTTGATCATCAACTGGGTTGAATAAGTACCGAGCAAAGTAGCTGCACCCGTTGCAGGGTCAATGGTATACAATTCATCATTGGTTCCGTTCCAGTTGGTTCCGTACATTATACCGGTAACTTTATCATACGTAATTCCGGCGAAACCTTTATCAATGTCAGCGATCAGGGTCATGGCTCCGGTTGTCGGGTCGATGGTCCACCAGCCTCCGCCGTTAGGAGTTAGCGTTGCATCATAATATTCAGAGCCGTACCAGATTCCATTTGCCCACGTACCTGCACCGATAAACTGACCCGATGTAGTTGCGGCAAGTGATGTAATGGTTCCCGGTGTCTGAACATAAAACCATGCCGGGCCTTCGGGTAATCCTGCTGTCGGATCGTAGGCTACATAGGCGTATACCTTGCGAAGTACCTGAACACTGATGGGCTGGTTGTTGATGCAGTTGTTCGTCGGATCCAAATCGCTCGCCAGCTGGGTGCAAACAGTGATTGTATAGTTACCAACTGTTGCATTCCATGGATCAAAGGTTACCTGGGTTGTGGTCAATGGAGCCAGATTTTGAACCTGTTTCGTCGAGGTGTAAGTTCCAGGAGTAATGGTCATGGTAACATTGAAGGTTTCAGTGTTTGTTCCGTTATTGCCAATTGTTGCCAATGGTGCGATAGAACCGGGCTGAATAATACCTGCCATATCTATGGACACGGTTTCTACATCATGTGCAAGAGGCACGACCACGCATACATCATCCACCCACCAGTGATCAAGCTGAAAATGGTTACCATTCATATACCATTGTATAATCACATTCCCCGAAAGGGTAATGGGAACAGTCACAGTTTCTGGTCCGATGTTACCGCCGCCTGAAACAATGGTGTATCCGGTCGTCCAGTTTGCGCCATTGTCGTTACTAAACCTGACACTCAAAGTAAGTCCCAGGCCGTAGTCATCATAAAATTGTTTAAATGTAAGAATAGCTCCGCCTGCAGGAACGGTCAGTACCGGACTCTGCAGCCACGATTCTCCGATAACATTTTGCCAGGTACCATGCATTTCATTGGCTGCACCGCCTGCATTGGCAGTTGCGCTTACACTCCACCTGTCGGAAGTGACTGCAGGCGCGATAGCCTTGTGTCCAGCATTGCGGGAAGGCGGCATCATCAAAATAATTGCAGTAATTCAAACTAAATGCATCGCAAGACGATTTTCCGGTTACGGCAACGTTGACGGTAGTTGCTCCGCCGCCGGCATTGGTTACATTACCGGTGTAGGTCGTACTCGGCGCTGTGGGTGCAAACTGAACATAAACAGGAGTAGAGGATAGAACACCGCCTGCATAAGGAACGCTGATATTTGCAGTCCATGGTCCGGTTGCCGATAAGGAAACAAAGAAATTTGCAGGAGCAGTCACGGCTATATTGCCTGCGGCCGGGGTAAGATTGGCTCCCGAAAGAGCATAACTAAGAACTGTAGTTGTGCCGCTTGGAATGGTGCCAAAATCTAGTGTTCCGGGAATTGCACTCAGATATGGTGAGGTAGGAGCTGCTATTGTTACATAATAGTCCTCACAAATTCCTGAACCGAAATTCGTACAAGCATCACCTGCACCATTGGTATTACCGGATAACCTTGAACGAATCCTCATTATACACAGGCCTTCGACAGCACTGGAAGGTATTGTAATGGAAACCGTAGAAGGAACATTGGCTACAGAAGCCGTTGTTATTTGCCACCATTCGGTAGTTTCCAAAACACCGTCCTGATCAAAGTCGAACCAGACAGATTCAATCGCTGCATCATTTGTGGTAACACTTAAATCAAAGGGTAAGGTTTTATAAAGTGTAGTGGTATTTGTTCCTGCCGGCGGATAGTTGCCATAGGTACTTCCATTGGCCACCACGCAATTGGAATGGTCTGTATTAAGTAATGTATTTGCCTGAACGACAGTGATGTCACCGGGGCATACACCACTTCCACCCAAATTGGAGGTACAGTATTGCAATATGGTTGTGCCGGAAACAGCTACATTAACTGAAGCGCCACCTCCAACATTGGTGATGGTGCCTGAGTAACTCTGGTTCGCCGTTGGGGGCTGGAATACGACATAGATAGTAGTCCCTGCAAGTGCACCTCCTGAATAAGGAACAGAAATGTTTTGAGTGTATGGTCCACCTGTGGTTAAGGATACTTTGAAATCAGCAGGAGCTGTAACAGCAATATTTCCCGAAGCAGGAGATAATGCGACTCCGCTAAGAACATAGGATAGTTCAGAAGAGGTTGTACCGGCTGTAACATATCCAAAATTCAATGTTCCGGGGACTGCTCCGAGTGTCGGGGTGGTTGCCGGGACAATATCGACCAAATAATCTTCAGTTTCTCCCCAGGTGTAGGTTCCGCATGCCAGAATGCCTGAAGGAAGAGTGGTTTCTACATTCACCACACGCATCATTGTTGTACCTACTGTTGCACCAGCGGGTATGGGAAGCACGCCTGTTTCAGTATGGGGTCCTGTTGAGCTGGCCGGCGAAACATAAACTTCTTCACCTGCATCAGCAAAATCTCCATCTATATTAAAATCAATAAAAATTTTAATGGCATTGGCATAACTTCCGGTTCCGCAAGTGCCTATCTGCACACTGAAGGCCGGGGAAGTGCCTGCAGGAAGCGAAGGCGCCGCAACTGTTGTTGTATAATTACTGTATTGATTTTTGATAGATCCCGGACCGGGCGCTGTCGTGTTGCAATCAGATGTATTATTTAAAGTACCAACAGTGACATTGAAAATATCTTCGTCCGCTACACTGGTAGCATTGGAAAGACAATAGAGTAAATAAAAATAAGAACTTCCACTTAAAGCCACATTGGCAGAAGCGCCTCCACCCACATTGGTAACATTACCTGTATAAACTGTGTTGGGGGCAGTGGGTGAAAATTTAACATAAATGGTTGTATTGGCAAGTGTTGGAGGAGTATAGGTAACATTTATACTATTCGCAAACCCGGAACCTGACGTTAAGGAAACCTGGAAATTAGAAGGAGCAGTAATCACGATTGGCCCTGCAGTAAGGTTGGTTCCGGCGAGGATATAAGAAAGCTCAGCAGAACCTCCGCTGGGTACATAACCAAAGTTAAGAGAAGCGGGATTAACTGTTAATAATGGAGTAGAAACAGGTTCGCCGGTAATTTGTACGTTGGCTCTGCTTGTATTTGGTGTTCCGGTAGTTTGATCACAACCACTTGCGGAGGATAAGTCGCCGTTCCAGTATGCATGTAAATTACCTGTTGTAGTGGTATAATAGACATGTGAATTACTGGTATAGGCAGAATTATTAAAACAAACCTTAACAAGAATGTTTTGTGTATCATCCCAGTTGAACGCAGTAGTAAAAGTATAGGTGTTCCAGCCTGCAACGGCCACAACATTGCCGGTATAACAAGTAGTCCAGCCTGTTGTAGTAAAACCCGTAAGGGCGGTTAATGCAGTGTGCTGCATCGAAATAGTAAAGGAATTTAACGTTGCAGGATTCGGTGTACCGCCCACGTTGAATGCCAGAGCGGTAATGTTACCACCGCCTAAACCGGCAGCATTGAGTTCAGCTTTTGTGAACAGGAATTGATCCTGGCCATCCATCCAGTAAGTTTTGTATGGAGTTACGTTTGAAGTGGTACCAGAGGTAATTAAAGTCCCTGTTCCAATGGTGACCACAACAGATTTTGCACCATTTCCGCCTTTTTCTGGGCTGGCACTAAAATAAACATTTGGATCATTGTAACCTGAAAAGATAGCGGCAGAAGCTTCCTTTTCATCCTCGGTCAATAGACCCTTAACCATCAATTCTTCATTGATGTAATTTGCATTTTCATTTTGCAACAGAACGCCCATATCTTTTTGGATATTTTCGTTCAGTTCTTTTTTGATTAGAGATTCGTCTTTTTTCTGCTCTGCTTTGGCATTAGCCTTGCCTGAGGACACATTCGTCTGCGCCTGAGCAACCAGCACTGATGATGATATGAGCAGTATCATCAGCAATCGCCATAGTTTAGTAAACTTCGTCATACATTTAAAATTTAAGTTAAAAAAAAAGTTATTAACAAAATATTTCAATTTAATATTTTCAAAGATTAAATGACCTGAAAAGGGTAAATACAGAACAACATCTTTTCCAATGGCAAAACTCTCTTTAATGTTTTCACTTTCAAACAGGTAATCAATTCTATGACCTGATAAGCAATAAGGTAAAATACGCTTATTTCAAAACGCAAATATATCCATTTTTTTAAAAAACCAAGAAATTCCAAAAAAAAGTTAAAATTCTGTTAAATTAATCCGGGTTAAACAGTTAATAATTCTATGAAGATTAATAGTTTTAATGCCCTAAGCTCACACCCGGACAGAACCAGCACTATATCGGGATTACCTTCTTGAAATCATGGGTCCGGCCTTCTCCGGTTTTTTATTGCTTGTTCAGGGTAAACAAATTTTTTGCTTCAATCTGCCTATTCAATAAACTATGTTCTGATTTACACCGAAAATTTCAAATCTTAAAAATTTGTAATTATTATGTGTCATATTAAAAACTTTTCTACTTTTGAAAACTTTTTCTAACAAAAGTGATATAAGACAATTTGAAATAAAAATCTTAAAAACTTTATTTACAACAATTTAAAATTTTATGAAAATGAGAAAACTATTACTCAGTATCGGCTTGTTTATTTGCTCGATGGTATTGTTCGGGCAGCCGACAGCAACACTCCGTATCGGCAGTGTTGACGTATCGGGTTATGTACCCGGCGACAAGGTTTATATACCAATTTATGTTGATGACATTTCTGCTCCGGGTGAAATCTTCACCATGCAGATGTTCATTGCATTCGACCATTCTGTCCTTCAATGGGACGGTACTTTTGGCAACCCGCTGACAGGGGTTCAGAACTTTCATCCTAATTTTCCTTACGGAACTGTAAACGGCTCCTGGTTGTTCAATGACAACGGTGTGGAAATGGCCTGTTTGTGGGACGACCCGGTGCAACCACACATCATGCCTCCGGGCGGAATGTTTTTTGAGTATATATTCACTTACCTCGGCGGAACCACCAATCTGACCTGGAGCACCGCCAAAGCATTCGACCCCAAAGGCCCCACTGAGATGTATGATGGCAGCTTTGAAGCCTATACCCTTACTTTTATCGACGGATATGTCGGTTTCCCTAATTTTGACATCACTTTCCATGTTACCGATAACCAAACTGGCAATGACCTGGCCAGGAGCTGAAGTTACAGTCGGTACGCAAACAATTACAACCGACCTCTTCGGTATGGCAATTTTTAGCCTTGCCAACGGTTCATACAGCTATAGTATTACTGCAGCCGGATATACCAATAAAACCGGTAACTTTATTGTCGCAGGTGCTCCGCAGACGATAGAGGTTGCGATGAACTGTGTGGGTTGCGAAATTGATGTCACATTCCAGGTAACTTCAGGTGGTAACAGCCTCGAAGGGGCTATGGTGACTGTTGGTTCTGAAGTAGCTTATACCAACGCCCTGGGCGAGGCCGTGATCCCTCTCGCTGACGGTGACTATAGTTATACCGTGAGCAAATATGGTTATGATGCCCAGACCGGTCCTTTCACTGTAGCAGGAGTCGCTCTTTTTATTCCTGTTGACCTGCCTATGCTTCCCCACTATGACGTTATTTTCCACGTTACTGATGATGGAAGTATCAACCTTGAAGGCGCACTTGTGGATATCGACATCGAAGGCGTTGAAGACATTATCACCGATCTGAACGGAGAAGCTGCTTTCAGCCTTATTGACGGCACCTACGGTTATACCGTTTCCAAATCGGGTTATTCCACCGAAACCGGATCAATTACAGTCATCGGTGCAGGTTTCACACAGGAGGTAATCCTTTCTGCGGTTTACGACGTTACCTTCATTATCACCTTCGGAGGTAATCCGGTTCAAAATGCTGAAATAACTGTCGGTTCCGAAACTAAATTTACGGATGCTTCTGGTATTGCAGTTTTCAGCCTGCCTGACGGAGCTTACAGCTATACTGTTGTTAAATCAGGATTTGATCTGCTTCCGGGGAATTTCAACGTAGCTGGGGCTAACCAAACCATCGAACTGGTATTGATCCAGGCACACTACGATATAACTTTCCATGTCACCGATATTGTTACATTGCTTCCTATCCAGAACGCTGTGGTTGAAATCGGAACCGAGCAGGTATTAACCAATGCCCTCGGTATTGCGGTTTTCTCCCTAACCGACGGTGAATACTACTATACTGTAAATTATCCGGGTTATTATGAGGAAGGAGATCTTTTCAACGTGGCCGGCGGACCTATGGATATTTATGTTGCAATGACCCAGATACCGCTTTACGAGGTAACTATCCATGTTACTTCCGGTGGTGTGGATCTTGCAGGTGCTGCTGTGACGATAGGCACAACAACGGTTACTACGAATGCACAAGGTAATGCAGTTTTCAACCTTCCGGCAGGCACTTATGAATATACCGCAGTTAAGGTGGGTTATATCACACAGACAGGATCATTCCTACTTATTGCGAGCCCGCTGATGATTGAAGTGGATATGCCATTACAACCTTACGATATTACATTCTATGTTTCTTCGGGCGGAAATCCGATTGCAGGTGCGACCGTAACCGTTACCCCGGGCCCGGTCACAGGAGTTACCAATGCCTCAGGTAATGCTGTTTTGAGTCTTGTTAACGACACGTACGATTATACTGTTGATAAAGCAGGTTATGTGCCTGAAACGGGAACATTTACAGTTAACAACGGTCCTGCAACCATACCGGTTGTTCTGGATCTTGTTCAATACACTGTCACCTTCCATATCGTTTCAACGGGTGGAGCGCTGGAAGGTGTTGCCGTTACTTGCAACGGACAAACAATACTTACCAATGCCAGCGGTAATGCCGTATTCAGCCTGGTTAACGGAACGTATGATTATACCTGCGTTAAAGACGGTTATATTACACTTACAGGGGCAAGTCACTGTTAACGGCGCTAACCAGACGAAAAACCTGATCATGTATCCTGTTACGGTAACAGTTAATGTAAAAAAGAGCAGTACAAATCAACCTCTTGCAGGTGCAGAGGTTACCCTTAGTGGGTTCCCCGACCCCTTAACAACTCCAGCAAATGGTACGGTTGTATTCTCCGTGGTGCTCAATGGCTCGCATACACTTACAGTTACCCATCCTGATTATGGAACTTATGAAGAAACCTTTGATGTTAATAGTGCTTCATTAGTGAAAGATGTTGGACTTATTACCGGTTACGAAGAATTAAATGCCGGCAGTTTCAGCGTTTACCCCAATCCATCCAGCGGCACATTTAACCTGTCAGCTTCTGTGGATATGGGCTATGAGTCGGATGTTACCATTTACGACCTCGCCGGAAAACTTGTTTACACAGGCAAGCTCACGGGCACTGAAGTAAATGTGATCGATCTTTCGGCTCAGGAAAAGGGCACTTATATCCTGCAGATCATTGTTGAAG
Organism: uncultured Bacteroidales bacterium; assembly: GCA_963708435.1. Lineage (GTDB taxonomy): Bacteria > Bacteroidota > Bacteroidia > Bacteroidales > JAADJA01 > JAADJA01. The sequence goes on from CAVPSZ010000042.1 coordinate 70,265, forward strand.
ATAAAGTTTATAACAAAACACTGGTTATTCAATAATTGATTGATTTAATGTTCCGGGATAACCGGGAAATTTAAGTTTATTTTGAAACCCTCTTCCTTAAAACGGGAGAGGGTTTTTCATTTTCTGAATCCTTTAATGGTGATTTTCTGCCCTTGAGTTCCAGCTCCCAAATCCCTGCCAGCGGGTGAAAGAACTATCCCCCTCTCTGAAGGGGTGCAGGGGGAGGAATTATACAACCCCGAAGAATATTTTAACCCAATTTTCGCTTACCTTAATTTGACAAAATAAAAGTATCCAAAAGCCCAACCAGGTCGGAACTTTCATCATTAATTATTGCAATAATTCAAATATCCTTTGGTCTTTATTTGAATTGACAACTCGTATTAGTTAAATTTGCAATAAACTTTAAAAACTGATGGAGAAGGCAAGCCCCCAAAATAACTGGCATTATAATAAGAAACTTCAGCCTTATGCAAGCAAACTTCGCAAAAACATGACTAAAGCCGAAGCATGCCTCTGGAAATATGCATTAAAAGCGGGTAAAATGTCTCATTGGCAGTTCAGAAGACAAAGGCCGGTTCTGAATTATATTGCTGATTTTATGTGCAAGGAGCTAATGTTAGTTATTGAAGTTGATGGAATATCGCATCAATGGGAAACAACCATCCAAAAAGATGAAAAAAAGCAGAAAGACCTTGAAATGGCTGGTTTTAAAGTACTCCGGTTTTCGGATGGTGAGGTCTTAAATGATATTGCAAATGTAATTCGTGTTATTAATTACGTGTCTGAAATCCGGCAAAAGGAATGTGAAGCTCCACCCCCTGACCCCCGCCAGCAGGGGAAAGTATCACCCCCTAATCCCCGTCTGCGGGGGAAAAGAAGGGAGGTCCATCCCTGAAACAATCCCACAAAGGATCCTTTGGAGGACTTGCTTCAAACACCATCATTTCCTTTTTGACAGGATGCATGAACTCAATCCTGGCTGAATGAAGATGGATCGAACCGTCGGGATTGGTGCGGGGAAAACCGTATTTCAGGTCTCCTTTGATGGGACAGCCGATGTGAGCCAGTTGCGCCCTGATCTGATGATGCCTGCCGGTGAGCAGCTCGATCTCAAGTAAATGATAGTTGTCGCTGCGCTGAATGACACGGTAGATCAGTTCGGCTCTTTTTGAACCCTTCCTGTCTTCAGAAACGACGAATGACTTATTTATTTTTTCATCCCTGAAAAGATAGTGAATCAGGTGCGCCGAAGGCTCAGCCGGCAAATTCTTAACCACAGCCCGGTAAATTTTTTTGATTTCCCGCTTTTTCAGCATTTCATTCAGCCGTGATAAAGCTTTGGAGGTTCTTGCAAACAGGACAATCCCGCTCACCGGGCGGTCGAGCCGGTGAACGACGCCCAGATAAACCTCGCCGGGCTTATTGTATTTTTCTTTAATATATTTTTTCAGCTTTTCGCTTAACGGTTCATCACCTGTTTTATCGCCCTGTACGATCTGGGAAGGCAGCTTGTTCAGAAGAATAAGATGGTTATCTTCATAGATGATTTGCCTGTCAAGCGGAATAAGGATTTTAGTTTCAGGTTTCAAATTTCAGGTTTTAAGTTTGAGTCTGCGCCGAAAAGCAATTTTAAACCACACCTGTCTGCCGACAAGGCAGGTAGACACATAGAATCATAGGCTTTCACATAGGTTTTAGACTCATAATCAACTATGTGAAAATCTTTGTGCCCTATGATCCTGCGTGGTAAAATCATTATTATTACTTTTCGGAATGAACTCAGGTTTCAGGTTTGAGTTTTAATCGTAAATCCTAAATCCCGATTCCTAAATCCTAAATCCCAAATCTTAAATCTTAATACTGTTCCCTTTCATTCGGAAAGTTTTGCGACTTAACATCGTCGATGTAGGAAGTGACTGAGCCTTTGATCTCCTCGCTGAGGTTATGATACCTGCGTAAAAATCGCGGGGAAAATTTGGTTGTGATCCCAAGCATATCATGAAGAACCAGCACCTGGCCATCGACTTCGCCTCCGGCACCTATGCCGATTGTTGGAATCCTGATTTCCTGAGTCACTTTAGCCGCAAGACTTGCCGGGATTTTTTCAAGCACAATTGCAAAACAACCGGCATCCTCAAGGCAATGAGCATCCCTTATCAGCTTCTGTGCTTCATCTTCCTCGGTAGCCCTCACCACATAGGTCCCGAATTTATGGATCGATTGTGGAGTCAGGCCCAGGTGGCCCATAACAGGTATGCCCGCCGAAAGGATTCTTTTTACAGATTCAATGACTTCTTCGCCTCCTTCTATTTTAATTGCATTGGCTCCTGCTTCTTTCATAATCCGTATGGCTGAATTAAGCGCTTCGATGGAATTCCCCTGGTAGGTGCCGAAGGGCAGATCAACTACAACAAGCGCCCGTGTAACCGCCCGCATTACCGATGAGGCATGGTAAATCATTTCGTTCAGGGTAATGGGAAGCGTGGTTTTATGCCCGGCCATGACATTGGAAGCCGAATCACCGACAAGGATGACGTCAATGCCTGACTCATCAAGAATCATCGCCATTGAATAGTCATAGCCGGTGAGCATCGCAATTTTTTCACCCTTAAGCTTCATTTCCTGAAGCACATGGGTCGTAATCTTGGTGTAGTATTGCCGCGAATCTGTCTTCTTTTGCATATTCTGTTTTTTACAAAACTACAAAGAAATATAAATATTAGCTTCTGAATTAGCGTTCATGGACTAACACTGTAAATACACCGATCAGTGATAATCAGTTATATCAGTACAATCAGTGTCCTATTGGGGTGACCGGATGAATTAAAAAATTTACTGGTAAAATAATTTAGTAAGTCAATTTGATTTTTGCTTATAAACGTCCAGGTTTCACTGCCGATAATAATTTTTATTGAAGCAAGTTATTTATTGTATACATTTGCCCACCCAATGACGAATTAATTATATGGAAAAATTCAAATACGCATTGCTTATAATCGGTTTCCCGCTGATATTTTTATCCTGCGAAACTGATTTTGATACCAATGCCGAATGGAAAGACATTTCGGTTGTTTATGGTTTGCTCGACCAAAGGGATTCTGTTCAATACCTTAAAATCAATAAGGCTTTTCTCGGCGAAGGTGATGCACTGATGTTTGCTAAAGAAAACGATTCCATCAATTACCCTTTCCCGTTAAACGTATGGATAGAAGAATGGGACGAAGACGGTAATAAAGTCCAGACATTGAATTCGATACTACCACAACTTACAAGCCTGAGGATCCCAATACCGTTTTCACTGCTGGTGCGCAGAGTGATTTACAAAGGCGTGCCGACCAATCAGGGAGTATATGGAAAACCATATGAGATCAGGTATATCATTCAGCCACCAAACGATACCATTGGCTTTGAAAAAATATGGCTGAATGATAAAAGCACTTACAAACTTTTTATCCAATACTCCGATTCATCCAAGCTGATCACCTCTGAAACATATCTTATTCAGCATTTCAAAATAACCAGGCCCATCAGTTTATTATTCGGGGAATTCATAAAGTTTGCGACCAATCCGGCGTATCCAACTCAATTCGGCTGGGAAAAGGCGCCGAATGACGACAATAAATTCAAATACGAATTCCAGATGATCTTTCACTATACCGAACTGAAAAATGACAGCCTCGAGGAAAAAAAACTGATCCTTGCTTCCGGCGAAGTATATTCCTCTCAGGGATCATCCGAGCTTAGTTTTTATTACAGTGAGAATAATTTCTATACTACCTGCTATTATGGAATTCCTTATGCCGATGCTGCTGAGGAGGCAAAGGTAACGGAAAGGTATACGGGCTTGATAGAGGTGTTTGTAGCTGCAGCCGCTGGTGAATTCAATCTGTTCATGCAGGTTTACGAGCCCTCAACCAGCATTGTGCAGGAAAAACCTCCTTACACAAACATTGAAAACGGCATCGGTATATTTTCCTCACGTTACTATTCCAATGTGAATAAAAAATTGCACCAGGAGTCAATCGCCAATCTTCAGGCTATGGAGGACAATATCCTTAAGTTTGCATTTTAAGTTGCATAATTCATGTAATATTGTAAATCTGTTACTTTAAGCTACCTGAAGTCCCCATTTATAAATATTTCATATCAGCTTGACTGAGAAAAATCCTCCACTCCGCTGACTGCTTGTTGTAGTGAATGCTGCCTTTTTGTCACAGCCCTGAATAAGACTAATAAGGCGCTTTTATATTCACGGAAAATACCAGAATAATAAGCATAACGAATAGTCCTGCAATGCTTTGTGCATGAATTCTTTTTTCTTTCAGGTTGCAAACTTTCAGTTGAATTCATTTGGCACAATGATTGACAGATATGGCGGGAAATTCAAAAAAAGAACTAACGAATTCAAAAAAATAAATTATGGGCAAAATAATTGGAATTGATCTTGGAACTACCAATTCATGTGTTGCGGTAATGGAAGGGAACGAGCCTGTCGTAATACCCAACAGCGAAGGCAGACGCACCACTCCTTCAATTGTGGCTTTTACTGAAAACGGAGAAAGGAAAGTGGGTGATCCTGCCAAAAGACAGGCCATCACAAATCCCACAAAAACAATATTTTCGATTAAGCGATTCATGGGTGAAACTTTTGAGCGCGTAACGAAAGAAGTTTCAAGGGTTCCTTATAAAGTCATCAGGGGAGACAACAACACTCCACGGGTTGAAATTGATAACCGCCATTATTCCCCTCAGGAAATATCGGCAATGGTGCTGCAGAAAATGAAGAAGACCGCCGAAGATTACCTTGGCCAGGAAGTAACCGAAGCCGTTATCACAGTTCCGGCATACTTCAGCGACTCACAGCGTCAGGCTACAAAAGAGGCAGGCGAAATTGCAGGATTGACAGTCAAGCGTATCATTAATGAACCTACGGCTGCCTCGCTTGCTTACGGCCTCGATAAAAAGAACAAGGATATTACGGTGGCCGTCTTTGACCTTGGGGGTGGAACGTTTGACATATCAATCCTTGAGCTTGGCGACGGGGTTTTTGAGGTGAAATCAACCAACGGAAACACCCACCTTGGCGGTGATGATTTTGATCAGAGGGTTATGGACTGGCTGGCGGAAGAATTTAAAAGCGATGAAGGAATCGACCTGAGAAAAGATCCCATGGCGCTTCAGCGTCTGAAAGAAGCCGCTGAAAAAGCGAAAATTGAACTCTCCAGTTCATCCGAAACAGAAATCAACCTGCCCTACATTATGCCGGTAAATGGTATACCAAAGCATCTGGTCAGAAAATTATCCCGTTCGAAGTTTGACCAGCTGACTGATGATCTGGTAAAAGCTACCATTGAACCTTGTCGTCAGGCTTTAAAAGACGCAGGAATGCAGACCTCCGACATCGATGAAGTGATCCTGGTTGGCGGTTCAACACGAATGCCTTCAATTCAGAAGACCGTTCAGGACTTCTTCGGAAAAGTGCCGTCAAAGGGTGTTAACCCTGATGAAGTTGTTGCAGTTGGTGCTGCCATTCAGGGTGGTGTGCTTACAGGAGAGGTAAAAGACGTATTGCTGCTTGATGTAACTCCGCTTTCTTTGGGCATTGAAACACTGGGCGGGGTAATGACCCGATTGATTGAATCGAATACGACGATTCCGACCAAGAAATCTGAAACTTTTTCGACTGCGGCTGATAGCCAGACCTCAGTTGAGATCCATGTGCTTCAGGGTGAACGGCCAATGGCCAATCAGAATAAAAGTATCGGAAGGTTCCATCTGGATGGCATCCCTCCTGCTCCCCGCGGCATTCCGCAAATAGAGGTAATATTCGATATTGATGCCAACGGCATTTTACATGTAACGGCAAAAGATAAAGCGACCGGCAAATCGCAGAATATCCGTATCGAGGCTTCTTCAGGACTAAGTGATGCCGAAATCCAGAGGATGAAGGATGAGGCTGCTGCCAACGCTGAAACCGACAGAAAGGCCAAGGAAGAAATCGAGAAGCTGAACAGCGCCGATGCCATGATCTTTTCCACTGAAAAGCAGTTGAAGGAGTACGGCGATAAAGTACCTGCAGATAAGAAGGCGGTAATAGAAAGAGCGCTTGGAGAGCTAAAGGAAGCTCATAAAGCCAAAGACCTTCCCCGGATCGACAAGGCTTTGAGTGATCTGAACGCTGCATGGCAGGCCGCCAGTCAGGAGATGTACCAGGCAACCCAACAGCAGGGAGCGCAGTCTGGTCAGCAAAGCCAGGCAGGCAACACAGGAGGAAAAACTTCTAAAAGTGATGAGGTTACCGATGTGGATTTTGAAGAAGTGAAATAACACTCCGGCTTTCTAAATAACAATATATTTCACGGCTTCCGGCAGGAGGCCGTTTTTTATTTCTCCTCCCTAAGCTTTTCCTTTATTCTCGAGGTTAAAATATCAATACCCACCTGGTTCTTTCCACCCTGGGGAATAATGATATCCGCATAGCGCTTATTGGGTTCAATAAATAACAGATGCATAGGGCGCACGTATCGTTCATAATGTTCGAGAACGTCTTTAAAAGAACGTCCGCGCTCCTCAATATCTCTCCAAATGATCCTCATCAGGCGATCATCCGCATCCGCATCGACATAGACCTTTATGTTTAATCTTTTCCTCAGCCTGGGATTGGTAAGGATCAGTATCCCTTCAATGATGATGACTTTCTTTGGCTCAACAGGCACTGTTTCCTTTGCACGTGCACAGGTCACATAGGAATAAATTGGCATTCCGATAGTATTTCCTTCAAGAAGCTGATCCAGATGGTTGACCAAAAGGCTGAATTCGATAGACGAGGGATGATCAAAATTGATCTTCAGCCGGTCTTCGGCGCTCAGGTTGCCGTTGTCCTTATAATAAGCATCCTGAGATATTACGGAAACAGAATTGGGAGGGAGGCTTTTGATGATCTTTTTTACTACCGTGGTCTTTCCCGATCCCGAGCCGCCGGCGATTCCAATGATTAACATGGGCTGAATGTTGTGATATAATTGACTACAATGACTAAATTTTTGATTGACTAAATTGAATTATGAATATATCAACATTTATACTTTCATGACTGGCAGTTCACGTGGATTTTTCCATAGACCTCTGGTGAAATCAGGAATTTTTATTGGCCAGCCACCGCTTGCAATCGATTTTTCACTCAATTCGGTAACTGCACTTAAAACCGCCGCATCATAGACATCCATGTCAGGTTCGAGGCCATTTAGCAAGGCATTGATCAACCGGTAATCTTCCAGATAATCCATTCCGCCATGTCCGGCACCGGCAGCCTCTGCCTCCATTTGTTTCCACAAGGGATGATAAAATTCATCTTTATAAATTTCCAGATCTTCCCATGTATGAGCAGGACTTCTGCCTTCAATATGGATTAGCGGAGAAGGATATTTCTGTACAATACCATTTGTTCCCTGGACAAGAATATCCCTGCTGTAAGGACGAGGATTGCTGGTATCATGGGTAACCAAAATAGTTTCACCTTTCATCGTCCGGATAAGCGTTGAAACAACATCCCCTAGTTTGAATTCCTCCTTTGCCTGACGGCTGTCCAACCCGAATTGCTCAAGTGCATATTTATGTAATCCCAGCGTTTTAGTACCAAAAGAAACCAGGTAATCAAAATAGTTACCGCGATTGATGTCGAGGCATTGAGCAACTGGTCCCAAGCCATGAGTTGGATAAAGATCGCCATTGCGTTTCATCGAATGTTCCCTTCGCCAAACGCCCTCACCGTTCATATCGTGTTTTACAGCCCTCAAATCGTGAAGGTAGCCACAGCGTGTATGAAGAAGTTCGCCCAACACACCTTTTTTGACCATGTTCAATATGATCATTTCCTCACGGTCGTAATTGCAATTTTCCATCATGATGCAATGCCTGCCGGTCCGCTCCGAAACTTCGATCAATTGCCAGCATTCTGCAATGGTTAAAGCAGCCGGAACTTCAGTAGCAGCATGCTTCCCTGTATTCATAGCTTCGAGGCATACCGGAACATGCCATTCCCATGGCGTTGCAGTAAATACAAGGTCAATATCATTCCGCTGGCACATCTGTTTAAAATCAAGCTCCCCTTTAGAATATCCTTCAGGTTTCGGGAAGCCAGCTTCTATCGCCATATTTTGCGCCCGAACCACGCGTTCCTCTATTATATCACACACGGCGACAATCTCACATCCTTTAATTTTCAGGAAATTGCTGACATGTGAGGTTCCCATGCCACCGACGCCAACCATTCCAATCCTGACTTTTTCAAGCTTTCCCGGATGAAAGGGATAAGATTCAAGCAAAGGAAGCAATTGCTCTGCTTCAAGGTTCAGAGCCATGCCTCCAAATGCGATTCCAAGGCCTGCTTTGGCGCCTTTCTTCAGGAAATCCCTGCGGTCTAACTTATGCTTCATGTATTTTAAGATATTTTAAGAGTTTCTGCTGGCACAAATATAGAACATACTTGTTAAAACAAAACTGATAAAAAAAACAGATTGTGCTCCGAATTCTTTATTTATTTACCACAAAACTCCATTAAAACACCGAAAGTTGATTTGGGATGAAGAAAACCAATGTTCAGTCCTTCAGCACCTTTTCTTGGAGTTTTATCAATAAGTTGTACTCCCTTTTCTTCAGCGCTTTTTAGTGCCCCGGCAATATCTTCCTGGGCAAAAGCAATGTGATGGATGCCTTCGCCTCTTTTTTCAATGAATTTCCCAATCGGACCCTCCGGATCAGTCGATTCCAGTAATTCAATTTTTGTTTGTCCGACCATGAAAAAAGCTGTTTTCACTTTCTGGTCTTTGACCTCTTCGATAGCATAACATTTTAAACCAAGTACTTTTTCATAAAATGGAATCGCTTCAGTTAAGCTTTTAACCGCAATTCCTATGTGCTCAATATGCGAAGGTTTCATAACAGTAATATTAAATTCCTATCAACAAATGTAAATTTTATTTCCGAGACTCTATACATCAGAGGTAATTGAAAAAAGAAGAGGCTTCCCGAAGAAAGCCTCTGTATCTATAACTCTGGTTAATGTTTCACAATTCAAACTTAACAGGAATTATTATTCTTGTTTTTACAGGTTTGCCGTCCTGCAGCCCGGGCTTCCATTTACCACTGGTAAGTTTTATTACACGCATTGCTTCCTTGTCCAGCAAGGTATTGACACTTCTAACAATTACAAATTTTCCAATCGTACCATCGGTATTCACCTCAAATTCAACAAATACGGTTCCATTGATCTTTTTATTCTTGACCTCTTCAGGGTATATAATATGATTGTTGATAAAGCTCATAAGCGAATCATTTCCCTCGATATATTCAGGTATTGACCCACTCGAATCAAAAACTTTCTCGTTACTTTGATCAACTTCCATAGCAATCTCTTCGGCCAAATTTAAGTTCCTGTTCCCGGAAAACGAACTGCTTTTTTGCAATTGCATTCCACCTATAAATGAAGCATTTCCAACTGCATAATTACTAACTCCATCCGGCAAAGGCAGTGGTTGATTGACCGTTGTTATATTCCCGTTCTGGTTTCTCACCTCCGAATCTATCGCAACAAAAGAAGTATAGCTTGTTAACAGGTTATACTTGAGTCCAAGAGCCGTCATTTCTTCGGAATGGGTTTCGTTTTGTGCCAGGTTTGTGTAATCATCCAGTATTCTAATTTTTTCGCGGGCCCACAATGACCTGATTCCGGAATTTTGCTTGCTGGGTTTAAAGTTCATAAGGTCCAGCCGCTGGTTAATACCGAGTCCACCATTTTCACCTTTCAATTGAATGTACCCGGTTGGCTGTCCATTGTATTTACCATAAATCAGGACGGGCCTGTTGGAGAAAATATCAGGGACTTCCATAGGCTCAACATCATAGACATCGAAGCCATTGAAATCGATTTGGATGTTTGTCAAGACGGGATTGCTCACATAATTTCTGAATTCCCCGGCATATTTTTGTTGCTTCAGATTGTGAGGTTGCAATAAATGGAAGCCCCTTACCCACGTGCGCCATTCCTTCGAGAATATACCTGTTCACTGAGGTTCCGATACCAAAGGTAAAGAAGTTTGCCGTTCCAAGATTTTGTCTGATCAGATCAAAGGCTTCCTTTTCAACAGTGACATAGCCATCTGTTGCAATGATAAATGTCCTTGAATAATTTTCAGTTCCATTTAGGGCTAGCGCTCTTTTTAATGCTGGCAATAATTCTGTTCCTCCGCCTCCCTGCTGTTTATCGATGAAATCGATTGCCTTTTGAATATTCGCTGCATTTGCTTCAAGAGAAATGCCGGACATTAACTCGCTGCCACCGGCAAATAATATCACATTGAATTTATCACTTGTTCTTAAGTTTCCAATCAGATCTTTTAAAAGCGACTTGGAAACTTCAATAGGGAAACCATTCATTGAGCCTGAAACATCCATAATAAAAACATATTCCCTGGGTGGAATCATTTCCGGTTTGATTAATTTGGGCGGCTGAATCATTGCCAGGAAGAAATTTTCATCCTTCCCTTCATAAAGCAGCAGACCCGATTGAATCTGATTTCCTTTCAATTTGTAGTTAAGAATGAAATCCCTGTTCCCGCCAAATTTTTCGTCTTCTTTTAAACTTACCTCTACCTTATCTTTACCCAGAAAATTTATATCCACCTGGTGTGAAGTGCACACAACATCGCTTACGGGAAGACCGGCGTTCAAATTAACATCCAGATCAAATGTATAAAATGGCAATTCACCCTCTTTTGTATAAGGATTGGACACCCATAATTCGCTGGCACTGGCAAGTGATTCAGGAGTGCTGGAATATCTTGGACCGACGACCGTTGGATAAACGAATTCATAAATACCTTCCTCCGGGATTAATAGTTCTGTGTAATTAAGCTCAACGATAATTTCATCTCCAGGAAGAATATTTGCCACATTCATCTGGAAAACATTGGGTCGCTGCTGTTCGAGAAGAGAAGCGCTTTTACCGGCTTGTTTGGCAGCTTCGTAATCCTGCCTGGCTTTGTCCTTCTTTTCAATTTTTGCTTCAATTGTCCTCTCCCCTATCGTCATTTTCATCCCATTGACTGCAGCCCTCGTGGAGGCGGGGAAAATGTATATGGCTTCAAGGGTTGAAATTCCGGAATTTTTATATACCTGCGTTACCTTCACATCAGCGATCACACCGGCAATATTTACTTCAGCTGATGTTGATTTTAAAGGAAGCTGATCCGTTCCCGGATGATCGGACAGCACAAAGAAATAGGGCGATAAGGTTTTGTCATCGGATGTCTCACTCTGTGAATAGCCGCCAATTGAAATCAATTGAATAAGTGCTACTAATGCCAGCAAAAAGCCGGGTTGTTTTAATCGATGTTTTCATAATCAGTGGATATTAATTTAAATTAAATTTTACGGGAATTCTATAACGAACATTCACATTTTTACCATGCTGCATACCAGGATTCCAATCAGGCATCCCTTTAATGACGCGGATGACCTCCTCATCCAAACCGGCACCCAATCCTCTCAATATCTGCACATCACTGATCGATCCGTCTTTGGAAACCACAAACGAGACATAAACAGGGCCTTCAAGATTTATTTCGCGTGCCTCCTTCGTATACTTTAAATTTTCGCTCAGATATTTAAACAAGGCATTTTCTCCTCCGGGAAATTCAGGATATTTTGAGGGATAATCATAGATTGCTGTATCCTCAGGAACAATTTCATCCTGAATAAAATCAACAAACAGGTCAGGTTCGTTGAGCCCCTCATCAGAGCTTTCAATAATGAATTCAAGCGTTTCATCAACTTTAGCTTTATCGTCAACTGCTATAAAAACCTGAACAACCTTAGGCAAAGGCATTACCGGCTTTTGTTTCTGAGGTATAACATTGGCTATATCTTCTTCAAAATTTCCTCTGCTTTCCCAATCAATCGATTTTATAGATATTTTGGGAGTCTTCCATTCAAAGGCAAGAAGCACCAATGCAAGGCTGACCACCATTCCGATTTGAAATAAAACTGACCGTTTTCTTTCAAGCTTTTCGTTTTTTGAATTTTCGTTTTTCATAACATTTTGTTTTAATAGTTATTTTCGTTTTTACATAATTAGGATGACAGCGGATCTGAAATTCCATAAATTTGGTTTAATTTTTTTCATTATGGTTGGACTTTGGTTGCTTAGTGAAGGATCGCCTTTAGAACTGCTATCGAATTTGATGTTCTTCCTTTAGGGCGGGAAATTTGGCCAAAGCATTAGCAAATTGATCCTGTACAAAATAATACTTTGATTAATGAAGTTTTAAGTAGAATCTGGACTGCTTTCCAGCGGTGGAAGAATTAATGGTATTAAGTTTGCAGATTTTTACTCAAATCTCTTAATCTGATGATCCTCAAAATCAACTTTAGATTAAAAAAAGAAAGTAATCTGAAATTACTTTCCGATGAGGATTTGATCCGAAACTTTAAGACCACTAAAAATAATTCCTGCCTTAGTGAATTATTTGAAAGATACACCCATCTGGTTTTTGGTGTTTGCATGAAGGTTCTAAATGATGAAGAAGAGAGCAAAGATGCCGTGATGCAGATTTTTGAGAACCTGCTGATCAGTTTGGACAAACAGGAAATTATAAATTTCAAAAGCTGGATATACACTGTTTCAAAGAATCATTGTCTGATGTTCTTGAGAAAATCGAGGTCAACTGAAAAAGCAAAAACGGAGTACCAGGAAAATATCCGGCAGGAAATTATGGAATCAGAGGACATTTTTCATCTCCATAATAAGTTGGAAACTGAGGATAGGATTCCAAGGCTTCAGATGGCCATTGGAAAACTGAATGAAGAACAACGGAGATGCATAGAATTATTATATTTACAGGATAAATCGTACCAGGAAGTTGCGATGATCACAGGATACAGTTTAAAACAGGTTAAAAGCTACATTCAGAACGGGAAACGAAATCTTAAAAATTACCTGGAAGCAAAATGAAAACTAACAAAAACATATATGATGGACTTTTTACACCTTCGGGATGCCTTACCTCCGAAACATTGAAAAGGTATGAGGATTCATCTGTGAACACAAGTGAAAAGAAAGCCATTGAAAAACACTTAAGTGAATGTGAATTGTGCTCTGATGCAGTTGAGGGATTGAAACTCATGAATAATCCTGAAAAGATTTCATCAATCGTTGCAGAAATAAATAAAAACCTGAATCACAATCTACACCCGGAAAAATTTACCCATAACTCATAACGCAGAAGGATTACGGATAGATTTCTTTATATATCTGCTGCCGCTTCAATTTTGATTTTAATTGGTGTATTTGCTTATTTAAAACTAAACAAACCTTTCAAAACTGATGAGATGACTGCAATATCTCAAACAGAATCGAATGAAAAAATGACACCCACTCCCCTGCCAAATATTGCTGGCAATGCTTCAAAAACTCCTATAGAGAATGAACCGGAATTGATTGAAAACAGTTCCTCTCAGGCCATAGTCGACAAAAATGAACGGATTGAATCTGGCAGTAAGAATCAACAGAAAACTCATAACCACGAAGTTCCTGAAGAAGCAATTACTCAGGAAACAGATGTAAATATTAGCAATACCGAAACAGGTTTAATAAATGAGGAAAAAAATGATGCTGTCACCGAGCTCCCAACCGAAACGGGGGAACTTGAAGCAATTGACATTGCCAGTGTACAGCCCTTCGAATATTATCTGGGAGAGGTAATCATCCATGCTGAGAAATCGAACAAAGATAAAAGATCACCAGTAAATCAACAGAAATCTGAAAACGCCTATACCATTGGCGGAATCGCTGTTGAATCAGAATCCAATCGACAAATGGTGGTACCATTGATCAGCAAAGATGAACCCAAAGAGAAAGATGCAAATTTGGCCTTTGAAACAGTGATGGAGGAAAACATTCAAAACTCCGGGCATTTTTTTAAAGCTATTGATACCATGCCTGAATTTCCGGGGGGCATTCCAGCCATGAATGATTTTCTGAAGAAAAATCTTCATTATCCTTCACAAGCATTGGAAAACCAAATCGAGGGGACTGTTTTTATTACATTTACCATTGAAGAAAATGGAAAAATTACTTCGGTCAACATTATGAAAGGCCTTGATGGTGGTTTTGATGATGAGGCATTGCATGCTGTTCATTCCATGCCTGATTGGAAGCCGGGATATAAAAGTGGAAAACCGGTCAGGGTCCAGATTATCTTACCCATTAGATTTCAGCTATTTTAGAGTCTGTTTAAAAATGATAAAACTAAAGATTTTTCTTTGCCACAAAGACACAAAAGCACTAAGTTTCACTAAGTAAAGCTATTCATTTTCTGCTCTTTGTGTTTTCTTTGTGACTTGGAGTCTTAGTGGCAAAAGCATCAATATTAATTATTTTATTGATTTTTAAACAGTCTCTTAAAGGACATAAATTTGACTGATCGGGAAATTTCAGAAATCCTATTTGAATCTTTCCTTGGTTGAAAGCAACCCACAGGCCGCCTCAATATCCTGTCCGCGTGAAGTCCTCAAAGTTGTTCGGATTCCCTTTTTATTCAAACCAATCATAAATGACTCAATGGTTTTATCATCAGAGGTCTGATACGGTGAATCAGGAATGGGATGAAACCGGATCAGATTAATCCGGCATCGTATTCCGTTCAGCAACCTGGCCAGTTGATTGACATGTCGCGGAGTATCGTTAATCCCTTTAAACATGATGTATTCAAAAGAAACTCGACGCTGCCGGCCAAAGTCATACTTTTTAATGGTTTCAATCACGTGTTGTATCGGTTGGTTATTCTGGACCGGCATAAGGGCTTTTCTTTCTTCATCGAAAGGTGAATGAAGACTCACAGCAAGGTGACATTGACTTTCTTCTAAAAATTTGGTCATCGCTCCGATAATTCCAATAGTGGAAACAGTTATTCTCCTTGGGCTCATGGCATATCCCCATTCGGAAGTCAGTATCTCAAGGCTTTGAATTACATTTTGATAATTATCGAATGGCTCACCCATTCCCATATAAACGATATTCGATAAGGTATCACGTTCCGGCAAGCTTCTTATCTGGTTGACGATTTCACCTGCTGTTAAATTTCCCTGGAATCCCTGACGGGCGGTCATGCAAAAACGGCAGCCCATCTTGCAACCCACTTGAGACGAAACACATAATGTTGCTCTGTCCCCATCGGGGATGTATGCAGATTCAATGAACCGTCCATCTTTCACTGGGAATAGATATTTTTTCGTTCCGTCAAAAGAAATGCTCACTGAGGAATAGTTAAATACGCCAACCTCAAAGTTTTCTTTTAATTTTTGTCTGGCCGGTTTTGAAAGATTCGACATGTCATCAATGGAAGCAACCTGTTTTTTATAAAGCCAATCCGAAATTTGCACTGCGGTATAAACGGGAAAATCAAATTCCCTGGCCAATTCTTTCAATTGATTTAATGTCTTTCCAAAAAGGGATTCCATTGTAGCAGTCATCAAATATCAAGCAAAAATACAATTTTAGTGCAGTAATTCTAATTAGTTACGGGTGTTGAAATGCGGATGGATTTTGCCGGAAAGATTTGTGGAGCATAAGGGAATCGAACCCTTGACCTTTAGACTGCCAGTCTAACGCTCTAGCCAACTGAGCTAATGCCCCGGAATATTTTTTCAGAACAATGTCTGTTTAAACCTGTGCAAAAGTATAAATTAATCATAAATTTACCAGCAAATTTAAACCTGTTTCTATGAAAAGGATTTTTGCGGCCATTAAAATTCACCCATCTGAAAATTTTATATCAGTCATTTACCAGCTAAAACATGCATTGCAGACCGAAAGCATCAAATGGGTCGAGCCACACAACATTCATATTACCCTGAAGTTTTTTGGGGAGACAGAAGAATCCAAAATTGCTGAAATTATTCAACAACTTAACGAGGTGGCTATTGCTCATAAACCGTTCAAATTTTCTGTGAAAGGAACGGGTGTATTCGGAAGTTCCTACGATCCAAGGGTTATCTGGCTCGGTATTGATCACAGTAACGAATTACAAAAGCTTTCAGTGGATGTGCTGGATTCTATGACAACTATCGGATGGGAAAAAGATCGTCAGAATTTTGTTCCTCACCTAACGGTTGGCAGGATCAAACATATCAGCAATAAGCCAAAACTTAAAGAAGTAATCAAAAAATTCGAGAATTTCGAAATTCAAATGGTGGAAACCAATGCTTTTTATCTTTACGAAAGTATATTGAAACCGACGGGGCCGGTTTATCATGTTCTGGAAACGTTCCATTTATGCTGACACTTAACAAGTTTTTGAACCAGAATTTGTTTAGTGTCATATTTGCCGCCATATACGGTTCTCAATTATTTGCAATCCATTTTTTTGGCGGTTTAAAGTAAAAAGGGCCTGCCCTTTCGGAACAGACCCATTAGTTTTTTGCCAAAGCAATACTATTCTTTCCTGGTCAGGTTATCCTTATTATTGCTTTCGCTGAACATTTTACGGGCAACAAAATAATTGATCAGCAGTGCCATTCCGCCAAAGAGGAAAATCATCGAAAAATAAGCAGCTTCCTCTGCTTCAGCAAATGGTTCACTGGCTGCAAGAAGGTTTCCAACCAGGATTCCTAATGCTACACCTATTAATAGTAATCCATACTTTAATGAGTATTCGTTACCACTGGTTTTTTTTGAAAAAAACACGGAAGCATCTACTCCTTTTTCAAGCATTGCCATACGTTCTTTTCTTCGGACGCCCAAATAAACAATTGATACAATGGCTCCGAAAATGATTCCTAAAACTAATACCGGCGTTAAATCTAACATAACTTTATAATTTAAATTGTTTTACTTTTATTTCGTAATTTTTGACGCAGTAATTTTCTGCCGGTTACACAATATTGAAATTGTCATTTTACAGTTAATGTAACCGACTTGTATTAATGTCGTCATACTTGCATAAAATGTATCAGAGCGACGATTTTTATATAGAAAAAGTCAGGAATAAAGAAGCTGCTGCATATTCCTTTCTTGTCGACAAGCACAAGAATATGGTCTTTTCAATTGCTTTCAGGATCCTGAAAAGTCGTGAAGATGCCGAGGAACTTGCACAGGATGTATTTGTAAAAGCTTTTCAGTCGCTGGATACATTTAAAGGAGAATCGAAGTTTTCGACCTGGCTTTACAGGATCGTTTACAATGCAGCGATATCGAAAACACGAAAAAAGAAAATCGAAACGGTTGATCTTGATTTTAATCTGATTGATAATTACTCAACCGATGAAATTAAAGAAGACATCAATCGTCTTGGATATGATGAACAAAAACAAATCGTTCATAAGATACTTGAAGGCTTAAACCCAGAAGACAGTATGATGGTTAATTTGTTCTATTTCAATGAAAACTCAACAGAAGAAATGAGCCAGATAATGGGGCTGACGCAATCGAATGTAAAAGTTAAATTGCACAGGTTAAGGAAAAGACTTCTTCATGAAGTAAATGAAATCCTGCACAAACAGAATAAGGAGATATATCAATGATAAACCATAAAAATAATTCTGATGATTTTTTAAAGGACTTCCTTCAAAAGGCGGACATTGACAGTCCTTCACCAGATTTTACAAAAATTGTGATGCAAAAAATAAATGAAGTGTCACCTGAACCATCATTTTACCAGCAGACAATTCTAAACATCAAAGGCTGGTATTTTCTGGCATTGATTGGAGGCGGAGCGCTGGTTTATACTATGTACTATTTTTTCAACCGTGATTCGAAATTGCTTGCACGGGATTTCGACCCGATTGTCTTCCCTATTTTCAAAAGAATTGTTCAAAGTCTTTCGGGATTATTCCAGTCAATGGAGATTTCTTCTTTTACATTAGTCATTATCCTTGCCATTGCAGGACTTTTCATAGTCGACCGTCTAATCAGTAAACTCAAAACCGGAAGACAGATCTATTTTTCGTTATAAAGGATAAGTAAGGATTTGCTACTTTTGCGCCCTTAAAATTATCCCGGATGGAAAGCAACGAAAAGAAAATTGATGAGGGAAAGACCGCCGAAACAAGGTCATTGAATTTCCTTGAAACAATCATAGAAGAAGATATAAGCAATAAAAAACACGGAGGCCGAGTCCATACACGGTTTCCCCCTGAGCCTAATGGATATCTTCATATTGGCCATGCAAAATCTATTTGCCTGAATTTCGGACTCGCCCAGAAATATAGAGGATTATGCAACTTGCGCTTTGATGATACCAATCCTACCAAAGAAGAGGAAGAATATGTAAATTCCATAATGGAAGATGTTAAATGGCTGGGATTCGATTGGGAAGACCGGTTGTTTTATGCTTCGGATTATTTTGACCAGCTTTATGACTGGGCCGTTAAGCTAATAAAAGAAGGAAAGGCTTATGTTGACGATCAGTCGGCTGATGTGATCAGTGAGCAAAGAGGAGTTCCTACACGTCCGGGAATAGAAAGTCCTTTCCGTAATCGCTCGGTTGAGGAAAACCTGAATTTATTTACCCGAATGAAAAATGGTGAATTTCCTGATGGAACAAGGGTGCTGAGAGCCAGGATTGACATGACCTCACCCAATATGCACATGCGTGACCCGGTGATGTACCGGATCATGCATTCACATCACCAGCGCACCGGTGACAAATGGTGTATTTACCCGATGTATGATTATGCCCATGGTCAGTCGGATTATCTTGAGGGAATAACACATTCAATCTGTACGCTGGAGTTTGAAATTCACAGGCCATTATATGATTGGTTTCTCGACAATCTCATTGAAACGGAATACCGCCCAAGGCAATATGAGTTTGCCCGGTTGAATCTCAGCTATACTGTCATGAGCAAACGAAAGCTCCTCGAACTGGTAAAAGAAGGTCACGTAAATGGTTGGGATGATCCCAGGATGCCAACTATTTCGGGGATGAGAAGAAGAGGTTATACTCCGGAATCTATTCGGAATTTTGCCGACAGAGTTGGGGTTGCTAAACGTGAGAATGTGATCGATGTTGGATTGCTGGAATTCAGTGTCAGAGAACACCTGAATAAAATAACACCAAGGATTTTTGCTGTCCTCGATCCAGTTATAGTTATCATTACCAATTATCCCGAAGGACAAATAGAAAACCTTAACCTCGAAGTTAATCCAGAAGATCCGGCAATGGGATTCAGGGATGTTCCTTTTTCACGGGAAATCTATATAGAGCGAGAGGATTTCATGGAAAATCCGCCAAGCAAATTTTTTCGTTTGGGGCCGGGTAAAGAAGTTCGACTCAAGGGTGCTTATATTGTAAAGTGTGATGGTTTTAAGAAAGATGAAAACGGCAATATTTCCGAAATATATTGTACCTACGACCCTGAAACGAGAAGCGGTTCAGGCAGTTTGCGAAAAGTGAAAGGAACCCTGCATTGGGTCTCTGCAAAGCATACCATTGATGCCGAAGTAAGAATGTATGACCGGTTATTTATCAATGAATTTCCTGATGACGTGGAAGAGGGCAAGGACTTCAAAGACAATCTGAATCCCGATTCTTTGAAAGTTATAACAGGGAAAATTGAACCCAGTGTAAAAGATGCCAAACCTTTGGATAAATTTCAGTTTCAGCGGTTGGGATATTTCTGTGTCGATCCGGATTCTACTTCTGAGAAATTGGTTTTCAACAGAACAGTTACGCTTAAGGATGCCTGGACTAAATTAAAGGATAAAACAGAGTAGATAATTTGTTTTGTTGAATAATATTCTAATTTTGCACCGCTTTTGCCCGATGGTGTAACTGGCAACACGTCTGACTCTGAATCAGAAGAGTCCAGGTTCGACCCCTGGTCGGGCAACTTGAAAATAAGGCACTTAATATAAATGTTGAGTGCTTTTTGTTTTTTTATCAAACATTCTATGTTTTAATTCCAATTTTGACAGGATTGTAGATCGCTAATTTTTCATGGCGACTCAAATTAGTCAGTTAGCTTTCAATTTTTACTATTCATAAAATCAATATTCCTTTATTCTTTTCTTTATAGTCTGGTAATCAAATTGCCCAATGCAAGATCTTAGTTTTCGGTTATCACATGGAAATGTTACAGGATAAAAGGTTACGGAGTGCGGGTAATAAAATCTTAAATTAAGAATGACCTTATTTAAGATTTAGCCAATAATCTTAAATAAGAGTTATCTTTGCTAAAGAAATTCAGAAAACATGAAACACTATAAAGCAGGACAAAAAAGTTCTGAGGCGGTATTAATTTCTTTTATATTATCTTTACCTGTTCTTTTTTAAAACCCGATGCTGATTTTGTTCATTTTATGTCTGCACGGGTAATTTTTCTTATATCATTTGCAATTGAATTAATTTTCGTATTTCGAATGTATTCACTTCTACCGGATGAAATGTAAAAAAATAACAAGTCGCTGGCTATGGAATTAATCAAGAGATGCAAAGCTGTTATTTTACCTGCACTATTTCTTAATTTATTAATGTGCAATACAAATGCAAATTATGCCCAGATTATTCAAGACACCGGACAGATTTTTACCGAAGTATCAAATATCATTTCTTCTATGCCAGGACATTCAGGAAATGATTACAACGATCCGGATGCATCTCAACTTAATTCCTGGGGAAATCTGCTGGATAATATTTTTGAAAGTAACTACACTCAGGCTGACTTAATAGCTGATTCACTGGGATACGATGTTGTTCAGTTTACAGATACTTCTGAATCAGTTCATAAAACCTACTACATCCTAAAAAGCAATGGCAGCAATTACTGGGGGACATATGTGTATTATCCTGACTATTGCAGGCCACTGGTAATTCAGGTGCCCCACCCGGTAGATGAAATAAATACCGAAAAACAAGGGATCCACATTTTCCAAAAAACAGAAGCCTTGTTTTTTTGCTTGAGTGGAACCAGCAGATGTAATCATTCATCCTATTCAAGTTGTGACGGGACAACAACTATATGTTCCGGCAGTTTTGAAAGATACCGGATATCCGATATAGCTCACAGTGTTTCATCCATTTTTCAAAAAACTACCGAAAAATTGCTAACTGGTTTTAGCAACACATTTTTTGTTCAATTACATGGTTTTGCCAAATTAGTAGCCGATCCCTATGTAATTCTCAGTAATGGAACACAGGTAACACCTGGCTTAGACTATATCGTTCCTTTGAAAAATAATTTATTAATTGAGGACAATACCCTCACATTTAAAATCGCACATATCGATTTAAGCTGGACACGGCTCAGGGCTTTTGATAACACCCAGGGCAGGTTAATTAATTCAAGTATTGATGCATGTTATGCCAATGCAACAACTACCAATGGAAGGTTTCTTAGTATTGAACAGGAAAGAACCAAACTCAGAGATGACGTCACCGGCTGGAATAAAATGGCCAATGCACTGATCAATACTTTTGTATGCTACCCCTTTTTGTGGGATGGATCAATGGATACAGACTGGAACATTGCCGATAACTGGAGAGGAAACGCTGTTCCGGCTTCATCCGATAATGTCACCATTGCCAATGAATCAAATAATCCCGTCATTAATGAAGAGCCCGGATCGTCAGCACTATGCAATAATTTAGAAATCCAGGCTGGAGCATCTCTTACTATCAATCCCGGAAAAGCCCTTACAGTTATTGGCACCCTGAATAATTTCGGTTCACTTACCATAAAGTCGGATGCTACCGGTACCGGCTCTTTAATAAATTCAACAATTGGAGTGGATGCAAAAGTTGAAAGGTTTTTAACCAAAATGAAGTGGCATTTCATCGGGATGCCGGTTACAAGCGGAATGGCCGGTGTATTCGATCTGCCACCAGGACATGCGGATATTTATTTAAAAACTCATATTGAATCTACCAATACCTGGGGACCCTTTATTGTTCCCGCAGAAACACCGCTTATCCAGGGCCGGGGCTATGAGTGCTGGGCTGGTAATCCAGCAGTTCCGGCTAACCAGATGGATGAAACCGTTGTTTTCCAGGGAAAATTAGGAGCCGGTGATTATACCACCGGCTCCGGTGGCTTCTACGCGCTGGAATATACATCAGGACATGGTTTGAATTTTATATGCAATCCATATCCATCGGCTTTGCAAGCAAATATTGACTCCTGGGATAAAAACAATGTTGCCAATTCAGTCTGGACCTGGTCTGATGCCCATGGTAATTATTTATTCTGGGGAAGCGGGGATAATTATGGAGGTGGAGCCTTTGGAACACTGACCTCAGGTATTATTCCTGCCATGCAGGCTTTTTTCGTTGAGGCAACGGGCGCTTGCACCGGTCTCACCATCCCGCAAAGCGACCGTATCCATAGCAGCCAGGCATATTATAAAGACACAGAGGTCTTACCCAATACCATCAGGCTTGACGTGGAGGGTAACGGCTACCAGGATGCTATTTTTGTTTGCTTTAAAGAACAGGCAACACCTGGGGTTTGATATGAATTATGATGTGCGTAAAATCTATGGCCTGAATGAAGCCCCCCAGCTTTATTCAGTCATTAACGATGGAATTTTATCGATCAACGCTTTGCCCAAAACGGACGATTACATCTCTTTGCAACTTGGATTCGAATGCGCGTCCCAGGGAGTTTTTACTATTGAAGCCAGCGGAACAGAAAGTTTTGAAAGTGGTATTGATATTTACCTTGAAGACCTTAAAGAAGGTGTTATTCATAATTTGAGTTTAAACCCTTTATATGCTTTTGATCATGGTCCGGTCAATAATCCCAACCGATTTGTCCTGCATTTTGGACCTCCAAACGGCATCGATGAGCATGGCCGGAATAATTTCACCATATTCGCAAGAGATAAACAAATATATATCTTAAATCCTCAATCCGGAGAAGTTAATATTGTGATACACGATATTGCCGGAAGGGAAATACTAAATGGCGTATTTGATACCCTCCTGCGAGAACAAAATATTGTTAAATCGCAGTACCGGATGGTATATCATAACCCTTATTAACAGCAGTTTTGTTGTATCCGAAAAAGTTTTTATCCAATAAATGTTTTGACGATTTTAATTGTTGATCAATGGCCACAAAACTCTCTCAGTCTGGTTAACAAATCTATAACTATGACCTTTAAACAGGAATCTGAAAGCTGCCTTAAACTTGGTATTTACTTTATACCATAAAGCAAAAATTTCGTGAATGAGGTCAAAGTGTTTCAGATAAAAAGAATTAAACGATAAGCAGGAATCAATACAACAATGAGTACTATTTTAATGTTTGTTAAAAAACAATAACTATGAATTATCCTGAAATTATTAGTACGTTGCCAAAAATTAACATCCCTTTCCAAGGAGTCAATGGATACCTTTTGCAGGGAAGAGATAATCAGCTTGTCTTTTTCGATTTTGCTGAAGCTACCACAATTCCTCCTCATTCGCATGGTGCTCAATGGGGAATTGTTGTAGATGGAGAAATACGGCTTAAAATAAGCGGGGTCGAAAAAAAATACCAGAAAGGAGATAGTTACTTTGTTCCGGAAGGTGCAGTGCATTCAGGAATTACATCAGCCGGATTTAAAGCAATTGATTTTTTCAGTCAGGCTGACAGGTATACAATCTGAAAATCCTTTGAATTCATCTTCCTGCTTAAAGCAAAGATTTTTTGCAAAATGTAAATACCCTTCGAATCAGAATTTCACTTTATGTCGACAAGATTAAAGTGCTACTTTTGTCTTTAAGAATTATTGTTAATGATAAAAATACTTGTAAGTAAAATAAACAGGATCCTTTTGTTATTTTGCCTGTTATTAGGAATCACAAGCTTTGGCCAGAAAAAACCTTCTTTCATTGCCATGCGAGGAGGTGTTTCCATACCTTTTGGTAAATATCATGAAAAGGATTTGGATGGCGGAAGCTTTACACTTGCAGGGTTCAATGTTTCGGCGGAAGGAGCATGGTTTTTTCATCCGAAATTTGGCGTTGGAGCTTCTGCCGGAATAAATTTTCACCCTGTTGATGTAGGTGTTCTCGGATGGGAAAAAGTTCAGGCCGATCCTTTCTTAGATGATCTCTACATCCGCTCCGACCCTTACAAGATTATTACTGCTATGGCTGGCTTTTATGCACAATTACCAATTAAAGGAAAATTTTTCTTTACCGGGAAAATATTGGGTGGCTTGCTTTGGGGGCAAACCCCTTACCAACTATACAAGCCTGAATACTTTATGGTCGGGCCGGACTATTTTGAAATAACTTCGGCTGTCGACTCAAAATTTTCCTGGACAGCAGGTATTGGTTTTCGTTATGATATTTCTCCCTGCTTCGGTCTAGTCCTTGATTCGGAAATTTATTACGACCAGCTGAATTTTCAGTTCCAAACTTACAGCACTATCCGTACAGAAGAAAAGATCATCTCTTTTGTAAATACCACCCTTGGCATACGATTTAATCTTTAGTTCGAAAAATAATCATTTTACCAACCGGATGGACGCCCGGATTTAACTCGCCAGGAATAAATTTTTTCCTAAACCTTATTAAACAAAGTAGCGCTAGCCTGCGCTGCCGGCATGATCACAAGATCGTTGATGTTCACATGAGGGGGTCGGGTTGTTACATAAAACACTGCGTCTGCCACATCTTCTCCCGACAAAGGCTTGTAACCGTCATAGACTTTTTGCGCCCTCACCTTATCTCCTTTAAAGCGTACTTCTGAAAATTCCGTATCTACTGCCCCGGGAGCAATCTGCGTGACTTTAATATTGTGTTTCACCAAATCGATTCGCATGGATTTGGTCAATCCGTCAACGGCAGATTTTGTTGCACAATAGACGTTTCCTCCCGGATAAGCTTCTTTGCCGGCAATGGAGCCAATATTGATGATATGGCCGGCGCCATTTTCTATCATCATTTTTGAAACCACCCTGCTGATGTAAAGCAATCCCTTAAGATTTGTATCGATCATAGTATCCCAGTCATCCGTTTCACCTTCATGGATCGGTTTGAGGTTGAGGGCAAGGCCTGCATTATTGATAAGGATATTTATCCTTCGCCATTTTTCATCCAGTTTCTCAATATTGTTTAAGACGTCCTCCCTGCTGCGAATGTCGAAACACAAGCTTAATACAGAAACCGGATGATTGCTTTCAAGCTCCTTCTTTAGGCTGGACAATCGGTCATTTCTGCGGCCGGTAATGATAAGGTCAAATCCGTTTTGAGCAAATTTTACTGCACAGGCTTTGCCAATACCACTCGTAGCGCCGGTAATTAAAACTATTTTATTCATGATTTTGAATTTCCATTAATTTTTTATCGAATTTTTTCTGCGATTTTCTGCGAAATCTGCGGGAGTATTCTTTACTCTTTTTTTCTTCCGCTGATTACGCTGATTTTCGCAGATAGGTTTTAATGTTTCGCCAGTTAGTTTTGCTTATTTGTTTTTCTTTCCCGGATTGTTCTTTAATTTTTTCTGCAGATCCCTATTTGCTATAGAACCTGATTTCTCCTTGATCCATTTCCTTGCATTCACAAATGCTTCCACCCAGGGTGAGATTTCATCTTTTTTTCTGTTCTCGGGATAGTAAGCCCATTGCCACGGAAATACAGCTCTTTCAATATGGGGCATCATCACCAGGTGGCGGCCATCGTCAGAGCATAATCCGGCAGCATTGTATCGGGAACCGTTGGGATTGCCCGGATATTTATCATAGCTAAATTTTAATGGAATATGATAATCCTTTTCACTGTAAGGAAGATGAAATTTTCCTTCGCCGTGCGCCACCCAAATCCCAAGTCTTGATCCTGCCATCGTTTTAAGCATAACCGAATGGTTTTCCGGTATCTCAACATTGAGAAATGCCGACTCGAATTTCCCGGAGTTATTGTGAAGCATTTTGGGTTTGTCCCTGTGATCAGGATTAACCAGCCCCAGTTCGATCATTAACTGGCAACCGTTGCAAACACCTAAGCTAAGCGTATCGGATCGCCTGTAAAAATTGTCAAGCGCTTTTTTTGCTTTCTCATTATACAAAAATGCTCCTGCCCAGCCCTTGGCCGATCCCAGCACATCCGAATTGGAGAAGCCGCCCACGAAAACGATCATATTGATGTCTTCCAGAGTTTCTCTGCCTGAAATCAGATCGGTCATGTGTACATCCTTAACATCAAAACCTGCATAATACAGCGAGTACGCCATTTCCCGGTCGCCGTTCACACCTTTCTCCCGTATGATGGCGGCTCTTATCCCGGACCTGGTTTTCCTGTCCGGATCGATTTCAAATTGTTGCGGCTTTCCGGTATGAGCAGCTGAAAAATTGAACTTTAATATTTGTTGACTGTAATTTTTATATCTCTTTTGTGCCCAGGTAGATTTGCATTGCTTATTGTCAAGCAGATAGGAGGTTATGAACCAGGAATCACGCAGGTGGTCGATACTGAATGCATGTTTAGCATTTCGGTGAAATTTTAAAGTCAATAGGTGTCCTGATTTGGGTTTACCGATCCGGTGAAATTCAATTTTCTTTTTCCGCAATAAGGACTCAATTTTTTCAACCTCCTTCACCTGGATGATTATTCCGGGATTTTCGCTGAAGAGCACTTTAATCAAATCGGTCTCAGCAACAGAATTCAGATTGATATCAAGACCGGTCTCAGGCAGGGCAAAAACCATTTCGAGCAATGTCACGATCATACCGCCTGATGATATATCATGTCCGGCAAGGATTTTTCCATCACTGATCAATTCCTGGATAGTATCGAACGCTTTTTTAAAATAGCCGGGATTTTTAACCATCGGTGTTTTTGTTCCTAAGTTTCCGGTCATCTGCGCAAAGCAGCTGCCACCAAGACAATGACTATCCTTCGAAAAATCGATATAGAGCAGTGAAGTTCCCCGTTCCTTGGACAATACCGGCGAAACGGCTTTCTTTACATCCGATACTTCACCTGCGGCAGAAATGATGATCGTGCCGGGTGAATAAACCACCTCATCGCTGTACTTCTGCGTCATCGACAGACTGTCTTTTCCTGTGGGGATATTGATTCCGAGAGCTATGGCAAAGTCGCTGGCTGCTTTGACAGCATCATAAAGTCTTGCGTTTTCTCCCGGATTCCGTGCCGGCCACATCCAGTTTGCACTGAGCGAAATTCCTTTTATTCCATTTTGAATGGGCGCCCAGATAATATTGGTCAGGGCTTCGGCAATAGAAAGTACCGAACCTGCCCTTGGATCTACCAGACCGGCAGCCGGAGCATGTCCAATGGAAGTTGCGATTCCATTTATTCCCCGGTAATCGAGGGTCGCAACTCCAGGATCGTTAAGCGGTAATTGAATTGGCCCGCAGGTTTGCTGCATCGCAATTTTTCCGGTAACCGACCGGTCGACTTTATTCGTGAGCCAGTCTTTGCAGGCTACTGACTCCATCTGAAGCAACTGTTCAAGGTACTCTTGTAATTTTCCTGGATCATACTCAACCTTTTTAAATTTCGCCTTAATAGGCCGGTCTTCAAGGATTGTTTTTGGAGGACTGCCGAACATATCTGCCAAATCAAGGTCTATTGGCTTTTTCCTTTGTTTCGGATCGGAGAAGGTAAGCTTGTGGTCGCCGGTAGTTTCTCCCACCACATAAAATGGCGCCCTCTCGCGTTCGGAAATCCGCCGCATCAAATCAACATCTTTTTTCTTCAGCAGCAGACCCATTCTCTCCTGCGATTCATTTCCGATGATCTCTTTGTCAGAAAGGGTTGGATCCCCTACCGGCAATTTCGAGATGTCAATTTTACCTCCGGTGCTTTCCACAAGTTCTGAAAGAGAATTCAAATGCCCTCCTGCCCCATGATCGTGTATCGAGATGACCGGGTTTTTGTCCATTTCGGTCATAGCCCTGATGGCATTGTAAACCCGCTTCTGCATCTCAGGATTAGATCGCTGAACAGCATTCAACTCAATCGTATTGTCATACTCGCCGGTTGCAACTGACGAGACAGCGCCGCCACCCATCCCGATCCGGTAATTATCGCCACCCATTACAATGATTTTATCTCCTTTACCGGGGGTTTCTTTCAGGCTGTCCTGTTTTTTCCCATAGCCAATTCCACCGGCAAGCATGATCACTTTGTCGTAGCCGTATTTTTTTTCAGGTGTAAATAATTCAAAGGTCAGAACACTGCCACATATCAGCGGCTGGCCGAACTTATTTCCAAAATCGCTGGCGCCATTGGAGGCTTTGATAAGGATTTCGGCGGGTGTCTGGTAAAGCCATTTCCTGGGTTTTGTATGTTTTTCCCATTCCCTTCCTTTTGTTGTCCTTGGATAGGAGGTCATATAAACTGCAGTGCCGGCCAGTGGAATACTCCCTTTCCCACCAGCCATGCGGTCGCGTATTTCTCCGCCTGTTCCTGTTGCAGCGCCATTGAATGGCTCGACCGTTGTCGGAAAGTTATGCGTTTCGGCTTTAAGGGAGAGGACGGTGTCGATGGTTTCAATATTAAAAAAATCAGGCTTATCCTGGCTTGCCGGTGCAAACTGGTCAGCTTTCGGCCCGGCAATGAATGCGACATTATCCTTGTAGGCCGAAACCAGCCGGTTGGGATTGGCCTTTGAGGTTTTCCTGATCATTTCAAACAGGGTTTCGGGCATTTTCTTTCCACCGATGATGAAGATGCCGTTGAATATCTTATGCCTGCAATGTTCCGAGTTTACCTGTGAAAAGCCGAATACCTCACTGTCGGTCAATTTTCGTCCAAGGCGTTTGCTTAATTTTTCGAGGAATCTGATTTCCTCTTCATTCAATGCGAGTCCTTCCTGCTGATTAAAAGCGCCGATATCGACAACATAAATCAGCGGATCAGGGTTTTTTTCAGTCGTAAAGATATGCTGATCGAGTCCGTAATAAACCGCCTGCAGCATAAGGTCATACTCTGCGGTTCCAAATACGACCTTATGAAATTCTTCAATACGGTTGATCCCGTCAATGCCCATATTCTGAGTAATTTCGACGGCATTGGTGCTCCAGGGGGTGATCATTTCCTTTCTGGGTCCGGTAAAGAAACCTTCGACCGTTTCAGCATGCATTAGCACAGCCCCTCCGAAAAGCCAGGTCAGCTTTTGCACACCCGGTTTATCCAAAACCTTTTTTGTCCCGACTGCATACCAGGTATGTCCTGAACCTTTAAAGAATAGTACCATTGAATGAAAGATTAAGTGATTGACAAAAATCCAAAATCAGCACGACCTGCAAAGGTAAAAATGTATGGGTATATCATAATTATGGATAAAGAATTTTATGGTTAAGCTAGGCATTTCGGGTTGCTTGCTGCTGGTTACTGGTCTAAAAATTTCCTGCGTTAGAAAAAATTATCCCGGCGTTGGGAGAACAAATCCAGGCGTTGGGAAATCTCCTTCATTTTCACCTTTCTGCTGTTGTAAATTTGGGTCGTATTCAATATTACGATTCAAAATGAAATCTCATTACTAAAAAAATTATTCATTAACCTTTAAAAAAACTTTTATGAAAACAATGTTACTTATTTTAACCGGCTTATTAATAGCCGTAATGGCGCAGGCGCAGATCATCCATGTGCCCGCTGATTACCCCACGATCCAGCAAGGGATCAATGCAGCAACCAACGGCGATACCGTTCTGGTATCGGACGGTACGTATTATGAACAAATTAACTTCCTCGGCAAGAAGCCGCTGATGGTGGCAAGCCAATTTATTATTGACGGCGATACGAATCATATTGCCAATACGATCATTGACGGAATTGAGCTGAACAACCCTGACAGTGCATCAGTTGTATATTTTGTAAACCATGAGGATACCACCTCCATTCTTTGCGGATTTACTGTCCAAAATGGAAGAGGCACCTATACAACGGATAATAATAATGACCGGCAGGGCGGTGGTATATGGATTTCGAACTCTGGTGCCAAAATCATTCACAACAGGATAACCCACAATACATTGGATGATACCCAACCAGGAAACGGACAAAGTACTTCCGGTGGAGGAATCGGAGCAAAATTCGGATATGGTAACTACTGGATTGTGATTGAACACAACACCATCGACAGCAATTCATGTATTTCACAATATGAATATGCCACCGGAGGCGGAATAGCGCTGAGCTATAACTCAAGGATCGCCCATAACAATATCTTGCATAACAGTGGCAGGGTTTACCAAACCGCACAAATGTGGGGCGGAGGAATATATATTTCAGGATGGCCCAATACTGTTGCAATTATTGAAGAAAATGCCATTACCCATAATGTTACCGAGGGGCTTGTCAATACTTGTTCGGCCGGGGTAGAATGTGATAATGTGAAGGTTATATTTTCCAAAAATTTAATTGCCGAAAATACAATAAAGCCGGGTGGTTTGGGTGGAGGAGCAGGATTTCTTTTGTATCAGCCTAGTGCCGGGAGTGTAGTCAGCGGAAATACCTTCAGGGAAAATATAAGCAATATTTGGATAGGCGGTGGAATGGTTGTTCAAACGAACTCAACCACCAATACAGTTCTGGTTGAAAATAATTACTTCATCAACAATTGGGCACCAAGTGGCGGTGCATTTTGTATGTTGAACAATCCGGTTTTATTTCAGAATAATGTTTTCATAGGTAATCATGCCGCAAATTCCGGAGGGGCTTTATACCTTCTCAATAATTTAAATCTGCAATTTGAGCATCTTGCCACACTGATCAACAATTCATTTTATAATAATACTGCCTCCAGTTTAGGCGGATCGATCTATTCACAATTAGCAAAACCTCTGATATTCAATTCGATCTTTTGGAACGACAGTGCAAATAATGGTCAGGAAATCTATCTGTACTTATCCGGCGATACTCTGGAAATTGCAAATAGTAATATTGATTTTAATCATGTAAACGGTAATTTATATGATGGAGGAGGAAATATTGATGAAGATCCGTTATTTGATGATCTTGAATTGTTAACAATATCAGAAAGCAGTCCTTGCGTAAATTCAGGAATTGAGGAATATTATTGTCATTGCGGCGATCTGAACGAGTGCCCGCACTACGATATAACCGGTACTTATCGTCCGCATGGCGGTTTTGTCGATATGGGTGCTTATGAGGTCGACTTCGGAACGGGAACCAAAGAATCTTTGACACAAAAAATTAGTGCCTGGCATTCTGTTTATCCAAATCCATTCACCGATCAGACGAAAATCAGATATGAACTTGACAGGAAAACCAAGGTAGTGATCAACCTATACAACAGCAGCGGAGAGCTATTTCAAACGTTGCTTTCGGAACAAAAAGAAGCAGGTAACCATGAACTGCGATTCAGTTCCGGAATTTTCCCGGCAGGAATTTATTTTTATCGTATCTCAACTGATTCAAAACAGGCAACAGGGAGAATGATCTTGATGAAATAAAATCAACTGTCATTGCGAGTTCCGTTTTTTTAGCAGGACTCGCAATGCCGATAAAACAAAATAAATAAAAACCAATGAAAAAATTATTACTTACTATCTGCGGCTTAGCCATAGCAGCTGCAGTTGAGGCGCAGATCATTCATGTGCCAGCCGATTACCCCACGATCCAGCAAGGGATTGACGCAGCAAACAACGGCGATACTGTTCTGGTATCGGACGGCACGTATTACGAACAGATCAACTTCCTCGGTAAAAAGCCGCTGATGGTGGCAAGCGAGTTTATAATTGACGGCGATACGAATCATATTGCAAATACGATAATCGACGGAAGTCAATTGACCAATTTAGACAGCGCTTCTTTGGTCTATTTTATTTCCGGGGAAGATACTACCAGTATCCTTTCAGGATTTACCATCCGGCATGGTAAAGGCACTTATTACATTTTAGGCAGCGGCTTCAGAGGTGGCGGAGGAGTATTTATCGCTCAATCGGGTGCAAAAATTATTTATAATCGTATCACCGAAAATCACTTGAGCGATACAATATCAGGAAGCGCATCTGTAATTACTGGAGCAGGTATACATTACAGATGGGAAGAAAGCGATGAATGGGTGGTGATTGACCACAATATGATTGATCATAATTCATGCTATTCAAGTGGAGCAGAAGCCGGCAGTGTTGGAGCCGATATTATCTGTAATACCAGAATAGCATATAATACAATCGCTTATAATGAAGCCATTGCTGAAGGAGCCTGCCATGCTGTAGGGGCAGGATTTTGCTGCTGGACAGACCCGGTTTGGAATGATACAGTCACAGCCTTTATACATCATAATGTTATTAAATATAATGTGACTACTGCTCAAAACAGCTATGCACAGGGTGCTGGTGGTTTAATTTACAGGATCATAGCCATTTTTACCGATAATATTGTTGAGAATAATGAAGCATTGATAGATAATTATGCGCAGGGTGGGGGAGCAGGAATATATATCTGGAGGTCATTAGATGGATCAATGATCCGTAATAATACCTTCCGTGAAAACAATTGTAATAAATTTGGTGGAGGATTATTTGCTGAAACTTATACCAATGACCCAAATGCCGGAATGGTCCAAATAGAAAATAACTATTTCCTGAATAATCATGCTAAGTATGGCGGCGCTTTTGCAACTTTATGCAATCCGGTTACACTGCAAAACAATGTTTTCACTTCAAATGAATCTACCCATTTTGGCGGGGCTGCCTATCTGAATCTGAACCCCACCTCCAACATTCCTCATTTGGCTACTTTTATCAACAACAGCTTCTATCAAAACATAAGCAACCAAAACGGAGGGGCAATATGTTCTTATCATGCGAGACCTTTAATTTTTAATACCATTTTCCGCGACGATAGTGCAATTTCAAGCGATGAGATATATATGGAGCCTTCTGACACGACGGAGATCGGATTCTCAAATATTGATCCCTCCCTGATAGAGGGGGGAATTTTTATAGACGGAGGCGGCAACATCAACGAAGATCCCTTGTTTGAAGATCCTGAACTGCTGACCCTGACCAACGAAAGCCCCTGTGTCAATGCCGGAACAGCAGAATATATTTGTCATTGCAATAATTTGCACCTGGCACCGGGTTATGATATACTTGGCAACCTGCGTCCGCTAAACGGATATTTTGAGATGGGTGCCTATGAAAAGTTAATTACTGAAATCAATGATCCGGCTGCAAACAGAAATGGTGACTGGCATTTTGTATATCCCAATCCGGTCACCGATCAATCGAAGCTGAGCTATGAACTCGATAATAAAACACAGGTAGAGATCAGCCTTTACAACAGCAGCGGAGAGCTTATAAAAACCCTGCTTTCAGAGACCCGGGACGCCGGAAGTCATGAAATTCAAATTGGTCTTGATGGTTTGCCGCAGGGAATTTATTTCTATCGCATAACCACCGAAACCCGGCAGGCAGCAGGAAGAATTATATTAATGAGATAATTGAGTCCACTCCGAAAAGTATTAAAAATGATTTTACCACATAGGATCATAGGGCACAAAGATTTTCACATAGTTAATTACAAGGCTAAAATCTATGTGAATTCCTATGATTCTATGTGCCTCCACCTGCCATATACTATCCATTCCTGGCGGGCAGGTGTGTGGTTCAAAATTACTTTTCGGAGAGGACTCAATTTGAAACAATTACGACATGAAAATTCATAATCGCGAGATGCCCAACCCATAAACCATGAAAACAAATGATGTTTTCGTTTTAAAGCCGCAGAGGTGCAAAGGCAAACACCTGAATAACCGGAAAGAAAGATCCGTCCTGCTCCTTTGCACCTCTTTGGTTTTAAAGATAAAAGGCGCTTACAGATTACACAGAAAACAAATATTTGCATCAGGCAATGATTTTTACTAAATTTGGGGCTGAGTTAAATCAAAAAAATGCTTCGCAAAGCAATCAACGGCCTAATATCTTAAAAATGAAGAAAGCGGAATTTCAAAAAATAACCCATTAAATTCTTTCAAAATGAAAAAATTATTACTTATTTCTTTCAGTTTAGCGATAGCGGCTGCAGTTCAGGCACAGATCATCCATGTGCCGGCCGATTATCCAACCATACAACAGGGGATTGATGCAGCAATCGAAGGCGATACCGTTCTGGTATCGGACGGGATTTATTATGAACAGATCAACTTCCTTGGCAAAAAACCACTTATGGTGTCAAGCGAGTTCATAATGGACGGCGATACCAACCATATTGCCAATACCATTATTGATGGTAGCCAGTTGCCTGACATTAATAATGCATCTGTAGCTTACTTTGTTTCGGATGAAGATACTACTTCAGTGCTTTGCGGATTCACAATCCGTAACGGAAAGGGAACTTATACCCCGGATAATTTTGATGACCGGCAGGGCGGTGGAATCTGGATTTCGGATGCCGGCGCTAAAATCATTCACAACAGGATCACTCATAACACTCTTGACGATACACAGTCCGGAGCCGGTGAAAGTACAGCAGGAGGAGGAATTGCAGGCAGATATGATACAGGTGATTATTGGATTGTGATTACTAATAATACCATTGACAGTAACACCTGCATTTCATCCCATGATTATGCATTTGGCGGTGGTATCTCCTTGAGCTATAATACAAGGATCATCAATAATATTAATATCTCACAACATTTGTTTGGGTTATGCCAATTCATGGGCCGAAGGCGGAGGAATAGGAAATGCCGAGATGCCTGAATGGCCGGAGGTTGTTCATATAATTAAGAATAACACAATTGCATACAACACGTCACAAACGGAAAATAATCCTGCTACTTCAGCAGGTGCTGTTTTTACCAATTCAAAAATAGAATTTTCAAACAATGTGATTAAAGCCAACATTGTTGCTTCCGGAAATGTTCAGTCAGGCGGAGCAGCAGGATTATATTATTATCAACCCGATCCAGGGAGTTTTATCAAAAGAAATATCTTTAAAGAAAATGAAAGCAACGGGTGGGCAGGAGGATTATGTGTTGGAAATTCATTCCTCCTGGATAATCCGGTTTTGATTGAAAACAATTATTTTTTTAGTAACGTGGCGGGTTCCGGTGGAGGATTTGTAACGAGTGGTGTGAAGGTTACACTACAGAATAATGTTTTTGTCGAAAATTTTGCTGAAAACGATGGTGGAGCATTATGTTTGCTGAATACAACCATCTCATCAAATGAGCATCTGGCAATCCTGATCAACAATTCATTCTCAGATAATACTGCTGTAACTAATGGTGGTGCGATTTTTTCCGATCTGGCCAAACCCCTGATCTTCAATTCAATTTTTTGGAACAACGATACATATAGCGGTAAAGAAATCTTTCTGACCTCTGCTGATGATGTTGTTGAGATTGCCAATTCTTCAATTAATCCCGGTTTAATAGTGGGAAACTTTTACGACGGAGGCGGCAACATCAATGAGGATCCTATGTTTGAGGATCCTGAACTGCTGACCCTGTCCAGTCAAAGCCCTTGCATCAATACCGGAACAGCCAGTTATGTTTGTCAGTGTAATGATCTGCTATTCGCCCCGGTTTATGATATTAATGGAACAAATCGTCCGCTGAACGGATATTTTGATATGGGCGCGTATGAGAATTTAATTACCTCTGCCGACGACCGATTTTCATATACATCTGCGGACAGGTACACGATCTGTCCTAATCCTTCAAAGGATAAAGTTGCAATTTCATCATCTGCAATAACAGGTAATACCAAGCTATCAATCTTCAATGTCAGTGGAGAAAAAGTACTTGAAAGGCAGCTAACAGATAATGAAATCCAACTCGACATCAGCGTCCTGCCGCGCGGAGTGTATTTTGTGAGGGTGCAGGATGAAGAAGATGACAGAAGTAATGAAGTTAATTAAACAATAAATAAACAACACGTTACTGGATTGCTGGTTACTTGTTTCTGTGCAATCACCAAGTACAGATTGCTTCGGTCGTACAAGCCCTAACAAGTAACATAAAAAATAGGAGGTTAAAATGAAAAAATTATTACTTACCGTATTGATTGCATGGGTAATGCAGCAATACAATTTTGCCCAGGGATTTGATCCTATTTGGGCAGCACGTTTTCAGATTGTACTCGACAGTGTTGTATCAGCAGACAACATTACAGGCGCTGCAGCGGCAATCTTTGTACCCGATGAAGGTATCTGGAGCGGCTTCAGCGGCGTCTCCCAGCCGGGAGTACCTCTTACCGCAGAAATGCGCTTTGGGATAGGCAGCAACACCAAGCTGTTCATTGCCGTTACCCTGGCCAAATTACAGGAACAAGGTGTGCTCTCTCTGAATGATCATTTATATCAATGGCTGATAGCATATCCGAATATTGATTCTTCCATTACCATCCGGCATTTGTTGACCCATCAGAGCGGTATTTATAATTACACTGAAAACTCTGATTTCTTTACTGCCGTGTATTCAAACACTACTCATGTCTGGACGCAGGAGGAAGTCATGGATTATGTTTTACTGCCTTATTTTCAACCCGGAACCGGCTGGCACTACAGCAACACAAATTACATCCTGGCAGGCATGATCATAGAATCGGCTACCGGAACAAGCTGGCACCAAAAAGTCCGCGAGCTCATTTTTGATCCTTTCGGCATGGACAGCACATTTGTCGGTGCATTTGAGGATCCGAACGGACCCATTGCAGCCACTCAGTTGTATGGGAATTCAGGACCCTGGTGTACCTCACCGGTAATATCCATGTTCAGCTCGGCAGGAGCAGCAGGGGCAATTTTTTCTACCTCCCG
The DNA here is from genome assembly GCA_963708435.1 of uncultured Bacteroidales bacterium. Lineage (GTDB taxonomy): Bacteria > Bacteroidota > Bacteroidia > Bacteroidales > JAADJA01 > JAADJA01. The sequence continues at coordinate 107,011 of CAVPSZ010000042.1, forward strand.
TGAAATGGTGCAATGGTACCATGCATTGTTCAACGGCGAAATCATCTCCCTTGCCTCTCTGCAGCAAATTCTTGATTTTGAATCGACCTCCTTATATGGAATGGCAATTTGGAAGTACTGTGACACTTCAATGTCCAACCAATGGTGCAGGCATTCGGGCACCATCATGGGATACCGCTCTCACATGGTATTTGATAAAAAAACAGGATCAGCCCTTTGCATATTGACAAACGGAGGAGCAAATTTCCAGGATAACTGGGCTTATTTAAAGAATTTAACCGATCCATTGATAAAAGTGCTTTATAGTGAGCATCCTGCACAGCAAAATGATGCCGGAATAGTTAAAATAATCACTCCCGGGAAACATGTATGCGATGTGCCGGTTATTCCGGGGATAACACTTAAAAACTTTGGCACCGGCCTGATTACTGCCGTCAGCATTCATTACCAGCTGGATGAAAGCGCTCCATCATTGTTCTCATGGTCCGGAATCCTTGATCCCGGAGATACCGTTGACGTTGATCTGCTGCCCTTTACTCCCGTTGATGGCCGTCATACCCTGATATGTTATACATCCAATCCAAATGGCCTTAACGACGGATATACTTATAATGATACTATCCGTACCTCATTTATTGCCAGCGCTGCATCTTTGGCTCAGGTGCAAATCGAGGAAAGTTTTGAGGACAGTGATTTCCCGCCTGAAGGATGGATTGCAGATCCGGATATAATCCTGCAGTGGGGGCGAACAATGTTAACAGGATATTCAGGAAGTGCATGTGCGGTTAAGGGCAACAATTCGGATGATCATATCGGCTCAAAGTATAACCTTGATATGCCGATGATAAACCTTAACAATGTAAATAATCCAATGCTGTCTTTCTCTTATGCTTACACATTTACCCAGCGTCTTTACTGGTACTATGATACGCTGAAAGTCCTTATTTCAGAGGATTGCGGCGCTACATGGGAAACTTTATTTTATGAAGGGGGCGCTGATCTTCAAACGGCTCCCTGGACATATAATTTATACTTCCCTACAAGCGAAGAATGGAGCAAGATTGCTATTCCACTTGATGAATACACCGGCAATGTGATTATCCGCTTCCAGGATATTTGCGGATTTGGCAATAATCTTTTCCTTGATAATGTGAAAGTTGAATTCACAATCGGGGAGGAAAATGAAAAAATTGTATCGAACATTACGTCTGTAAGGAATTATCCGAATCCGGTTTATCATTCAACAATTTTTGAATATTATCTGGATGAAAGCACATGGGTTACCCTGATGATATATGATCATCTTGGCCGTCAGGTGGCCACGGTCATAAATGAAAAGCAAAATAAAGGCATGCAAAAAGCAGACTGGAATCCCGCTGGGCTGATAACAGGAGTATATTATTACAGGATACAGGCCGGCAGAAAAACAGAAACAGGGAAGCTGATTTTACTTAACTAACATTCAATAAAGACATGAATGAACGGGGACCCAATATCTTAAAGCTATGAAAACAATTGAATTTAAAATCGAAAAGCCCCGGAGGTCAAAAAACTCCGGGGAAAAGAAAAAACAAAAAGAACTTACTATACGGCTGCGTGTGCGCAGCAGCCGGACGAAAAACAAGAAATAAGGAAATCAATGAAATAAAAAAAAATTTGCATAGCGAAATGAATTACACTACATTTGAAGTCGAAAAAAATCAGGACATGCTGCGTACCCTCATCATCGACGATGAAGCGCATGTGCGCGAAACCCTGTCGCAACTGGTGGCAAAATTTTGTCCCCAGGTGCAGCTTATCGGCGAAGCCTTTTCCGTCGAAAGCGGTGTAAAAGCCATCAGGGAGCTTCACCCCCATCTCGTCCTGCTCGATATCCGCATGGGTGACGGCAGCGCCTTCGACCTGCTGAAAAAATTAGGCGAGATCGATTTTAAGATCATCTTCATTACAGCCTACGAGAAATACGCCGTACAGGCTTTCCGCTTTGCCGCCATTGATTTTCTGTTGAAGCCCGTAAACCCTGAAGAGCTTGCCGATGCCGTGAAGCGCGCCGAAAGCATCGTCCAGCATCAGCTCAATACCCAGCTCCAGACGCTTGAGGAAAACATGAAGAGCGACATACGCCAGAAGAAAAAGATCGTGCTGAAAACGATGGAAAACATTTACCTTGTCAGCCTGCAGGATATTACTCACCTCGAATCGGACCGGAGCTATACCACATTTCATACGCTGAAGCATGACCGCATTGTGATCTCAAGGCCGCTGAAGGATTTTGATGACATACTTTGCGACGACGGGTTTTACCGTGTGCATAAATCGTACCTCATCAACATGATGCACATCGAACGGTTCGAAAAGCAGGAAGGCGGAACCATTGTTCTGACCGGAGACCATAAAATACCTGTGGCATCGCGCAAACGGGAGGAGTTGCTGGAGTTGTTTGAAAAACTTTAACCGCGGTAATTTATCTAAGCCATGATCAGAAAAATTACCATACTGTCCGCTCTTCTCCTTTCTCTGATGATGACTCATGCCCAGATTCCCGGCCTGACCGATCAGAAAATTGTCGACAGCCTGTTTCAAATCCTTCCCAAATCTGAAGGGACAGCCAGAGTCGATGTGCTGAACCACCTTGCCCTTAACCTTGCACCGCGGAGCTATGATTCGAGCCATCAATATGCAAATGAAGCCCTCACCCTGTCTGAAAAACTGGATTACGGAAAGGGCAAAGGCATTGCCATCTTCAATATCGGGAACAGCTATTATTTTACTGCCGATTATAAAAGTGCTTTGCTGAATTATCTGAAAGCATTAAGAATACTCGAAACGTTTGAGCCCCACAAGGAATTGGCCGACTTGCTGCTGATGCTCGGTGCACTGAACCAATACGTAAACAATATTGAAAAAGCAAAGCAATATCTTCTTCTTGCGGCCAGGACTTTTGGTATTATCGGGGATACCTCTTCAATGACATGGGCTTTTTCCCTTATCAGTCTAACCTATAACACAAAACTCAATATTATATATCAAAATGATACTGTTGAAGGGGAAAAAATGATTAACTCCATGATGGACAGTGCTATTAAATACCATAGCATTACGCTTAATTATTATTTACAGCCAAATCCTCAATATAAATTAGTGGGTCCGGAAGAGAACTTAGCAGATGCTTATAATTTAATGGGACAGTTGTATCTGACAAAAAGCGATTCAATGGGATTATTTGATTCTTTAGGGATAGACTGCCTTTTAAAAGGACTCGATATATCTCATAAGATTAAAGATCCAATTTTGAAAATTTTTAATGAGGGTGCAATATGCATGAATCTTGGATATAATTACTATTTCCAGACAAAAAATAAGGAAGAGGGTTATAGGTTTGCTTTACTGGGTGCTGAAAAGTTGAAAAAAAGTATCGGTTATGATCAATACGCCTTTGCATTGGACCTGCTGGGGTATATTGAAATGGATAAAGGTAACTACCGAAAAGCACAAGAGTACCTGGACCTTGCATTAAGTATGAGCGATACTTTTCTTCTCGAACCGGATAGAATCAAAAAAACTAATGCCCTGTTAAGGTTATATAATGTAACAAATATGCATCGGGGACGGTGCGATATTTATTATGACCTTGAAATGCTGAATAAGAAAACCGGTAACTTTGAAAAAGCATTGTTCTATCGAAGAAAACTGCACGAAGAAAGAAAAATACTGGCTCTTGACGAAACAAACCGCCAAATGACCGCGTTGCAGATTGATTACGAGGATGAAATTCAAAACCAGCAAATTGAACTGACCCATTTAAAACTCAACAGGTCAAGGTTGTGGTTTGCAGGGATTGGTAGCACTAGTGGTCATTGTTTTCCTGCTCATCTTACTTTATTTCCAGCGGAAAAAGCACACCACAGAACAAAATGCTTTGCTATTGAAGCAACGACTGCTCCGCTCGCAGATGAATCCGCACTTTATTTTTAACTCCCTTTCAGGTATACAGAATTTCATCGTCACCGAAAAATCAACAAAAGCGAGCATCTATCTTTCGAAATTTGCCACACTGGTCAGGAATATCCTCGACAGCAGTGTTAAAGAATATGTCACCCTTGAGAAAGAGATCGCCACCATCGAAAATTACCTTGAGCTGCAGAAAGTTCGGTATGCCGGAAAGTTCGAATTTTCAATTAAGACTGATGATGCCATTGATCCCGAATCCACGATGATCCCGCCGATGCTTGCGCAGCCCTTCATCGAGAATGCCATCGAGCACGGGATTGTCCATTCGGAAAAATGGGACAAATAGATGTGGAGTTCAGACTTGAAAACGATGTCATCCTTTTTGAAGTCAGGGATAACGGCGTGGGACGAGAAAAAGCAAAAGAGCTGGAGGCACACCTTGAAAAGGATCACCACTCCATGTCCACCTCCATCACGCTGGAGCGGCTTGCCATGCTGAACAAAAAGCGAAAGCACAAGATCATCTTTGAGATCACCGACCTGAAAGATAGCGATGGCAACGCAGCCGGAACATTTGTGAGGTTCGGGATACCATTAGGCAAGGATTAAATTGTAAGTTGAGGCATGAAAAAACAAATGGTCATATTGCTGAGCTCAATAATCGCAATCACATACATCCATGCCCAGATTCCCAACCTGACTGACCAGAAAATTGTCGACAGCCTGTTTCAAATCCTTCCTAAATCTAATGGAAAATCGAGAGTGGATATTCTCAACCAGCTTGCCCTCAACCTTGCCCCACGGAGCTATGATTCGAGCAATCAATATGCAAATGAAGCCTTCACTCTGGCCGAAAAACTGGATTACGAAAAGGGCAAAGGCATTGCCATCTTCAATATCGGGAACAGCTACTATTTTACTGCCGATTATAAAAGTGCCTTGCTCAATTACCTTAATTCACTGCGAATCCTTGAAAACTTTGAACCTCACAAAGAACTTGGCAACTTGCTTTTTATGCTTGGCGCTTTAAACCAGTACGTGAATAATCTTGAAAAGTCTCAACATTATTATATTCTTGCAGCAAAGAATTTTACTGAGATTAATGACAGCGCAACAACTGTGAATATATATCAGAATTTAAGTTTGTCCTATCTGCAAAAACTCTCTGTTATTGTTAATACCGATACTGCTGTTGCAAGAAAATTGACAAACCAGATGATGGACAGCGCTATTAAATATACCGGTATTGCTGTTGATTTTTATTTACGTATCCTCCCTGATAAAAAAGGTAAATGCACAAAGGAGGATTTGGCAAATGCCTACAATTTATTGGGGCAGTGGTATTTGTTCAAATACGACCCTGCAAGCATAAATGATTCAATGGGAATGGAATATTTACTTAATGGCCTCGAGGCATCACATGAAATAAAAGACACAAGAGCTAAAAATGTGGTAGAAGGAGCATGTTATTCAAATCTTGGTTATAACTACTATTTTCGGTCAAAATATATTGAAAAAGGGATAGAATATGCTAAACTTGGCGCAGAAATACTTAAAAAAACTGAATTTTCCGATCAATATGCTTTTGTTTTAGAAACACTTGGTGAAATAGAATTGGATAGGGGCAATTATATATTATCAAAAAAATACCTAACCCATGCTTTATGTATGAGCGATACTTTTCTTCTTTTAGTTGATAAAATTAAAACAGCCGATCCTACATACCTACTTTATGCAGCTATGAATATGCGTCGTGGAAGATGTAATCTTTTTTATTCTCTTTTGCTTTTAAATAAGGCAATGGGTGATTTTGAAAGTGCTCTGATCTTTCGTAAAAAGTTGGAAGATGAAAGAACCATTCTCAGGCAAGACGAAACAAACAGGGAGATGACCGCCTTGCAGGTCAATTATGAGGACGAACTTCAAAACCAGCAAATTGAAATGACCCATTTAAAGCTCAGCAGGTCAAGGTTATGGTTTGCTGGTGCCGGAAGCCTGGGATTGATCGTTTCCCTGCTTTTTATACTCTATTTCCAGCGTAAAAAATATTCTACCGAGCAAAATGCATTGCTATTAAAGCAAAGGCTGCTCCGCTCACAGATGAACCCACATTTTATTTTCAACTCCCTCTCTGGCATCCAGAATTTCATCGTCACCGAAAAATCAACCAAAGCGAGCATCTACCTTTCGAAATTTGCCACGCTGGTCAGGAATATCCTCGACAGCAGTGTAAAAGAATATGTCACATTAGAAAAGGAGATCACCACCATCGAAAATTACCTTGAGCTGCAAAAAATAAGGTATGCCGGCAAGTTTGATTTTTCTATAAAGACAGATGATGCCATCGATCCCGAAACCACGATGATCCCACCCATGCTGGCACAGCCTTTCATCGAGAATGCCATCGAGCATGGGATCGTCCATTCGGAAAAAATGGGTCAAATTGATGTGGAGTTCCGGCTTGAAAACGATGTCATACTTTTTGAAGTCAGGGATAACGGTGTGGGGCGTGAAAAAGCAAAGAGCTGGAGGCACACCTTGAAAAGGATCACCACTCCATGTCCACCTCCATCACCCTCGAACGGCTTGCCATGCTGAACAAAAAGCGCAGGCACAAGATCATCTTTGAGATCAATGACCTGAAAGATAACGAAGGCAACGCAGCCGGAACGTTTGTGAGGTTCGGGATACCGGTAGGTCTATGATTAACCATTTCCGGGTTGAATGATTTGTAAAAATTGTGGTTATAACCGAAAAATATACGAATGTTTGTCGGTTATAAACGGAGAAATGACAAAACGGAAATTACATGATACTATAAATACTCAATACTCCCGTAGTTTTTCTAATTCCACGATAATCTGCGTAATCTACGAGAAATAACCATCTCATTTTTCTCCGGATACTGCAGATAAGCGCAGAAGACATCTATTATTGTTTTTGTGGTTGTCATAAAATATTACCGTATAATTGAATCCTGATAATTCCCTCCCAATTTCCCTATTTCACTTATTTCAATCTAATTCAATCTTTTTCCATTTATTTCATTCTATTTCAACCAATATCCCTATTTCCCTTAAACCTCTCTCTCACACCGTTATCCCCATTTCTCTCATTAAGAGTGTGGCATTCATGTTTTTCGAAATCCCGTTGCGAAGCTTATAATCGAACGACAGCTTATCCCCCGCGATATCCACCTCGAAGCACCTGTTAACAATTTTATCGGGAAAAATTTCCTGCAGGTCACCCAGCGACACATCATGCGTTGCAACAATCCCGCTGGCGCCGAAATGCAGCAGTTGCTTCAGCAATGCTTCCGATCCGGCATGTTTATCCTTAGAATTGGTTCCTTTTAGGATCTCATCAAGGATTATAAAAAGCTCCCTGCCTGTTTTCAGTTCATCGATGATTGCCTTCAGCCGTTTCAATTCAGAATAAAAATAAGATTCATTCTTCTGCAGCGAGTCGTTGGTCCGCAGGCTGGTATACAGGGCTACAGGCTTAAACCTGAAAACATCGGCGCATACCGGAGCGCCGCACATGGCAAGGATCAGGTTCACTCCTGCAGTTCTCAGGTATGTGCTCTTACCGGCCATATTGGCGCCGGTCACAATCAGGAACTGCCCCTTTCCTGTTGTCAGGGGATTGTTCACCCTGAATTCCCTTGGTATAAGAGGATGTCCCATATTTTCAGCATTAAGAAGGCGTTCATCGCTCAGTATTTCAGGGAAATGAGCTTCAGGATGATTATAATAAAAATTTGCCAGGCAATTCAGCATATCCGTCTCTGCGATCACACCGAACCATTTTTCAATTTCATTTTGATGAAGCTTTTGCCAGTTTTCGAGCCGACGCATCTGCAGAAAGTCCCATTGAAGCAATCCGTTTAAAAATATCCAGAAAACCGGATTTGTCCTGTTATCGAGCGCTGTAAGGATCGAGGATAAAGTTTTTAAACTATTTGATGCCGTTTGATTTTTACATATCAGGTTCTGCTTGAATTTGTTCAGTTTTTCCGATTTAACACTCAATGATTCTATTTTCCTGATCAGTAGTGAAAATTTAGTGAGCATTTCAGAAGTCCTGCTTACCTGCTTGTACCGGTCCATTATTTTTTTTGCGAACAAACTTGGTATCCCAAGAGGAATAAGCAAAACATATAAAATAAAAGCTTTGGCGCCAATCAATCCGGCTGACAGCAAGATGATCATTAATAGAGTAAGGGTGGGAAGGAAAATAAGGAAGAAGGAAAACATCATATTTTCGAAAAGTGGCGGTAACTGAATCCATTTCAATATTTTTTCTTTGTCCACCTTCCTGTCATCGTAAATCATCCCGATACTTTGAAAATCCTGACGCCAGTCTGTTTCATTTTTCAGTTCTCCAACCGCCTTTTGATTTTCCAAAATCCTTTCCTGCTGCAGGCAGGGATTTTGAAGAATTGCGGCCAGCCTCTCCCTTCCGTTTTGAGTCGATGTCCGGTTCAGGTATTGGAACAATGATTCGGGTCCAAAGATATCAAGATCGGTTGTGTAAGGGTGAGCCGGATCTCCGAATTCAGCTCCGTTTTCAAATAATGAATAGTTACCTCCGAGGGCAGAAAGTTCATTCTGGTTAATCTTAATCAGTGCTTCCTGATGCTTTTTCTTTTCCAGAACCCTCGAATGGAGAAAAACTATGAATACAAATAACAATGTTGAGATCAGCAGCGGAAAATATCAGAGCCGGAATATCCGGTCTTTGTGCAAAATAAATAATCAATCCGGCTCCGGCCAGGAATACAAATAACCTGAAATTAGAAATCCACCGGCTCTGCCTTAATGAATGCAGATGAAGGGTTTGATAATGATTAATCTTATCCTGATAGAAGGATTTAATTTCAGAGATCATAACGAATCTGTTTGAAAGGGTAAAAATAAGAAATTCGGTCAGGGAAGAACTCCAACATTTACATAAAATTAGAAATCAGTAGAATTTATTCAGACGGATGCTACGAAAAAGGATGCTACGGAAACAGGATTGGTCTGGCTTGAAAATAATAAAACTCTTTTGAGGATCAATGAATCAAGCCCAAAAAAACGGCGCCCACATAAGTGGACGCCGCCAAACCCAAAAGAATCGAATTATGAAAAAATTAATCAACTTTTAATTTATACGCTGGAAAAGGATTTTTTGATACAATCTTTAAAAAATAAATTCCTTTTTCCATTGTTTGCAAATTTAGTAAAACTTGTTTTTGATTTGCAAGTTTTTTCAAAAAAAATTTTTCTGGTTTATATAAAGAACTATTTCTCTGTTGACTTTATGTCATTAGCTGAAACAAAGCTAAAGGTATCAGCTCAAAGAAAAAAGGATTTGGCCGGGTTTAACAATTTTTTAACAAATTGCTATTACCAGGTCAAGAATGGATTCCGAATCAAATTCGAATTATAATATCGGGGATCATTGGTTACCTCCTGCCCTATCCAGTCCGGAATATCGAATTCCTGGTCTTCCGCTTGCAATTCTATCTCGGCAATAACCAAACCTTCATTTTGTCCTTTGAATTCATCAACTTCCCAGACCAGATCAGCAGATTTTATCCTGTACCTGTATTTTTCGATGATGGGCTTCTCGCAAAGTTCATTCATTATAAATTCTGCCTCCTCACCGGGTATTTCATATTCAAATTCACTTCTTGTCGCTCCTTTATTGATGCCTTTGATGGTAAGATAAGCCTGGTGTCCGATGATTCTGATCCTTACCACACGATCTTTGGCTGTACTCAAAAAACCCTGACGTATATAAATTCCCCTCCCTAACTTTTTATACTCGGGGCTTTTCACTAAAAATTTTCTTTCGATCTCCCTATACTTCATGCCTTTATCCAGGAGGTTTTAAAGTTTAAACCTATTCTATTTCATGCTTTTTAGCCAATACCAGTCTGCAAATATAATATTTTCATGATACAATTTCAGAAATTGTGATTCTCGGCAGATTTCTGAAAATCATACTATTCCGGCACCTGGCTTCCGCTGCCGTTATTCGGTTGCCAGCAATCATCTTTATCCCTGTTATCCACCTGCCCGTCAAGATTCAGGTCTTCATAGCGGTAACCGGCTTCCCCAGCATTCGGCCTCCATAGAATACTGATATCTGATTCATCGATGTTTCCGTCACTGTTAGCATCCCCTCCAATCATTCCCCAGTAACCCGGCCAAACCTCCTTGCAGCCATTTGCACCTCCATAGGTTTTATCATATCCCGTTGTGAAATCGTAGGTGTAAATACCTCCTGAAATGGACAAGGCAGTGGCTGATAAAATACTCAGGTGATTCCTGTGATGGATTACTATAAATAGTCCGTTTGCTGCTGTTACAGGCAATACTAAAGGGCTCGTCCCGTTGGTAGAGACGATATTCCCATCGGCTTTAATAAAACCTGCCTGCCTTGCTATCCTGGTTGCAGGGGTGGCATTGGCTGGAGTGGTGGCATCCCTCAGTTCAATCAGAACCCAATCAACAACGTTGGCTGGTATTGCGGCTACCGATTCCGACCCTGAATAACTCCAGGGAAGTGTGTTATAAGGTTGTGATAAAGGCATCAACGGTGAAAGACTGTTTGACATCTGACTTCCGGTAAAGGGACCTTCCAGAACAGCTTTCAAATTCAAAGTTGTGGTTGGCGGTGGAAGTAATTCAAAAAAATCCAGATATTGATGCATCAGCTCTGTCCTTGTCGATGGCAAAACACCATTGACAAGACCACCGAACTCATGGCTGCAACCAATCGTTTTATAAGTACCGCCATTATAAGCCACCCCCGTGCCATAAACCGGTGACTGGTTCTGAAGAATAAGTATTGCCGGCGATATGGGGTTGATCCTGTCCATCCAGCTATTATCACCAGAGTAAACAAAAGACATTCCCTGTGTAAATGTTCCGGTTTTTCCTGCTATAGTGCTCATATCCGCTGATCCATCCGAAACACCACTGATCTTGAACATGCTATGTACTGCCGTCTGCGTGTCATAGGCCCAGGTGTCACCACCTTCCATATAAAGAGTTCCCCCTCCATTAAGGAATGCAGCTAACGCCTGTCCTTCAGTTGTGGTTAAAACGTGATTACTGCTGTATATTCCCAGGCACAAGAACACACTGCTGTAAATGTTCAATGTCGTTGGAAATACAGTAGTATAATCAGCAGCTACTCCGTTGGCTTCGATGGATGTTTTTATTACAGTCCCGCTGTTATGGTTGCCGTCAAGATCTATGATTAATAAAGGAATCTGGCCTATTACAAAGTTCATTACAAAATTGTTTGAATAAGCACCGCTGTTGGCTGTAACATTCAAATCTATTGTAACTGGTTCCCCGGCTGGTGTGCCTGCATCGGCAGTGACTGTATAAGTTCCTGAACTGCTCTGACCAGGACCGATGTCTCCAAAACCAGTTGTTCCTGCCTGTATTGTCAGGTAAGGGCTAACAGTGTTTATAACTCCAGTCACATTTTGAGCATTTACATTCCCGTTATTTTTTAAAGTTACTATTATGTCGACCGTTTCACCGGGATCAATTTTACCATTATTATTACCAAAACTGTCATCCACTTCGTATCCTGTCATTGCAATATAGACTCCTGACACCGGCTCCAGTATCTTTACAGCATCAAGATCGAAACCCGCATTAGCTTCGGATGCCGTACCATCACCATCATCAAGAATTTTAATATACCGGGAACTGGTCAATCCGCTTATGGCAAGATCGAATTCTGTTGTACCACTCCCTGTACCCAGGCTGATCCAGGGGCCATCCATTGTTGATCCGGCATAGCAAGTATACCCTTCAGGTGAAGCATCTCCTTCATAAACCCTGAAATCTGATCCCGCTCCATCCAATACAGGTGACTGCATATCGAGAATACAATACCCGCTTTTGCCAATCGAATAATTAATATTATCTGGTGCGCACAATGCAGCCGGTGTATTTCCTTCATCCGCAAAATTGTTACCCGGTATGTACGATGCTATAAATTTATAGGCATACCTTTCATTGCTGGAAATAAGCTGAAAATTTGTTGTTGTGACATTGCTGGCCGATACAGTAATACCACTGATGGTCTGGGTAATATAACCATTTGCCTTAACGGTTATAGTATATGTGCCGGGCAAAACATACTTATGATAATCACCAACTTCCGGATCGGTATAACAGGGATAATAGTTATTAACGAAAACTAATGCGGCGACAGGTTCTCCGGTTTGTGCGTCAGCAACTGTACCTTGTAAGCCATATCCGGAATACTCAACCAGAGCTATCATTGATGGCTTATTGTAATTATAGTAAGTCATAATCTGTGAAGCAGGAGGTTGTTTACTGGTCGAAATTTCAATGCTCCAGGATACAGATCCAGTAATGCCATAATATGCGTCTTTCGAGCTTCCGTTAATGGGGTACATCCCGGCATATCCCTGTCCATAAGGCAGGGCGGTGTAGCCTGATGCATTAACATAAACCTGGGCCAGTTGATTGATATGAGCATTGTCGTATGTGGCATCAGGCCGGTAACTCCAGGGATAGGAAACAAACTCGGTTCCGCTATGGTAGGATGTATAAACCACAAACTGATTTTCTAAGTTACAAAGTCTTAAAGCTTTCGATTCAATTTCATTGAACGGGCCAGAACTGCTGCCTTCTCCATTCCACATATAGCCGCAATCTCGGTTCAGGTCAACACCATTGTTATTATATCGTACCATATTGACTCTTCCATCAGGATTCACCATAAGATAAAGCCATATTTCGCGGTTATTTATCAGATTGGTTATGGTGGAATTTGAGCCATAGCTTAAGCAAAATTCTCTCGCAAACCGGATAATATTTTCAGCGCCGCCAATTTCATCACCATGAATGCCGCCATCAAAAAAGACCTCGGCTTCCGGCTCATCAGTCAAAACATTATCACTGATCTTCAATGCAGCCAGTTGCCTGCCACCAAGTGAAGTTCCAAACAGATATTTTTTACAAATGGAAGGAAAGTGTTCCTCAAGACTATCAGCCAAATCAATGATCTGCTGGTAACTGTGGTAAGCGTCTTCTGCAATCCAAAAACTTTCAAAATGCTTATTCAGATCTTCTATTTCCGTTTTAATTTGAAAACCCAAAGATTCGAGATAGGATTTTTCTCTGGGTACAAGATAAGCCCTTACTTCTTTGTTTGAAAAGGCTTCAAAATTGATTTTCAGATTATTTAAAGTCTGTACCTGTTCTGAACTTTTTATGACTATAATGACTTGTTGCTCACCCGATCGCCAGCCATCAGCCAGGCAATTCATAGTTATTATAAGGAAAATAACTATAACTGATAATTTGTGCATATCTTAAAATCTTTAAATATTCTTACCTAAGTGTTAAAATTTCAAAGGAACAAGAAACTCTTAATACAAAAATGCCGGTTTGAAATTTAACCGGCATTTTCTATATTGTTTACTATGTGAAAATTAATCCGGTACCTGGCAATCTTTGCCGATATTTCGGTACCAGCAATCATCCTTGTCCCGGTTATTCACCTGTCCGTCGATGTTGAAATCGCCGGGTTTATATCCTTTAGTTCCGGCTACAGGATGCCACAGGACACTCATGTCCTGCATCATAATCATCCCGTCACAATCAGCATCGCCTCCGATCATCCCCCAGATTCCCGGAGCAACTTCTTTGCAGCCGGCCATTCCTCCGTAGGTCTTGTTATAGCCGGTGGTGAAGTCATAAGTATAGATTCCTCCCGGGGCGGTAATGGCATTGGCAGACAATATCGCCAGATGATTCCTGTGATGAACTACACCATAAAGGCCATTCACTGCCGAGACAGAGAAGAACATCGGGCTTGTACCATCGGTAGCGACAATGCTGCCGTCAGTTTTGATAAATCCTGCCTGCCTTGCTATTCTTGTGGCGGAAGTGGCATTGGCTGCCGAGGTGGCATCCCTCAGTTCTACCAGCACCCAGTCTACAACACCGGACGGTATAGAAGCAACGGATTCCGTTCCGTTATAGTTCCACGGAGCCATGTTGAAAGGCTGGCTCAGCGGGATCATTCCGCCGAGATTGAGAGGAGTAGTACTCATCGTTCCTTCAAGCATTGCAGTGAGGTCTAAAGAGAGACCCAGTGATACAATCATGGTGCAGGGGATCTGGATCTGGCTTTCATCACCGTCATTGCTGTTGACCGTGATCTGGCCTGTATATGTACCGGGGGTCAGTCCGGTCGCATCGAAGGTCACTATCGGGCTCTGGCTGCTGCCCTGGGCAACGGTTCCGGAGGCGGGAGCAATGGTCAGCCATTTATTGGAAGCCTCCACAATGACTGTGTAATCCTCCACTTCGCCATAAGTTGTGGTTCCACAGGAACTGCCGCAGTCATCACCGGAATATTTAAGACGGATGCGCATACGTGTTGGCCCAGGTAATGCTGTTTCGGGTATCGTTATTGCATATGTGCCCTGGCCGCCATTGCTGTATACACATACCGGGTTTTCTCCTGCATCGGTGAACACCTGGTTCTGGTTCCAGTCAATCCAAACACCCAGGTCGTCGGTCGAATACACCACTCCGTTTGTAACTGTAATATTGTATGTCTCGCCTGCGGTTACGGTAGTTGAAATCGACGTATAATCGGCATACTGGCTGCATGCTGATGAATTATTGATGGTATTGAACACCACACTGCTGATGTACTCATCGCAGGTTCCGCTGGCGGTGCAGTATGCTTTGCTTCCGTCCTCCTTTGAATTGACCTGTGTAATTGCGCTCCAGGTCAGGCCGTAATTGCCGGTATTGGAGATGGTGAGCGGAGCCGTAGCTATTTCGTCAGGTTCAACCGTAATGCTGAAGGCTGTCGGGTTGATCCCGATCTCAGGAGCTATGACTACCGAAGGCGGGAAGACGATATAATCGACCCATGCGCAGTCGGAGCCTGCTACTACTGATCCGTCTTTTGAATAAGCCCATTTGAAGGTATGAGTCCCGGCAGTTACCGGGAAACTAACCTGCGCCCAGGCCACCTCACCCGACTGCTGTTCCTGCTGAACGCCGTCGATGTAAAACCTGAGGTAATCATAATTTGCTTCGGAAGAGACTTTCCTGTAGAAGGTGATGACTCCGGCAGTGGTCACACCCAGCATCACGCTCATTTCGGAACTCTGGCTGTGGTTGATGACGCCTGATTTGGCTGTATAAAGTCCTTCATACTGCCCGGTATTGGCTATGGTCCAGTTGGCGTTGCCGCCGAAAGTCCATGGGAAACGAGTAAAGTTGCCCAACTCCCAGTCTTCCAGTACGAGGCCAACAGAGGTGTAGTAGGTATGACTAAATCCATAGTTGCCCGCACTGACGTTCATGGCCAGATCGACTGATTGACCGACCGGTGTGGAGGGTGAGCAGGAGATACTGAAGTCAGCATTGGCTGAGCCGGAAGCAGCAATTGTACCTAGGACATCGTTTCCGCTGATAATAGTGATATAAGGCGATACGGATGTCAGGGTGGCTGTGGCCGATGGTGAAAGGCTGTGGCCTGTATTGCTGACAACGGATGTTACCGTTGCCGTTTCTCCCGGATCGAGGCGGCCATTATTGTTGCCGCCGGTGGCATCGTTGATCAGGAGATTGGCTGATGCCTGAAGCAACGGAGCGTTTAAAGTGATATTGAAATAGGAAATCCAGATATCATCTGTTCCTCCTGAAATACTAAGTTCGAAGTTAACAACATGCTGATCGGGAATGGCAGCACCAACGGTTAAAGCAAAAGCATTATTAACCAGGGATGATGTTCCGGCATTAATTGTACCATAACTTGCACTGTTGTCAGTAATTGTAATGTAAGGATCAGAAGATATCAATGTGGCAGTCACACCAGTTGCAGCTGCGCTACCGAGGTTTTTAACGGTCATGTTAAGAGAGATATTTTCTCCATAATCAGCCGCTCCGTTATTATTTCCGGAAGCATCGTTAATTGCATGTGTTTCATAAGCAACATAAGGTCCTGTTGGTGGTAATATCGGTATGGTCGATGAATAACGATAATAATTTTGTTTTGTAATTGTTATGACCAAATCCTGACCAGGATTTTGCGGAGCTATGTTAACTGAAACCGGAGAGCCAGTTCCATTGGCGGTTCCAATTATTTCTCCATTAACCGTCAAAGCAATAAAAGATCCTGCATTTGCCGTAACTGAAAAAGAAGTTGTACCGCTAAGTAAAGCTGCAGCATGGTTTACTGTTAAATTTTGAGGAACCTCTGAATAAACAGTTGTAAAGGCATCCCCGTGATGGTGAAAAAGATGATAAGTAACTTCTTTATTCTCGGTGTTATAGGGCCAGCTCGATTGCTGAAGGAAATATTTACCTGCTGCATTAC
Organism: uncultured Bacteroidales bacterium; assembly: GCA_963708435.1. Classification (GTDB taxonomy): domain Bacteria; phylum Bacteroidota; class Bacteroidia; order Bacteroidales; family JAADJA01; genus JAADJA01. Next base: position 123,352 of record CAVPSZ010000042.1, read on the forward strand.
CGAAAGCAGGTAATACATCCCGGGAAGGAGGTGTTGTACCATAGGTGGGCATAAAATTGGGCCACAGGTTATCCATCACACCCCAAACATAAGTGTCGTTTACGAATGAATATGAAACCTCAGAAGGTGCCGTTATGCCCAAAGCTCCGGCATTTTGTCCATTGAATTTATAACGGTGAAATTTTTCTGCAAATACTTCACTGGTGTAATTGTATTTTCCTGTCAGACAGTTGATCGAGAAAACCCAGGATAATTTACCCACATTCGTTAATCCGTCGATGTCAGTTGAAGTATAAGCTGGCTCTCCCCAACCTTGCTCAAAACCATGATCTCTGTGTTGCAAAGCAAACGACCCTGCATTTAAAGCTGCATTTATCTGGGCTGGAGTTCCACCACTCCAGCCACCAAGGGTGGCTGGTGAAGCAGGAATATACCCCAAACCACTGGGTCCAAAAAGATCCACAACAGCTGTTGTATTGCCGTAAGTAGTTGTTGACCAGACAGTACCTGGTGTTCCACTGTAAATAGCATTTATCCTGACAGGATTTTTACCTTGCGCATACTTCCAGAATCCGCCGACAATTTCCGAACATAGCTGGAACCAGCGCTCTGTTTGCCAGCCTAATGCTGTAATGGGCTTGTTATAGAAGTTCGGATCGGTTGGAGGTGTCTGTTCATAATTCAGGAATTTCGTGATCATGGTTTCGAGATGAGTGGCGTTTTGTGCCGTCATCCTTGCAAATACTATTTCCGGCATATGATTCCCGTCCACATCTGCATAAATATTGTCCGAAACACAATAACTGTTATAAATCGGTGAAACAATCGTACTTCCGGTGGTACCGTAATCACCAATCAAAAGGACAGCAGCAGGAGGAATATCCCATGTATTGTAAGCAGTATTTACATAGCTCTCGATAGCTGTAGTTGTATTTCCGCCAATATCAGTCGTGGTAACAATACCCGTTTTAATACCCTGCAGTTGTCTCCAGCTCTTAATTTGTTGCGCCCATGAAATAAACGTTGCATCATTTGGAACAATGATGATGTATTCGTAATCAGGGGTCTTGGCAGAGCCTGATTTTTTACTATAATCGATTTCGGGAATAGATTCTGGATTTAATACTGCATCAAGGATGATCGGATCCCACCAGCGGCTTCTCAATCGGTCGTCCCCGATATGACCATTTCCGCCTTCCATTGAAATTTCGATTTGAAGATCGCGGTAAACAATCAATTCCTTTGTTACAGGATTGTACTGAAATGGCGTAACGCCAAGCATTACAACATCTACTCCCCTTATTTTTGTCGGTTCTGAAAGTTTTATCGGTTCTGCAGGATAAAATTCATTTTTTGAATAAATTTTCTGGTTCTTTTCATAATGCAAAGGACCGGTTTCTGTATCAAGCGGAATTCGTGGTGCAGGGGCAATGCTGACATTATTAAACGTCTCGATCCGGGAGGCAGTGACTTTCATGTTAGCCTGAGCTCCCTGCGGAATAGCTATGAACCTTCCGGTTCCAGCCAAATCGGGTGATCCCTCATCATTCGAAAGAAAGATTCCCGGAACATTGACTGTTTTTAATTGCTCACCATCGATATTAAGATCGGTTAAGGTGAAACTCGTTAGTGAAAAATTAATGATCATACCCGAATTATCTTCAGCTTGAATAGAAAATCCGTGATCACCCCAGCTATCGGTGTAATCGATCTGCTGGCTGAAACTATACCGGCTGCTTACTAACAGAGCCAGTATAAACACAAATTTGAATAGTTTTTTCATAAATAAATAATTTAAATTAACCTGAAAATCGTATAGAATTCTTTAAATCAATAACATAAAAAAAGAGCGGTAAATTTATAACTCTTTTTTGAAAACTCAAAAATTCTAAGTAATTCAGAATGAATCAAAATAAAGCTCATGCATAAATTACCCACAAAACCTGAAGTAATGACAAAATATTACTTTTGCCTGACATATAGCTGACTGTTTAATATTGAATCCTTTAAAGAAACTTGCAGGGCAAACAGCAATTTACGGTTTAGGGACACTGGTTCCAAGACTTCTTAATTATTTTCTCGTTCCTCTTTACACCCGGCTATTTCTTGAAGATGAGTACGGCGTAATAACCGAGTTATATTCCTGGATGGCGTTTTTTTTAGTCGTTTTGCTTTATGGAATGGAAACAACATTCTTCCGGTTTGCCAGCAAAGATTCTGATCCAAAAAGGGTATTCAGCACCTCTTTCATTACCGTATTATCATCTTCCCTTTTATTCCTTGCTCTTGTAATCCTGTTTATAAATCCCATTTCACAAGGATTAAAATACCCGGATCACAAAGATTTTATAATTTACTCAGCCATCCTGATAACCATTGATGTTATTACTTCGATACAATTTGCTTACCTCCGTCACCTTAACCGGCCGATATTGTTTTCAGCCATAAGAATTATTTCAGTGGCTGTGAATGTATGCCTGAATTTATACTTTATCTGGTTTTGTGATTTCGAGTACAGGCGAAATCCTGATTCTCCCTGGTTATTTTTTTATAATCCTGATTTTAGGATAGGGTATGTATTTGTTTCAGGAATGGTAGCGAGTATAATAACAGCTTTATTGCTATCCCCTCAGTTATTAAAACTAAAACTCAGATTTGATCCCGGATTGTTAAAGCGGATGCTGATATATACTTTTCCATTGCTCATCGTAGGCCTCGCAGGAATGGTGAATGAGGTCTGGGATAAGATCATTTTTAAATATTTACTGACAGTTCCCCAAGGGATTGAAGATGCCGACACTTATATTCTGGGTCAGTTGGGGATTTATGGCGCTAATTATAAACTCGCTGTTCTGATGACTTTGTTTGTACAGATGTTCAGGTTTGCCGCCGAACCCTTTTTTTTCTCTCAGGCAAAGGAAGGTAATGCAAGGCAGGTATATGCCGATGTATTAAAATATTTTGTGATTTTCGGATTACTGATCTTTCTCGGCGTTACTCTTTATATCGATATCTTCAAGTATTTTATAGGACCAAAGCATTGGGAGGGTCTGTATATTGTCCCTCTTATCCTGATCGCCAACCTGCTTATGGGAATTTTCTTCAATTTATCTATCTGGTACAAGCTTCAGGACCTGACCAAATATGGTGCTTTAATTGCCTTAGGGGGAGCGGCCATTACTATCCTCATGAATGTGTTGCTTGTCCCGGCTTTCAGTTATCTGGGAGCGGCCTGGGGGCATGTTTCCTGCTACCTGTTTATGGTGATTCTCTCTTACTATCAGGGTAAAAAGCATTACCCGGTCAACTATGACCTGAAAAATATCTTTATCTATTTTATTATTGCACTGGTACTTTTCGGAATCAACTATTATATCCGGATCGATGAGCTTATAATGCGTCTTGCATTAAGTACGCTGATGCTCTTTTTATTTCTCGGTTACGTATATTTCAATGAAAAATATCACCTGATCAAAGTCCCAAAAAACAAATCAGCCTGATCTATTGTTGAGATCCATTTAACATAAATTAAATCGACAACCTCAACTTTTTATATACTTTTGCGTTCTTTTTTGAAACTTTATTCAGAATGAGAATCAAAATTGTAAATGCATCTAAACATCCTTTACCCTCTTATGAAACTTCATCTTCAGCAGGGATGGATCTGCGTGCCAATCTGGAAGTACCTTTCGTTTTAAAGCCACTACAGCGAGCACTGATTCCGACAGGTCTTTTTATCGAATTGCCTGTTGGATTTGAAGCCCAGATCAGGCCAAGGAGCGGACTGGCCATAAAAAAGGGAATTACTCTCTTAAATTCCCCCGGCACCATTGATGCTGATTACAGGGGTGAGATCAAGATCATACTTGCCAATATTTCAGCCGAAGATTTCATTATTAATGATGGTGAACGTATTGCCCAAATGGTGATCGCAAGGCATGAGAAAGCCGACTGGATTGAAGTGCGGGAATTATTAGAAACCGAAAGAGGATCCGCCGGATTTGGAAGCACCGGAACAAAATGAAACTGGAGACATAAAACTGAAATGAAAGAAAATTGATGCGCAATAAAAAAAATATAACATACATCTACCTTTTACTGCTTGGCCTGGTTTTAATTGCTTGTAAAACCCGTGAATCAGCAGTTAAATCCACATTGCCCGAAGATGCTCAAATGAATACTCTTCCTGCCCCGACAAGTAACGCAGAAACTTTTATTGAGGCAAATAAGCAGAAGATACTGGGAAATTATTCCGAAGCCGGCCAACTGTTTGAAAAGTGTCTTTTGATGAATCCGCTGGATGACGCCTCGATGTATGAGCTGGCCAGAATAGAATTGATCAATAAAAATCCTGAAAAAGCATTGATGCTTATTGAAAAAGCAGTCGAAATCAGTCCGAAAAATGATTATTATCTGGAATTGTATGCCAACCTGCTTAATTCTTTCGATCGTTATAATGATGCCATAAAAGTTTACAAAAAACTGGTTGACAGGAATCCCTACAATTACGATTATTATAATCAGCTCGCAATTTCTTATCTTTTATCGGGCAAATCAGAAGAGGCTATCGGGGTTTATAATGATCTCGAAGAAAAAATCGGGATAAATGAAGAAACAAGTCTCAAGAAGCAAGGCATATATCTTCAGGTTAACCAGATAAATAAAGCAATTGAAGAAATCGAAAAACTTTGTGAGCAATATCCTTCAGAGAGCAAGTACTATGCTATCCTGGCGGAATTATGCCTGGCCAACGGATATGAAGACAAAGCGCTTGAGGCCTATCAAAAAATCATTGAAATCGATCCGAATAATCCGTATATACATATATCCCTGGCCGATTTTTACAAGAAGAAAGGCGAAGAAAAGAAAGCCTTCGAGGAGCTAAAAACCGGTTTTGCCAATCCAAATCTAAATATTGATTCGAAAATTCAAATTTTACTCAGTTACTATACTGTAACTGAAATCTATCAGGACATGAAGGAAGAAGCGATGGAGCTATCGAAGATTCTGATTAAAACACATCCCGATGACCCGAAGGCATTTTCCATGTACGGGGATTTTCTTTATCAGGATAAAAATTATACTGAAGCAAGAGAAGTTTTCAGAAAGGTAATTTCTATCGACAGCAGCAAGTATGTAGTATGGGAACAACTTTTATTCACTCATTCCCAGCTTGAGGATCAGGAAAGCCTTTTTAACGATAGTAAACTGGTGGTTGAACTTTTTCCGGAGCAACCCCTGCCGTATTTGTTTTTAGGGGGAGGGTATTATCAAAAAAAACAGTGGGACAATTGTATCGAAATCTTAAATCAAGGCCTGGCTCTGGTTGTCAATAACAAGTTAATGGAAATCCAGTTCTATGCTTATCTGGGTGATGCTTACAACCAGTTGAAAAACAATGAAAAATCTGATGAAGCATACGAAAATGTTTTAAAGCTTGATCCAAATCATGATTATGTTTTGAATAACTATGCTTATTATCTATCGTTGCGAAATGAAAACCTTGAAAAAGCCGCAGGTATGGCAAAACGCGCTACTGAACTCAAACCTGACAGTCCGGCTAACCAGGATACTTATGGCTGGGTGTTATATAAGATGGGCAAATTCGAGGAAGCAAGGAAATGGATCGAAAAAGCTTTGGAAAATGAAGAAGAAGCAAGCGCTGTTATCATCGAGCATTATGGCGATGTCTTATGGCAGCTTGGCGAACATGACGAAGCTTACAAATACTGGCTCAAAGCAAGGGATAAGGGTAACGGCTCCGAATTTCTTGAAATGAAAATTGAACAGAAAAAATTGATTGAGTAGAATATCGGAGTTTCAATTATCCTTCTCGCGTGAAAACAATTTTTACTTTGAAAAGGATTAATAATTAATCTCAATGATTCTCATATCCCGGATAAAAGGTTTTCTTAACGCCATGCGAAAGTCAATTATTTTTGGCCTTCTCCTTTCCTTTTTTTTGATATTAATATCATGTAAAACAAGCCGGAATACAGTAAAAGTACCCCTGAAAGAATATGGTGCCGATTATTTATTTGACAGGCTTAAAGAAAACGAATTAAAATTTCAGTGGTTCTCAGCTAAATTCAATCTCGATCTGATCATTGATAAAAAGAAAACCTCTGTCACAGGGCAGGTGCGTATGAAAAAGGACAGTGTAATTTGGATTACCCTCTCCCCTGCCCTCGGGATCGAAATGGCCAGGCTGCTGATCACCAACGACAGTGTCAAATTTATCAATCGTATTAATAAAACTTATTTTACAGGCGACTATACCAAAGTGAATACTTTTTTAGAGGCTAATATTGATTACGATGTTTTTCAGACCCTGTTACTGGGCAACGACCTCACTTATTATGAAGACGGTAAATTCAGGGCAACTTATGACAGCAAAGAATACCACCTTGTGACTGCCGGAAGGCACAAGCTGAAAAAATATGTCAAAACAAGAGATGATGAAGAAAGGATTTATATCCAGAATATTTTTCTGGATCCCGAAACCTTTAAAATTACCCAGATGAAGATCAAAGAGGTAAGAAAGGAAAATAAAAAACTCGACGCTTTTTATTCCGATTTTCAGAAGGTTTCAGGGCAACTGTTTCCTTTTCATATTTTGTACGATCTTTTGGCTGAAAAACCCATTCAGGTTGATCTTAACTATTCTAAAATCGAAATTAACCTTGCCCAGGAATTTCCTTTTAAAATTTCGGATAAATACAACCGCATTCAATAAGTATGTATTTTTGAATTTTCTGGCAAACATTGAAAATGGCGACCCTGACAACGATTTTCCGCTACCGGTTTTATTATTTTATACTGCTTTTGAGCAGCCTGTTTTTAGTAGAATCGCAAGCTTTTACCCAGGATAAAAAAGCCAAACTGGAAAATGATAAAAAAAAGATCGAGGATGAAATCAAATACAATGCAAAGCTTCTCAACGAAACTAAGAAATCACAGGAAACAACCCTGAACCAGCTTGTTGTTATTAAAAAGCAGATTTCCTCCCGTGAAAAACTGATCATGAACATCAATTCTGAAATTAAAGCGGTGAATGAGGAGATCGAGCTAAATAACCAAACCATGGCCGAACTTAACAATGAGCTGGTTAAGCTCAAAGAAGAATATGCTGCAATGATCTATTATACCCAAAAAAACAGGAGTTCATACGACAGGTTGATGTTTATATTTTCAGCGGCAGATTTTAATCAGGCTTATAAACGGTTAAAGTATTTTCAGCAATATTCGGCTTACCGAAAAAACCAGGTGCAACTCATCGAACAAACACAGGCTGAAATCACTCAAAAACTAAGCGAGCTTGAAAACCTGAAACTCGCCAAAGTCGATCTTCTCCGGTCTTTTGAATCGGAGCGGACTAAGCTAAGCGTTGAAAAACAACAGCAGGATCAGGCGATTGCCAAGCTGAATAAAAAAGAGAAAGAATTGCTGGTAACCATCAAAGAAAAAGAAAAAGCAGCTAAAAAGCTTCAGAAAGAAATTGAGAAGATAATAGCCGAAGAAATTGCTTCGGCCTCTAAAAAAACAGGTACCACAAAATCAGGAAGCTATGACCTGACTCCCGGCGAAGCGAAACTCTCGGCCGATTTTCAGCAAAACAAAGGCATTCTGCCCTGGCCGCTCGAAAGGGGAATTATCTCCGGCACATTCGGCGAGCACCCCCATCCTGTTTTAAAAAACGTCATCACCAAGAACAATGGCATCGATATCCTCACCGACAAAGATGCCAAAGCCCGCGCAATATTCGGCGGCGAAGTCACCCGCGTAATGTCTATTCCCAACTACAATTATGTGGTGATGATCCGTCACGGTGAATTCCTTTCGGTTTACTCCAACCTGATCGAAGTTTATGTAGAGAAAGGTGATAAAGTGAGCATTAAGCAGGAGCTGGGTATAATACATACCGACACCAAAGACAATAAAACCGAACTCCATTTCGAGCTATGGCAGGGAAAAACACTGCTCAATCCGTCGCTCTGGCTGGCAGAAGAATGATGCGATTTACGAATTGGGATTTACGATTTAGGATTTAAAGAGGGAGGCACAAGCGCTGCTTACCCGCATGAATGATCTTTATTTTAGTGATGACTGAGAATAACTTTTACTCAGGAAATTGGAGCTGACTTCGACTACCGGAATTCAAAAAAGGTTTCATTTTAATGTTTTCTTCTTTAACAACCGTGCGGTATGATAAACTCTTAAAACATCAATCTGTTTATTGGTTTTTATTCTGTATATAATCCTGTAATTACCTTCAATTAATTCCCTGGTCAGTTTTTCATTAAATTCAGGAACAATCCTGCCTAAATATGGATTATGGGATAGGGGTTGAACCCGTTGATAGATTTTAAGGGTAGTAATTGAGGCATAACGCGCTGAATCTTCTGCTATGTAATCGAAAATATCCCTTAAATCTTTAATTGAGATTTCAGTCCAGACTATTTTGACCACTTGTCAATCATTAATTTTACATCCTCATTTGAAATTACCTTTCCGGCTTCGGATTGCTGATACCCTTCCTCTACTTTCTCCATAAAAATCAATTGGTCTATTAATTCATCAATGGTAAAGGTATCCGGAAGGTTTTTTATTGTTTTATTTATTTTTTTCTTTGTTAGCATATCCGTTAGTTTTTTTTGTAAAAGTACAACTTTTCAGTAACGGTACAAGTGCTGCCTACCCGCATGAATTATCTTTATTTTAGTTATGCTGAGAATAACTATTACTCAGGACAAAGTCGCAGACTTTGCCCAACGAAGAGGAATCTAATAAACTAATCCCGGAGGCATCGCACACTGAGGCCATTTTGCTTATAGTCGTTCTGCTCGTACACATTGCCGGAACCGTAAATCAGGAGGCGGCTCCGAGCACTGTTTGTATACCCCGTAGAAGACCACCAGCTCCCGCCGTTTCCAATACCGTAGAAAACACCATCGTGGTCACGGTAGCCGCCCGGAAGAGCTGAAAAGTCGTAATCGTCTGTACCATAGTTTCCATATAATATATCTTCATTCCATCTGGGATGTTCGCTTGTATTGCAACCTCCGCCCAAAGGTGAATTCACCTGCCGGCAGGATTTCAGTTCGTTGCCATGTGGGGAGCTTATTCCGCCAAAAAAATCGGTTAAATAATACCATTCATTGTTTGTTGGCACGTGCCATCCTGTTGGGCAAAGTCCATTGGGATCAACTGTTGCAAACCAATTGTATAATACACCGTAGCTGTCATTCCAGGAAATATAGTTATTATACCAGACATAGGCTCCTGAAGTGAGATTATTCCAGGCATTGGTTTCCGTTACATTGGGGATTGCCGTACCGTTTTGATAGGTTGTTGTTTTTAGGTTTTCCTTCATCCAGCACTGGTCGCCAATGAGTACAGTATTGTAAGTGTTGCCATCAATGTCGGTAATTGTGGGAATGCCTGGGCAGGGAATACCGGAAGCGTACTGAAAGGTGTAAGTCTGGTCTCCTGTTGGTGAATCAATTATAGTTCGATCACCCAGGGCTGAAGATGCTGTATGTTTGAGCTGGTCGCCCAGGTTAAATACAAAATTGTTTAAATTATTTCCTGATTTGTATTTGTCAAAACTGTCCTGCGCTCCATTGTGTTCCAGTTTGCAAATCCCTGAAATGGAAGCATGGGTTGGAGCATTAAACATCTTTATTGTTTCACTTTGGCCATCTATCCGGGCGGTCAGAAAATAGAGGCTTTCACTGCCGGGGAAAAATGCAAAGGAATGGCTGCCGCAATCCAACCGGTATTCCTGGTGTATCAATTCCCTTCCCATAATGTCGCTCACGGTAATTATCACCTTTTCAGTTCGGGTCAAGTACAGTTCAACTGTTGTTTTGCCTTCCATCGGATTGGGATAATTTTGGGAAACAGAAAAAACATTGCCTCCCATGGCTTCATCATCACCAATGCCGGTAACATAATCAAGCACCAATACGGTGTCGGGGGCATAAAGCGTTGTGTCCACGCCCTGTGTAATGTTTTCAATGAAGATACTGTCCATTGGAACATATTGCCCGTTGTATTCTGCCGTAAAGGTCAGGGTTATTGAAGGTTTTTGGGCGAAAGTGCCTATGATCATTCCGATCATTAAAACTGTTAGTAAAATGCTTGTTTTCATAACCTGTTATCGCTTTGCTTTGCGTTTCAAAAATAAGGAAAAAAGGGAAATGGAATGTAATAAAATAAAAAAAGCCGGGGGTGCCGGCTTGTGCTATTGAGGGATTGCTTCGTCGTGCCTCCTACCAATGACAGATTTATCCAACATGCACATTTTTAGGCATTTCATAATTTAACTCTTTAATTAACTTGTTAAGCAGTTTCATTTTGTTTTCTTTCAGATTGTCCTCGTATTTTTCAATACCCTTTTCTGCATAATCAACTCCCTTGACTATTATACGCCAATATAAAATGGCTAATTTTCTTGCCATCGCTTTTATCGCGATTTTTGGGCCTTTTCTTCCCCTTAACCTTCGTCCAAACGATCCTATCGCAATGTTTTTACTATTTATCAATCCTTGTGCAATCATTCGGAATATTTGACCTGCTAAGGGTCTTCCTTTCTTTTTTGCACTTCTCTTCTTTTTACCGGAATCGTTCTGGCCAGGAGAAAGCCCTAACCAACTGGTAAAATGTTTTTCAGATGGCCATTTGGTCAGGTCAGAACCTATTTCGGACAACAGTTGCATCCAGGTATAATCAGTAATCCCAGAGATAACGGTTGCATCTTTACCTTTAAATATGTTTATCATGTTGAGACCAAGTTTTTCAACATCCGGCTTATGGTGCCGGATGGCTTTTCGTTTTTTTTTATATCCTGACCTTTACCTGATTGCCCAATTCGGTTGATTACGGCGTTAATCCTTTTATCGCACTCTGCAACCTGGCAGAGATAAAACTTGTAGCCATCGTATGCTTGTTTTAATGCAAAAAGACCGGCTTCGGTATACTTGCCCTCTAAAGCTTTTAGTACGAGTTCCTTTTTCTTTTTTAAAACGCTCTGATGGCAAAGGCTTACCAAAACATTTTCGTCTCTTTCACCATTGAGGATTGCCTCGATAATGGCAATACCACTTACTCCGTGTACCTGGCTCAATACCTCTTTCAATCGGATATTCATCAACGTCAGTGCTTTCTGCATATGATTGATATGCATAGCCGAACTATTGATATGATCCTCTCTTAAACGTACATAACTCCTCAACTCTTTAATGTCGGCATCAACAACAAGGCATCTGTTAAGCAAGCCATAACCGTGAAGCTCCTGTATCCATTGGCAATCCTTAACATCAGTCTTTCTCCCGGGAACCTGCTTTGTCTGACGACCATCAACAAGCCAAACATCAATGCCTGCTTCTTCAAGTATCTCATACAAAATGACCCAGTAAACTCCCGTGGCTTCCATGGCAACTGTTTTCACCTTGTGCTTGATCAAGTAGTTGCGAAGCAAAATGAAATCTTCGGTGAAAGTGAAATGGCTTACTACCGGCTGACCTTCTACTGCAGTAAAAACTTTTTTTGAACCGATATCAATACCGGCAACGTTGTTCCTAATCTTTTCCATAAATATAAAAATTTAAAGTTAAATATCTGCACCCAAAAGGGCAATGTAAACTATACGTTGGTAGGCTACCATTCGGACATCCCCATGAAGGGAGTACCACACATTGTGCCTCTTTCTTTTGGAATCATACTCGCAAACAGGTTATTTACACTAAACAATGAACGATCAAACTGTGCAGACCTAAGAACGAAAGTAGTAATTTTGCTCCCTGTCATCGCCACATTGTGCCCAAATTTTTGGGTGAGGACTCGCAATGACGTGGTTCGACTGGCTCATGCATGTGCTTCGACAGGGCACGAGTTACAAACTCCTCAGCGGAGGAAATAAATCAAATAAATTAATCCCGGAGACAGCGGACACTATAGCCAGCTCGCTTAGACCCGTAAAGAATCACGTTTATGCCGCCGTAACCATAGAGCAGGTAGCGGGCCCTTGCAGAGCCAAGCCCAGACTCATCAGAGGACCAATAGTAACTTTGGGTTCCAATATAGTAGAATGGTGCAGGTATATAGCTTTCACGTTTGCCGCCCGGAAGACTCGAAAAGCCGTAATCGTCTGTGCCATAGTTTCCATAAGATATATCGTCATTCCATCTGGGATGTTCACTTGTATTGCAACCACCACCAAGAGGTGAATTTACCTGCCTGCAGGATTTTATTTTATTGCCATAAGGTGAACTTATTCCACCTATATAATCGGTCAAGGCTGTCCATTCATCATCTGTAGGCACATGCCAGCCGGTTGGGCAAAGCCCGCCAGGGTTGACTATAGTGTACCAATTGTACAAAGCCCCGTATTTGTTTTTCCATGAAATATCGTTATTATACCATACATATGCACCTGTGAATAAAACAGGCCATTCTGTGTCATCAGTTATATTTGGTATTAGCGAATAATTGTTATATGTGGTGGTTTTCAGGTTTTCCTTCATCCAGCATTGAGAACCTATAAGTACGGTGTTGTAAACATTGCCATCAATGTCGGTTACTGTAGGCACTCCCGGGCAGGGTGCGCCATCGCTGCTATATTGAAATGTGTAGGTCTGGTTCCCTGTTGGTGTATCAATGATTGTCCGGTCACCCAGCGCTGAGGATGCAGTGTATTGGAGCTGGTCTCCGAGGTCGAAAACAAAGTTGTTCAGCATTATTACCGGCCTTATATCCACCGGAGCCAGTTTTTGTACCATTGTATTCGAGTTTGCAAAATTCCATTACGGTAGAAGCAACAGGTGGAATTGAACATTTTTATCGTCCGGCTTTGCTCATCTGCTCGGGCAGTAAGAAAATAGAGGCTTTCCCTGCCTGGATAGAAGCTGAAGGTATGGGCTGCCTTTTTCTAACTGAAATTCCTGGTTGACCAGCTCCCTTCCCATTACATCTCTGACAGTAACCACAACATTCTCACTTTCAGGTAAACGAAGGCAAATTGTGGTTTTACCTTTCATTGGATTGGGATAGTTTTGGAAAAGGGAAAAAGAATTGTCATTGAAGGCGAAGTTTTCATTCATGTCGGTGATGTAGTCAAGCACCAAAACGGTATCAGGTACATAAAGTGTGGTATCTCCGCCCTGTGTAAGGTTCTCGATCAAAATACTGTTCAGGGGTACATACTGTCCGTTGTTGTCGGCGGTGAAGGTTAAGGTCATTGTCGGTTTCTGGGCATAAGCGCCCATGATCATTCCGACCATTATAATTGTAAGTAAAATTCTTGTTTTCATACATTTTTGTTTTAGATTTATTTTCTATTATGTTAGGTAACATAATATTATTTTATCCTCCGTCCTACAAAACCAAAGGCTCAAAGATAAATAAAGAAGTTTGAATTACAAGAAAAACCAAAAGCCCACCTTCTTTTCAGGCGGGCTTCCGGTTGCTTATTTTTTTCAATCTAAAATCTACCGTCTAAAATCTAATATCTAACCTCTACGTACTTCTTCCTTAGTACCCGAACACCTCCTCCAGCGTCAGTTCCTGCACATTCCCAAGCTGTTTCAGTACATTGGCATCGAGCTGGGCCTTGTTTCCCATGAGGAGTACCGAGTATTTTCCGCCCTTGATGTTCTCATCAAAGAATTGGCTGAAGCCGTCGAGGGAAACATCCTGCACATACTTGTAAACATCCCGCCTGATATCGTAATCAATCCCCAGGTCGAGGTTGCGCTGGTAAGTCCAGAAAATATTGGTCTTGATGATCCGCTCACTTTCAATCTGCTTCAAAAGAGATTCCCTGGCAAGATCAAACTGTTTCTGCGCCTTAGGCATGTCATTCATGATACCAAGCATGGCTTCGGTGGCGTCTTTTAATTTATCGGCCTGAGTACCGACAAAACTGGTCACATAATGGGAGCGGTCGGTTTTAGCCGGAGTCGAAAACTCACAATAAGCCGAATAGGCCAGCCCTCTTGCTTCGCGTATTTCCTGAAAAACAATAGACGAAAGCCCGCGGCCGAAATATTCGCCAAACAACCGCGAAGGAGAGATCAGTTGCTGGTCGAATGCAGAACCTTTGGCAAGCAATACTATGCTTACCTGGCTCATGTCGTAATCCACCAGGTAAAGCTGGTTTTTATCGGTGGCCAGTTCGGGATAAACTGCAGGTGCAGGATAGGGTTTTAACTCCGATGGAACTTTGTGATATTTATCGATCAGTGAAACTACCGCTGATAATTCTTCTTTTCCATAGTAAAACAGCCTGTGTTTGTAAGCCGATAGCTCTGTAATCAACTGAGTCAGTTCAGCCGGGTTTATGTTCTTTAGCTCCTCTTCCTTAATGATATTGGTGAATGGATTAAAAGGTCCGTATTTGCCGTAATTGACCAGGCCGCTCCAAAGAATTGTATTTTTGTTGAGCTTGGCATCCATCCGTTTTTTCATGATGCCCTGAACCAGCTCTGAATAGGCTTTTTCATCAGGCTTAACATGAGTGAGAACATGTTCGAGGAGTTCGATGCCTTTTTCAAAATATTTTTGCAACCCGGAAATGTTCACATAGCATCGATCGCTTCCTGTACTAACGTTCATCGAAAGCCCGTATCTGAAAAACTCTTTTTGCAAATCTTCAGGCGAATACTTATCGGTTCCGAGATAAGGAAGATACTCCATTGCGAGAGGAAGTCTTAAAATATGATCGGTTCCCATGTCAATAATATATTGCAGGTTGAATAGCTCATTGGTCTTGTTTTCAATATAACTGATCTCAATCCCTGAAGCAAGCGTCCGGCTTTGAATTTCAGTTTTAAAATCAACGAACACAGGTTTAATGTTTTCGGTTTTTTCAGCAATAAACTCTTTATAGAATTCGGATTGTTCGGTACGGTTAATCTCAACCGGAGTGATAGGAGGCTTTTCTACTTTCACCAAATCTTTATTCTCGCCTGTGCGTTTGAAAACCACCACATAGTTGTTCGTGTATTTTTCTTTGGCAAATGCAATCACCTCTTGCTTTGTAATCTTTTCAAGGTCATTGTTGAAATTCAGCATATCGAGGTACGGAATATTCTTAATGAATATATCCACCATTGCAAATGCCTTTGAAAAATTACTTTCCTGGCTGCGGATTTCTGAAATGCGAAGGTCGTTAATAACCGCTTCGATCATCCAGTCTTCAAATTCACCCTTTTTCACCTTTTCAATTTCGCCAAGCAATAAATCCCTGACTTCTTCCAATGATTGTCCTTTTCGGGGTTGTCCCGAAAACGTATGCATACCGTAATCTCTCATGAATTGGGAGGACGATCTTCCGCGCAGCACTTTTTGTTTCTGATTAAGGTCAATATCGATTAATCCTGCCCTGCTGTTCGACAGAATTTGATCGATCAGGGTTACAATCTTTTCATCTTTTGAATTTGCACCATCAAATCTGAAAGCCAGTGAAACAGACTCAGCATCAGGGCCCACTATTTCTTTTACGACCGGCTCTGTGATCGGATTTTCCTTTGGCTGAGAAATTTGCGGAAGATCAGGGTTGGGCTCCAGATTGCCGAAATATTTGTCGATTTTAACAATTGCTTCCTCCGGATCAATGTCTCCTGCAATCGAGATGGCCATATTGTTCGACCTGTACCATGTTTCGGCAAATTTGTAAATGTTCACCATTGAAGGATTTTTCAAATGCTCCGGCAACCCGATCACATCTCTCCCATAAGGATGGGTCGGGAAAAGACCTTCCATCATTGCGTTTCCTGCCCTTGCCCTGTCCATATCCTGATACATATTGAACTCTTCATAAACGGTTTCAAGTTCGGTATGAAACAACCTTAAAATCATATTTTTGAAGCGCTCACTTTCAAGTTTAAGCCATTTCTCGAATTCATTCGAAGGAATATCATTGATATAAACCGTCGATTCATAATCTGTTCCTGCATTTGTTCTTTTAGATCCCATGCTCGAAACAAGTTTATCGTATTCGTTTGGAGCGGCATAGTTGGCAGCAATCTGAGATAAGCTGTCGATTTTATGATAAATAGCCCGTTTTAGTAATGAGTCGGTCACCGACCTGTGTTGTTCAAAAAGATCGGAAATCTGATCCAGTACAAACTTCTCCTTTTCCCAGTCAAGTGTTGCAATCTTGTTTGTCCCTTTAAACATCATGTGCTCAAAATAATGTGCAAGTCCGGTGGTTTCTTTTGGTTCTGATGTGGAGCCAGCCCTGACTGCAATCAAAGTTGCAAGCCGTGGTTCGTCAGCACTTGAACTGATATATACTTTCAATCCGTTATTCAAAGTATACATTCTTACTTGTGTTGGATCTCCGGTAACAGTTTCGTATTTGTAACCGTTTTTATCAGTCACCGTTTTTACTGTGAATTTCTGTTTTGTGCATCCGCAGAAGATTAGCACTACTATGAGAAATAAGGGTACCGATTTACGCAGGATTAGCCCTGTTTTGTTTTTAATTGTCATTGTCAATGTGTTTAAAATGAATGATTATTTATCGATTGTATAAATTAATTTCTTCCTAAATATTAAGGGCATAAATGTAATAAAATCATTAAAACACAAGAATTGGCAAAAATTAATTTTGAAATGATAAATCCCAGGGCTTTGAAAATTTGGAATAACTTTGGCGACACTTTTATTTATTTCCGATGATATGGCAAGATATGTAATTTTGTGGTTATTGCTGGTTTGTGTTGTTGAAATTGCTATCGCTCAGGGTAATAGTGACTATGTCATGATGATGACAAATCAAAAACAAGCACTAAAAACTGCTGTCACCGAAAAGGATTTTGCAGAATTGGCTGTTAATTTCGAACGAATAGCCAGCACGGCGATGGACAAATGGCATCCCTTATATTATGCGGCACTTTGCTGGATAAATAAAAGCTTTGTCGGTGCGGAAAATGCTGTAAAAGATGTCGATCTTGATAATGCCCAAAAATTTATAGACAAGGCTTTGGAAATGTACCCTGAAGAGTCGGAGTTATTGGTCCTGCAGGGGCTGGTTTACCAGGGAAGAATACAAATTGATCCGATTAAAAGAGGGAAGGATTTTTCACTAAAGGCAAACCTGGTTCTGAAAAAAGCAGCGGAAATTGATCCTGAAAATCCCCGAGCGTATTATCTTCAGGGCCTTAATATTCTCCACACCCCTAAAATGTTTGGGGGTGGACCTGATGCCGCCTGTCCTTTGCTTGAAAAAGCAAATGAAAAATTCGCAAAGCATATTCCTGAAAATATTCTGTCTCCTTCGTGGGGTGGAGAAGAATGCTCCAATTTATATCAGGAGAAGTGCTCCAAAACCGGGAAAACTGAAAAATAGGCGTTTTTTCTATTCATTATAGGCCGGAAGCTTTATAATAAATGTTGTTCCGATTCCATCTTCCGATTCAAAAGAAATTTCACCATTTGAGTTTTGAATGATATTTTTTACCATTGCCAGTCCCAGCCCCATGCCTCCTGATTTAGTGGTAAAATTCGGATAAAACACTTTGCTTTTTTGGTCTGATGGAATCCCTTTGCCGTTATCTTTGAACCTTATTATTTGAAATCCTTCAGACAATTCCAATGTTATTTGAATCAGCCCTTTTTCCGGATCTGTTATCGCCTGAATGGAATTATTGATTAAATTAATGAAGACACGCAAAAGTTGCTCATTGTCAGCCATGACAAAGTGGTTATTTGAGCTTCTGAATTCAAATTGAACCTGGCTTGAATCTTTAAAAAGGTCAATGGCATTATTAATTACTTTATTCAATTCCAGCTTTTCGAATTTTGATTTCGGCATTTTTGCAAAATCTGAAAATTCAGAAGCAATATTAGATAAGGATTCTATTTGTTCCACAAGAGTAGTTGTAAACCGGCTGAACCTTTGATCCCAGTCAGGCGCTTTTTCATCCCATGCTTTTTTGAGATATTGAACGCTCAATTTCATAGGAGTCAAAGGGTTTTTAATTTCATGAGCAATTTGTTTTGCCATTTCGCGCCAGGCACTTTCGCGTTCTGATCTGGATAGTTGTTCGGCGCTTTTCGCAAGTTCATCTACCATGCGGTTGTATTCAGCTACAAGGCTGCCAATTTCATCATTCTGTACCCATTCGATTTTTTCATTTTGCTTACCCAGCTTTATTTGGCCGATTTTTTCCTTGATCAATTGTACCGGTTTGGAAATATAATTTGAAAAAATGAGGGTAATTAATATAGCTATTGAGGTAAGAATAACATAGATGTTGATAAAAGCTACAAGATAGGTTGAGATTTCCTGACTCAGATCATCCTGTTTTGCAAAGTAAGGCAAATTCAGGTAAGCTATTGGTTTATTTCTTTCATTCCTGAAGGGCAGGTAAGCTGAAAGATACTTGTAATCCCCAATGGATTCACTATGAATAAAAAGTGAGTTTTTATAATTATTCATCTGATTAAATGCCATCGGATTCATCTGAGAAGAAATTAATCCCTTGGTTATGATCTCCTGCCTTGAGGTTGCCAATAATTTCCCATCCAAATCAAATAAATTGATGTCGGAAAAAAAGATAAGAGATAATTTGTACATTAAATCGGAAAGGTATTGACCCATATCAGGTGTAAGGGATTCCTCCATGGCAAGCTTGTGCTCGAGTTCAATCAGAACCGAATGGGATTTTTCACTGAGCAAATCAGTATTCTTGTTGTCATTCAAATTAATTATATAAAATACCGAACTTATCCCTATGATAATAAATGAAAACAGGATTAAGGATATAATTGACCATTGCAAACGCTTTTTAAAATTCATGGAATGCCTTTTTATTGGAGTTGGCCCCCGATAAATGATAAAAGCTATCCCCACAATAATTCCATAGAAGATAAAGAAGTAGGAAAAGGGTGCGGCTATATCTAAAAGCCCCGGATTTTTTTTGCTAAGAATGAGAGCCGAATCTTCATCAATTTCAATAAAAAGATGGCTAAACCTATTAAGGTCAAAAAAATTGTCCTCTTTTATTAATTTTCTATAATTCACAAGATTTGTTGAATACTGATATTTTCCGAAATGATAAACGATCTCATTTTTTTCATAACGCGCCCAGGAATATGTATTGAGATTATAAGTAGTGGGGGTCTTTCGGTCTGTTAAAAGCTCCGGATAACCTAGTCCCCGTGGGATTAATTTGGAAAAAACCTCAACATAGATCCTTTTGAGTGGCTGGATGGAAGGAATGTCAATGATTCCAATGTAATTATCACCTAAAATATTGATTTCAAGAAAAGTAAGATTCTTGTAATTAGTAGTTATTCCATATTCACTGATTAAATTATCAAAGTATTCAAAACAATTGACAGTATAATTTTCAGGCTGGATATTTAATTCTTTTGAAGAATCACAAATCGTAATCAATAAATCATATTTGTCCCAAAACCTGGTAAAATATTTATTCCTGATGTATTCCTGAATCTCATTAATTGGTTACATTTTCATACTGTTCACTTGTCTTTAATAAATCCTTAAGTGTGCTATCGTTGGGTAGCGATAGAGAAATTTCATTGAAAAGGAATTCCACCATAAAATCTCTTTGATTTGATAGCTTTTGCGAAAGCAATTGCCTTCCCTGCTTTTCATTATTATTGTTGGCACGAAAAGTTATATAAGTCGAAAGGAAAGAAAAAAGAATCAAAATGAATAAAACCCATGAAAGTCGTATGATGTTGTCTCCGGGTTTTATAAAAACCCAATAAAGGAAAATATAAGAAATGAGGAAAATAACTGTAAACCCGTTAAAACTTTGTAATCTTTGGCAAACTATGTAAAAAAGGGTGGAATATATTAGCAATGCCAAAAAATAATATTTCCTGGCAGAAAATGTCTTTATAAATGTCAATAATATTTCATGAGTCAGAAAAATAAATGAAAGTATAAGAATAAAAAAGCACAGCAAACCAATGAGGCTGAATATGCTGATAGTGGTAATATTAAATAAGTCAAAAGAAATGATTGAGTCCTCAATTATGCTGTTTAGTGATGAATTAAGTAAGTAATAAAACACGAACACAAGAAGAAGGAGCAAAAATGAAATGAAATATTTTAACTTTTGATTCAATCGGTCTATCCATTGGTTCAAATCAAGATTCTTATGAATGATAAAAGCAATAGCTAAAATGGTAACAGAATTGACAAGCAAATCCCCAAGGGAAGGAAACAGGTTTGAACTTGCATAAATAGATGGCTTAAACAATTGCAGGGAGTAAATGTCTTTTGGGACTTGAAAATAAAACGTAAACCAGCGTAAGATAATAACGTCGATTATTAAACCAAAAACCAGAATGGGTTTATTCCGAAAGAGTGAACCAATTGCAGAATAAGATAAAATAAGCGAAATAATTAAAAAAATATAGGTGGTTAAATAAAGAGAAATAAGTATTAAGCTCTGGTTATCATTTAGCTGCACCTTATCAGGAAATAGTAAAGAAAAAAGAAAATTGCCCTCTCCGTTATAAATAGCATATTCCGCCTTCTCGATTGAAACTGTTGTGTTTTCAGGAACATGAAATTGTTCAGGGAATCTATTTTCCAGAAATTGATTTTCGAAAGGATATGAATTTATCACTTTAATCAGTCCGACAATCAATAAGGATTTTACCTCTTTTCGCCTGACCTCGCACCATGAATTGGAAAAGAAACTGAAATTGGTAGATAAAAAACTGGGATTATATGCCTCTAATGAATTACTTGACCAATACTTCAATAAACTATCCTCGTAAACCAGAAAAATAATATCTTCCCTAAGGGATAACTCAATGTAACGGCTATCAAGGAATAAAGAGTCAGGGTTTTTTCTCTCAAGCTGATTTGAAATATCGTTTATTACAGCATCGGTTAATTTTTCTTTACCCAACAAAACTGATTGAAAGTTTTTTTTTGTTTTGGAATGATCGGAAGGGGTAATAAATGAAGTATAAAAAAAAGACAGGATCAATAAAATTACTGTAGCAACTATAAATATAATTAATTTAAGCTTTATTCTGCCATAACCATACATAAACGATCCTAAGTTGCTAATTAACTAATAATTATAAAAATCTCAATTATACGTCGTCTGCTAAATTATTTTCTTTTAAATGGGTAAAAATACTACAACACATACTTAGTTCATTATAGGGCTTAAAATTAAGTCTAATTGTTTTTAAAGATATAAATCATGCTTGAATAATTTCGGTCGGTAAGAAGTGCGTAAAAATTTGAAATAATTCCATTAAAGATACCCATTATATTATTTGATTTTCCGGTTTTATACTTTTCACTTAGCATGCTGATGTATATCGAATCGAAATACATTGGCTTGGTCCTTATATGCCTGAAACCAAATCGAGTGATCATTTCAATAAGATATAATTGTTCAAAATGATATAAATGTCTTGGTAAATCGTATGCCGCCCAAAATTTCCCATAGTGCCTTGCATCCCAGGAACCAGGATTGGGAACTGCAATTATTAGGATTCCATTAGGGGTCATGAGCGACTTTATTTGTTTCATTCTTTCTTCAATTCTAAAAACATGCTCGAGAACGTGCCACATCGTAATGACATCAAATTGGCTATCTTTACGATCATAAATTTCATTTTCATTTAAAACCTCCAGGTTAAAGTTTTTTATCGCAGAACTTCTAGCATTTTGATCAGGTTCTATTCCTTTTACACTGTAACCTGATTTTTTAACTTCATTCAGAAATTCACCCGTGCCGCAACCAATATCCAAAACACTTCCATTTTTGAAATATCGTTTTAATATTCTGATTTTTGACCTGATTGTATATAGCCTGACTAGACTGTAAATTCTGTTAATTAAACCTCTCCTGGTATTTGAATGGGAAATATATTCTTCCGATTGATAATACTTTTTGATCAATTCCTCTGACGGACGGGGATTGGTAAATTTCAAACCACAATCCTTGCAGAATTCGATATTGAATACTTCATGAGTTAAGAAATAATCTTCCGATGAAATATATAATTCAAGGTTTTGACTACTACAAATAGGACAAGTCGAATATTTTATCAGTTGTTCCAGTTTCACGTGAAATTATTTATCTACCGATATAAATAGCAAGTACTGAAATATCCGATGGAGAAACTCCGGAAATTCTAGAGGCCTGGCCAATAGTTTTTGGTTTTATTTTCGAGAGTTTTTCCCTGGCTTCATACGACAGAGATTTTATCCCGAAATAATCGGTTTCAGGATTTAAGTAAATTTCTTCCAATGAGTTTATTTTATCAGCTATATCCTGTTCTTTCGAGATATAGCCACCGTATTTAATTTGAATCTCTGCTTCTTCTAAACACTCCTGAATAATAGAGGATGAGATACTACCAAGTTGGCCTGAAAAATTATCAGTAATAGAAATCAGATCATGAATATTGATTTGTGGACGTAAAAGTAATGTCGAAAGTTTTACCCTTTGACTAATAGGAGGGGTGTTATAACGATTCAGGGTTTCATTAACAAGATCAGGAGAGATGTTTTCATTATTTAGCCATTGGATTACTTTGTTTATAATATTTTGTTTTTCAATAACTCTGGATAATCTTTCTTTTGAAGCCAAACCAATTGCATTCGACATTGGTGTTAAACGCAAATCAGCATTATTTTGACGCAATAAAATTCTGTACTCGGCCCGGGAAGTAAACATTCGGTAGGGTTCATCTACTCCTTTAGTAATGAGATCATCTATAAGAACTCCGATATATGCTTCAGATCTGCCAAGTACAAATTCAGGAAGATTATTGTTTTTCAAATGGGCATTGATTCCTGCAATTAAGCCTTGGCAGGCAGCCTCTTCATAACCTGTAGTACCGTTAATTTGACCGGCAAAATAGAGGCCCGATATTAATTTTGTTTCAAGAGTTGCCAGCAATTGATCCGGAGGAAAAAAATCATATTCAATGGCATAACCCGGACGAAAGATTTTAGCATTTTCAAAACCCTCAATTTTTTGTAAGGCTTTAAACTGTATATGATCGGGAAGTGATGATGAAAATCCGTTGATATAATATTCAATGGTTTCCCATCCTTCCGGTTCCACAAATAATTGGTGCTGATCTTTATCAGAAAATCTGTCAATTTTATCTTCTATTGAAGGACAATATCTTGGTCCAATTCCTTCTATCCTGCCGCTGAACATTGGAGACTCTGAAAAGCCCAATCTTAATGTTTCATGAACTTTGTTATTGGTATAAGCCAGCCAGCAACTTTTTTGTTTATTTAATTTTGAAGTTTCCGTAAAACTGAATTTACCCGGATTTTCATCCCCTGGTTGTTCATGAAGTTTAGAAAAATCGATAGTCCTGCCATCAACCCTTACCGGGGTTCCGGTTTTCATGCGGTCGGAAATAAAACCCAGACTTTTTAGATTCTCCGTAATTCCTTTTGAGGCTTTTTCTCCGATTCTGCCACCACTGAATTGCTTGATACCGATGTGAATAATTCCATTAAGGAAAGTACCATTAGTAAGTATTACAGCTTTGGATTTTATTTCTTGTCCCATTGCGGTAGTGACACCAATAACCCTTCTTTCTTTAATATTTAATCCAACAACAGTATCCTGCCAAAAATCAATATTCGGAATTTTTTCAAGCTGGCTGCGCCATTCCAATGAAAACAACATTCGGTCATTTTGAGCTCTTGGGCTCCACATTGCTGGTCCTTTTGACTTATTCAGCATCCGGAATTGTATCATTGTGTTATCGGTAATAATTCCGGAATAACCTCCCAATGCATCAATTTCCCTGATAATTTGGCCCTTAGCGATACCTCCCATGGCTGGATTACATGACATTTGGGCAAAATTGCCCATATTCATGGTTATGAGTAATACGGATGACCCCAGATTGGCTGCTGCAGATGCAGCTTCGCATCCGGCATGTCCTGCCCCTACAACAATTATGTCGTAATCTTTAAACATCAGATTAAAGTTTCACGTGAAACTTATAAATTATTCGTGGATGAAATTTGTGCGCAAAGATAAGTAATTATCTTCTTTCTTCCGCATGATTTCAGCCTCTTCCGATGTTTTATCCTTATATCCAATTAAATGTAAAACACCATGAATGATAACACGGTGCATTTCGGTTAAATAATCAGTATTATAAGTTTTTGCGTTTTCTTTCACCCTATCAATGCTGATATAAATATCACCACTTACCTGATTTGATTCTTCAGTGTAATCAAAGGTTAATATATCTGTCAAAGATTTGTGATTCAGGTACTTGATGTTTAAATCACTCAGATAATCATCCGAGCAAAATATAAAATTCAAAATACCTAGTGATTTTTTTTCTTTTAGAAGCACTTTTCTGATCCATTCCCTTGTTTTCTTTTTTTCTGGTAAAGAAAACCTGATCTCTTCCGAAAAGAAATAAATGGACCCTTTCTGCACCTTCAACAGTTCAAAAACTATTTACTTACCTTCTTTACCGTCTCAGAATAATCCTGAAATTTTTTCATCCTGTCGACCGCTGTTTCATAATTGATACTCGATATTTTAAAACCAATCTCGATTTCATTACCGGGCTCAATAAATCTTACGTCATCAGAAAGAGTTTTAATCAAAAAAATTCCCCTGCCTGGAAAAACTTTTTCACGTCCATCATCTTTGATATCGGGAATATTATGAAAATTAAATCCCTCTCCCTGATCTTTAATACAGAATTTTAAACCCGTTGAGGTCTTTTCATAACTAATCGAAATGATTTTCTCAGGATTTCTTTTGTTCCCATGCTCTAAGGCATTTTGAAATGCCTCAGTAAGGGCAACAGTAATACAACCGAGATAGCTGTGATTTAAGTTGTTGGTATCACATACTTCTTCTATCAGCCTTTCGACCTGATGAATGTTTTGCGGCTCGGATTTTAGCCTAAGTGTTTTTTGTTCTTGTCTCATTTTTCTAATAATTCTTCAAAATTATAAAAGTACTGGTTCACCTTGCTTTTGTAAAACTGTTTCAACGTTGGTGGCATCGTTTTTAACAACTCTACATCGCTTGATTGTATCACATTATACTTTATTAATTCATCAGGGTTACGATTTATTTGATTTTTTGCTTCATTCGATTCTCTTTTTTCTTCCTTTTCCCTTTCAAGCTCGGCTTTCTCAGAGTTTAACAACCGTGTTAATATTTCTTGCTGTCTCATTAAAGTTTCCTGTGTCAACATCTTATTAACGAGTTCCGTTTCTGTTTTTTCCATTTCGTTCATCGTCTTTTGAAGTTCTTTTGCCGCTCCAAAATTACCTTCTTTTTCCAGTTGATCAGCATACTGTTGCATCTGATTTCTTATGGCTTCTTGCTGGGCGGCCATTCGCGCCAATTGCTCACTCATGGAATTTCCCTTACTCCCGCTCTTTCCTTTCGGATCTTTTCCATTGTCCTGTTTTCCTGCTTTAAGCATTTCAATTTGCTTGTTTAATTGTTCCTGAAGCTGACGCATGGATTTCATTGAGGCTTTTCCGGCTCCCGGTTTGGGTTTTCCGCTTTTGCAAGAACTCTTGCAACTACTCGATTGCATCATGCTTTGCATCATTTGATTCAATGTTTCAGAAAGCATTAAAGCAAGGTTGTTAACGGATGTCATAACATATTGCTGTTTTTCGGCAGCCTGATTACTTCGTCTGTTGTTCAAAAAGTCAATAGATTTTTCAATATTCTGGTTGATGGAACTAATTTCCTTTGAAATAAAAGGCTCAATCATTATTTGCCTTTTGCTGAGCGCGAATAAAGAGTCTTCTACCAATTTCAGATCATCCTTAATATTCTTTTGTTCGCGAATAAGATCTGTATATTGGGGGTCATTCAGATTCACTGAATTTACTTTACCGATCAAATCTTCCTGGTCAAAAGATAGTTGTATCAGGTTTTCGAGGATATCTCTCAAGGCATCAATGTCTTCTTCCATTCCTTCCTGAACCATATCTTGCTGCATGCTCGTTAAAGACTCCGACATTTTCTGCATTTTCTGGGAAGCACTTTTCTGGGAGCCGGATGCCTTACTTCGCTGGTTTTTTTCTAAGGAGTTTTCGCTATCCATTAAATCATTATCAATGCTTTGCTGTTGTTCCTCCATCTGATCAAACTCGTTTGGATCCTCCAGTTCCTTATTCATTTTATCCAATTGGTCCAAGTCTTGTTTCAGGTCATTAAAAGATTGATTAATATCTTGTTGCTTATTTTTTAATTCATCTGTATTGGTATTTTTATTCAGGGTTTCGTCACTGAGTTTTTCCTGCCTATCTGATAACTCTTCTAGTTTTTTAATCGCATCCTCAAGTTTTGATTCGAATTCAAGCTGCTTGAAAATTTCAAGGTTTCTGTCTAGCATTTTTTCCATTTCCTCGTTAGACATTTTCATTTTTTCAAGCATTTCATTCACTTTATCTTTATCCACTTCGTCAAGAAGTTTTTGCATTTCCTTGAATAGTTCACTTAATTCTTCATCCTGTATCAATTTTTCGAACAATTCTTCAAGCTGTTTTTGCTTTTCGATCAATTCATCCGGTATTTCTTTGTATTCGCGTTCATTCGATGCTTTTTTCTCATTCTCATTTTTTATCGACTCCATTTTTTCCTGCAAATCTTTCTGCTTTTGCATCAATGTTTTTATCTGATTCCGGTCTTCCCATGTCAGATCTTTTTTATCTACCATTTTTTTATTCAATTCATCAATCTCTTTCTGCAACTGCTGAACTTCTTTTATGGTTTCTTCAAGATCCTCCTTTATTGCATCATTGCTTTCTCCTGTTTGTTTTTCAATTTCATTCAAATCAGGAACCTTAAATGTCATTAACTGAGATTTGGAAGATTTACTTCCGTTTATCCTGTCATTATCCCACACTTCGAAAAAATAATCTACTCTATCGCCAGCTTTTAAGTCAATTGATCCGAGGTCAAAATAATGAAAAAACTGTTGGGGATTGACCCCTGTTGAAATAGGTAGGCTGTCTATTTTCATTGCAATTGTTGCAGATTCTGCGGAATTAACAGAGTAATTAAAAGTTAGCAAATCAAAACCATAATCATCTTTGATATTTCCCTTAAAGTATACTTGCTGAGGGTAAATAGAATCTCTGAATTCATCAACATCTATGGATGGATAAAGGTCGGGAATTACATTTATTGTGTAAGTAAGAGAGTCTGAGTTTTTTACCAGATTATTTGAAATGCTGACAACATAATTCTGACTTTTATACATTACCTCTTTGAAATAAAAAATGTCCGGAGAATTTCGATTGGGTGAAACGGTTTTATCTTTAAACCGTATGGCAATATTTTCTGCATTCCGGGTATAAAAACTCCAACTAGCAATAGTTCCTGTTGGCACGCTTATATCACCATTGTTCTTAATTGTCTCCTTACTGCGTCCGGTATAGGACGGATATACCAAAGAAATTTCGAAATCCAGTAAAACAGGCTTGGGTATTACTGATAAAGTATATTTTGCAGAGCGATACTGGTCAGCCGTAATTGTAAAATTAAGGGGCTTTTGAACATTGATAAACGTGTGAGAATAGCTTATTTTACTGTCTTTCAATAATTTTATTTTGCTCTCTTGTGTTTCAAGGAAAATATTTTCAGGAATTTCTTCTCCATCAATTTTAACTTCGAGCCGGAAGTCTTCATTCTGTAATACCTCAAGTTTATCGTTTAAAACAATAAAGGAAAATGGCATTGCCTTCTCAAAATGTTCAGTGAATTTTACCAGTCTTTTTGATGGACCAGTAATAATTGTCGGCGATGAAACAAGCAAAACCAAAATTAAGAGCAAAGGAGGAAGAGCATATTTAATATATTTCTTGTTCTTCGACAGATCGATAGCAGATGTGAAAGGGACAGGTTTTAAATCGTTAATTTTTTGATCGATACTTGCATTTATCAGATCATAGTTTGTTTTAATTTGATCACCAAGTACTTTTAGTTGTAAAGTATTTAAGAGCTTGTCTCCGACTTCAGAAAAATGATTTCCAATGATCTTTGCAGCCTGCTCGTTGGATATAATTTTTCCTATTCTGAATAATTTAAAAAGAGGAATAACTATATTACTAATAAAAACAAAAAGATTCAATCCTGTGTAAAGGAAAAAAATAATCGTACGGGTGTTGCTATCAAAATGCCCAAAGAACTCGAGAAAATTAACAATTAAAAAAAAGATGAAGAAGAGGGTAAGAAATAGAAACCCACCTCTGATCAACTGGTTTTTATAGTACTTTCTGACGAATAAATCCAGCTTTTTAAGTAATATTTGATATTGATCTTTCAATACGTTCCTAATTATTTCGTTCAAGAATTCGAAGGATTATCAATTACCTGAAAACGAAAACAAAATAATTGTTATTTTGTTAATTTTGGCAAATATAGATAATGATTTGGAAATTGAAAAAATAAGCGGTTATTTCTTATTCCGTTTTACATGCTTAAAATAATATACCTTACATTATTTCTTTCATCAAATGGTCTGCTTTTTGCCCAGCCATTAAAATCATCATATCACGATCATTTTTGCAGTGTTGCTCGGATTTCCGGAAAACCCTTCTCATTATCAGAAGGAATTAACCAATCACCGCTTCTTCACCAATATGATATTTCCTACTATTTTCTAGATTTACACGCTGAAAATAATACTGTAGAAATCTCAGGAAATGTAACGATACAGGCTCAGGTTGTTTGTAATCAGCTGGATACTTTTGCCTTTGAATTGATCGATGAGTTGATATTGGACTCAGTTTGGTTCAATGGAGAATCAAAGTTTTTTGAAAGAAGCAACAATGAAGTATTTGTTATTACTGGATCTTCGCAGCAGCAAGGCACCTTAATCAACTGCCGGATATTTTACCATGGCACACCTCCTACAGGTGGATTTTTTTCCGGTATTTCAACTGAATACGATTCAACCTGGAACAAACATGTTACCTGGACTTTGGCGGAGCCTTTTAATGCAAGACAATGGTGGCCAACGAAACAAGTCTTGACCGACAAAGCAGACTCAGTAGGGGTGAATATTACGACATCCTCTGAAAATAAAGCCGGATCAATAGGCATCTTGTCCAATGTGGTAAATTTACCGGATAATAAAGTACGGTATGAATGGCGGTCGAAATACCCAATCGCATATTATCTGATTTCTTTTGCAGTGGCTGAATATCAGGAATATAATATTTATGCAAAGCCTGAAAACCTAAACGGAGATTCCCTGCTAATTCAGAATTACATTTATAATTCCGAAGGTTGCCTTGGGTATTATAGGGAAGGAATTGAAAACACCCTGAAATTTTTCGAACTATTTTCCGGATTATTTGGTCAGTATCCGTTTCAAATGGAAAAATACGGTCATTGCCTTGCCGGATTATCAGGGGGTATGGAACATCAAACGATGACCACCGTGGGAAGCTTTGATTTCAGTCTGGTCGCTCATGAATTGGGACATTCCTGGTTTGGCAACAGCGTAACCTGTTCGAACTGGAGCGACATTTGGATAAATGAGGGTTTTGCAACATATACCGATTATCTGGCAACAGAAAAAGTAGCAGGAGGGCAATGGCCCGGAATTATGCGTAACAATGCCCACAATTATATTTTATCACAACCCGGGGGAAGTGTTTATGTGCCTGAAGAAGATGTTGCTTACGACAATGTGAAACGGATTTTTGACAGCCGGCTTACTTATTGGAAAGGATCGGTCCTGCTGCACATGATACGGTTCGAGTTGCAGAATGAAGATCTGTTTTTTGATGTTCTCCGAAATTTCCTTGTGAAATTTGCTGACAGTTCTGCTTCTACGCCAGATTTTATAAACGTCTTAACTGAAACATCCGGCCGGAATTGGGAGGAATTTTTCGGACAATGGTATTACGGAGAAGGATATCCGATCTTTTCGGTTAAGTACAAACAAATTAAGGGATTCATTGAAATAGAGTCTGCTCAGTCGACCTCTATGCCGGAAAAGACACCTTTTTTCAAAATGCATATTCCATTTAAGTTGTTTTTTAATGATGGCACAGATACAACTATAAAACTTTATCAGGATAAAGTATCTGTAACGTTTTCCTTAATGTCCGGAAAACCGGTTGACAGTATCCAGGTTGATCCTGAGAAATGGGTACTTAAAAAGGTGGAAAGTATTACTGAAGTATATCCGGAAGAATCTTTATATTCATATTATCCCAACCCTGCAACCACTGAACTGACAGTACAATCATTCGGTGAATTGATCACTGAGATTTCAATTCATGATTTGTTTGGTAAAAAGATTTTGCAATATTCCGTCATGCAACCATTTTATTCGATCAACTTGTCAGATTTGAGTACGGGTATTTTTTTTATTTCCGTAAAAATCGGAGAATTGGTTTATTCCGGCAAGTTTGTCAAACTCTAAAATCCTTTATTTCAAAATTCGTAAACAACCTTTTAATTTTATGAGAAGATTATTTTTAGCAACCTTATTCTGTGCATTCACTTTATATAATTATGCCCAGGTACACAATCATTCCGACGGCATGTATTGCAGCCATGCCAAGTCATATATAAATTCATTCAAAAACACAAAGGATATTGTTCAAACTCCTTTACTGCATGATTATGATGTAAAGCATTATTTCCTGGATTTGAATGTTGAAAGCAACACTATCTATGTGTCAGGAGAAGTAACATTTTATGCAGAAGTTATAGCAACTGAGTTGGACACTTTTGCTTTTGAACTGCTTGAACAGATGACAATAGATATGGTAACAGTGAATGGAATCCCGAGGACGGTTATACATACAACGGATGAAGCATTTGTTCCACTTGGCGATCCATTAGTGCAGGGGAATATGTTTGAAGCCAAGATCACTTATCATGGAACCCCGCCAACCGGAGGATTTTTTTCCGGGATATCAACAAGCACCGGATGGGGTAAAAATGTAACATGGACGTTATCTGAGCCTTTTGCCGCCCGCGACTGGTGGCCAACTAAACAAGTACTGGAAGATAAAGCCGACTCAGCATGGATATTTTTGACCACCAGCAGTGAAAACATGGCAGGATCAAATGGATTACTCACCCATATCACCTCCATGCCGAACAATAAACTTCGTTATGAATGGAAGACCAGATATCCGATTGATTTTTACCTGATTTCTTTCGCCGTTTCGGATTACCAGGATTATAGCATTTATGCTCATCCTGAACAAATGGGCGAGGATTCGCTTTTAATTCAGAATTTTATATATGACTCACCTGGTTGTCTTGAGAACTATAAAGACGGGATCGATCAAACCGCTGAGTTTATTGAACTATATTCCGAGCTTTTTTCTTTGTACCCGTTTGATCAGGAAAAATATGGACATTGCCTTACACCGCTCGGCGGTGGCATGGAACACCAAACCATGACAACGATTGGGGGGTTCAGTTTTGGATTGGTTGCCCATGAACTGGGTCACATGTGGTTCGGTGATCATGTCACTTGTGCTACCTGGAGCGATATCTGGATCAATGAAGGGTTTGCGACCTATACCGATTACCTTGCTACTGAATTTATTCAGGGTCAGGGAGCAGCCAATTCAATGATGCAAAGCATTCACAGTTATGTTATGTCTCAACCCGGAGGAAGTGTCTATGTACCCCCGGCAGAAGTCACCTACGACAACATCTGGAGGATTTTTGACGGCAGGCTTTCTTATGATAAAGGTGCTGCTATCCTGCACATGATCCGGTTCGAACTTCAGGACGACGATCTTTTTTTCCAGGTTTTACAAAACTACCTTGACATCTATGGGGACAGCATAGCAACAGGAATCGATTTTATGAATGTTCTGAACCAGAATTCAGGAATGGACTTTTCCGATTTTTTTAACCAATGGTACTTTGGAGAAGGATATCCTACTTTTAACATTGAGTGGTCGCAGAACGAAGGGGGTGTTTATATGGAAGTTTCTCAGGTTACCTCCAAACCCTCGGTAACACCGCTATTCAAGATGTTGATGGAATACAGGTTCCTGTTCAATGATGGAACCGATACTACGGTATTTTTATATCAAACGTCAAATTTAAATTCCTTTTCAATTCCATTAAATAAAACCGTTTTGAACATCCAGGTTGATCCGGACAACTGGGTCATCAACCAAATGGGAAGCATTGTTACAAGTGCGCCAGAAGAAAATTTGATTGATCCATTTTCGGTTTCTCCTAATCCTGTAAAGGACTTTATTGCTATACATTTTAATCAGAATAATGGGCAAAAGACCTTGAAAATTATTAATCTTTCAGGGGCAATCGTTAAAACAGCAGTTACAGATCAACCCAAATTGAACCTGGATGTTTACGAATTACCCTCTGGCATATACACCCTGCAGATGATTGATGAAAAGGGTATGTACTTCAAAAAATTGATTAAAATGGAATGAAACAGGATCTTTTAACAAATTAAAGTGGTAACAGATCAGAAAACCCTGATACCACTTTTTTTTATTTTTGCATTTCAATATCCAATTAATGATGAATAAGGAAATCCGCGTCCGGTTTGCTCCGTCACCCACCGGTCCCTTGCATGTAGGGGGAGTCAGAACAGCTTTATACAACTATCTTTTCGCTAAAAAACATGGTGGAAAACTGATCCTTAGAATTGAGGACACTGACCAAAACAGATTTGTACCAGGTACGGAAGAATATATCATCGAATCATTGGCCTGGTGCGGAATCAAATTCGATGAAGGGATTAACGAAGGCGGCCCTTATGCTCCTTACAGGCAATCAGACCGGAAATCTATCTATCGTGAATATGCTTTACAACTTGTCCATTCAGGGCATGCATATTATGCGTTTGATACCCCCGAAGAACTCGAAGCCATGCGAAAAAAACTGGAATCAGAAAAAACACTGAATACCAGTTATAGCCAATTATCACGTATTTCCATGAAAAATTCGCTGACACTGAGTGAAAAAGAGGTTGCGGATAAGATTAAATCGGGGGAGCATTATGTTATTCGCTTTAAGACACCGGAAAATGAGGATATTGTTTTTACGGATATAATCCGAGGCGAGATGCATGTAAAGTCAGTTACCCTCGATGACAAGGTGCTTTACAAATCGGATGGTATGCCTACCTATCACCTTGCCAATGTTGTGGACGATCGTTTGATGAAAATCACCCATGTCATCAGGGGAGAGGAATGGCTACCTTCGCTGGCATTGCATGCAATGCTTTACAGTGTATTTGGCTGGAGCGATGAAATGCCGCAATTTGCGCACTTACCGCTTATTTTGAAACCAGATGGAAAAGGAAAACTCAGCAAACGTGATGGAGATAAGATGGGATTCCCTGTGTTTCCGGTTGAATGGATAAGCCCGGAGAATGGTGAAATATATTCGGGTTATCGCGAGTCAGGATATTTTCCTGAAGCTTTTGTGAACCTCCTTGCTTTTCTGGGCTGGAATCCCGGAAGCGAACAGGAACTTTTTTCGATGGATGAAATGATTCGGGCGTTTTCACTCGATAGGGTAGGAAAGTCGGGTTCCCGTTTCGATCCTGAAAAAGCCAGATGGTTCAATCATCAGTATCTTATTAAAAAAGATAATGAAATCCTTTGTAACTTATTTCAGCCAATTTTGAAAGCAAAAAATATAGAGGCCTCTGATGAATTCGTAATTAAAGTTATCGGCTCAATTAAGGAAAGGACCCATTTTGTCCAGGATTTCTGGGATCAGTCATCGTTTTTCTTCATTCCGCCATCAACCTATGACCCCCAGATGGTAAACAAGGTTTGGAAAGATAATACTTCCGAAACCATTAAGACATTATTGGTTAACCTCCAGGCTGAATCAGATTTTACTGCTATTCATCTTGATTATCAGATTAAATCATTTATCGAAACCCAACATATTGGTATGGGTCAGGTGATGACGCCCCTCAGATTAGCCTTGGTTGGTTCGGCAATGGGACCCGGAGTTACAACCATCATGGAATTATTGGGTAAAGATGAAGTCATAAGCAGAATTAATCTGGCGCTTAAAGTTTTAACAAAATAAGAATGGCTACAATTTCAATTACTGGTATGGAATTTCATGCTTATCATGGATGCTTCAGGGAAGAACAATTGATTGGAAATACTTTTATTGTAGATATTCACTTCGAGACCGATACGAATGAAGCTGAAATATCGGATGACCTGCATAAAACAGTTAATTACGCTGCCGTTTATGGTCTGGTTAAAAAGGAAATGGAAATCACTTCCAGGCTGATTGAGCATGTAGCCAGAAAAGTTCTTGATGCCGTTACGGATTCCTTTCCACAAATTATACAAGCGGAGCTAAAAGTGTCGAAAATGAATCCACCGGTAGGAGGGAAGGTTGAAAAAGTGAGTGTAACTTTGCATTATGAAAGAAAAGGTAAAGCATAATAAAAAGATTGTCGAAAAAGATATCTGCCCGCGTTGCGGAAAGGAGTTTCATTGCAGCAAATCTGCCAAATGCTGGTGTTACGAACTTGATATTCCAGCCGAAACGATGGAAAACCTTCAACGGGATTATGAAAGTTGTCTCTGTCCTGAATGTTTGAAACCTTATGCCCGATAACATTGTTCGGACGCAATAATAAATTCTGTTGGAAGTGTTTTGGATGTTTCTATAAATCCTTTACCTTTGCACTTCCGTTATGGTACCGTGACCGAGTGGTTAGGTAGCGGTCTGCAAAACCGTGTACAGCGGTTCGAATCCGCTCGGTACCTCAAATAAAACCCGTCTATTCGGCGGGTTTTATGTTTACATCTGCATTCTTATTTTCAATATAGCGTTTAAAGGCCTCCTCTCCCTCTTCTTTCCAAAAATCCTCATAATGTCTCCATTTATTATACTTATCAAATGGCGGCCGGCAGCGATTCCTGAACTTTGAACCATAAAATCTGTCATGATGATTGCTTTTGCGGTGATGTCCGTGACCAAAGCCTCCGAAAATCAATCGCGAAAGAATAATGATACCAAAAGCAAGCCAGTAATCGATTTCAGGTAATCCGAAAAGTAATGGCATAATCCAGTTCCATAGCAGCATGACAAAATACCCGAATATAAAGGCAAGAAAAACTGCCAGAATAATCCCCCCGATGATCCAGCCTGTCCACCTTAAGAATCCGGTTTTGTAAAACGATTTTTTTTGTGTAGTTTCCATTTTTGTTTCCTCCGTAAATTAAATTTTATTTTTTTCTATGAATAATTTCTGCAGCCGCGACATTGCCCTGTGTTTACGAGAAAGTAAAGTTCCAATCGGGATTCCCCATTCCTTTGAAAGCGATTCAAAGGTTTGTCCTTCTATCTCTGTTCTGATAATGATCTCCTGCTGATCAGGGTTTATCTCTTCGATAAGCTCAAACATCGAGTCAAGCATTTCTTCCTGTTCCTCATAAAACTCTTGACCAATAGCATCATCTGCAATTCCGTTCAAAAGGTAGTTTTCACCTTTTTCTTTATCATCAAAATTGACTATAACAAGGGGTTTTTTCCTGCGTTGCCGGTCGACAATTTTATTTTTCAAAGAACGATACGTATAAGCCAGTAAATTTTCGATCGGCGTATCCAGGTCAACTTTGGTGAAAAGATTCAGGGCAACATCCTGCAGTATGTCTTCCGGTTCTGTTTCACCATCACCCCGCCAGTTTCTTTTCACATAAGAAAGCAGATTCTGGTATTCTCTTGCAAAAAAACCTGTCAGCTTTTTTTGATGATCTGTCTGGCTGCTCATGATTAGGAAGACGGAAGAATTTCAATTTATTGCATCTTCTCAAAATCTACTTTTTGTGAGCTGATGCAGAAGGATATAATATTTACAAAGAAAGTAGTGTGGTAGTCAGGAGGTCAAGGTGTTCATCGGTAAAATCAAGGTGGGTAACCATGCGTATCATTTGCGGTCCGAAGCCAGCTACAAGAATGCGTTTCGATTTCAGGTTATCAATAAATTTATCCGATTTGATTTGCCCCTTCAGCTTGAAGATAATGATATTCGTCTCAACCGGCATCACCTCGCTTACGAAACCACAATCAGGAAGAAATTGTGCAATGATCCTGGCTCTTTCATGGTCTTCTTTTAACCTATCGATGTGATGATCCAGCGCATATATACCAGCAGCCGCAAGGAATCCAGCCTGCCGCATGCCTCCGCCAAAAACTTTCCTTACCCGCCGACCTTGCCTGATAAAATCTTTACCGCCGATTAATAGCGATCCGACAGGAGCGCCAAGACCTTTGGAAAGGCATATGGAAACGGAATCGAAAATATCACCAAAGTCTTTTGTGATTTTGCCCTGTAACAGCAATTGCATTAAACAATCGCGCGCCATCAAGATGGAACTTCAGCTTCTTTTCCCTGCATAGTTTACTGATTTTTACTAACTCTTCAAAGTCATAACAACTTCCACCTCCGCGATTCGAAGTATTTTCAGCCACCACCAGGCTTGTTCTGGCATTATGAATATCGTCAGGGTTAATGCACCCCAAAACCTGTTCAGCAGTTATCCTTCCCCTATCGCCCTTAATGAGTTTTACAGATGAACCGGAATTAAATGCAATGCCACCTCCTTCATAACGGTAAACATGAGAGCCTTCCTCGCAAATAACTTCATCTCCGGGTTGGGTATGAACTTTTATGGCGATCTGGTTGGTCATTGTTCCGGAAGGACAAAACAAAGCCGCTTCTTTCCCAAACATATCAGCAGCTTTCTTCTCCAGTTCAATTACGGTTGGATCGTCACCAAATACATCATCACCAACTTTAGCTGAAAGCATAGCTTCCAGCATACCTTTTGAAGGCCGGGTGACGGTGTCGCTGCGGAGATCTATTATTGGTCCCATAATTTATCTTACATACATATCAATCACTTTGCTGATCGCATCCTGGCAAACCGGGCAAAACTGCTGTTTGTTTCGGGTAAACATAATACAATCTGCATAAGGCCGGTAAAGACCATACTGCAAGTAACCTCCTCCTTCAAAAGCCCCGACTTTATCTGAGTATTCCATGTTATCGAGCAAGGAGGTGAGGTCTTTCCTTTCTCTTTCAAACAATGCTTCCATTTCAGACTCAGGAGCATTCTTTGCCCGCAATGCTTTTCTTTCTTTCTGGATTTCAAAGCTGTAATTATCATGTTTTTCTTTATCCCATGGGGTAGGAATCGGCGTGCCTTTCTCCACAAGATCTTTCCACTTCAGGTTTTCTTTATCAAGCAGGGCTGTGATATTCGCTTCCCAGGGTTCAATGGTAATTGGGGCTGGCTCATAAGATACATCCGAAGTGTAATATTCATCGGCCAGGGCAGCAAAATGATGACCAAATTCATGAACGAAAATATAATCGGAGAATTTGTTGTTGACCGCTACAGTAGAATAAAGCTGGTAAATTCCGCCACCGCCATAAGTTTCTTCATTAATAAGGATGAACATAAAATCATAGGGAACAGTTGCAGCAACATCCCGAATGGTTCTGTTATCATAAGCCAAAGCATAACGCTCAGAATCGAAAGCGCCATAACTGACTGATAGCGGAGACCGTTTAAAAACTCCCGGATGAGGCTTGTTTACACCCGAAACTTCCGCTGGCGTATCAACCGCTCTCACATTAAAATCCTTTTTTCTTGATTTAAAAGGTTCAACCGCGAAAAGCTCATCGGTCATTTTGGTAACATCCTGGTGGAACTTTTCCATTTCTTCCTTTGTATATCCGTCTCCCAGAATTACGACATCAACCTTATTGGAAGGCGGGCCA
Source organism: uncultured Bacteroidales bacterium (assembly GCA_963708435.1). GTDB lineage: Bacteria > Bacteroidota > Bacteroidia > Bacteroidales > JAADJA01 > JAADJA01. Next base: position 161,125 of record CAVPSZ010000042.1, read on the forward strand.
TTTTCAGCATAAGTGAAAACATTATATTTTTTAAGGTTTTCTGAAGGATTTACCATTCGTGAAGCAGGATCAATGGTTGTTTCCCAAATAGTGACAAAATTGTTTTTACTATCCCTTTTCTTCATGATTAATTTGAAGGGGTTCAGTGGCCATGGAAACCTAACCGATTCATGGAAGGTTCCCCATGTATCTTTGGCTTCATCTATGGTTTGCCATTCTCCGAAAATACTGGCAAAACCTCTGTTATATAATATCTGACCTGAAGAAATATCCTGGATTTCAAAAAAATACAATCCGAGGTTCAGATTGTCGGTCAGCATGGTCTTGCTGCCACTCCAGACGCCATCATTCAGGATACAGTCCAGAGCAAAGTGTTCTTCCGATGCAGTTCCGGAATGGAAATAATCAACCCGCATGGTTTTGTTTTCAAAATAATCTTTGAAGTTGATACTTTGAACCAATTGTCCAACCACATTAACTGATAATCAGCAGTATGGAAAGAAAGACCAATATTTTTTTCATTTTCTAAACGATTAAATTTCAAACAAATTTATTTCCCGTCGTTCCCGTTTACAGCAAAGTAAACCGCAACACCTCCAATCAAAACAAAAGCGGCGAAATTATGGTCGAAAATTTCCTTTACATTGATTACAGCGTAATAACCTGTCATAAAAATAAGGAAAAGCGCAGAAGAAATGGTTAACCACGACTTACCGATTAATCCTCCGATCAGCATCAGAACGGCGAAAAAACTATAGGAGAATGTCACCCAGTATGAAACGCTTTCGAGGTTGAATTCAAGGATGGTATTATAGTTTCGGGTGACCGCATACAAGGCAACCCCGATGCGCATCAGCCATAAAGCGATCAATTTTAATGTTGTCATGTTATTATAGGATTAAGTTGCAAATATACATTAATTGCCATATTAGAAAATTTCGCCATTGAGCTAAAACAAGTTTCGAAAGTTTCTTCGAACCATTAAGCACTCAAGCAAAAAACTATTCAATATCAGGCTGAATATTAAGTGCCGCTATAGATTAATCAGCCATAATTTTTTCAACAATGATTGATTATCAGATAACTGCATCTCTCGCAAAATTTTATTAAAATTTCCAAAATTTTTCTTGCAAATTCAATAATTATTTTTATTATTTTTGGAAAAGTATTTTTCATTTACCAGTATTTTCATTATTACCAGTAGTTCTTTTATTATTTATCCGGGAGTTTTATTGAAAAAGAGGGCAATAAAACCAATGCGACAAATGAGAATGAACTGCTGGAAAAAAGGACAAGTTGTTTTCTTAGTTTTCATTAAATTTTAACTTAAAAAAATTACACCTATGAAAAAGTTTACTAAATTTTTTATGCCGGTGATGATGCTGTTGCTCTTACCGGCAGTTGTTGTTCAAGGCTATACAATATCTGGTTTCGTTTTTTATGGCACTGGCATTGGCCCTGGCAAACCGATGCCATTTACCGAGGTATTCCTCTTAAACCTTAATGGCACCAGCACACCATATTATGATATTGCCGATAACACTGGATTTTATGTAATTACGGGAGTACCCAATGGTACATATTATATTGCAGGAGAATCCTGCACGGGTTGGGGTGGGCTTGACTTGGATGACAGAGTTAGGGTCAAGAGATATCTTATTGGGCAATCAAACGGTTTGATAACCGATCTTCAAAAAAGAGCGGCAGATGTGAACCAATCCGGCACTATCAACCAAGTTGATATAAATTTAATGACTCTACTTCGTCCACCTGTTCATCCTCAATGGAAAGACCCATATGAAATGGTGTGGGATGGTCCGTTTGTACCTGGCTGGCCTGGAACAGGAAAATTAATAACGGTGAATGGGGCTCCTATTCCATCACATGATGTTTGGTGTTTGTTTACCGGTGACGTAAACGGCAGTTTTTTTCCAAGTTTCAGATTTAAGGATGATCGAGATGGCAGGGTTTACCCAACTATTCAAATCGACAGACAGTGCTGGATGAGAAGAAACCTGGATGTTGGGACAATGATTAATTCTTACACTGTTGGTGACCAAACAAATAATATGATAATTGAGAAATACTGTTACGATAATAGTATAGGCAACTGCAATGTTTATGGTGGTCTTTACCAATGGGATGAAATGATGCAATACTCCCCCCCACCGACGTATCCGGATGTTGTACAAGGAATTTGTCCTGCCGGTTGGCATATCCCAACCCATGAGGAATGGTGCACACTTGAGTATTTTATTGATCCTGGCATAACAAACTGCAATGCGACAGGCTGGCGAGGGACTAACGGAGGAGGAAGGCTTAAGGAAACAGGAACAGCACACTGGCTTACTCCAAATACAGGGGCTACAAATGATTTTAATTTTACCGCGTTTGGGGGCGGAGTTTGGTACGATTCGTCCGAAGGTGACTATTTCGGTGATTTAAATTGGTTTGGTTTCTTTTGGTCATCCGACAATGCCAATGACCCTCTTAATCCTGACTACCGTGTGAACCGGACCTTATACTTTAATTACTCAACCATTCGACTGGGTTGGGATTTGAAGCAACGGGGATATAGTGTCCGCTGCATCAAACATCTACCAAATTAGATATTCTTCGTTTGGCGTAATCATTAGTTTCTGGAGAAGTAAGCCAACAACTACTAGTTTTGGGGTCTGGATTAAATATCACGTTCTTTCATTAGTCAGACTTAGGCTGATTCATGGCTTTCTGATGTATACTGCTTCTTATAAAAAATGCGAGGCGTTTTCTATAAGAGGCAGTTATACCGATTGATGCAACAATGCATGATTTTCAAATCCATTCATTAAGCGGTATAATACCGATTGGAAAAAAAATAGTTCTTTAACTTATATTTTTGATATCTAAAAAATATTACTTTTGCGCCCTGAAATTTTAAACTAGTAAACTAACTAAATTAATTATTAAAAATTTGAGTTATGAATCAAGTACATGAGAATTTAAAGAAGAGTTGTCACGAAGCTTTACAAACATTTCAAAAGCTGAATAAGGAGGAACACAAAGATATCCAGTCCAAACTTGAATGGTGCATCGGAAGCTATGAAAACGATCGTAATCCGGCAGGTTTATTCGAGTATGGAATTAAGGCTCTTGATACCCTGAAAGGCATTAAATCAAAACAGCCTAAACTGGTAACTAAAAAAGTAATTGACAATCTTGAAAAATCAATTTTGAACTTCAAATAAAAATGCAGTTCAAACTGAAGAATTAAAGGAGGCTGATAAAGCCTCTTTTTTTTTGAGATTAATTTTCTTAAAAGGGAATGCCTGTACTCATATTTTACTTTATTTCGTGAAATGAATTACGGGATTTTTCGTTTATCAGTTTTTCAACCCTAACAATTAATGGAGTGTGATAAGGAATTCTCATGAAATCGATGTGGCATTATCAGAACGGATAAGTATCCTGAGAAAAGTCGAAATTTTTTCGGAAACAGCTCTCGTTATACTTACCGAAATAGCAGGATACCTGACCGAGGTACAGATAAAACAGGGACAGAACATTTTCAGGAAGGGTGATGAGGGCGATGCCATGTTCATTATCAAATCAGGATGTGTCAGGGTGCATGACGGTTCCCACGTTCTTTCACGGTTAAAATCAGGTCAGGTCTTTGGAGAGTTTGCTTTGTTTGATAATGAGTTGCGGTCAGCTTCTGTAACAGCTGAGGAAAATACGCTTCTATTCAAACTTGAACAAAATCATTTTTTCAGGGCAATGGCGAATGACGCTGAAGTGACCAAAGGTGTTCTGCGAAACGTCCTGAAGCGGATAAGGGAGATGAATGAACTGGAAGGGAAACTCGCGAAAAGCTACCTCAGCATTCAAAAGCAAAAAAATGAAATTGAAGAACAAAACCGGAATATTCTCGAAAAGAAGAACGAACTTGAGGCTACCAACAAACAGCTTGTAAAACTGAATGAAGAAAAAAATCAACTGATCAGTGTTGTTTCACACGGCCTTCGTAATCCATTGACAAGCAGCCTTTGTGTAGTTGATTTACTGGAACATGAATCGGAAAACCTTACCCGGGAACAAAAGGAATATTTCCAGCTTATTCACAACAGTCTCCGCAGAATGAACAGCCTGATCAATCAAACCCTCGATATCGACATCATTGAACTTCAGCGGAATAAACTCTCCATGCAGAAAATCAATCTTGCAGATTTATTGCGACAGATTGAAAACAGTTTTAAATATACCCTTACACTCAAAAAGCTTACCCTTGATCTGAAACTGGAGGATCTATTCATCCATGCCGACAAGAATTTCATTTATATGGTATTCGATAACCTTTTATCAAATGCTATTAAGTTTTCGCCCGGGAATAAAAAAATAACAATCGATCTGTTTAGATCGGATAAAATGGCAAGGGTGGAGATCAGCGATGAGGGTCCGGGCATAAGCGAGCAAGCCCTTCATACTCTCTTCGATAAGCCCCAGGCTCATGACCGGCAGTCGGATAAAACGGGTTTGTCCATTGCAAAAAAATATGTAGAAGCCATGCAGGGTGAATTGCTTTGCAAAAGCAGGCCCGGACAGGGAACAACCTTTATTGTCCAGTTCATTTCCGTTTCTTAATACTCTATAACTAAACCTTTTTTCTTTTTTCCCGTCAAAAGGAGTGTAAAAAACACTTGGATTATGAAAATCAACAAATCATTTTTAACTCTGCTGGTTGGAACCACATTATTAATTGTATTCATTGCCTCATGCAATAAGGACGAAAAGGAAGCAGAACAAAACGAAGAGATCACAACGGTTCAGGATAATGCCACTGCCGAGAAAATTTTCAATGATGTTTCCGATATTGCTGACCAGGCATATGACTCTTTCCAGGTAATCAAATCAATCACTTATGATGGAGATATTACAGGCAATTGTGCCGTTTTCAGTTTAGATACAATTGGATTTCCGAGAACGTTAACCATAGATTTCGGAGATACAAATTGTCTTTGTTCCGATGGTCGCTACCGACGGGGTAAAATCCTGGTAAGCTTTACCGGTCATTACCGCGAAGAAGGTACAGTGATTACTCATACTTTTGATAATTACTTTGTAAATGATAACCAGGTTTTGGGGACGAAAATAGTTACCAATGCCGGACGAAATGAAATTGAACATCTGTATTTCACAATCAGTGTTGATGGGTTAATTATTAAAGCCAATGGTGGAGGGCAGATCACCTGGATTTCGAACAGGATAAGGGAATGGATCATTGGAGAAGAGACTCAGGATCGGTTTGATGATGTGTACCTTATTACCGGTGAAAGCCATGGAACGACGGCATCAGGAAAGATTTACAACATTGTTATTACTTATCCCCTTCGAAGGGAAATCGATTGTAAGTACTTTGTCAGTGGAACTTTTGAATTCACACCAGAAGGCAAACCAATCCGAATTTTGGATTATGGAGAAGGGGAATGTGATAATGTGGCGACTGTTACTGTAAACGGGAAAACCTATACAATATATCTGAACTAGGGATATTGAGATTTGATCTGGAAACCTGGCTGGTGAATCAACCCTGCCGGATTTTTTAGCACATCCTTGCTATCATTTTGCTCCAATCAGATCGATTTTTTACAAGGAATTTATTTTCTGTTCCATCCTTGGTTATGATATTCAAACCGTTTGAAAACAAAAAGCGGTTATTGAAGAACATCACATCCTTAATATCATCAGGCCAGATCTCGACATTGGGGTGATTTTGTCCGTTTGTTTCCGGCTTGAAGTATAATCTCTGGTTGGTTAATATTAGCTTTCCCTGAATGGCGTTTCCGTTTGAAACATGACCGCTGTCACTGGCTTTAATCACCATTTCATTTGGATTCATGTCGATCTTCATAGCAGAGGTATTAGACTGAATTAACTATAAACTCCCTTTTTTATTATTTTAACTAAACCGGAATTTTTCGAATCACGGGTTAGTTTCAAATTTGATGTTAATATGACGCCCGATGCCCATTTTTGTTACAAGATTAGAAAAACAATATTTCAACCTCTATTCTTCTTTATCCTTCTTTTCAGCTTCCGATGAGTTTAACACTTCCATTACTTCCTTAAATTTTTCATTAGGTACAGGAAGGGAAAGAACATAATGTCTTAATTTCCACTCTTCATTAATTTTGATTAGCACCCCCGAGCCACGAAATACACCGCCGGTGAATTGAAGAAGTTCGTCGAACCAGGCATACGTGTTGTCTTTGGAAAGATAGATATTCCTTTGGATTGCTGTGAAACTCCAGGCCTTGCCTTTATCAAAATAGGGTTTCGACCACTCGAAAAATTCCTGCTTTGTCCAGATTTCGGTAGCATCTGTCCCAATGTATATACCATCCTCTGCAATTCCATTAAAATAGGCTTTCTGGTCTGCATTTGTGGCTGCCAGGTGCCAGGCATCAAGCATTTTGGTGATTTCATCTTTTTCCTTTTTCTGTGCTAAGGTCAATAAGGAAATCACCATGAACAGAATCGAAATATTTATTTTAGCTTTCATGGTTTAAAGTTTTAAAACAATGATTATTCATATTTAATAGCTACTACCGGATTGATAATGGCGGCCTTGATGGATTGGTAAAGGACTGTCAGTATAGCGATAAAAAGTGTGGCAAAACCGGCAAAGAGGAAGATATACCACTTATCCATGATCTTAATACTGTATGCAAAATTGCCAAGCCATCGGTCAATAAAATAATATGCGATGGGCCAGGCGATGATGTTCGCAAGCAGGATCCAAATTGTAAATTGTCTTGACATCATCAATACAATCTGTTCAACCGAAGAACCCATGGCCTTCCTGATACCAATCTCACGTGTGCGCTGCTCGGCATTATATGAGGCCAGGCCAAACAATCCAAGGCAGGCAATTAAAATAGCGATAAAGGTAAAGGCTAAAAACAGTTCTCCGATTCTCGTTTCTGCTTTGTAAAGATCATCAAGGTTTTTGTCCAAAAGAAAATAATCAAACGGGAAAGCGCTTTCCGTTTCCTCCCACTTCTTTTGAATGGCTTCGATGCTCTCATTAATATTTCCCGGATGAAGCTTAACATTCAAATAGCTGTTATTTTGCGATCCGATATACATCAGGCTGGGCTCAATGGCATCGCGCAGCGACCGGAAATGAAAGTCTTTGACAACCCCGACTATGTGCAGTTGGAATGTGCTGTCATAATGAAAACCTGTAATTTTCTTATTCAGCGGATCTTCCCAGCCCAGTTTTTTCATTAGGGTTTCATTGATCAGAATGGCATTGCTGTCGGTAGAAAAATCGCGCGACAGGTCTCTTCCTTTCACGACTTCCATCCCCATGGTCTTTACATAGTCATAATCAACTATATTGGTAAAAATGATCCAGGGCGCTTTTTCATCCATACCTTCTGGTATGTAACCGTTCCCGTTCATATCACCACCCGGAACAAACTGCGACATTGAAACTTCTGCTACACACGAAAGGTTTTTCAACTCATTTTTGATCACATTAGCATTATCCTGCATCCGTTCACCACGGAGTGGAATAACAACAAGTTGCTCTTTATCAAATCCAAGTTTCTTACTGCGGAGGTAGGTTATTTGGCTATAAACAAAACCAGTGCAGATAATCAGGAAAACCGAAATGGAAAACTGCATTACTACAAGTACATTCCGTACCGAAGATTTTTTAGATTTATTTCTAAGGGAGCCTTTCAGCACTTTTACCGGCTGAAATGCAGACAAGTAAAAAGCCGGGTAGCTCCCTGCAATAACTCCAACGACAATCACGAGTCCAATAAGGAATAAGAATTCATATCTATTTCGGAACAAACTGGGCTCAAAATCATTATCGAGTATCTGACTAAAAGCAGGCAGTGCAATTTCAACCAGGATTAGTCCGGCAATCAATCCGATAAAGCTCAGGATAAGGGACTCACCGATAAACTGGAAGATCAGTTGCTGCCTGTCGGCTCCCACCACTTTTCGCAATCCCACTTCCTTGGCACGTTTCATTGAACGGGCAGTCGAAAGGTTCATAAAATTGATGCAAGCGATGAGAAGAATGAAGATGGCCACAGCAAGAAAGGCATAAACGTAATTAATATCACTATTGGAGCCTAATTCAGCCATCAGGTTCGAATGCAGATGAATGCTTGTCAATGGTTGAAGATAGGGTTCAAATTTAATGCTTTCCATCTCCGATAGCTCACCCATATTTTTCTTTATGAACTCAGGGAATTTGGTTTCTATCTGCCTGGGATTAGTTCCCGGAGCAAGCAAAACATAGGTGTGAACATTAAGGGAGCCCCAATCCTCGTTACCCTCGATTCCATTCATCTTCTGAAAAGTGGAATATGAAGAAACCATGTTGAAAGTGAAGTGTGAATTCCCTGGTACATCTTTAATGATGCCGGTAATAATAAAACTTTCCTTGTCATTCAGTTTCATGATTTTGCCGATAGGATTTTCTTCCGGAAAATGCTTTTTCGCAATTTTTTCGGTAAGGACAATGCTGTTCAGCTCATCCAGCGCTGTTTCAGGATTTCCCTGCAGCATTTCAAAGGTAAATACGTCAAAAAAAGTGGAATCGGCGAAAATCATCCCTTCTTCGTAAAACCTGTCATTATCAGTTGTAAAAAATACCGTTTGGTGAAATTTATTTATTCTGACAGATTTTAAAACTTCGGGCATATCCCGAACCATAGCTTCCCCGGTAGGAGATGCACAAACGGCAACATTGAAAACATCACCTGAAATTCTGCCATTTATGCAAACCCTGTAGATGTCATTTGCATTTTTATGAAATTTATCAAAACTGAATTCATGAACGACATGAAGCACAATCATGATAAATGCAGCAAAGCCAATGGCAAGACCAGATATGTTGATAATGGAATAGGTTTTTTGACGAATGAGGTTCCGGAATGCGATAAGCAGATAGTTCTTAAACATCCTGATAATTTTAAATAATCTGAAGCATGATTCTTATCGTGGTTTCATTACTACTCATATTTTATCGTGTCAACAGGATTCGCCTTTGCTGCATGTATTACCTGATAAATTACAGTCACAATGGAAATGAAGGAAGTGATGCAAAATGTCAAAACAAAAATCCATGCACCGATACCCGTCCTGTACTCAAAAAGCTGAAGCCATTTGTCCATGGCCCAGTAAGCCAGAGGCCAGGCAAGAATATTAGCAAGAAAAACCCATTTTGTAAAATCAGAAGAAAGCAATGACAGGATGTTTTGGCTGCTGGCTCCAAAAACTTTTCGAATCCCGATTTCTTTTCTTTTTTGCTCGCCAGCGTAATTAGCCAGACCGAATAGTCCGAGGCAGGCGATAAAAATCGCCAGCAGCGAAAAATACAGAAAAGTGAATCCGGTTTTGCTTTCAGAAGAATATGCATTCTCAACATAGCTGTCTAAAAAGACATGCGCATAAGGTTGATTCGGTAATATTTCATTCCATTTCTTTTCTATGGTTTCCAATGTCTGGGAAAGGTTGTGGGGGGCTATCCGGATGGCAAGATGATAATAACCATCCCAGGGTTTCATGGTTATGAGCAAGGGTTCAATTTTATTATGCAATGTTGAGAAATGAAAATCACTGATCACACCGATAACCTTATGCTTGCCATCGCGCATGATGGACTTGCCGATGGGGTCTTCCCATCCCAATTTCTTTGCAAGGGTCTGATTGATCAGAAAGGCATCGGCATCTGTGGCATATTCCTTTGAAAATTTTCGTCCTGCAACTACCGGAATATTTAATACATCCATAAACTCATAATCCACATCCATAACATGGATCATCATAGGTTCTTCAAATCCTTCAGGAAAATAACCGTTGCTGGTGAGTCCGTAGCCGGGCATTCCTGATGAAGCGCCGCAACTGATCACGCCGGGAATATTTCTAAACTCTGATTTCAGAACTTCAATTTTCTCTCTGGCCGCAGGATCATGCAGGTTAAGGTATATCACATTTTCCTTATCATAGCCCAGGTCTTTGTTCTGAATAAATTTCATTTGGGTAAAAACCAGCAGGGTGAATAAAATGAGGGAGGATGAAATAAAAAACTGGAAAACGACCAGTATATTTCGCAGAACCGGTTTCCCGGAACTGACATTAAAATCTCCCTTAATGATCTTTACCGGTTGATAGCCTGCCATAAAAAAGGATGGATAACTCCCGGCAACCAATCCCACTGCAAAAGTCAGGAATATAACTCCGGTAATAAAACCAAAATTTTCCCGGCGAAATAAATGAAGGTCAGCATTCAATAACCGGTTGAATTCAGGCTGAAATATTTCGATCAGAATGATGGCACCCACCAGAGCAATAAAACTTGTAGTAATGGATTCACACAGAAACTGCCAGATAATCTGCATCCGGTCGGCGCCTACAACCTTACGTAGGCCAACTTCTTTTGCCCTTTTCATGGAACGTGCGGTGGCAAGATTCATAAAGTTAATGCAGGCAATGACAAGGATGAAAACAGCGATAGCAATGTAAACATAAATCATCGTCATGCTTCCTCTTGAATCAATATCAAAATCGAGGTTCGAGCGCAGATGCAAATCCTTGAGAGGCTGCAGAAACATATGAACGGTTACGCCTACTTCCTTGTATTTGTAATTGATGTTCTTTTCGAGAAAATCAGGAAATCTCTTTTCAAGCTCTCTCAGATTTGAGTTGTCAGATAATTCAATGAAATTATAATAACTATAACCGCCATCCCAATCCAGGTAAACATTCGGATCGTTGTAAAGGGAAGAAAAGGAAACAAGTGCATTAAATCTGATGCTTGAATTGGACGGAGGATCTTCTGCTATTCCTGTAACCACTAAATTATCCTTGTTATTCAGCTTAATAAATTTACCCATGGGATCTTTTTCTCCGAATATCTGTCGGGCAATTTTTTCCGAAAGGACGATTGTATAGGGTTCGGACAAAGCTGTATTCGGGTTACCTGCCAGTAACCTAAAAGTGAACATATCGAAAAATGAGGAGTCGGCATAGGAAACCAGGGATGTAAAAAAATGTTTATTCTGCCAGGTAAAAAATCCATCGCTCTCATTCGACATACGAACCATGTTTTTTACCTCAGGAAACTCACGGATCATTGAAGGCCCTATCGCAGCCACTGTCACGGCCATTGTAGACATCTGTCCGGATTGCTCATGCGCGAGATTTACACGGTACAGGTTTTCATGGTTGTTATGAAACCGATCGAAGCTTAATTCATTCCGGACAAAAAGGAGGATCAGTATTCCACAGGCAAGACCTATGGAAAGGCCCAGTATGTTGATAATAGAATAGACCTTATACCTTAGCAGCATTCCAGCTGCTGTTTTTAAGTAATGCCGTAACATGGTTGTTTCAGTTAATGGTTAATAAACTGATAAATTTACATTTCTCCGCGTCTTCTGAACATTAATGGAATATTGCCATCATCGGGTGCTCCGATTTCAACCAACTCCCAGTCCTTTTCTTTATCCTGAATAAAATGCTTTAGGACGGTTACCTTATCTTGCGGCGGAACATCATGCTTTTCCCAGTTCAGTAATTCTACCTTGTAATGAATAGTCCGTTTTTTCCCATTAATGCTGACTTCAATCTCAACATTTTGTTCGGGCTCAATGTCGGGAATTAATACTACAACTTCTCTCATATCAGTAACAGTTTTAAATGCTTAAAAGATTGGATATATAATCTCTTCATTGTCATGCTGACTGATCATTTTTTTTCATGCTTGTAATAAATCTTGCTTACAATTTGCCATCCCTCTTCAAATTTGTAAAGCGAAAGGTAGTCAGTGAACAGAATATTACCCTCTTTGTATAATTCTATCTTGACCATCGCAGCATTTCCGGTAATATCAATCAAAGGGAACTTGCAGGTTATCACTTCAGCCCCGGCGGGAGAATCGGGGTTTTCTGCCAGTTTTTTCTTGTGATATTGTATCCAGCTATAAATAGGAAATTTTGTAAGTTCATTGTTTTTATTGCCCAGTAATTCAAAACCCGGATGAAATCCCTTTTCTATATCGGCAACCGGTCCCTTGTTTTGCAATCCATCCACATAAGCCGATTGAATTACTTTTTTAATGGCTTCCTGTTCCGTTTCGTTTTGTGAAAGAACACCCAAAGGAGCCAAGCTCAATATCAGTATGAATAATTTGATTGTTTTCATACCTATCAGATATTTACAGCATTTACTTTCCCTTTGATGTTTTCATTGATGATCTGCCCGTCGAATAACCGGATGATCCTTTGGGCGTATTCAGCATCGCGCTGTGAGTGGGTAACGATAATCAGTGTTGTGCCGTTATGGTTCAACTCTTCCAGCATATTCATCACCTCTTCGCCGTGAGCTGAGTCCAGGTTACCGGTAGGCTCATCAGCAAGAATCAGCTTGGGTTTTGCAACTACTGCCCGTGCAACTGCCACGCGCTGTTGTTGTCCCCCAGATAGTTGTAACGGAAAATGCTTCTTCCGGTGGATGATCTTCATGTATTCAAGCACTTCTTCCACGCGGGCTTTCCTGTCGGATGACTTCATGCCAAGGTAAATCAAAGGTAACTCAACATTTTCAAATACATTCAGCTCGTCGATAAGGTTGAAGTTCTGGAAAACAAAGCCGATGTTTTCTTTTCGAAGGCGGGCCCGGTTTTTTTCGCTGTAATTTGAAACCTCTTTTTCCAGGAAATAATAATTCCCTCCCGATGGATTATCCAGCAAACCCAGTATGTTAAGAAGCGTCGATTTACCGCATCCCGAAGGTCCCATAATGGCGACGAATTCACCTTGTTTTACCTCGAATGTAACCTGATTTAGTGCTGTTGTTTCCACTTCATCGGTTCTGAAGATTTTCGTTAAGTTTTCTGTTCTGATCATAATGTGTGTATTTTAAGTTGTTTTTCATTTTATTGTCTTTAGCTATTGGCTTTTAGCTATTTGAAAACTAATTTTTCCTTTCCACCGAACGAATCGTAAGATGAAATGATCACCTGCTCACCCTGCTCAAGTCCTTCCATCACCTCGTAGAAATTCGTATTCTGCCTTCCGATTTTTATTTTACGTTTAATGGCGAATTCGCCGGATGGGTCAACAAGGTAAATCCAGTTGCCGCCGGTTTCCTGGAAAAAACCACCCCGTTTCACAATTATTGCATCGGAGGGACTGCTGAATGAAAGTCTTACCTGCAATGTCTGTCCACGCTTGATCTGACCCGGCTCCGCTCCGTTAAAGAACAGATCGACCTGGAAAGAACCGTTGGTGACATCGGTAAATATTTTATTAATGGCCAGTTTATAAGTCTGCCCTGCAAAATCAAACTCAGCCTCCTGCCCGATGTAAACCCTCGAAACATAGCGCTCGTCAATGTTGGCTCTGAGCTTAAATCCTTCCGGAAGGTCGATTTGCCCGAGGTGTTCGCCTGCAGATTTTGTTTCCCCGATTTCAGCGCTGAAAGAAGATAATGTCCCTGCTATCGGCGCTCTTATAAATAAATTTGCAACAGTAGTCTTTAAAAGGCCAAGGTTATTTCGCATGCGGATGATGGTAGCATCTATGTTTTTACTCCGGCTGACGGCTGAAATAGAATCGAGTTTTTTCAACTCGAGCGAGATTTTCATCTGCTTGAGCGTAAAATCATACTCCCGCTGTGCGTCCTCAAATTCTTTTTTTGAAATAACTCCTCCGTATAAAGCTGTTTCTTCCTTTCAAAATCAAGCGTTGCTTTATCAATGGTATATTGAAGGTCCACTATCTCACTTTGCCTGATAAACTTGTTTTGCTCCAGGCCGATCTTCGTATTCTCTAAGATTATTGATCGCCTCGTAAATCCTTGTTTCTGTTTCCATCTGGCTCAACTCCATATTCGTATTCGAAAGCTTGAGAATGGTATCTCCTTTTTCAAGCACGGCGCCGTCTTCTACAAACACCCTCTCAACAAATCCCCCCTGGACAGCATCGATGTAAATGGTGTTTTTGGGAAGTACAACTCCGTCAATCGGGATAAACTCCTGGAATTTATCTTCCAGCACCGACGCAATAGTGATTTGTGTTTTGTCTACATATAGCTTGCTGCGCTTGTCGCGTATAAAAAGCAGATATACCAGAAACACGAGGAAGATGCTGATCCCTGCGATGCTCAGTATTTTGTTAATTGTCCATTTTTTCTTTTCGATTGCTTTATCCATTCCCATAATCCGGTAATTTTATTCTCTTTTTTTAATGTTAAATTTTACAAACCTGAAATTCCATATTACAAAACCAGATCACCATTCCCCCTTATTTCCCTTATACCCTTATTCCCCATATACCTTTATTCCCATTATACCTTTATCCCCATCTCTTAAGGTTTCCTCCGGTTTTTCCAATACTATGCCACGAATGCCAAAAGTATGAATTACAGGGAATTATTATACATGAAGGATTTAACATTTATTAACATTGTTCGGTGGCGGGCAGGGGGCGTACACATGCGAACAGGACAAGGAGGGAGTGTCTAAAGTGACTAAAGTGAGCTAAAGTGACTAAAGTTAATAAGGGGAAATCAATAAACCAATGGCTGGTTCTAAGGATATACATTTACCAAGTGGCTGTATTTAAAAACCTTATTTTTTTATTACTATTTTCCTAAAGATCAGAAAAATAAAATATGATGACAATCATACAAATACAGCCATTTTTGAGTACAATAGTACGATTTTGTCATATATATAAACGAGTTGAACTAAACCGCCCCCTTACGGAGGCGGTAATTTTTTGTTAATTTTAGGGTGCTAAATCTTAAAATTGAACAAAAAATGAAAGATCAAAATTCATTGCTCATCGAGCGGATGATCCGCGAGATGCAGCTTCGCAACTACAGTGAGCGATCCATCAGAAGCTATTCGGCTTCCATGTCAAAGGTAGAAAATTTTTACAATTTACCGCTTGACCAAATTACAACTCAACAATTCAAGGATTTTCTTTATCACCGGATCATGGTGGATAAGATTTCCGTGTCAATGGTAAACCAAAGCATCAGCGCTTTTAAGATCATGCAGGTTGATATTCTGGGCAGAGAGTGGGAACCCGTCAGGATAAAGCGACCGCGCAGGGAAAAGAAATTGCCATTGGTGCTTACGGTTGAAGAGGTAGAACACATGATTTTCATGACCCGCAACATCAAGCATAAAGCCTTGCTTGCCCTGACGTATTCGTCAGGGCTGAGAAGGGATGAAGTTCGTTTGATCAAACCTCAGGCTATTGATTCAAAAGCGATGCGGGTCAAGGTGACGGCAGGCAAAGGGAAGAAAGACCGGTACACGATTCTGTCGCAAAAAGCCCTCGAACTGCTCAGGATGTATTACAAACTTGAACGTCCGGTAAATTATCTGTTTGAAGTATCGGGTAAAAAGGGCAAATGCCTTGCATCGAGTACCCTCAATCAAATTGCCAAGCTGGCTGCCAGCAGAGCAGGGATCAAAAAGAAGATATCGTTTCATACCCTGCGCCATTGCTTTGCCACCCATTTACTGGAAAAGGGGATTAACCTGCGGCTGATACAGCAGTTCCTGGGGCACAACTCCATCAAGACGACTTCTGTTTACCTTCATGTTGCTAATATCCATCCGGGCAGTGTTGTTTCTCCGCTTGACGGGATGAATATTTAAAACGGTGACTTATGGAAAACAAGAAGCAAAGCACCGAGCTTGCCGATATTTTCGGCAGGCATCGGGAGGATTTTCTCAGAAAGCACAACTTGTGTCCCGAACAAGCCAAAGCCTACGAGGCGATTGTCATCTGCCGCACCTCAGTTCTTGGCGGACATGCTGACCGTTGTGATCACTGCGGGCATATCCGGCAGTCGTACAACTCGTGCCGCAACCGTCACTGTCCAAAGTGCCAGTTCATTAAACAAGAGCAGTGGGTGGATAAGTTAAAAGCCAACCTGATCCCAGTCAGGTATTTTCATATTGTGTTTACCATCCCCAATTGTTTGCACAAAACCTTCTACATTAACCAACATACTGCTTACAGTTTAATGTTTAAAGCAGCCGGTGAAGCGCTGAGGATTTGTGCTGCCAACCCGAAGTATCTTGGTGCGCAGACAGGTGCCGTGGCTGTTCTGCACACCTGGGGACAAACCCTGACCTATCATCCCCACATCCACATGATCGTCCCGGCGGGAGGGCTATCGGAAGACGGTATGGAATGGATACCATCGGGCAGAAAGTTCTTTTTGCCTGTGAAGGTATTAAGTCAGCTCTTCAGGGGATTGCTGTGCAGACTGACCGGAGATGCAGTCTCTAAAAACGAGATCAGGCTGCCTGATGATTTAAACAACTTTGATCAGCTTAAAAACCTGATGTATGCAAAGCAATGGGTAGTCTATGCTAAAAATCCCTTTGCCGGACCCGAGCGGGTAATCGAATACCTGGGTAACTATACCCATAGGGTAGCTATTTCAAACCACAGGATCATGGAAGAAAGAGACGGGAAAGTCACTTTTCGCTATAAAGATTACCGGACAGGCAAGACCAACAACCAGATAACGCTGGATGCCGGGGAATTCATCATGCGGTTTTTACGGCATGTCTTGCCATGCGGCTTTTATAAGATCAGGTATTTTGGATTGCTGGCGCAATGCAACGCCAAATCAAAACTGCAAACCTGCTTTGATCTGATCGAAGCAGAAACATTTTTACCTCAGCTCGAAGGGTTGCCTGCCAGCGATGTGTGGCAGATCATTACAGGCAAAAATCCATCCGTTTGCCCGGCATGTGGCAATGGAAAGATGATACCGGTAGCGCTTTCAGGTTAAGGTTTAAAAACAATTGATCCGTTCTTTGGCATAGTCTTTTTCAAATGGCTGACACAACCATCATGGATGAGCTATGCTCTGTAATGATTAAATTTACAGATGATGAACAATTGTTTTACAATAAAACAACTCAAAATAAAAAATCCCTGCACGATTACAAACCACAAACATAAAAGAACATCAAAAGGATGCCCATAGTGCCGGCGGTAAAGTCCAACTCTGTTTTATCCTCCATCCCCCTTCATTTTTCTTACTAATATTCTCCTGATTTCAATCTTCTTTCTTACTTTTGAACTTCGGTTTGGGGGGACGGCGGATAAAACACTAAGA
>CAVPSZ010000043.1:0-160921 GCA_963708435.1 uncultured Bacteroidales bacterium
CTAAATAGTAGAAATAAATCCCATTATCCACTTTACTAAAATCCCAAATTGTTTTCTCTGATGTAATCAACATTTTTGATACTTCTTTTCCGGCCAGATTTATGATTCTTAGCTCACTTCCAACTTTAACATTTGAAACCTGAAACACTATACATTCTTGTGCTGGATTTGGGTAAGCGTTGATTTTCGTAATATCAAGATTTTCGTTTATTAAAAAAATTGAGTCGGCACTTATCTTGATGAAACGGGAACCAATGGATATATCAGGATTATAATACCCAGCAATATAAAAACTACCTTCATCATAAATTATATTATTTCCTATCACTGAATCATTCAGTATAAAAGAAGAGATAAGATTACCCGAAAAATTGATATTATAAATAGCGCAATTATTATTTTCATTGCCAATAGCATAGATACTTTCGGTCGTTTCATTTATAGTTACCGACATGAAATAATGAATTATATAATCTTTACAATATTCTACTTCGCCACTTTGATAAATTTTACTTAAATGAGCTTTCATAGCGTTATTTTCCGATTGATATCCTATTGCTATAAAATTATTATTATTCAAAGGATACATCCTGTATAATACTGTTTCTATTAATGAATCTGAGCATGTTGTAGCGTTCAATATCTGTCCATCAAGGTTATATTTGATATACAAGGTATTATGAAAATTATTTCCGCCTAATGCAAAAAACTCATTATTCGATACTTTAGTAAGATTTTTAATTACTTTATATCCAGGTGGAATTTTTTCAATAACATTAAATTCTTCATCAATTTTAACCAAAAAACTACTATCAATACCTGGGAACCAAGGATCGTTGTTCCTGATAAGTTCGGTAGCTATGATTAATGAATCATTTATTTCAATTGCAGAACTAAATAAGGATTTATTAATTTCCTCAATTATTAAACATCCTACTGAATCACCTGATGGATTTAACTCAATAAGTTTAGCATGAAAATGACTCATAGGCACCAATATATTGCCATTTGACTTTTCTGTAATATTGGAATACCACTCCATTTCTCCGTCCAAATATCTGCTCCATAATATTTCTCCTTCAGTAGTTAAAGATGTTACGCATACAATATTATTGGCATAATTTTTACCAGCAATAACAAAATTGCTATTGTTGATTTGTATCATATCTATGACAATTTGTAAATTGTCATCGAGCGGTACAGTTATTCCTGAGGGTTGTGCCCAGGCCATTCCAAAGGAGTATATAAATGCAGTTAAGATTATGACTTTTCTCTTCATAACATTTTAAGAATGTTTAATAGGTCTATTTAAGGACTGTATTTAAATTTATACACAATTATTTTTGGACTATACGCTGTCTTAATTTTCAATGACTAAAGATAAAATAATTATAACTAATGTTAACATAAAATCACTTTACGGCGATATTAAATCAGTTAATGGTCTATTATTCCGGCACCTTACTTATTGTAATATCCTGCCAAAGTCTCCCAATCAATCTTGTTCATTGTACTTTTTGACAAACCCTAGCCCATTCTCCTAGCCTCATGACTCAAGCAAAAAATCCACACTTTAAGCATTTTAGGCACTTCTCATTGCAATTCATTTTACAATTTCTATTTTTGACCCCTTTCAAATGAAACGGTTCAGACAATGTTTAAAATAGAAGAACACCCTATACTCGAAGTTCCAAAGGCCGAAAAGGTCAGCTTTACTTTCAATGGAAGACGGTAACAGGCGAAAAAGGATTTACTATTGCTGCAGCCATTCACCAGTCCGGTTTCCCGGTTCACAGCCACAGCCTGAAAGACCGCAACCGCAGCCTCGAATGCGGCATCGGCAAATGCGGCGCCTGCGAAATGCTGGTGAACGGGAGATGAAAAGGATTTGCATCACCAAGGTGGATGATGTTAAAGAGGTTAGCGAGATTCCATCGGAATATACACCCGAACCGGTGAAGGTGCATAAGGAAAAGGCGGTTAATGTTTATAAAACCACAGTTGCCATCATCGGTGCCGGCCCGGCTGGCTTGCCGCCCGCGAAGAACTGATGAAGCACAAAATCGACAATATTGTTATCGACAACAATGATAAGATCGGCGGGCAATTTACCATGCAAACCCACCAGTTTTTCTTTTTCGAAAAAGAGAAGAAATTCGGTGGCATGCGCGGATTCGATATTGCGAAAACACTTGCCGGCGATGACCCACAAGGTATTTTCCTCGATTCAGACAGTTTGGGATATCCTTGAAGGCAACCGACTTGCCCTGAAAAACATCCGAACCAATGAAATTTATTATGTGGATGCCGAATACCTGGTGATTGCCACCGGTGCTGTTCCTTTCATGCCGACTTTCGAAAACGATGACCTTCCCGGTGTTTATACTGCAGCCGTTGTTCAGAAAATGATGAACAATGAATTTACACTTGCTTGGTAAAAACGTACTGACCGTCGGAGCTGGAAACATTGGCTATCTTACCTCTTACCAGTTGATGCAGGCCGGCGCCCATGTAAAAGCAATTATTGAAGCCCAGCCCAATCGAAGGCGGATTCCCGGTTCAGGCTAACCGCGTGAGGCGTCTGGGGATTCCGGTCATACTGTCGCATATTCTGTTGAAAGCCATTCCGAATGAAGATCATACCGGTATTATCGGGGCAGTGGTTGCCGAATGCAAAAACTTTCAGCCCATACCCGGAACAGAAAAAGTAATAGACGGGATTGATGCAATAAATATTTGTACCGGTCTCGTCCCTGACGACCAGTTGCTGATTAAAGGAAATGAGATTTTCGGCAGAAGGTGCTATGGCGCGGGTGATGCCATCCGTATCGGCGAAGGAACAAGCGCCGTTCTCCGTGGAAAACAGGTAGCTTATGAAATCCTGGAAGAGATGGACAAGCCTTACCATTATGAGGATTACCTTTCTGTATCAAAAGAATATATCGATTCGCAGCAGCACCCGACACGGGTTATTGAGAATCCCTTTGTGCCAACAAAGGAAAGGATGTTTGAAAAACCTTTCGTACAGATTGACTGCTTGTATGGGTTTGCATGTAATCCCTGCGAATTTGCCTGTCCGCATGGCGCAATAACAAAGACATCAACCAGTACGGTTCCGAAAATCGACTTTGTGAAGTGCATCGGTTGCATGGATTGCGTTTACCAATGTCCGGGACTTGCCATTTTCGGCTACAGCCTGAAAAAGGACTGGCTTTTCCTTCCGATTGAATATGAAGTTCAGGAAGGGGAGGAGGTTTTCCTGGTAGACAATAACGGTAAAATCCTTGGAGAAGGTGTGATCACCAAGATTCTCAGGAAAAGCAACAAGACTCATATTGCTCGTGTTCAGGCGACCAACATTACAGGCGAAAAACTGGTCGATATCAGGGGATTCATTGTTAAAACACATTATCCTGAACCTATTAATTTCAAAAAGGCGGAGGAAGTAGCTTCGGAAACCTATGTTTGCCATTGCGATGATGTAAGGTTGAATGAAATCCTCGACGTAGTAGGGGATAGAAAGTTCATTTCGGTAGATGAGATCAAGCATACGACAAGATTAGGCATGGGCGCCTGCCGGGGTAAGCGCTGCATCCCGAGGTTAAAGCAAACGATACGCTCACATGGGATTTCTATTGTTGGCGAACCCACACCCCGTGGACCTCTCTCGAATCAGATAGCAATGGGCGATCTTTATCCCAAAGAGATTCACGAAAAGATCATTGTCAACGCCAACGGAAATCAGTTACGGAAAGAAAAAGTAAAATCGCTGGTTGCAGGCGGAGGAATAGGAGGGTCGGCGTTGTTCAGGTACCTGGCTGAAGCAGGGAAGGAGCCGGTGCTGATGAATTATGGTCGCGGTGCTTCATGGAGGAACATTGCGGGTGGACGACCTAACTTCAGTGTACCGGAACTTTCGGATATTGCATCGACACAACCTTGAAATATTTAAGGAATTACAGAAAATCAAGAACATCGATTTTCATCCTATCCATTATGTCACCTTCGCCCACGACGAGCAGATGTACAAGGCGCTGGAGGCTTCCATGGCCTGGTCGGATGCAAGGATGATAGAACCCAAAGGATTTCAGAAAGGAGATTTCGTCGCATATCAATCCAAAACTTGATACTTATATTGCTGCCCTTATCACAAAAAACTGCTGGCAGGCTACTCCCGGAAAGAGTAATCGACCTGATCCGCAGAATCGGGATACAAAACGGAGGGAAGATACTTGAAGATTGCAAGCTTACAGATGTAAGAAAAGAAGGGTCAAAATATTTTGTACTGGTACAGGATCATGAAAAGAAATACATCGAGTTTGAAACCGAAATTTTTATCAATGCACTGGGGCCGGAAGGGGAGAGGTTTGCCAAACAGCTGAACATCGAAACCGGAACTTATCCCGTAAAGCACCAGGCATTCATTACCCGCCGCCTGCCTATGCTTGGTATAAAAGGCATTCCGTTGCCCATGATCATCGACCGCAGAAGGTATAAAGGATTTACAGCCGTTTATGGCCAGCAGCTTGCCGAAACAGGCCAGATCATCGGCTGTGCTTCTCCGGCAGTTGAGCCTCCGGAAACCGGATTCAAACCTCAAAATCAATTCCAAAGATTTCATCGAGATCGCTTCCGAGGTATTTGTAAATTGGATGCCCGAGCTCTCATCCGTTGGTTTTCAGGCTGTGTGGGCGGGTTATTATGTGGAGCCTCGCATGGTGATTGATCCTGATCTTGGATTGTTTATCGGACTAAGGGGACAGGGCTATATGCTGGGTCAGTATCTTGCAAAACTCTATGTCGATAAGCTAACCGGTAAAAAGGTTCCTTCCTATTTTGAAAGACTTTCGATGAAAGGCGACGGGATGCCGGAAAAGGCGTTCAAATAAGTTTAAAACCTGTTTAAATGATTGAAACAGAAATTTGATTATATCTTAAAGCGATTATTTTAAGACTGGTTTTTTATTCCTTTACTATCAGATTATTAATTATGTCCCTGGCCATAATGATATTCAAAATGTAGGTCCCTGCTTTGAGGTTAGTTCCTTCATTGCTTTTCCCGTCCCATTCAAAAGAAAAGCAACCTCCATAGTTATCAATTGTTGTTCAAGATTATTTATTTCATGCAATTGGAAAAATTTTATCCTGTTACCCTGTTCACATGTCCCCAAATAGACATTTTCATCATCATACTGCAAGCTTGTTTCGATTTTAACGTCCCTAAATTGTCTTTATCGTTTCTGTATACCGCTTGCTGTGAACAATTTTTATAAAACATCACCTTTATTTCTGTTCCATTATCCTTTTTCTATCCATGTAAACACGAGACGAGAAATATCTTCACTATCTACATCGGCAACTTGAGCATAAGGAACAATGATTGCACTATTATCACAATCAACAGTTTTATCGTTTTATCTTCTTTATATTTTAGAATATTGTTTGCAATTCCTCAATTGAAAATGAAACAATGGAAGGAAAGATTTCATATTCTCCAAAACCAGCAAATAAAAACTCCGGAAATACCTATATTAATAATATTATCTAGGAAAAGAGGGAAATAGATATGCAGAAATTTTGCTAGTGACTTATTTTAAATCATCTGATAGAGGAAGTTTTTCAAAAACTTCTGAAATTGCATTAAATTATATTTTATTACTCATATTTATTTATTAATGATTCACGAACTGCGTCGGGATTTTCTAATGTTACATAACCCTTTTCCCAAAATGTCAAGGTATTTATTAATAATTCTATCTACCTCATTTATTATTTCATTTTCTATCAGATTGTTCCTTTTTCTCAATTTGCTCTTTAACAGATTCTGTAATTTCCCTTTTTATATTATAAAAGAAACCATATATATATTTCCTTTTAAATATTTTTCTTGTTCTTTCTTAGGAAAAAGTTTTGTATTACCTTTAATAAATTCAATAAAGTTCTTTGAATATTCCTGAAAAGTATTGAATTTTGCATTAGCAAGGTTTTTTCATAAACCTTTATTATTGTCTCCCAAGGGACACCCATAAATAATGCGTTGCCATAAATCATTATTCCTATTGGATGATGTTTTGATAATGCAAATATTTTATTAGCTGACGAGAAAATTTTTTGGCTTGCACCATCACTAAAAGTCGCAGCACTGTCTGCCGCTATTGCAACTGCTTCTCTGTTTAATATTGCTATTTCCGCTGTCATAATTCAGTTTTCGGTTTTAAAGGTAGTTTATTTTTCCATTTTTGTTTGTTCCTAAATTATTGCCTCCAACTTACCTGTCTATTTGAAAAACCATATCAATCCAACAACCATTCGTCGAAACTGTATGGTTTTATTTGTTATTATTTTCATTTGTGGTTTCCTTTTTTACCTGTCAAAAGTAAGGATTATTTATTAATAATACCATATTTACCAAGTTTTTTTATAAGTCGAACTATTTCCTTAGATGCATTTCAAAATTCATTGGAGCTTCCTTACAGTTTGAATAATGATATATTGATTCCCGTAATTATAATTATTATTTTTATATTTTTGATTATAATTCCTGTATATTTAATAATATTTTTGTTATATTTAATGTTAATTTTATATTTTGAAAAAAATATTTCTTTAACTATTATACTATTTTTGTGTTTTTGAATTTCTATTTTGTATTTTTGAATCTTTAATTACAAATATAACATCAACGTTATGTTAACATGGAACTTACGCCCCATATTTAAAGCACGCGGAATCGAACGTCCCTATACTTTCCTGGTAAAAGCAGGCTCCTCCCCACTCTGCCAATTCGATTCTTAGCAGTTCCTCCTTTGTTATTAGGTTAAAACATCTCGAACTGCTTTGCGAAAAATTAAATTGTTCACCCAACGACCTCCTGCAGTGGAATATAGATCCCAATAAGCCATTACCCGAAGGCCATCAGCTTTTTAAGCTAAAGCGAGACAACACAAATTTTGATTTATCCGAAACATTAAAAACCATTCCCATTGAAAAGCTAAGCGAAATTGCTGCCCTGCTCTCCAATCCAAACCCAAATCCTTAAGGAAAGTGTTAAGGTTGTTTTAAACATGTGTGAGTTAATATTTTTCTTTTGATACTCAGTGCCTCCTTCGTGTTCCTTTGTGTTTAAAATTTTTTTCTCGAGGAGCACGATGTTTTAAAGATGGGAAACCAGTTAAATGCAAGGTCACTGAAGTGAAGCGGCATAATTATCAAAAGAATCAACTTTATATGCAACACAACCTTAATTTTGCCGGCTATGACTTTCACGAAAGCATTATTGGCATGGTACGATAATCATAAGCGCAACCTGCCCTGGCGTGAGACAAAGGATCCTTATAAAATATGGCTGTCGGAAATCATTCTCCAGCAAACCCGCATCGAACAGGGACTTTCCTATTACAATGAGTTCACCCGGCGGTTTCCTGATATCTTAGCGCTTGCCAAAGCATCTGAACAGGAAGTACTAAAATTATGGCAGGGTTTGGGATATTATTCAAGAGCAAGAAATCTCCATCATACCGCCTCCCTTATTGCAAGGGAGTATAACGGCCTTTTTCCTGCAAAGTACGAAGAACTGTTAAAATTGAAGGGTATCGGGGAATATACGGCGGCGGCTATAGCTTCTATTGCTTTCAACGAACCACGGCCGGTGGTCGATGGTAATGTATTACGGTTCCTTTCAAGGCACCAAGGTATTGATTTGCCCGTTGATTCACATTCAGTAAAGAAAAAAATATCAGAAATTGCAATGAACTTAATGGATAAGTCAAAACCTGGAGATTTTAACCAGGCGATGATGGAGTTTGGCGCCTTATATTGCAAGCCAAAAAATCCCGGTTGCGAAAACTGCATATTCAAAACCTCCTGCAGGGCTTACAAAACAGGTCTGGTCAACAGTATTCCCGTTAAGGCTAAGACCATAACACAGCGAAAAAGATATTTTCATTACCTGGTGTTTCTTTTCGGCGATCATTCATTTTATCTCCATCAGCGTGAGGGAGCGGATATCTGGAAAAATCTTTATGACTTTCCGCTGATCGAAAAAGACCATAAAATACCGTTGAAAAATATCATTAACGAGATAAGAACTTGTTTCCGGTTGCATTTAGAGGACCCAACGGACATAAAGATTTCAAAAGAATTCCGGCACATTCTAACACACCAGGTCATTTTAGCAAGATTTTTCATCATACCTTTTAAGGATAAAAAAAAATTCAGGGGAATTAATATGGCTGAAAACGCGAAGTGGCGTATCATAAATATAAAAACCATTAATAAATACCCTGTTCCAAGGCTGATAGAATTTTTTTTAAAAGAGTATCAATTCTTAAAAAAATAATGCTACATTTGTGAAACTAAAAACTTGAAAATATGGCTGGAATCAATCGTGTAATTTTAATCGGTAATCTGGGCAAAGACCCGGAAACGATGACTTTTGAAAACGGAGTAAAAAAAACCTCCTTTCCTTTAGCCACAACTGAAAGCTATAAGAATAAAGAAGGCGCTAAGGTCGAACAGACCGAGTGGCATAACATTGTTCTTTGGCGGGGACTGGCTGAAGTGGCTGAAAAATATCTTAAAAAGGGTAATCAGATTTATCTTGAGGGTAAGATCAAAACCCGGTCTTACGAGCAGGATGGCATTAAAAAGTACATTACCGAAATTTATGCCGACAATATGGTAATGCTCGGAGGAAGAAAGGAACAGGGACATTCAGAGCCCGGACCATCCTATTCTGCCCCACCACCTGTTGAGGCCGCAGAGCCGGATGTACCCCAGGACGACCTGCCTTTTTAACCAGGATTAAGTTTTAGAATGGCTTAATCGACAAAACCAAGGTAATGGCTTAACCGAATAGTGCGCAAGTCATTATCCGGTAATTTATTTATTTTTGCAGCAATTGAGAGACTGTTTAAATTTTAATCCAGGTAAAATATTTGGGTAAAAATGTATTTTGAATGTAAAAATTTCGAAACTGTCTTACAGGTATGATTTCACGCAAAGGAAATTAAGACAAAAGTAAAGATCGCCAAGAAAATGATTTTAACTATAAACGCTTTGTGTTTTTTGCGTCCGTCAACTGACGGATTGCGGTCTTCGCGTGAAACACATTTTTGTTTTTGATATACCTCAAGATTGGGTTTTTAAACAGTCCCTGAATCAATATTTTATATTAATTAATTGCTTCTGCTTTGGAATTGCCCGATAGTGACGCTCATATATTTTTGGTGAATGTGCTGATGAATATATTCACCGGTTCGTTTACCCCCGCAATTATTTTGATTCTGTTTTTTATCATTCTTCTATTAATATGCTCGGCATTGATTTCGGGTGCCGAGATTGCCTATTTTTCTCTTACTCCAGTCCAGTTAAAAGAAATAAAAACAAAGGAAAGCCATATAAACAGGATCATACTCAACCATATCAAATCACCCAAAAGATTACTTGCGACGATTCTGATTTCAAACAATTTTGCCAATGTAGGCGTTGTCATTTTAAGCACATACGTTTCGGCAAGGTTATTCGACTTTACACTCTATCCATTGCTTGGTTTTTTGGTGGAGGCGGTTGTGATCACCTTTCTGATCCTACTGTTCGGTGAGATAATGCCGAAAATTTATGCCAATCAAAAGCAGATCGAATTTGCAACATTAATGGGCAAACCCCTTAAAGTTTTAGTCTGGCTCTTTTATCCGCTAAGCTCAGTTTTGATGATTACAACCCGTATTGTTGATAAAAAACTGGCCAGCCAGGGTCAGAATATTTCGATGAGCGATCTTTCTGATGCCATAGACCTTACAGTCGAAAAAGGCACACCGGCAGAAGAAACCAAGATACTTAAGGGCATTGTCAGGTTTTCGGATATCGAAGTCAGCGAGATCATGAGATCGAGGATGGATATTATTGCTGTTGAAATTACCCAGCCCTTCAGGAAGATTATTGAAGTTGTGGTCGAATCAGGCTATTCCAGAATTCCAGCTTACGAGGAATCGTTCGACAATATTAAAGGGGTACTTTATATCAAAGATCTGCTGCCTTATATAAACAGTGAGGATAATTTTAACTGGGCTGAATTGCTCAGGCCTTCATTTTTTGTTCCGGAAAATAAAAAGATAAACGACCTGCTGCAGGAATTCCAGGAGAAAAAAATCCACCTTGCCATTGTAGTGGATGAATACGGAGGAACTTCGGGTCTGGTGACGATGGAGGATATTCTGGAGGAGATCATCGGGGAAATAACGGATGAATTCGATACGCCCGAAGATGGGATCGGCTACAAAAAACTCGACGAATCAAACTATATTTTCGAGGGAAAAACCAGCATTAATGATTTTTGCAAAGTGGCCGGTTTTGACGACGATATTTTTGATGAAGTGAAAGGCGATGCCGATTCGCTTGCAGGGGTTATACTTGAGTTACTGGGTGAAATCCCTGAGAAAGGTAAAAATATCACATACAGAAATCTGCGGTTCAATATTATTTCTGTCGACAAAAGAAGGATAAAGCAAATCAAGGTAACCATAAAGTAGGCAAGCAGTGAAAGGCAGGAGATTAAATAAATACTTTTTTTTTCTCACAGGCATCATCCTCTTTTTAGCTGTTGGGTGCGATTCAGAGTATTATCCAAAGCCCCGCGGGTATTTCCGGATCGATCTGCCTGAAAAGAGTTATGTCAGGTTTGATTCCACATTACCCTATTCTTTTGAGGTTCCGGTTTATTCCAAAATTCTCCCCGACAATGACCCCAATGCAGAACCTTACTGGATCAACATCACATTTCCCCGCTTCAAAGGAACGGTTCACCTGAGTTACAAGAAAATCAACGGCAACCTGAACGATTACCTCGAAGATACCCGCACCTTGGTAATGAAGCATATCCCCAAAGCTAGTTCGATAGATAACAAAGCCTATGAGAATCCAGAGAAAAAAGTGTATGGGTTGACCTATACCATTTCAGGGGTGGCCGCCGCTTCCCCTTACCAGTTTTACCTCACCGACAGTACCCGGCATTTTGTGCGCGGAGCGCTTTATTTCAATACCGTTCCCAATAACGATTCCCTTGGGCCGGTTATTGAGTTCCTGAAAGAGGACATCAATCATTTGATTGAAACATTTGAGTGGAAGGGGAAATAATTGCTGAATTAAAGAATTAATGAATTGTTGATTTGATCAAAGAACGATAAATTTTTTTATTATTGATTTTCCCTCGTTTCTTACTAAAATATAATAAATCCCTGCGGGCAAATCGCCTTTGTTCCAGTTGATGCGAAATTCACCGGAATTATTTCCTTCCACCCTGATTTCATCCACCTTGTGACCCTGGTTGTTCAAAATGGAGATTGAAATATCCTCTGGTAAAACTTCAGACAAGTTAATCTGAATATATGATTCACCGGAAACTGGATTTGGCATAATATTCAAATGAGTTATCACATTTTCGCCGATATTATCGATAACCACATCATACAGAGCATAAGAGAAATATAAAACATCCTTCCCGTTGATTTCTTTTTGCCAGATGTTAATTATTTCATAATCAGTGCTGTATTCATACATTGGCCTTCCTATAAAAAACCTTGGATTTTTATCAATAATTGAATCATCGGTGATATTCACAACATAATTTGAGGCTACCTCATCCACGATATAAATATCGCTTATACTTCCGGTTTCTCCCACAAAAGAATAAACACCGTAATAATTATCGGTAAGCCAGGCAATGTCAAAAGCAGTTGGATCATGATATTTTTCAACCTCTGGGATTACAGGACAATAAAAAGAATAGCCTCCATATAAATCACTGTGGTAAATCTTATTGTTCGCCTCCCACCATAAATTACGCCCCCATGAATAAGTTTCAGGAGCAGCTATAGAAAGAGAAAGATTAATGTTATCACCTGTATCCACTATAACCTCGGGATATGACCACTGGTAGTAAGGCCATTCTTTTTCAGAATAATAAATATGCGATTCATTGTTTTCAATTTTTCTCCAGGCGATGTAATTTTCCTGAACTACCGGCTCATGACAATAACCTGTATCGATTATTTCAATGTCTGTAAAGATAAGTGTGTCTTCTACTATTTGCAGTTCTGCCACATAAATAATTCCCTCGCTTTCCCAACAACACAAATCTTCATAATTACTGTAATATCCGGTAAAACAATTTTCATCGTACACGGTATTTGTTATTTGAAATCCTGAACCCAAAATACCACTCGTATCGATCCTGAATCCGAAAAGATCATACTGACCTTCCGGATTCATTTCACAAACAAGGAAACTATTGAAAAAGATGTGAGGATTCCGGTAATCCACTTCAGGCCATCCACCGACCAGCATCTGTTCCTCCGACATAGGCTCAGAAATCTTTCTCCACCATATTTGCCTGTATGGCTCATTATATTTATTATAAATCATATACACTTCATCATCCCAAACAACAATAACAGGATTTGAGCTATTCGAAGTCGAATCAGTCAAGGCCATTGGAGGGGACCAACTACTCATAATTTGTGCTTCAAGGTGAAATGTAAAAAGCATTAATGTAAAAAATATAAATTTTGATTTCATAATTAGAGGATTATAAATTTTTTAGAAAATTGTTTTTCTTCAGCATCAATTAAAAGGTAATATACACCTGGGGGACGGTTGCCTTTGTTCCAGGTTAATTCATTGGATTCGACTAATGCCTTTTCAATCTTAATTTCATCCACTTTCGTTCCCAGGCTATTGTAAATAACAATAGTATAATCCGCAGGATGAATTAGCCCGTATATTATTATGGTCGTTGATTCTTTAACAGGATTTGGGAACAACTGGACAATATTTTGGATTGATAGCAAGTCATTAATCCCGACAAAATAATCCTGGCAAACAAATACACCGCCATTTGTACAAACGTAAAGGAATGCCGCTTTGGTGATCAAACTCCAATAATCGATATGATTAATGCTGGTGTTAATCAAACCTTCGTTCAGAAAGGTTAATCCGGGGGCGGGCTCCCAGGGATTGTAAATGGCAATGCCTTCGTAAAAGTTATCGGGTTCGCTCCATCCGACAAATACAAAACTCTCTCCCTCCGCAGCTTGAACGGTATTCAGGTTGACCGAAGAAAATTCAATCTCCCAGTTATTGCCATAATCCTCCGACGACCATAAACCCGAAGAATATGAGGTACTGGGAAATACACCATACAACTTCCCACCATCGCAGAAAGCCATCGCAGAAATCAATCCAGGGTTTCCTGTTGATTCAATCCAGGTATTACCATTGTCGTCCGAAAGGAAAAGATGGGTTATGGCAGCCACCGTATTGACAATCCAATGGCCGTTGTAATATTCCATTCCAATACACATCCTTCCACTAAAAAAATCAACCGTTTGCCACTCCAGTCCGTCGGTCGATTTCATTAAACCATTATCATTACCAGCATAGAACAGGTCGGTATCTTCGAAATACTTAATAAAATAAGGATTCCAACAAGCTTCAACCAACTCCACCTGAAAGGAAGAAATATGCAGGGAATAAATCCCATCGGGATAGCTGCCACCGCCTGCCACAAACAACAGCGTGGTTTCGTTCAGTAAAACGAATTCTTTTGCCGGGTAATCAAAATATTGCCAGCTTTGCGGCCAGGTATCAAGCGAAAGATAAAAGCCTGAGCCATCCATGATGATCAGCGGTTCGATATAATCATCAATGAAAAAAAGGTTTTTAGCTTCAATACCATCAGGGCCATAATGTTGCCAGGAGTAAGAATAGCCCTGCATATAACTAAAAAACATCAGGACAATTAGAAATAGTTTTTTCATAATTCACAGATTAAAGAATTATAAATTTCTCTGTTATCGTTTCATTTTTGGTTCTTACCACAAGGTAATAAATACCTGCTGGCAGGTAGCCTTTGTTCCAGATAATTTCATTTTGTGTTGAAAAGAATTTTCTCCTTCAATTCTATCAACATTTCATCCCCTCATTGTTGAGGATGAAAATATCAATGGTGATTTCATCATCTGAACCGGCAGGTAGATGGTTATGATGGCATTGTCCGGAAACAGGATTCGGGAAAAGGGTAATTCTCGGATATTTCCCGTGTTTTCTGATTTTCCGACCATATAATCATTGCTCATGTAAACCCCTGCATCGGTGCAGCAAAAATGGCAATTGAGCTCATGCTGGATTTACAGAATTTCATTGATATTCAGATTGGCAATCCTTCATTTAAGTAAATTAATTCAGCGGTAGGGGTATGGATTTGGATCATGAGCATTGCAATTCCCGAGCCATTATCCCATCCAAGAAAAATATTCCTATGGCATCTAATACCAACGGCATTTATAAAAATTCCCAAAAAATTGGGTACCAAAAATTACCAAAATCGCTACTATCGATAATACCTGGATAATTCGAATACCGGGAAATACCGTATAAGCAATCTCCTGAAGAATTGAATTTAATTTCTCAATCGTAACACATTAATTGCACTACTCCAGGAATAACCTGCATTATCAGAGTAGTAGGTACATTAAGACCATAATTACCATCAGAAAGAACAAAATGTTCCTCATAAAATCCATTGTTGGCATGACTGACGTTAAGTAAGGCATTCCGATATTATTCCAAGTGATTCGGATCTGAACAAACCACCGAACTGGTTCTCAACATAATACTCGTCGGTAAAAAGATTGTCGTTATCATCCAAAATAGGAACGATGTCAGAAATTTGGATTTACGAAGCCAATTCCACTACCTCAAACTGGTGGGTTTCCAGATCGAAAGTGTAAATTCCATCGGAATAAGTTCCGCAACCCATGGCAACCAAAATTTGAGTTGTATTCAAGTATGCAGCCCCGGTCACAGGCAATCCGCCATAAGTATAAAAAGTCCATTCTTCGATGTCTTCTTCCCATAAGTACATTCCTTCCGGTGAACATATCACACCCTTCCACGATCCAACACCAAAGCAAATATTGGTTGCATGAATGGAATCAGGAGCAGAAGCTTTCCAGGTGTAGGACCAGCCTAAAGTGAAATGGAAAAAATGCCGAGAAAAATTACAAACTTTTTCATCTTTAAAGGTTTTAAAACAGACCCCTAAAGATACTATATATTTACGAAAAAGGAATGTGCTTTGATAAATTTTTTTTGGAAAGCCGTCTATATTCGACAATTATTTGGTAATTGTTATTTGGAGTTTAGATATCACAATTCGAAAGGCTTTATAAACAGACATCATTATAGCTTGTCAACCTTTTTTCTGATGGTTTTTCTGAGTTTTTCAAGTGATGGCGGCGGACCGGTTCTCACTTTTTTACCCTCTATATAAATTGAGTCTGAAATGCCCCATTGCCTTATGGTTTCATCATTTGAAGTATCAATAATCTCCATCTCAACCTTGTCGCCAAATTCGGCAGCCGCCTTTTTGGTACGCTCGCAGGCAAGGTTCTGTGCGGGGCACCAGCCATTGTTCAGGCAGGTAACCTTGACTTTACCGCTGTCTGATTTACCAGGTTTTTTCTTTGGCCGAATCCATACAGGACGCTCGGCATCTTCTGTAAAAGGTTTCCATAAAAGCACCTCTCCCAAAAATCCTTTTTGATCGACCGGCTGATAACCTTGCTTTTTATACCATGAGGCCTTCATCCATACCGGCAATGGAATTCCCCACGCCACAAGTCCTTTTGAACCCAAAGCCCTTACATCTTCCTCGGCTGCTTTTAGCATTGCTTTCCCCATACCCTGCCCCCTGAAATTTCCTCTGCCATGTTTATAGCCGTGAACCCAGATGCAACTGATAAAATAGAGATCTTTGCCTTCAACCCAGGAATGCTCAATGGGAAAATACTGGATCATACCGCCAACCACTCCCTGGTCATCTACTGGCAAGTTTTACCCGGAGACCTTTTTCTTTCATTTTATCATACCATTGTTCCTTGATGCTCCCGGCCTCTTTAATTTCATCCGACCAATCCTCAAGACAGACCAGGTAAGATGATTTATGTTCCTCGTTAAGATCGATAACTTTCATAATTCTATTGTTTTCTTATATCAGATTAACAATTAAAAGCTATTGTTGTTCGCCCAAACCTTCATTTCCTGTATCAAGAACAAATTTCCATTTGCCATCATTCGTCCTTTTTCCAGACTGGAAACATAAGTTCCTTTTTCAACCAGAAATTCCCCAGTGAATCTTTTGAAGTACTGGTAAATATACCATAAGAATATCCCAGTTCGCCTGAGGCTGCAACATCGGCAAACTGAGGTTCCCAGGTGAGCACAAAACCGGTATCGGAAAAGGATTTAAACCTTTCGGCCATCGCATTTTTACCGACCTGCGGAAAGCTGTTTTCCCTCAGAATAACCACATCTTCAGCCGCATATTCGAGAAAAGCATACTTCATCCCTTGTGTTTTTGACAAGTCAGAAAAAGCTTTGTCGGTATTGAGTATTTCCTGTTTTGCGTAACTGTTATCAGAACTTGAGCATTGAATAAATGCTCCAAAAATTCCGGCAATAATAATTAGCTTTTGTGAGTAGTTTAGCATTTCTGTAAAGTTTTATATTTGAGTCTGCTCCGAAAGGTCATCAAATTGATTTTACCACAACTTGTCCCGACCCGGCGGGATAGGATCATAGGGCACAAAGATTTTCACATAGTTGATAATGAAGCAAAAACCTATGTGAATTCCTATGATTCTATGTGCCCCCGCCTGCCATATATTAGCCATCCCTGGCGGGCAGGTATGTGGTTCAAAATTATTTTTCGGAGTGGACGCATATTTATATTTCAAACCTATTGAATTCATTACCGTATGAAACAAACAAATTTAAATAAAAAAAGATTCGGACCAATTTGCTTATATTGATTGGGTTTAAATTAAGGTTTTGAGCAACTATTGTGTTTGTAATTATGTCTGTAGGTTGTTTTTTTACAAATATTTTAATAATTATAAGTCTATGAAGAGGTTTACAATTTTATTGGCAGTTTTCGTATCAGCCATTTCACTTTTTGCTCAACAACAATTTTCCAAAGTCAGGGTAATGGCAAATGAAGAACAATTACAACAATTGGCTTCAGTCGGGATTGACCTAACTGAAGGAATTTTGAAGAAAGGCGAATATCTGATCTGTGATTATTCTCAGCAGGACATTGCAAAGATCAGCGAACTGGGGCTGACTTATGAATTATTGATTGATGATGTCTCCAAATATTATGCTGACAGGAATATCGGCTTGTCAAATAATCCTGCAGATTACAAAGATGCCGGCGACTATGAGGTGCCTGAGAATTTTGAATTCGGCTCCATGAGCGGACATGCAACCTACACCGAAATAGTCGCCCATTTAGATAACATGGTAAATCTATTTCCAAACCTGATCACAGTTAAGGAATCGATTGGGCAATCTATTGAAGGGAGAGACCTGTGGATGGTTAAAATTTCGGACAATCCGAATGTTAATGAAACGGAACCCGAAGTACTCTATACTGCTTTGACCCATGCCCGCGAACCCGCAGGCGTAATGCAAATGTTGTTTTACATGTATTACCTGATGGAAAATTATGATAATGATCTCTTCATTCAGACTTTAGTGGACAATACTGAAATGTATTTTGTGCCGGTGGTAAACCCGGATGGGTATGTTTATAACCAGACAACCAATCCGAACGGCGGAGGGATGTGGCGGAAAAACAGGAGAAACAACGGTGGCGGAATCTATGGCGTTGATCTGAACAGAAATTACGGATACATGTGGGGTTACGACGATATCGGTTCCTCTCCCGATCCCGAAGCTGAAACCTACAGGGGCGCAACCCCTTTTTCGGAACCGGAAACAGCTGCCATCAGTGACTTTTGTGAAAGTCATGAATTCAAGGGAGCCTTGAATTACCATACCTATGCTAATCTGCTGCTTTATCCCTGGGGTTGGTCACCTGATCCGTGCGAGGATAATGATTTGTTTTATGCTTATGCACAGCTGATGACCCAGGACAATAATTTTACTTTCGGACCAGGAAATACAACAATTTATAACACCAACGGCGGCTCAGATGATTGGATGTACGGTGAGCAGACCACAAAAGGAAAAATATTTCGCATATACGCCAGAACTTGGAGGAGATAATGATGGATTCTGGTGTCCCCAAAACAGGATCATACCCATTTCACAGGAAAATATGATCCAGAATCTTCTTCTGGCTGCCTTTGCCGGAAGCTATGGTAAAGCCACTGAAATTACACCCTTTATCACAGAGCAGATAAATGGAACGCTTGATTTTGAATTTACCAGGCTGGGATTAGCCGAGGGTGAATATACCCTTAGCATCGAACCCCTATCGAACTATGTACTTTCGACAGGCGATGACTTATTTTTTACCGGAATGGAAATAATGGAAACACAAACCGGTTCGATTTCATATACGCTCGATCCCCTGATCGGCAATGGAACCATAATTCAGTTTTTACTCTCGGTGGATAATGGTTCCTATATCATCTCCGATACGATCACAAAAATTTTTGGCACAGCAACCCAAATTTTCGAAGACAACTGCAATACTCTTGGCAACTGGACTTCCACATACTGGAATGTTACATCGGAGCAATATCACTCAGCTCCGCAATCAATAACAGATTCGCCCGGAGGTGAATATCCGAACAATGCCAACCGGATGATCAACCTGAACTCGCCTATTGAGATTAGCAATGCCGTTTATGCAGAACTGAGTTTCTGGGCAAGGTGGGAAATTGAAGCCGGGTATGACTATGTTCAGGTCCTGATTTCAACCGATAACGGAACAAGCTGGACCCCTCTTTCAGGAAATTATACTGTCATCGGAACGTTTTACCAGGCCGAAGGTGAGCCACTGTACGACGGATTCCAGACTACATGGGTGAAGGAAGAAATTGACATTTCAGAATACATCGGAAATTCGGTCAAGTTTCGTTTTAAACTTAAGGCAGACCAGGGAGTAACAGCAGACGGTTTTTATTTTGACGATTTGAGTGTGATGGTAATTAATGAATCAACAACAGGATTGGAAAATCAGTCCATTGATAACCATAACCTTGTTTCTGAACCCTTCCCTAATCCTGCCAACCATTCTGTTCAATTTAAATTGAACCTGCCCGATGATTCTCAGGAAACTTATTTGCGAATTTTTAATGCCGCCGGCCAGCAGGTTTATTCCGAAAGGCTGGAGAGTGAAACCTCCAACCTTACCATTCAGGTCGAAGACTGGACTCCGGGAGTTTATTACTACCGGCTCGAAGGAGACAACATTCAATTCGTATCAAAAAAACTGATCATTTTGTAAGCTTTCCATATTTTTTAAAGCCCCGGTACTAAACTGCCGGGGTTTTTTTATTAACTGGAAATATTATTTTTGCGATGGTAACGTTTTAAGTTTCGTATATTTCCGTGAATGGCATTTAAGCAAATCTCAGGAGTTTTATTAATGATAGCAGCCGGAGCAGTGGTTATTGCCTTCTCCTATTTTCAATTTGAAAACCAACCTCCCAAATCAAAAAATATCATCGTTTACGATACTATTCCTACAATAGAATACGGTATTATTATCGATTCGCTCCGGGTGATTAAGGATAAAGTCAGGAAAAATCAGTTTCTCTCCGATATCCTATCTGATTATCAGGTTGATAATTCGACCATTGAACAGTTGACAAGGCAGGCATTGCTCGTTTTCGATGTAAGAAAAATCAGGGCCGGAAATAATTACACGGCATTATGCACCAACAATCCTGAGCGAAAACTGCAATACCTGATCTATGAAGATACGCCATACTCTTATGTAGTCTTTGATTTGCATGATTCCGTGCATGTTCATAGAGGCGAAAAGGAAATCAGGGTCAATATTAAATCTGCTTCAGGGGTCATCACCAGTTCGCTTTGGAATGCGATGACCGAAAATGGCTCTGATCCGCTTTTAGCACTGGAGTTATCTGAAGTTTATGCCTGGACGATCGACTTTTTCGGAATTCAGAAAGGCGACTATTTTAAGCTGATTTATGAGGAATTAACCGTGGACGACAAATTTATCGGATTCGGAAAGATTCATGCTGCCTTGTTCAATAATGAGCAAAAAGATCATTATGCTTTTTATTTTGTTCAGGAAAGCGAGGCAGATTATTTCGATGATAAAGGGCAAAGCCTGAGACGGACTTTCCTGAAAGCTCCCCTGCACTTCAAGCGTATCAGTTCTCATTATTCCCATAGCCGTATGCACCCTATCCTTAAGGTAAGGCGTCCCCATCTGGGTGTAGATTATGCCGCCGATTACGGCACTCCGGTTCAGGCTGTCGGCGATGGTACCATCGTATCGGCCGGAAGGGATGGAGCCGCCGGGAACATGATTAAAATAAGGCACAATGGAACTTACACTACAGCCTACCTTCATCTTGCAAAATTTGGACCCGGTATCCGCAAAGGAGTTCACGTGAGGCAGGGAGATGTGATCGGGTATGTTGGCAGTTCAGGAAGATCGACCGGCCCTCATCTCGATTTTCGTTTTTATCAGAATGGCAATCCTGTCGATCCGCTTAAAGTGCAGTCGCCTCCTGCTGAACCGGTAAAAGCTTCTTATCTGAGCGAATACTGGAAGACCGTTATGAATTATAAATCGCGCCTTGACAGTATCCCATTACAAAAAAGACCATTGACCTGAGGTTCTGTTTTATTTCTCCATTATCTCGAATTCTGTCCTGCGGTTCTGTTGCCTTCCTTCTTCGGTATCATTTTTAGCAACCGGCCGGTTAAAACCATAGCCTTTATAAGTCAATCTGGACTTTTCAATCCCTTTATCGAAGAGGTAGTTCACTACCGATTTTGCCCTGTTTTCCGATAATTTCTGGTTGTATGAGGCTGATCCGATATTGTCGGTATGTCCGGATATTTCGATTTTCAGGGTCGGGTTTTCTGTAAGCAGTTTGTTCAGGCGATCAAGTTCTGCTTCGGATTCAGGCCGCAGGGTCGCTTTATCAAAATCATAGAAAATATTGTTAAGGACGATGCGGGTTCCGATTTCAGCTTTTTTAAGAAGGATGTCTTTCTTAATTTTTTTAGCCATTGCATCTTCCGGTATGTCAAAATTCTCGGAATGAAAAAGGTAGTCTTTTTTGTTTACTGAAATCCCGTAATTTTTACCGGGTTGTAATGAAATAAGATAAGCGCCGGTAATATTGCTCGATTCAAAACTGGCCATCAATTCATTCTTTGAGTTGTCGACAATCTCGATGGTAGCCTGTAAAGGCATTTGGGTCATTGCATCGAGTATATTTCCGGAGAGGGTAGTATTCTGTTCAATTTCTGGTTCCGGTAATGGCGCTGCAGACATTTCAGAGAAAGCAAAACGAAGATCGCTGTCGCTTAACTTCATCGGTTTGGCTGCTCCCAGAAAATTGATAATATACAAATCCTGTCCACCGTATCCGTCTTTTTTCTTTGAAGAATAATATCCCCTGAGCTTATTAGCCGCCATTGTGAAGAAAACATCATCAGCAGGAGTATTAATGGGATATCCGAGGTTCTCAGGGTTCGACCATTTGCCATCTGTCCACTCACTCTTAAAAATATCATATCCCCCCATTGTATTGTGCCCTTTTGAGCTGAAGTACAATGTTTCTCCATCAGGGGTGATGAAAAGCCCTTCTTCATCATACGGGGTATTGATTACTGCGCCGATATTAGCGGCTTCCTGCCATCTGTCTTTAGCATCTTTTTTACTGAAATAAATATCCTGTCCTCCATAACCATCCTCGCGCTGACTTGTAAAATAAAGAGTAGTCTTATCAAAGGTTAGGGCTGCAGACGCCTGTTTCGTTCCGTCGTTAATTGCTATCGGCATTTCTGCAGGCAGGGAATAGGAATTACCATCCAGATCACTTTCATAGAGCCGGTTACCCCCTGCAGATTTATATACATAAAGAATGGTTCCGTCTGATGAAATACCAGCTGTAGCATCATGGGTTACGCTGTTTAGCGTATATGAATTTTTAGGAACCGTCCATTTGTTATTGTTCCACATCGAAACATAAACATCTTCGAAATAATAAGAATCCTTATCCCTTTTACCACCTGTAGTGGTTTCACGGGCGGAGGTAAACAGGATGATATCTTCATCGGGCACAACAAGAGGCCTGTAGTCGGGATAAGCAGAATTAACCACTTCACCGAGGTTGTCAACAAAAACACGGATAGGTTTGGCAACAAGTTTTTTCGCAAACTCACATTCACCGATCATTTTATCAATCATTTTAGCATCTTTCGCAAGATATTGCGGCGATAATCCGTTTTTGTGTTCCTTGTATTTTGATATAGCATAATCAAACTGATAATTGAGGTGAAAGGCTCTTGCCAGTAAGAAATTAATATCGTTATAGTCCATATCGAGGCTGATCCGCGGATCAATGCTGTATGCTTTTTCAAGGTAACGTATAGCCTCTGTCATATCATTCTGGTCAAGATAGCATCTGCCCAGCTTATAATTTAACAAAGCATTATCAGGATTAAATTTATATGCTTTTAAATAACAATCGATTGCAAGCCTGTAGACGCCCGGTCCTTCTTTATAATATTTATCACCCCTGTCGATATTTCCCAAGGCTATGCCCAGTTCCTCCTTATGGGAAGGGAAATTGTACTTGGTAAATTCAACACTTTGGGCCAGTGTCGCATTAAGCCAAATAAATAAAAAGAGGTTTAATAACAGAATTTTTTTCTTCATGCGTATATCATTTTAATCTTTCAGACACTGATTTTTTACATAATTATCCGCAATGGCTATCCCTAGTTCCGATGCTTTTGCCCAATCCTGGCAAGCACCTTTCGTATCCCTGATCATTTCTTTTACTACCCCCCGGTTCAGCCAGGCGTCACCATATTTGGGATCCAATTCAATTGCTTTCGAGAAATCAGTTATAGCCCCATTAAGGTCTCCGGTCATATACTTTGAATTACCGCGGTTATTATAGGCTGCGGAATAGGTCGGATTTATAAGAATGGATTTACTGAAGTCTTCGATGGCACCTGAAAAGTCTTCTGTATTGTGCCGGGTTTTCCCACGGTTATTATAAGCTGCATAATATTCCGGCTGTATTCTTAATGCAGCAGTGAAATTCTCAAGTGCCGATTCATGGTCACCTTCAATTTCTGCGATTTCTCCAAGATTATTATAGGCCAATGCCAGAGCGGGATCGAACGTTACAGCTTTATCGAAGTCTTTTTTCGCTGCTGCATACTCTTTAACCTGCAAATGGATGCTGCCGCGGTCATTATAGGCGTATGCGAAATCAGGTTTAAGTCCGATGGCCTTATCAAAATCGTTTACTGCCTGATTGAATTTTTGCAGTTGTGCAAAGGCGCATCCTCTGTAATAGTAAACATAGGCATTGTCCGGGCTATTGATTGCTGCAACCGATAAATCCTCTATAGATTTCTGATACTCCTTTTTCATTAAATAAGCATACCCTCTTCCCAAATATCCATTTGCTTCAGGATCAATTAAAATTAATTGCGAAAAATCAGCAATTGCTTCATCGGTGTTGAAGGATTGAATTTTGCAACAACCCCTGTTAAAGTAAGCTTTGGAGAATTTCGGATTCAGGGCAATGGCTTTATTCAGCATCGTGATTGCTTCCAGAAATTTTTGGTCGTTATATAATCCGAGGCTTTGATTATAGAGTTTTATAGATTGCACATTATCAAC
Organism: uncultured Bacteroidales bacterium; assembly: GCA_963708435.1. Taxonomy (GTDB): domain Bacteria; phylum Bacteroidota; class Bacteroidia; order Bacteroidales; family JAADJA01; genus JAADJA01. The sequence goes on from CAVPSZ010000043.1 coordinate 23,720, forward strand.
AGATGATGGCCTGGTGGTGTCAGGCGACTGACCTTGCATCATGACCGGAATCAGAAAAAATACTTTAATCAGTAATTTATGTATATTCATCATAACAGGATTAGTAAAACAAAACATTACGTAAACATTTTTTACGCAGAATATTAATTTTGGTTAGTTGATCTGCTGTGAATTTTAATATAGAAGCAAAATTTTGAGAGCAGTTTATGAATGACGGAATCATCACTGCCGGGTCAGATTCCGGTAATAGTGGTACCTTTCATAGATTTGATTAATAAAAGAATAGGTTTCTTCACCCCGGCAATAACCATATCTGACAACGGAATCATTATAATATTCGGGTTTGGATTTGTTGAGAATATAATAATCCACGTTCCCCTCCCATTTATTAGGATTTTTGTTGTACTTTTCAGCCAGCCGGCGGGCATCGTAAATGTGGGCAATCCCTGCATTGTAGGCTGCAAGGACAAATTTGGTTCTCTCTTCCTGGTTTTCCGCTTTATCATATAATTGCTTATCGAGCGCCGCAATAAATTCAACCCCTGCCCTGATTTGATCCTCTGGTGTTGAAAGGCTGTCGATACCATAATGCTCTGCTGTACGGGGCATCATCTGCATAAGGCCGAAGGCCCCTGACCAGGCCACAGTGTCAGGAAAGAATCTTGATTCAGTATAAATCAGTGATGCAAGTAAACGCCAATCCCAATCTATTTCTTTACTGTACTTTTTAATGATCTCATCATAAGGAGATATTACTCCTTCTGTTTTTGTTTCAATTTTTTTTCTTTTGACAATATTGATATGTCCTGACTTTTTAAAATATTTGTTATAAAGGTGGGCTGCTGCAACAGAATTCTTGAAATTTTCAAGCCAGTAATTAATTGTATCGAGTAATCCATAAGCTTCCTTTTTCACAGCCCAGGCTATATTTTGAGGGAAGCTGATTGGGGTTAAAACATCAATTTCAGGATAGTAAACAGCATTAACCAAAGCTATGTGTTCCTCACTGATTGTATACTCAATTTCACCGCGGGCCACCATCCTGATAAGATCTTCCACTGTAACATCCGCCTCGACGATATTTATATCAGATCCAATTTCTTCCGACAGATTGACCAGACGCTGCCTGAAAGATGAATTTCTTTGGATATGAATTGTTTTTCCTGCCAGATCAAGCGGATTTCTGATCAATAATGAATCAATCGGCTGAGGGTCTTTCTTATTTTCCCAATTTGCCGGTTTACGCTGTACAAGCATTTGGCGTGTTTGGCTTATGGGCAATGTAAAATCCACCTTATTGTTCAGGTCTTTGGTGATGGCCAGGCCCAATCCGATTAAATCACAGGAATTTTCCTGAAGGCAATTAAAACTTGATTCCAGGTCATTGTTTATTTCCAGCTCAAGCTTTACCCCTAAGAAATATGCAAATGATTTTAACAATTCATACTGGTATCCCATGGGCTCACCACGATAAATGAAATAGTTGGTGGAATTATAATCGGTTGTAGCGGTAATTTTTCCTTCGGTCAGAATTTTTTTCAGGACAGGATCGTTGGCTTTCTTGTATTGTCTTAGCTCTTCAATCCCAACTCTTTTTGTCTCAGTACAGGAAAATAACAACATCAGTGCAAGCAAAAGATAATATATTTTAGCATTTTTTTGCATGATAGATGATTGTCAGCTACTGCTTCATGAAGGCTAAAGTAGTCAATTTTTTCAATGTGTTTTTTTCCAGTTATTCTGGAATTCGATTGTTATTATGATAAATCTGCAATACTCATTGTGTGCTTAAACGAACATTTTATAAATTTGTTGAAAATTTATCGACTGCTAATATTTAAGATCATGAATAAACATTACTCAATCATCATTATTATCGTATTGACAGGATTATTTCTTCCTGGTCTTTCACAAAATCAATCCGGGCCATTTACGGTAACCGGATCCGGTTACAGTACTGCTGTAGTTTCTGATTACCAGTGTGTGGGTATCAATCCTGCAAACCTGGGTTGGAAAAGAAACAATCACTTTGTCAATTTCGGTGTTGGCGAGGGTACTTTTTCAATATATTCCGAACCGCTGAAACGGGTACTGGTCGATGAATTATTCTCATCCAATGACAGTAAATTCACTAAGGAAGAAAAAGCAGATGCCGTTCAGAATTTTACGGAGACAAAACTGCAATTCGAAGGTAACATGAGTGGTGCAGGATTATCCTTTCAGAATGATAAAATAGGAGGGTTTGGATTTGCTGTGAAAGAACGGATCATGTGGGATTCTTATTTAAACGAACAAAGCGCTGATTTGCTTTTCAATGGCTACAACTCTACTTATTTCGACACCATACAGATAGATGCCGAAACTGGTGATTCTATCGGAATAACTTTTGATCCCGAGCAGGTAACTAAGCTATTCGAAGACACCTATCTTGAAATGGCCTGGTTTCGGGAATTCAATTTTTCCTACGGCAGAAGCATTTTAAAAAATGACAATTTTATTCTTTTCGGGGGAATCGGAATAAAATATATTAAAGGATACAGTGTTTTTAATTACTCTTATAAGGATGGCATACTTAAAGCTTATTCCGCCCTGAATCCTACACTGAATGTTGATTATGATACCGAATCTCCATCTGAGATAGAGGGAACGGATTATCAGTCGATTGGAAATGGCTGGGGATTGGATTTTGGGTTATCAGCACTTTTATTTGATAAGATTCGGTTAGGTTTATCTTTTACAGATTTTGGACAAATAAAATGGGATGGTAATGTTTATGAGGGCGAGGATGCCACACTGAATGACATTGAGTCTTCAGGATTGGATAATTACAACATCTTTGAACTTGACGATAACGCAGCATTTGATCATTTTAAATGGGGCGGATGGAATGGCCTTGAGAGTAAAACCACACCCCTCCCGGCCAATGTCAGGTTTGGTGGGGCTTACTTATTGAAGGGGAAATACGAATTTGGTACTGATTTATACCTTCCGGTAACCGATTCTCCCGGGTCTTACGATAAGATGATTTTTGGTATCGGAACAAGATTACAACCCGTGAAATGGTTCAGGGGTTCAATTGGTATAGTGACCGGGGGTTCCATGGGCACCAATATTCCGGTAGGTATTTCTTTTTCCCCTTTTAATAATGATAGTTTTTCATGGGAAATGGGAATTGCAGTAAAAGACATAACCACTTATTTTTCCCAGGAGAATCCTACAGTTTCTGTGGCCATGGGTTTGCTGAGATTTAGTTTTGGCCAGTATGGGAAAACAGCGAATTAAAGAAGAAAAACTGAACGCCTATTCGGGAATAAGTAATTGAATTAACACTCTTAGGTGGATAAGAAGGATAATTTATTAATTTGTTAAGCGTTAATTTGGTTTAAGTTTGCAACGTTTGTCAAATTTTAGCGTATGAGGAGGTATTGTTTAATTTATTCAGAGGTATATTACAATGATGAGGAATAAACCCAGCATTTTACTTTTTATAGTTTTTTCTGCCGTGATGCAATTGTTTTCAACATCCGGTTATTCCGGTGAGAATTACTCATCACAGGATGATTCACTATTAGCTGTTTTACACAATACCCAGACCAGCGTTGATACGGCTACATTAAATAAACTGATTGCCGCCGAATTAAAATATTCCGTCATCGGCGACATGCTCGATAGTCTTGTTAACATAAAATTCTTTACCAACAATACTTTCCCGGATGACACAGCTGCTTTGAATATCAATTATTATCCTTACGGATTTGTACCGGTATTCAGCGATTCAGTTATCGAATCAAGAATTAAAGATTTAAATTCAAAATCTGCAATTGACATAACGTACAACAAAAATGTAAAATCTTTTATCGAATTATATGCTGTAAAAAAACGGAAGCTTGCTTCCAAAATACTCGGAATGGCGGAGGTTTATTTCCCGTTTTTTGAAGAACAGCTTGATAAATACAATATGCCTCTTGAGTTGAAATACCTTGCAGTTGTGGAATCGGCGCTGAATCCTACAGCAACTTCAAGGGCAGGGGCAAAAGGCTTATGGCAGTTCATGTACAACACAGGGAAATTATATGGATTAAAAGCCAATTCACTGGTCGATGACCGGTTTGATCCTTATAAAGCTACCGATGCTGCCTGCCGCCACATGAAGGACCTTTACGATATTTATGGCGACTGGAACCTGGTTATGGCAGCCTATAACAGCGGGGCAGGTAATGTAAACAAAGCTATACGCCGGGCCGGTGGCATTAAAAACTATTGGGCGATATGGCCCTATCTTCCGGCCGAAACACGTGGCTATGTGCCTGCCTTTATTGCAGTAATGTACCTCATGAATTATCCATCTGAGCACAATTTGTATCCAACACGGCCTTCCATTTTATTTGAAGAAATAGATACAGTTGTTGTTAACGAAATACTCTCCTTTGAGCAGATTTCTGAGTTCCTCAAGATTCCGAAAGAAGAAATTGAATTTTTAAATCCTTCCTACAAGGCAGGCATAATACCTTCAGGGAAAGATCAAAAATATATTCTGCGTCTGCGACAAAAATATGTTGGTGCTTTTATTGAAAACGAAAAAGAACTTTATGCCTATAAAACCTCAAAAGGCATTGAGAAGGAAAAGCTACTTGCTGAGGTCAAGAATACAAAAGAACAAAGTATACATGTAGTGAGAAAAGGTGAAACCCTTGGCCTCATTGCCAAAAAACACCATTGTTCTGTTGCCAGCCTGAAAAGCTGGAATAGCTTAAGAAGCAATAATATCAGGGTAGGGCAGAAGCTGATAGTAATGAGTCCCGGAAATTCAGACAGCCTTTCCGCCAAAAAAGTCGATGAAAAACCAAAAGAGAATGTCCAGGTTAGCAATGATCCCAATTACCATATCGTTTCCGGCGGCGAAACTCTGGCTTCTATTTCCCAGAAACACAATTGCTCAATTGAAGATTTGAAAAAATGGAATAAGTTGAGTGATGATACCATTCACCCCGATCAGAAATTAGCGGTTACAGCACCTAAAATGGAAGTTGCCGTAAATGAACAACAAGTTGCTCCTCAAACTGAAAAAAAGATTATCAGTGATGAATATATTTACCATGTTGTTCGGAGAGGGGATACGTTATGGGACATTGCAAGACAGTATGATGGAGTTACGGTTGACCAGATTAAAAAGCTGAATAATATCTATAATACAAAATCCCTTAAGCCCGGTCAAAAGCTTAAAGTAGCTCAAAAGGGTTAATAACAGTTTTTACTCATAATAATTGCTGGTTTCGCATTAATCTGGGTTCATTAGGGGGTTATTCCAAAAATGGATCAGTCCAAATTTGTAAAATATATGTGCCGCAATATTTTTCACTTTATTTTTTTTCTATCCCTTCTGACCCTGACTTCGTGCGATGATGGCATCGGTAATAAGCCCAACTCATCAGGTAAAACTGCAGAGATGATCGTAGTTACGAGCAATCAGGCCAAATGGGAAGGTTCTGTAGGTGATACGGTTCGAAATTTTTTCAACCATGATTTTGAAGTCCTTCCACAGCCAGAGCCTTTATTTGAACTGACGCATATTCCTCTGGCCACCTTCGATGAGACCCCAATGTTCCAGTCGCTCCACAACATCCTTATCATCGATATCGACAGTACCTTAACCAAATCCAGGCTCGATGTTCGCAAAGATGAATGGGCCTATCCGCAGACTGTTATACAGATCAGTTCTCCAAATGAAGCCGAGTTTTATTCTTATTTTGAAACTTCAAAAACTACAATTCTCGGATTGCTGATGAAATCGGAGCGGGAACGCTTGATAAATACTTTCAGTAAATTCAAAGATGTTGAGGTTATCGAAGACTTAAAGAACCAGCTTAAACTCACCATGGAACTTCCCGGTGGATTTTATATTGCGAAGAAAACGGCTGACTTTATGTGGATCCGCAAAGAAACTCCCAAAATAAGCCAGGGCATTATGATCTATATGTATGACTTTATTGATACAGTGGCTTTTGATGTTTCGCGCATTGTTGCTTTCCGCAACAGTATGACCGAGGAATACATTCCCGGACCTTCAGAGGGTTCGTTTATGACCGTTAGTCAGGATTATTTACCGGTAATTTCAAAAAAGATTGATTTCAATGGTCTGTTTGCAGTGGAGACCCGCGGACTTTGGAAACTCGAAAATGATTTCATGGGAGGGCCTTTTATCAGCTATACGCTTGTTGATGAAAAGCGCAACAAGGTGGTTACTATCGACGGCTACGTGTATGCTCCCAATGCCCCAAAGCGCGACCTGATGATACAGATGGAAGCGCTTATTTACTCGCTGGAGTTTACTGAATAATCTTTTAAAGATTTCTTAAAAATTTATTCCAGAAAAATTATTTTTAAAAATAATTTCTATTTTTGTCCGGTTAGTTTAACCAATTGGTTAAACCAAATGAGTAATTAGAATGTCGGAGAAAGAATTAAATACCGAGCAAACGATACTAGAGGCTGCCAAGAAAATCTTCATCCGCAAAGGAATGGATGGCGCCCGCATGCAGGAAATAGCCGACGAGGCAGGCATAAACAAGGCGCTGCTGCATTATTATTTCCGCAGCAAGGATAAGCTGTTCGAGGCCATTTTCCAGGATGCCATCCTGAAATTCATTCCGGGGATGATGGAGATGCTGCAGTCGGATTTGCCACTGTTTAAAAAGATAGAGATTTTCACGGGCAATTACATCGATGCTTTTATTGAAAACCCGTTCATCCCGGGATTCATCATGCACGAGCTTAGCCGCGATCCGTCGAAAATAGCAATGATGGTGAAAAATTCGGGTGTAAGTCCCGAGGCCTTCATCAGCCAGATCAACAAGGAAATTAAAGCTGGGAGCATTGTGCCCATCGATCCGTACCACCTCATTGTGAATATTCTCTCGATGTGCATTTTCCCTTTTGCCGCAAGGCCTATCCTGCTGAACGTCCTATTCCGGAATGATCCCGAAGCTTTAGCCGGGTTCATTGCAAAGCGAAAAAAAGAAGTTCCTGAATTCATCATAAACGCAATCAGAAAAAAATGAAACGGACACTATTCCTATTGAATTTAGCGCTTTCGGCAACCCTGGCATTTGCCCAGGAAACCGTAACCCTCGAAATGTGCTATTCGAAGGCGCTCGAAACATATCCCCTCGCCATGCAAAATGAATTGCTGCCCCAATCGCACGACCTCAGGATCAAAAACCTGAACAAGAACTTCATGCCCCAGATGAACGTGAACGGGCAGGCGCACTACCAGTCGGACGTAACCAAAACCCCGATCCAGAACATTCCGGGAATCAACATTCCCACGGTGGAAAAGGACTGGTATAAAATTACCCTCGATGTGAACCAGTCCATCTACGACGGGAGCAACACCAGCCGGCAAAAGGCGGTGGAAGACATCAGCCTTGAAATTGATAAGCAGGGACTCGGCATTGAATTGTATAAGCTGAAGGAGAGGATTAACCAGGTTTATTTTAATGTCCTGCTGCTTAAAGAGAGAAAAAACATCCTGGAACTTCACAGCACAACCCTGGCGTCCAAGCTGAAAGATGTGGAAAGCGGGGTACGGAACGGCACGATGCTCTCAGTCGAATGCAGATGTGCTGAAAGCGGAGATCATCAAAGCAGAGCAGGCCATTGCCGAGGCAACCATCAGCCTGCAGGCCAGCCTCGGTATGTTGAATGAATTCACTGGGCTGGCGCTGACTGAAGAATCGGAATTCCTGCTGCCGGAGGTTACCCTCAATCTGGATACCTATGCAAACAATCGCCCCGAATATTTTCTTTTTTCCTTACAGCAGGATAAACTAACGGCTTCGAAAAAACTGACAGGGACAAGTCTGTTGCCGCGTTTTTCGGCATTCGGACAGGCAGGTTATGGCCGTCCGGGATTCGATATGCTGAAGAATGAATTTGATGACTTTTACATGATCGGAGCACGGTTAAGCTGGAAACCCTGGGACTGGAACCTCAGCCGGAAACAAAAAGAAGTGCTGGATATTCAGAATGAAATGATCAATTCGCAGAAGGAGACCTTTGATAAGAATGTGAAGATTGACCTGGAAAATAAGATAGCAGAGATCAGAAAGGCCGAAGAACTGATCAGCCGCGACAGGGAACTGATCGAGCTGAGGGAAAGGATTTCTAAGTCTGTCTCTTCTCAACTCGATAATGGGGTGATCACCTCTTCGCAATACCTAACTGAAATCAATGCTGAAGCAGGCGCCCGGCTCGATCTGGAGTCGCACAAGATCCAGCTTGTAAAAGCAAAGCTTGATTACCAGGCTGCACTCGGAAATTTATAATGACAAAACAGAAAACACAAAATAATGAAGACAAATTACTTATTCCTGATACTGGCTTTAGCTCTTGCAGCTTGTTCCAGCCACAATGACCTGTCGGACGCTTATGGAAATTTTGAGGTTGATGATATAATGGTCTCAGCCGAATCCACCGGTAAATTATTGCTCTTTAATGCAGAAGAAGGAAAAAAGTTGACTGCGAATGATTTGGTAGCGGTGGTAGACACAACTGACCTGGTGCTAAAGCGGGATCAGCTGGTTGCCCAGCAAAAGGCGGTTTCATCAAAAATTGAAAACATCCGGTCGCAGATTGATGTGCAGAAGCAGCAATTGGCAAACCTGCAAACCGATAAAGACAGGATTGAAAAACTGCTGAAAGACGGAGCTGCCACCCAAAAGCAACTGGATGACATCAAGGGGCAAATCGAGTTGGTTAACCGGCAAATCGGATCGACCAATACCCAGTATGCAGCGGTACAGTCTGAACTTGAAGTTTACTCTTCCCAGATTGCACAGGTGAATGAGTCCATCAGAAAATGCACTATTTACAATCCATCGGAAGGGATTGTACTGGAAAAATTCACTGAACCAAATGAAATTGTAACCTTTGGTAAACCCCTTTACAAAATCGCCGACATGGAGGAGATGATTTTAAGGGTTTATGTAAGCGGCGATCAACTGCCCGGAATTAAACTCTCCCAGGTAGTGGAAGTACTGATTGACCAGGATAAAAAGACCAACCGAAAACTGACGGGTACGGTCAGCTGGGTGTCAGAAACCGCTGAGTTTACACCAAAGATCATTCAAACCAAGGAGGAAAGGGTGAATATGGTATACGCAGTAAAGGTGAGGGTGAAAAACGATGGCAGTCTAAAGATCGGGATGCCGGGGGAGGTTAATTTTTAATGTTTATGATTTAACCACAACGGGTAAAATGGCTTGTAACTAATCATCAATAGAGAAATCTCCCGCAGATTACGCAGATAGACGCTGAAAAAGAATGACTGAAAATGAAATTTCATATATTATCAGAGGCGCTATTTTCAAGGTTTACAAAACTCTTGGGCCAGGATTATTAGAATCAGTTTATGTGGCTGCTCTTGTATTTGAACTTAAGAAGGCTGGATTGAATGTAAAAACGGAAGTGCCATTGCCGGTAGTTTATGAAGGCGAAAAATTGGACCTTGGTTTTAGACTCGATATTTTAGTGAACGACATGGTCATAATTGAGGTGAAATCAATAGAGCAGATAGCAGAAGTGCACCATAAGGTTGTCTTGACTTATCTAAAAATATCAGGAAAAAAATTAGCACTGCTTGTAAATTTTAACACTGCTGAAATTACAAAAAGCATATTCAGAAAAGTAAATAAACTATGAAGATATCAGCGAAAATCTGCGCTATCTGCGGGAAAATTAGAGAACTGAATACAAACAAAGAGTTTACACTCCCGAAGGGATGCCTTTGGCTAAAGGCACAAAGAAAAATTTCAAAGTGAACTTTGTGCCTACTTTGTGCCCTTTGTGGTTACGCTTTTGTGGATTAATTAAATTTGAATTTCTAACTAAATTTTATAAAAATGAAAAATCACAAATTGTCTTTTTTGCTGTTTCTTGCAGCTGTGTTTATTTCAGGAAATTTACTTGCCCAGGCTTACAAAGCCGACGATATCCTGGGTATCTGGTTCAACGAAGAAAAAGATGCCAAAGTGGAAATTTACAAGGGGAATGGAAAGTACCATGGAAAGATTGTTTGGCTTAATGAACCCAACGAGCCGGCAACTGGTCTGCCCAAGCTGGATGATGAAAACGATGATGAATCGCTCCGCAGCAGGCCTGTGATGGGTTTGATCCTTGTTAAAGATTTCATTTATGATGGTGATGGCTTGTATGAGGACGGTGAAATATACGATCCAAAGAACGGTTCGACCTATTCCTGTTACATGAAGTTCGAATCTATGGACCAGTTGAAAGTTCGTGGGTACATTGGGATTTCACTGATCGGAAGAACGACTTATTGGACGAGGACAACAAAATAAATTAATGACAAAGCCTTCCATTCTGGCAACAGAAATTTCAAAGAGTTATGGCGAAGTAAAAGCCCTGACCAATATTTCATTGTCAATTGGAAAAGGTGAGCTCTATGGACTGATCGGTCCTGATGGTGCTGGCAAAACCACTTTGTTCAGGATACTGACTTCCCTGCTGGTGCAAGATTCAGGGAAGGCCGAGGTGGAAGGTTTTGATACGGTTCAGGATTTTAAATCGCTACGAAAAATTCTGGGTTATATGCCCGGACGCTTTTCGCTTTATCACGACCTGACAGTGGAAGAAAATCTCGGGTTTTTTGCAACCATCTTCGGAACCACCATCCAGGAGAATTACGATCTGATCAGGGATATCTATGTCCAGATCGAACCGTTTAAAAACAGGAAAGCCGGCAAGCTTTCCGGCGGAATGAAGCAGAAGCTTGCATTGTCCTGCGCGCTCATTCACAAGCCTGATGTGTTGTTCCTCGACGAACCGACCACCGGTGTCGATGCTGTTTCCCGCAAAGAGTTCTGGGAAATGCTCCGCAGCCTTCAGCAAAAAGGGATTACCATAATGGTCTCCACACCTTACATGGATGAGGCTGGCTTGTGCGACCGGGTGGCTCTGATCCAGAAAGGCAGGATACTAAGCATTAACACACCTTCAGGGATTGTTGAGCAATACAATTATCAGATGGTAAAGGTAATTACCGATAACATGTTCAAACTTCCCGGGGACTTGCTGCAATATCCTGATGCAGAATCAGCCTATCGTTTTGGCGATTCGGTTCATTTTTCAACCCATCACGACATAGAAAAAGCTGAATTATCAGCTTTTCTTGAAAAAAATGGTCACAGGAATACTTTAATAGAAAGCACGGTTCCCAATATCGAGGATTGCTTTATGTCTTTGCTGAAGAATGAAAACTGATCTACCAATCATAAAAGTCGAAAACCTGGTGAAGAAGTTTGGAAACTTCGTTGCCAACGATAATCTGACTTTTGAGGTTCAGAAGGGAGAGATCTTTGGCTTCCTGGGGGCAAACGGAGCCGGTAAAACGACCGCAATCAAAATCCTGTGCGGATTGTCCTCCCCTACTTCAGGACTTGTCCAGGTAGCCGGATTTGATGTTTACCGGCAAACTAACAAGATTAAGCAGAACATCGGCTATATGAGCCAGAAGTTTTCGCTGTATGAGAATCTGACCACGAAGGAGAATATCCGGTTCTACGCAGGAATCTATGGTTTAAAAACAAAGGAGATCAACCGGCGGATGGAGGAGCTACTCGAACGGCTTCAGATCGGGCACATGAAAAACAGCCTGATCTCTTCTTTACCTTTGGGCTGGAAGCAAAAGCTTGCCTTTTCGATTGCCATTTTCCATCAGCCGAAAATTGTTTTCCTCGATGAGCCAACCGGCGGCGTTGATCCTATAGCACGTCGTCAGTTCTGGGAAATGATATACCACGCTGCCCATTACGGCATCACCGTTTTTGTCACTACCCATTACATGGACGAAGCCGAATACTGCGACCGCGTTTCCATCATGGTGGATGGCCGGATTGAGGCATTGGATACCCCGGCAGTACTTAAAAAAACATACCAGGCTGAAAACATGGACGAGGTGTTTCTGAAGCTGGCAAGGAGGAAAGTACTGAGTAGTTAGTACTGAGTAGTTAGTATGAGTAATTAGATATTTAGAGTAATTAGTTTATAGAAATTAATGTTGAATAAAAACTAGTTGAAATGAATAAGTTCAACAATGATTAGTCTGGCAGAAGGCGGTAGAATTTGCAGTTAATTTATAAAACTGACGGCTAAATTCCCAAAGCAGAAATTTTTGGATTAACATCTCAATTACAAAGAAGCTCTTCTTCAATTGCATTTAATATTGCAGAAGGTGCTGGAAGAGGATCAAAAAAAGAATTCAGTCATTTTCTGGATATTGCTTTGGGTTCAACATGTGAATCGGAAACCCAATTAATCATATCCGAAAAACTTGGATTATATCAGTATCGATGATTTAATAATAATACTGAAAAGCATTGAAGAAATTCAGAAAATGTTACATGGATTGAAAAAATCAAATCTGACTCTCCAAAACTAACTACTAATACTCGGTACTAACTACTATGAATCGTTTCCTCGGTTTCGTCAAAAAAGAATTCTTCCACATCTTCCGCGATGTGCGGACGATGCTGGTACTTTTCGGGATACCGGTTGTGCAGTTGCTCATCTTTGGCTATGTGGTAACAAATGAAATAAAAGATATTAAGATTGCAATCTATGACCAGTCGAAAGATGAAGTAACCCGCGAAATATCGAACAAGATCATCTCTTCAGGCTATTTCATCCTCGAAAGAAACCTGAATACCGCCGCCAACATCAATGAAATTTTCAAAGAAGGAAACGTAAAGGAGGTCATTGTATTCGAAAAGGACTTTGCCCGCAACCTTGAGCGTGAAGGCAAAGCCAATGTGCAAATCATCGCCGATGCTTCGGATGCCAATACCGCCAACCTCATCGTCAATTATACAAGTGCCATCCTGATGGATTACATAAAAAAGGTAAATAAAAACAATACAACTCCACTGAAAATCGAGCCGGAAGTAAGGATGGTCTACAACGAAGGAATGAAGGGCGTATACATGTTCGTCCCCGGAAGTATGGCGCTTATTCTTATGCTTGTTTCGGCAATGATGACCTCCATATCCATCGCCCGTGAAAAGGAAATGGGAACCATGGAGGTACTGTTGGTTTCGCCGCTCAAGCCCTTGCAAATTGTCATAGGAAAGGTGATTCCCTATGTTCTTTTTGCATTCATAAACGCTCTTACGATTATTGTTATCGGTTATTTCGTATTCGGGATGCCGATCAAAGGCAGCATCATTTTACTGCTTGGCCGAATGTTTCCTGTTCATCAGCATGGCGCTATCTCTGGGCATCCTTATATCAACTATTGCCAAAAGTCAGCAGGTTGCTATGTTCATCTCGGTATTTGCACTGATGTTGCCAACGTTGCTGCTTTCTGGTTTCATTTTCCCCATCGAGAACATGCCGGTCATCCTGCAATGGATCAGTCATATCATGCCGCCTAAGTATTTCATCATCATCATCAAAAACATCATGCTCAAAGGCACCGGTTTCCTATTCGTCTGGAAAGAAACTCTCATTATATTTGGAATGATGATCCTATTTATCGGTATCAGTGTAAAGAAATTTAAAGTAAGGTTAGAATGAAAAGGTTACTGGTTACTGGTTGCTTGTTGCTGGTTAAAGGAAATCCACTTTGTCAATTCATCCGTCATTGCGAGGAGACACGACGAAGCAATCTTTTGATAATTCTTTTGAACGGATTGCTTCTCCCGCAAAACAGGCGGGATCGCAATGACAATTCATCTATGTATTTTCGTCACCCGTCTAACTACTCAATACTAACTACTCCCTACTAGCCATGCGCCGCATCCTCTTCATCATACAAAAAGAATTCATCCAGATCTTCCGCGACCGGACGATGCTCCCGATCATTTTTATCATGCCGATTGTTCAGTTGATCGTGCTGGTGCATGCCGCCACCCTCGAAATGAAAAAGATCGACATGGTGGTGGTCGACCAGGATTTATCATCCACTTCCCGCCGACTTATTAGCAAATTCGACGGCTCACCTTTCTTCCAGATAAAGGGTTCCACCTTCAGCATTCAGGAAGCAGAAAACGAGATCACCACGGACCGGGCCGACATCGTCATCGTCATTCCGCCCGATTTTGAAAAGGAACTCTTCAAAGAAAACAAATCAAAACTGCAGCTGCAAATCAATGCCATCAATGCCACCGTTGCCGGGCTCACCAATGCCTATGCCTCAAGCGTAATTGCCGATTTCAACCGCAACATCATCACCGAAAACATCAACTACATCCAGCCTTCGCTCAGAAAAAGCATTGCCATCAATACTTCTTATTGGTACAACCCCGAGCTGAACTACAAGATTTACATGCTGCCGGGCATCCTCGTTATCCTGGTCACCATTATAGGGATGTTTCTTGCCGCGCTCAACATTGTCCGCGAAAAAGAAATGGGCACCATCGAGCAGATCAATGTCACCCCTATTGTCAAGTATCAATTTATTTTCGGAAAGCTGTTTCCCTTTTGGGTCATTGCCATGTTTGAGCTGGCTTTCGGGCTTACCGTCGGCAAGATACTGTTCGGCATCCCCATGGTCGGAAGCCTGTGGCTGCTGTTCGGGTTCACAGCCGTTTACCTCATCGTTGCCCTCGGGCTGGGGCTGTTCGTCTCCACCCTGTCCGACACCCAGCAGCAGGTGATGTTCCTCATGTTTTTCTTCATGCTCACCTTTGTTTTGCTCAGCGGCATCTTCACCCCCGTCGAAAGCATGCCCGAATGGGCGCAAAAGGTGAACAAAATAAATCCTTATGCTTATTTCATGCGCGTTATCCGGATGATCCTGCTCAAAGGCTCCGGCTTTTGGGACATCTCAAAAGAGTTTTTTTCCCTGCTGATTTATGGAACAATCATCCTAAGCCTGGCCGTTTGGAGATACAGGAAAACAGTTTAAAGAAGGGAAAGTCAAAATATCAAACATTCAAATAACAAGTTAAAAGTGACTATTCGAAAAACTTTGTACTTTCCATTGTCCTTCGTGAAAATCCAAAAGGCCTTTGTGGTAAAAACAACTATGCGACCATCCCTTCGTAAGATATGGAACACAACCACCAGCTTCGACTTTACAGGCACCTTAAAGTTTCTTTCCGCTCGAAAAGTTCAATGAAATCGCAGCCCTCATCTCCCCGCAGAACCCTCCTCCTCAACCCTGAAAAAATAATAAGCCAAAATAATTTGTAAATTTATTGCATTTAAAAAAAATTATATATTTGCACCCCGATTTAGGGAATTAATAATCAAATTGTTAAAAAAATAAATCATGACAAAAGCAGAAATTGTAGCAGAAATTGCTAGTAAAACAGGAATTGAAAAAGTAGCTGTTCAGCATACCGTTGAAGCATTCATGGATGCCGTTAAGAATTCGATGATTAATGGTGAAAATGTTTATTTAAGAGGATTTGGAAGTTTTATAATTAAGAAGAGCTGAAAAAACCGGTAGAAATATTTCGAAAAACACCACCATCATTATTCCTGCTCACAATATTCCTTCTTTTAAACCAGCCAAGACTTTTGTTAATGAAGTTAAAAATAAAAAAAAGTAATTTAAATCTTTAGATGGGTTATGCCAAGCGGAAAGAAAAGAAAAAGACATAAAATGTCGACCCATAAGCGCAAAAAACGTTTACGGAAGAACAGACATAAGAAGAAATAAGCTTTAAAAGCATTATTATTTTTAGAACATAATGTGTCGAACGCATTATGTTCTAAATCTTTTCCATATCCAGATTTTATTTTAGCTCTCCTCCGTTAAAACATCATTCATCTGGTTTAATGATGTTAATTTAATAAAGGTGTTTTTTTTGTGAATAAGGAATTAATTGTTAATTCAGGTCCGTCAGAAGTGGATATTGCTTTGCTGGAAGACAAAGTCCTTGTTGAGTTAAATAAAGAAAAGAGCGATAATGGATTTGCAGTTGGGGATATTTATCTCGGAAAAGTCAGGAAAATTATGCCGGGATTGAATGCCGCTTTTGTAGATGTGGGCTATGAGAAGGATGCCTTTCTCCATTACCTGGACCTTGGCCCTCAGGTGCTTTCACTCAATAAACTTACCCGGGCAATATTACAGGGTAAGTTGAAATCATCCTCCCTGGCCAATTTCGAATTAGAGAAAGATATCGAAAAAACAGGCAAAATTACCAACGTATTGTCGGCCGGACACCAAGTGCTTGTCCAGGTAGCTAAGGAACCCATATCTACCAAAGGCCCCAGAGTATCATCCGAATTGTCCTTTGCGGGTCGGTACCTTGTGCTTGTCCCATTTTCTAACCGAATTTCAGTTTCCCAAAGAATCAAAAGTGCCGAAGAACGAAACAGGTTGAAGCGCCTTATTCAAAGCATTAAGCCTGCAAATTTCGGGGTTATCATTCGAACGATTGCAGAGCATAAAAAAGTAGCTGATCTTGATACAGACCTTAAAAATCTTGTTGAGAAATGGGATAATATGGTTCAGCGACTCATCAAAGCAAGGCCACCTCAGAAAATTGTCAGTGAAATCGACCGAACATCTGCAATTCTTCGTGATATTCTTAATGAATCCTTTCACAATATTTTTGTAAACGATTCTTCGCTTTTTGATGACACTAAAAATTACATCCGTTCTATTGCCCCTGAAAAAGTTAATATTGTTAAGCTATACAAGGGCAAATTACCCATCTTTGAAAATTTCGGCATTGATAAACAGATAAAAAACTCCTTTGGCAAAATTGTAACGATCCGAAGTGGTATATACCTGATCATTGAGCATACCGAAGCCCTTCACGTCATCGATATTAACAGTGGCCACCGTGTTAATAAAGAGGCAAGTCAGGAAGAAAATGCCCTTGCCGTAAACATGGAAGCAGCAACTGAACTTGCCAGGCAGCTCAGACTGAGAGATATGGGTGGTATAATTGTCATTGATTTCATTGATATGAAATCGGCAGCCAACCGCCGGAAGCTTTATGCCAGGCTGAAGGAAGAAATGGCTAAAGACCGTGCAAAGCACACCATCCTGCCTCCGAGTAAATTCGGACTGGTTCAGATTACCAGGCAAAGGGTTCGTCCTGAGATGAACGTAGAAATTGTTGAAAAATGTCCGACTTGCAGTGGTTCCGGTGAAATAAAACCCAGTGTGCTATTCATTGACGAACTCGAAAATAATTTGAGGTATCTTATTAATGATCAAAACGAAAAAAATCTTACCCTTTCCCTGCATCCGTTTTTGCATTCTTACTTAACCAAAGGATTATATTCCAGACAGGTGAAATGGTATTTAAAATATAAAACCTGGATAAGGATCAAATTCAATCCTGCCTATCATTTTCTGGAATACCATTTTTTCAACAGGAACAATGATGAGATCAAGATGTAATTCTTGATAGCTGTTCTTGGAATTAAATTTGGATATTTGCAAACAAAAATCATCTTTTAATAAATTAGTTTTAGAATCAATGGATATTGTATTAAGTGGCATCAGGCCTACCGGAAATTTACACCTCGGTAATTACTTAGGGGCGCTGAAAAATTTTACAAGAATGCAGCACGAAAATGTCTGCTATTTTTTTATTGCTGACTACCATTCATTGACAACTCACCCGACTCCACAGAATCTTCAGGGTAATGTAAAACAAGCGTTGGTTGAATATCTGGCTGCCGGATTGGATCCTGAAGTTGCTACAATATATGTCCAAAGTGATTTACCCGAAACTGCTGAGCTTTACCTGTTGCTTAACATGAACGCTTATATGGGTGAATTGGAAAGGGTGACAACCTTTAAAGAGAAGGCACGAAAGCAGCCTCAAAACATTAATGCCGGACTTCTGACCTATCCAACATTAATGGCAGCCGATATTCTGATTCATCGTGCACATAAAGTACCTGTAGGAAAAGACCAGGAGCAACACCTTGAAATGACCCGTACTTTTGCACGCAGATTCAACCGAATGTACAACGAAGAAGTTTTTCCTGAACCTATAGCTTATAATTTTGGAGAAGAACTGATAAAGATCCCCGGACTTGATGGATCCGCCAAGATGAGTAAATCGGATGATGAAAATAGCGCTATTTTCCTTGCAGACGAACCGGAAGTGATCAGAAAAAAAGTGATGCGGGCAGTAACGGATGCCGGACCGACTGAAAAAAATTCATCCAAACCCGAACCCATTGAAAACCTGTTTACTCTTATGAAGGCAGTTAGTGAGCCTTCTACGGTTCAGTTTTTTGATGAAAAATACAATTCCTGCGAGATTCGTTATGGCGATATGAAAAAGCAACTGGCCGAAGATATGATCAGATTCACAGCACCTATCAGGGAAAGGATCAAAGAATTAAAAGCCAATGATGCTTATGTCCGTAAGGTAATGGATATGGGCAAGGAAAAAGCTCATATCAGCGGTGCGGCTACCGTCAGATTAGTCAGGGAAATTATTGGGTTCAGACCATATTGATGAACCTAAATCACAGAACCAGCAGTTTTCGGCAAGATGTTTTTGATCCGGTTTTCAGACAAATAAAATAAATACCCGGTTTGAAATAACTAACATCAAGGTTTATCCCGGTAAAATTGCCCTCTGATTTTTCTTTCCATACCGACTCTTGCATTTTACCGGTTTCATCATATATCAACAATTCGGCGATATTTCCTGATTCCGTTGAAAACTTTATAGTAACAAAACCATTTACAGGGTTCGGATAAACCGATAGCAGGTCATTATCGAAATCTTCTATCCTATTATTTATCGAATTTGTATGCGGAAAAAAAAACTGCAGTGCGATGTCAATATGCGCCCGCCAACTGCCCCAGCTATGACCTTCGTTCCACTCGTAAAATTGGAGGTTGTATCCATTATTTTCAAGGATTTCTCTGAAATTATGAACCATTGGGATTAAAACGGGTATATCATAGGTTCCTATATCAAGATAAATATTCAGATTGAGTATAGGCTCATTTTGAAATGTGGATGAAATTTCCGGTATCACATTACTTGAATAAGCTGCCACTTTGCCGAATGATTCCGGGTGGTTCATGGCGATCCAGAGCGAAATATTTCCGCCATCGGAAGCACCTGCTGTCGCTCTGTATTGCGGATCAGCAAGTGTCCGATATTTTGCATCAACCCAGGCCATAATATCTGTTATAATAAATTCAGTATATTCTTCTTTTAAATTTCCGTGATATTCTTCACTGCGGTTAATTGCCGGAACGAAAACAGCTATGAGGGGATTTATTATATCATTTCCGATAAGAAAATCCAGGACATTCTTTGCATCTGCCAGTGAAAGATAATCCAGGCCATCGTGAAAGAGAATCACTGGAAAGTGATTTTGTCCCTGTTCATAAGCGGGCGGTGTATATATTTTAACATGTCTTGAATTTCCCAAAGATGAAGAGAAAAAGATGGTATCAAAAAGATTTCCGTGTGCCAAAGACGGATAATATTCAATTTCCGGAGGCTGAACATAAGCAGGCATAGCCAACTCAGAGTTAGGGCCAAATCCACCATTAACCGTATTAGGATTTCGGGGATCCAGAATCCAGTTGCTTCCATTGGTAACATATTTATAATCAAGCCGGGCATCATTTTCATAGGTGCCTGTAAAATACCAGAAATTCGTACCGTCAATATGGGTCATGGTATTTTCGCCCGGATCCCATCCTGTGGCATCACCAGGAACAGAAATACTCTGAACATTTCCTGTGTAAAAGAAATGAGCCAGGGTATCAAACTCGGTAAAAGGCGAATGGGGATTTTCAATTAAAAAACTATCTACTACCATTTGTCTTTGATTTGTTGGCAGCTGATTCAACCCATCAATGAAATTTTGAAAAGTCTGTCCCGTTAACCGGAATAAAAGCAGGAGCAGGCAACCAATGATGAAATATCTCATGTTCGTTTCCTTTTATTTAGAATTCCAAAATTAATGAAATTTATCCCCGACAGCAGAAAGTGTTAACTTTGCTGCCCAAAAATCTTATCATCGGGAATGATTGACACTGCATTGAAGAAAGAAAGAGCCGTCCTGATTGGCCTTATAACCCGAACACAAAATGAGGAGCGGCTCAAAGAATACCTCGATGAGCTTGCATTTTTAGTGGAAACTGCCGGCGCAATCCCTGCAAAAAGATTTTCCCAAAAACTTGAAATGGCGGACCCGCGCACTTTTGTTGGCTCCGGAAAACTCGGAGAAATCAGGGATTATGTCGAAGCTAATAAAATTGATGTCGCTATTTTTGATGATGAACTGAGTCCTTCGCAGATGAGGAACCTTGACAAAACACTCAACTGCAGAATTCTAGACCGTAATAATCTAATCCTCGATATTTTTGCGATAAGAGCACGTACTTCACATGCCAAAACGCAAGTAGAACTTGCGCAATACCAATACCTGCTTCCAAGATTAACAGGCATGTGGACCCACCTTGAGCGTCAGCGCGGAGGTATCGGACTCAGAGGACCGGGTGAAACGGAAATCGAAACCGACCGCCGTATCATACGCGACAGGATTGCCTTGCTAAAGAAAAAGCTGATCAAAATTGACAAACAAAAATCTACTCAACGGCAAAATCGCGGGAAAATGGTTCAGGTGGCGCTGGTAGGCTATACCAATGTAGGCAAATCCACCATTATGAATCTGCTCAGCAAATCAGACGTTTTTGCTGAAAATAAGCTGTTTGCAACACTCGATACAACCGTGCGGAAAATGGTAATTAAAAACCTTCCTTTCCTAATTACAGACACCGTCGGCTTTATACGGAAACTACCCCATGATCTTGTAGAATCCTTTAAATCCACTCTTGATGAGGTTCGGGAATCGGATTTATTAGTTCATGTAGTGGATATTTCCCATCCCGACTTTGAAGAGCAGATAGGCATCGTCCGGCAGACTTTGTCTGAAATCAATGCCAATGGAAAAGCGTCTATTATCTTATTCAATAAAATTGATGCTTATACCTACATTAAAAAGGAGGAAGACGACCTTACTCCCATAACAAGGGAAAATCTTAGTCTTGAAGACCTTAAAAAAACCTGGATGGCGCAGTCGGATGCTCCTGCACTGTTCATTTCTGCAAGAGAAAAGCAAAATATTGAGGAACTGAAAGAAATCCTTTATGAAGAGGTTAAGCGGATACATGCGGTGCGGTATCCTTACAATGATTTTTTGTATGAGATATAATTACACTTAAATAAAAATATTATTTTTTTCAGAAATCAGGATTCAAGGATTATTGTATTAACAAACAATATAGCCCTCAGCTTTTTATCAATCAAACAATGCTTTTCAATATCTTTGCCCAGCCTTCGTTAATTCATTTATGAAAAAATTCCATCTGATTATTTTATCCTGTTTATCCAGCATCCTTTTTACAATTGGCTGGCCAGTAAATGGATTTCCTGCTTTTCTGTTTACGGCATTAATTCCGCTTCTGATCATCGAGGAACATATACTTAAAAACCGAAATAATTTTAACCGATTTAGTGTTTTCTTTTACACTTTCCCGGCCTTTTTTATTTGGAATGTTACAACTACCTGGTGGATTTGGAACTCGACACCGGTTGCAGCCCTTGCCTGGGCCTTCAACTCTATGTTCATGAGTATCGTGATGAACCTTTATCATGCGGTTCGAAGAAAGCTGTACAATAAAAGCCAGGGATATTTCATCCTTGTCTTTTTCTGGATAACATTTGAATACATCCACCTGAACTGGAAACTCACCTGGCCATGGCTAAATCTGGGCAATGGATTCGCCACTCATTATAAGTGGATCCAATGGTACGAATACACAGGGACTCTGGGCGGAACTTTCTGGATCATACTCATCAATTGCCTCTTGTTTAAGGCGATCAACCCAATTCTGCTCAAACAGCCTGATAGAAAAACTATTTTTCGATATGGTTTAACAGCTATCCTCATTTTGATTTTCCCGATACTGGTTTCTATTTTTATATACCATCGTTACTCTGAAAAAAAAGATCCCGTTCAGGTCATTGTTTGTCAGCCCAACCTTGATCCCTATTCCTCCCAGTATTCCACTCCTCCGTTGGAGGTGATAGATCTTAACCTTGACCTTGCAAAATCTGTTTGGAATGGCAAGCCGTCATTCATTGTTTCACCCGAGTCCGCCATCCAGGAAGATATCTGGGAAGAAAAACTGGATGGGTCACCGAGCTTGAATAAATTAAAAGAATTCACAAGAGAATATCCTCAAATAAAGATTATTATTGGCGCCTCCACTTTCAGAAGATATAGTGAAGGCGATAAATTGCCAAACTCTGCACGATTTCACAAGTATGGTAAGTTCCATTATGACAGCTATAACACTGCTTTTTTTGTTGATTCAACAGGAAACCTTCAGCTTCATCACAAATCCAAATTAACCCCGGGTGTAGAATACATGCCTTCCGGCGGAATTTTTAAATTTCTGGAAAAGTATGCAATTGACCTGGGTGGAACAATTGGTACTCTTGGCATAGATGATAATCCTCAGCCGTTTACTGTCAGCGATTCGGTAAAGATCGGTCCGGTAATTTGCTATGAATCGGTTTTTGGTGAATTTTGTGCCGATTATGTGAGAAAAGGTGCTAATTCTTTGTTCATCATTACCAATGACGGCTGGTGGGGAAATACTCCCGGACATAAGCAACATTTATCCTTTGCTTCTCTTCGTTCCATTGAAACCCGAAGGAGTATTGCACGTTCGGCGAATACCGGAATTTCATGTTTTGTGAACCAGCGGGGAGACATTTTGCAAGCGACAAATTATTGGGAGCCGGGGGTGATAACCCAGGAAATAAACCTGAACTCGAAAATCACATTTTATGCGAGATACGGAGATTATTTTGGAAGAATATCTTCGTTCATTAGTATCCTGTTTCTTTTACTTGCCTTAGTTTTTGGAATAAAGAGCAAAATCAAATCATGAAACTTTTTTACCGCCATTACGGAGAAGGCCCACCGGTGATTATTCTGCATGGAATTCTCGGTATTTCCGATAACTGGGTTACCATTGGAAGAAGGCTTGCTCAAAATTTTGAAGTTTTTATTCCTGACCAACGCAATCACGGTCAGTCACCCCATAGCGATACCTTCAATTATTATGCTTTGGTTGATGATTTATTTGAATTCATTGAAGATCATCAGTTAATTAAACCGATTTTAATTGGTCATTCCATGGGTGGAAAAGTCGCAATGAATTATACTCTCGAACACCCGCACAGGATTGATAAACTGATTGTGGTGGATATCAGCGTGAGGAATTATCAAGCCCGCCGCCAGCATCTCGACATTTTAGATGCAATGCTTTCGGTCGATTTTGATCAGCATTTAACAAGAGAAGAGATTGAGGCAATAATTTATAAAAAAATTAAATCTCCTTCGATCGCCGGGTTCATAATGAAAAACCTCTACCGGATCGGAAAAAACCGTCTTGCCTGGCGATTGAATATTAAATCCATTTATCAAAATATTGAAAATGTTTTTGAGGGTGTGGATTTGTCTTATACTTCCGATTTGCCTGCTCTATTTATTAAAGGAGGTGACTCCGATTATATCCTTGAAGAGGATTATCCATTGATCCTGAAAAAATTCCCAAATGCAATTTTTAAAACAATCGAAAATGCTTCTCATTGGGTTCATGCTGATGCACCCGATGAATTATGCAAATCATTCAGCGATTTTTTGAAAAAGGAATGTGCTTTTTCAGCTAATTCTTCGAAATAATATTTTATTACCGGCAATATTTTTCTATCATTCCATCGGCCTGAGAATATCCTAGTTTTTTCACAAAATACCAGTTCCTGCAGGCTTCCTCAAGGTTTTGCATTCTGAAATAAGTCAATCCGAGATTGTAGTATGCCTGTGGATATGCAGGCTTTAACGACAGCGCTTTATTAAAATCCTCAATAGCGTTAGGATAATTCTTCTGAATGTCGAGCATCACAATACCCCTTGCAAGATAGGCGCTTACAAAATTCGGATTGAGTTCGATAGCTCGGCCATAATCTATGAGGGCCTTGTCGTGATTTTGTAATGCACTTTCCGAAAGCCCCCGGTTATAATAAGCTGATGAATAATTTGGAAAGGCGAAAATGGCTTTGCTGAAATCCTGAATTGATTGGTCAAATTTTCCCTGATTGTAGTGCCATATACCTCTTAGGTTATAAGCCATAATAACTTTTGGAGATTTATTTATGATACTGCTGCTAAGAGTATAGGTATTTTCCCATTCCCCGGAACGCAGTGAGGTAATGCGCATCAGTAAAATCAGCAATAATCCGAATCCTGCTAACAACCAATATCTGAATCTGGCTATTTTCTTATACAGGTATATTCCGAACATTGAAATCGGAATATATAAACCGATCGAAGACAAGTAAAAGTATCTGTTGGCGCTAAAACTGTCCTCCAGAAAAGTAACCTGGGTAATCAGGATATTAAAAACAAAAAATAACACTCCTGTTATCAGAATGGGAGATTTGTTTTTAAATTTAACCAAAATAAAAATTACCGAAACGATCAACACGGGTGACAAATAAACTATCCATGGAAGCCAATTCCCTTGGGATTTAACAGGAAATGGATCGATAGCGGTAAGATTTACCGGTATAAAAAGCTTCCATATATACTTTACCATCGAAAAGCTAATGACTAAAAGCTTTTCAGCAAACGAATAATCCGGAATAATTTCGGTTTTACCCATGTCTGCCCGAAAATAAAGGGTGGCAAAACCTGTTACAATTGCAAGGATAAAAAATATCCCTGTTATAATCAGGGTGTGGAAATTATATCTTACCTTAAATAACCAGTTAATCAACAAGAAGATTAAAGCCAGGGTTACAGCCTGGGATTTAGAAAGAAGGGCCAAACAAAAAAACAACACAGATAGGACAATATTTGATTTTTTCCTGTTCGTCATTTTTAAATACTGAATATAATAAACAATTGACAAAAGGGCAAAAAGAGTACACAACAAGTAATTCTGCGCAGAAATCCAGCCGACTATATCAGTATGTATAGGATGCAAGGCAAATAATGATGCCGAAATTAGCCCGGTGTTTCTTACCCCGGTAATTAAATTGGTAAACCTGAATACGAGAAGGATATTGGCCAAATGAAGTAAAATATTTATTAAGTGGAATCCCGAAGGATTCATCCCAAATACACGATACTCTAATGCATATACAAGGAAAGTAACCGGATTATAGGAATATAAAACGGAGGTTTTAAAAATGGTAATTATGTTTCGAATTTCAAGACTGAAAATGCTTTGGTTTTGCACCACATTTCCAATATCATCATAATCCAGAAATTCCGCAAAAAAAAGATTCTTGTATATAAAAACAGTAAGCACTAACAATACGAACAGAAAAAACACAGACGAGTCAAATAAGCCGAATATTCCTCTTTTATCTTCCTGTTTGATCATGTGTTTAGTGAAAAACTAATTTGATGAATTCTTTTTACAATAGAAAATTATTTCATCTGCATTTAAAGCATATTTTTCCCATTGATTAAAGTGACATTGATCATCGATCCATTTGTATTCTTCTACTTTGAATCCTGCTTCCCTGAGCCTGTCGGTAAAATCCCTTCCATAAATCCGGACATGATCTTTTTGTCCGAAATGCTTTTCTCTTTTTTCAGGAGAGAAGATCGCATAATCTTCGTATGTCGACTTTAATCTCAAAGAGATTGGAACCTGCAATATTGCCCAGCCACCGGGCTTTAAAACACGAAACAATTCGCGCATGGCTTTTCGGTCATCTGGGATGTGCTCAAGGACGTGATTGCACAAAATGGCATCAAAAGTATTATCAGGATATTGAATAGCGGTGAGGTCCATTCTAACCATTACCAGTTCGGGGTTTAGATCGGCAGTGAGGTAATCAATGTTTTTATGCTTGATAACGATGTCCGACAGCGGATTTTCCGGGGCAATGTGAAGCAGTTTGGTCGGCTCAGTAAAAAGCTTGGTCTTGAACTTAAGGAACAAATACAACAATCTCACCCTGTCGGACGAGTTACAAACCGGACATAAAGCATTTCTTAATCCGCTTCCGACAATCTGATATTCTGTTATCACCGGGAAATTATATCCGCAGGGCTTGAGCAATCTTATCTTCGATAAGCAAACAGGACAATGAAATGCATTTCCAAAATACCATAAACGAAGAGCAGTCTTTTTTAGAAGAGGTTGAATGGTCTTAGGAATAATTTTTTTAATTATTTCTTTCAAATCGCAAGCTGATTATTGTCACTTCTATTACTTAATATTTAATCCTGATTGTAAGAATTTGTGAATTTTTCACTCTAAATTCCATTCCGCACCTTCCTTTGTATCTTTAACATTAATCTTCAGCTTTGCAAGATGATCTCTGATTAAATCAGAAGTTGCATAATCTTTGTTTTCGCGGGCTTTCTGGCGAAGGGTTAAAATGGTTTTCATCAGTTCATCTACCAGCTCGTTTTTTCCACCGGATTCCTCTTCTTTTAATCCAAAAATATCGAACACAAAATCATTCATGGTCTTTTTCAGGATTTCAAGATCCACAGCCGTTATAAATTCCTTTTTATCTTTTACTGAATTGATGATCTTCGACCCTTCGAACAACTGTGCAATGGCAATCGGGCTGTTGAAATCGTCATTCATTGCATCGTAGCATTTCTGACGAAGTTCAGCAATATTGGACGTTGATTTTTCAGATACAGGAAGTTTATCAATCGCTTTTATGGCTGATAATAATCTTTTCAAACCCTTTTCAGCAGCCTGCAACGCTTCATTCGAGAAATCAAGCGTACTGCGGTAATGAGCCTGCAGAATGAAAAACCTGATGGTCATCGGGCTATAGGGTTGCTGCAATAGACTGTGATTGCCGGCAAAGAAATCGAACAGCGACATGGCGTTCCCCAGCGATTTGCCCATTTTCTGCCCGTTCAGTGTGATCATGTTGTTGTGAAGCCAGTATTTAACCGGTGATTTTTTATTGGCAGCCACCGACTGTGCTATTTCCGATTCGTGATGCGGGAATAACAGATCCATTCCTCCGCCGTGAATATCGAACTGCTCACCCAGATACTTTGTTCCCATGGCAGAGCATTCCAGGTGCCAGCCGGGGAAGCCGTCGCTCCAGGGAGAAGGCCAGCGCATGATATGCTCAGGCTGGGCTTTTTTCCACAGGGCGAAATCAGCAGGATTGCGCTTTTCTTCCTGTCCTTCCAGTTCACGGGTAGCGGCCATCAAATCTTCCAGCACTCTTCCTGACAAAATCCCGTAATTGTGACTCTGATTGTATTTCGGAACATCAAAATAAACCGATCCTTCAACTTCATAAGCAAATCCGGCATCCAGTATTTTCCTGATCATTTCAATCTGTTCAATGATGTGCCCTGATGCCTTCGGCTCGATACTCGGACTGAGCACATTTAAAGCAGCCATGTTCTCGTGGTAGCGATCGGAATAATGCTGAACCACTTCCATAGGCTCAAGCTGCTCGAGGCGCGCCCTTTTGCCAATCTTGTCCTCTCCGGAGTCAGCGTCGTGCTCCAGGTGCCCGACATCGGTAATGTTACGCACATACCTCACTTTATAGCCAAGATGTTTAAGATACCTGTATACAAGATCAAATGTAATAGCAGGCCTTGCATGACCAAGGTGGGCATCGCCATAAACCGTCGGCCCACAAACATACATCCCGACAAACGGTGGGTTCATCGGCTCAAACTTTTCCTTTTTCCTGCTTAAGGGTATTATAAACGATCAGATTATTTTCCATATTTTTTCCATTTCTCTGCGTTCTTGGCGTCTTTGCGCAACTTTGCGTTAAAATAATTCTTTCAGTTTTACATACCTCCTCATTCGGATTGATATCAAAGATCACGGATGGGTTCAAATAATGGAGATGCTTATTTGATTTAAATCGCTTTTCTCCGCCTCCGGTAATATTCAGCATTATTACTGCTTCCGGGTCAATGTTTCCTTCAGCAACTACTTTAATTAAAGATGCTGTGGCCACCGCAGCCGCCGGATGAATGTCGATACCTTCCAGCAATTCAAACATAGTAGCGGCACTTTGTGCCTCAAAATTATCTGCCAATAAAATATCACCTTTTGAATCAACCAGTGCATCAAACAATCCGCCTGCAAGTGAATAAGGTGGTTTACGGTTCGACAACACTTTGGCATCGATCTCTTCAACCTGCTTTCTGGCCAGATCATCATCCAGTGGCAGCATTGCCCTCGATCCTGCTTTCCATGCATCATACATCGGTTTGAAAGGATAATTTTGCGAAACCAACAGCTTCATTTTATGATTTCCAAAACGACCATCTTCGATCAATCTAAGGTTTGCTTCCCAAGCAGCAATGGCTCCTGTTCCGCTCCCGACCGCCTGGAAATAATAATCGGGAATTCTGCCGATAAATGTTGCTGCCGATAAAACCGTAGTTCCCATGCCATCGCGCCGGGCAATATTTTTTGCTCCTCCTTCGGGAATAAATCCGTCAAGCTGGCTGGCAATATTGGAAAGATGGATTGCATCAAAATAATCCCCGCCTGAACGGGAGCAAACTAACTTTACATGATCCTTAATCGGTTTATCAAACCACAGTGCATCAAGGTTATCTTCCGGCACACAAAGCAAAAGCGGGATGTTATTATCCGAACAAACCCTGGCAAATGATCGTGCTGTATTTCCGGCAGAAGCTACGACCAGGATTTTCTTCTGATCGCGCATCAAGCCGAGCACAAACTGAATAGGCTTCTGTTTCCTTGAAGGAGCAGGTTGTCATCACGGCATCTTTTTCAGGCCAGTACCCGCTGAAAGTGAAGTAAAGGTTCTCCAATCCAAGTTCTTTTGCTAAACCTTCGCTTTTATAGGTTACCGGAGCCGAGGACCCCTCAAGCATGCGACCGATGGGAAGCCAGTCGGCAAATTTATAGATGCCAAATGCATTGTCTTTTACTTCAATTTGTTTTTTAGCGAATAAAGCCCTTACCAACCCTGGTGCAGTTTCGCCCGGGGCTTCAAGCATCCAGCCTGCATCATTAAAGGTTTTTCCTGAAACTAGCGATTGAAGAATATACTCTGTTCTATTAAAATGAATTTTCATGCTTTATTTTAATATCAATTATTCTATATTTTCTATGGAAAGCTGTTCTACCAATTGATGAAGTTTATTTGCAAGAATGTTTTTAGGAATCAGACTTGTTTCATAATCGGCGATCAATGCGGGCGAAATATTCCGGGATAAAGAATATTCAACGACTTCGGTATCTTTTCCTTTGCAAAGTAAAATGCCAATGCTGTTTTTTTCAAATGATCGTTTTACATCCCGGTCAAGTGCTTCAAGATAAAAATTTAACTTACCCAAAAATTCAGGTTCAAATTCCTGAATTTTTAATTCAAACAAAACAAGGCACTGCAAATCACGATGATAAAAAAGCAAATCAGTGTAATAATCCTTATTGCCTACCTGCAATCTAAATTGGTTTCCCATGTAAGCATATCCTTTGCCGATCTCCAAAATGAATTTTTGAAGGTTTTTTATTAAAGCCTTTTCCAGATCTTTTTCGGTGTGACCTTCGGATAAGTCCAGAAACTCAAAAATATAAGGGTCTCTGAAAAGATTTTGTGGAAATTGAGCCAAGGTTGTATGAAGCTTTTTATCCGACATCATCGTTCGCTCGAAACAGCCGGATGATAATTGCCTTCTTAATTCTCTCATTGACCATTTTTCCTTAATGCAATGCATCAGGTAAAAGAATTTTTCTTCAGAAGATTTTGTTTGGGAAAGAATTTCCAAATGATTGGACCAGGTAACTTTGCAAAGTAAGGAATCAACCACCTGACTTTTTAATTCATTAATTTGTGTCGGCGCTGCCGACACTTTTGATTCCATTTGTGAGGATTTTACAGTTTGTGTCGGCACTGCCGACACTTTAATGTTTCTATTATTGCTATTATACCAGGCATGAATTTGCGCTGTCAATGGCAATACAAATTCATCAGAAGCATAAACTTCGTAAAATTGCTTCATCCGATACAAACCTCTTAGTGTAAACCCTCTAAAACCGGAAAACTTTTGTTGAAGAAAGGATGCTAATTCGTTAACTGTGTTGTCACCCCATGTTCCAGCTGCAACTTTGTCAGAAACTATATTTCCAACCTTGAAATATAAACGCACCAATTCCTCATTAACATTTTGAAAAGCTCTGTTTCTAGCCTCTTCAATAAGAATGGCAACCTTTTCAAATTCGTTAATGTTATTTAAATTTTTAATCATTTACGGCAAAAGTAAAAAAATAAAGCCTGATGCTTTTGGAAAGCACCAGGCTCAGAAATCATTTATGAACTTCTTATTTTATTACGCCAAGCTCTTTCCCAACTTTAGTGAAAGCGGCAATACATTTATCAAGATGTTCTTTTTCGTGAGCGGCTGAAAGTTGAACACGAATCCTTGCAAGACCTTTTGCTACAACAGGATAATAGAATCCAATAACATAAATACCTTCTTCAAGCAATTTGGAGGCAACATCCTGCGACAATTTTGCATCATACAGCATGACGGCACAAATAGCTGATTTGGATGGTTTGATGTCGAAACCGGCTGCTTTCATTTTTTCCATGAAATAATCGGTATTCCAGTGAAGCTTATCCTGCAGCTCATGGGTTTCTGTCATCATGTCGAACATTTCAATACCTGCGCCAACTGCTGCGGGAATCAGTGAATTGGAGAACAGATATGGCCTTGAACGCTGCCTCAGCATTTCGATGATCTCTTTTTTACCGGTTGTAAAACCACCGATACCACCACCAAAAGCTTTTCCTAACGTTCCGGTGATGATATCTACTTCTCCGCGAATGTTAAACAATTCGGTTACCCCGCGGCCGGTTTTGCCAACAACACCTGCCGAATGACATTCATCCACCATGATCAGGGCATCGTATTTCTTGGCCAGAACATTGATCTTATCCATTGGAGCAACGTTTCCGTCCATTGAAAATACACCGTCGGTGACAATGATCTTGAATCTTGCAGTTTTTGAAGCTTCCTTCAGTTTTTCTTCAAGGTCAGCCATATTGGCGTTCTCATACCGGAAGCGTTGTGCTTTGCAAAGTCTTACACCATCAATGATGGAAGCGTGGTTCAACGAATCGGAAATGATCGCATCTTCTTCACCGAATAAGGGTTCAAACACGCCGCCGTTTGCATCGAAACAAGCAGCATAAAGAATGGTGTCCTCAGTACCGAAGAACTCAGCAATTTTTTGTTCCAGCTTTTTATGCATATCCTGTGTTCCGCAAATAAACCTCACAGATGACATTCCAAATCCATGAGTCTCTGTAGCCTTCTTGGCTGCTTTCACCAGGCGGGGATGATTTGATAAGCCGAGGTAGTTGTTGGCACAGAAATTCAATACTTCCTGACCGGTGTTCAATTTTATTTCTGCTCCCTGTGGAGAAGTGATAATGCGTTCATTTTTAAATAAACCGGCTTCTTTTATATTAGCCAGTTCGGTTGCGAGATGTTGTTTTAATTTACCGTACATGTCTTAATCTATTTAGTTATTACTTGATGTCGTTGTGTCAGCAAAAATATTATTAATTGAATATAAATCAGATAATCAATTTTTAAAATATTTTGATGGCGTGCAAAAATATTTATTTTTGCCACAAAATTGTGAATTAATTAACACCAAAAAAATAAAAGGATGAAAAACATACTGATTATCGGGTCCGTAGGACAAATTGGTTCTGAGTTGACCATGCATTTAAGAAAGATTTATGGCAATGATCATGTAGTAGCTGGTTATCGCAGTACTCAGCCATCAGAGGAGCTGGCCAATTCAGGACCGCTGGAGAAAGTGGATGCTACAGATGTGGAAAAGCTGAACGAAGTGGTCAAAAAGTATAAGATCGATACGATCTACAATCTGGCGGCTTTACTTTCGGCTGTCGCTGAATCTAAGCCACAGGCTGCATGGAATGTAGGTGTAAACGGCGTTTTTAATATCCTTGAAATTGCCCGTGAACATAAATGTGCAGTTTTTTTCCCGAGCTCTATTGGTGCTTTTGGCCCAACTACTCCGCTTGACAATACTCCACAGGATACCATTCAGCGCCCGACAACCATGTACGGCGTTACAAAAGTTACCGGTGAATTGTTAAGCGATTATTATTTCAAACGCTTTGGTGTTGACACAAGAGGTTTGCGTTATCCCGGGAATTATTTCCAACGTGACTCTACCGGGTGGCGGAACAACAGATTATGCTGTTGAGATTTTCTATGAAGCCATCAAGCACAGAAAGTTTACCTGTCCTTTACCTGCAGGGGCATTCCTCGATATGATGTATATGCCCGATGCACTGGATGCTGCTGTGGACCTGATGGAAGCTGATCCTTCAAAGCTGATTCACCGCAATGCTTTCAATGTGTCAGCTATGAGTTTTGATCCTGAGATTATTGCTGCTGAAATTAAGAAGCACATTCCTGATTTTAAAATGGATTATAATGTAGACCCAATGAAGAAGGCTATTGCCGAAACCTGGCCAAACAGCATGGACGATTCTGCTGCACGTAAAGAATGGGGCTGGAATCCAAAATACAGGCTGCCGGAAATGACGATTGATATGCTCGAAATGATCAGCAAAAAACTGGGAATAAAATACAATTAGAACATTTTTGGTTAAATAGAAAAGCCCGTAGAAACTACTTTCAACGGGCTTTTTTTATATTTTATAAAGATTATTTCCGGTCTCCCATAAACCTGAGCAAGAAGAGGAATAAGTTAATGAAGTCGAGGTAAAGCCTTAAAGCGCCAAGAATGACTAGCTTGCGGGTTGACTCAGCACCATACTCAGCTCCCGTTCCAATTCTTTTCAATGCCTGAACATCATAAGCGGTCAAACCTGTAAAGATCAAAACACCAATAAAGCTGATGATATAATCAAAGGTTTGGCTTTTCATAAACATATTCACCAGGCTGGCTATTACAATACCGATAACACCCATCATTAATATTGATCCGAACTTAGTCAGGTCTGTTTTTGTCGTATATCCAACAACAGCCATAATTCCGAACATTCCGGCAGTTACTGCGAATGTCTGAAAAATTGAAGCTGATGTATAAATTAAAAGAATAAAACTAAGGCTTGCTCCCATCAATACCGCATAAACTCCGAATAGAATGGTAAGTGTGCCAACTGAGAACTTTTGAAATCCCAGTGACATTGCCAAAACAAAACCGATAGGTGCCAGCATAACAATCCAACCTAAAAGTGTCATTCCTCCTTCAGGCTTTACTAGCATTCTGATCAGCTCTTCAGAGCTTGCAAAATAATAAGCTGTAAACGCTGTCAGTGCCAAAGCAATACCCATCCATGCAAAGACATTGGACATAAAAGTTCTGGCTAAAGTTTTTGATTCAAAACCCGCCTGGGTTGTCTGATAATAATTATTCTGTGTTAACATGTCAGTCAAATTTAATTTTAAATAATGAAACGGCCTCTCTTCAAAAATAATGCCTGAAATAATTGCTTTTAGCTTTTGGCAGTTGGCTTTAATGCAATTTCGTTCCGATCAGGTGGATAAATTCTTCACGAGTTTCAACTCTGCGGAAAGCGCCGGTAAAATCAGATGTAGTTGTTACGGAGTTTTGCTTTTGAACCCCCCGCATCATCATGCAAAGGTGTTGCGCTTCAATTACCACTGCTACACCCAAAGGCTTAAGGGTTTCCTGAATGCAATCCTTGATCTGTGTTGTCAGTCTTTCCTGAACCTGAAGCCTGCGTGCAAATGCATCAACTACCCGTGCTATTTTGCTCAGACCGGTAATATATCCATTAGGAATATAGGCGACATGTGCTTTACCGATAAACGGGATCATATGGTGCTCGCACATTGAATAGATTTCAATATCCTTAACGATGACCATTTCCCGGTAATCTTCCTTAAATTTTGCTGAATTCAACATCTCAATGGGATCGAGCAGATAGCCATGTGTCAAAAACTGGATTGATTTTGCAACCCGGTCAGGGGTCTTTAATAAACCTTCACGTCCGGGATCTTCGCCAATCAATTTTAAAATAGCGGTATAATGTTCGCTTAGTTTGTCAACATTTTTGTAATTATAAAGATCTATTTTTTCATAGCCTTCTGAATGACCATTTTCAATTACATTTTTCAAATTTTTTTTTGCCATGATATGTTTCTTTTATTTGCCAAAGTACTCCACAAAGTTGTTCTCTGTTTCTACCAGTTTAACACAATATAACTCAGCGCCAAATTTCCTGATTTCTTCTTCGATCTCCTCCCAGATCGCTATAGCAATGTTTTCAGTCGAAACGATCTTTCCTTGCAGAAAGTCAACTTCAATATTCAGGTTTTTATGATCAACCTTGTCAATGATTTTTGTTTTTAAAATGCTGCTCAGATCCTTAAGATTCATAACAAACCCGGTTTTCTGGTTTACTTCACTTTTAACAGTAATGTACAACGTATAATTGTGCCCATGCCAGTTAGGATTGGAACATTTTCCGAAAACCTCCAGGTTCTTTTCATCCGTCCATTCAGGCCGAAAGAGCCTGTGGGCTGCATTAAATCTTTCTCGTCGGGTAATGTACATCGTTAGTTTTTTGCTTTTATGATTGACCGACCAAATTTACTTGTTTTATTCGAATTATAATAAAAAAGAATCCCCCGGAAAATTGGGGGATTCTTCAACAGATTGATTTAAAATCAAACAAATTAATTAACCACCTGTATCTTTTTTGTTATTCTTGAAGCACCTGCATTAAGACTCAGGAAATAGATCCCTTCGTTCATGCCGGTTACATCAATGGTATATTTGTTTAATTTTCCTGAGGTTCCGAATTGCTGACTTTCATAAACTTTCTGTCCCAGGATATCATAAAGTTCGATAGTTAAATCAGCGTTTTCAAATAGATTGTATTCTATACTGACTTGAGTAGCGGCTGGATTAGGATACGCCTGAACAGATTCTTTATCAATTAAATTTTCTTTAACATTCAGAAACTTTGGTAATTCAACCAGATTTCCGCCAGATGCTAACGCAACCCATAGTCCAAAATTAGCGCCATTACTATTGACAAGCGGATCAAGAAAACCGGAGGCAACAACAGTAAGAGCCGCACCGTCCAGATTTAAAGTTGAAAGTGGAGCATCGTAGGTAGCTACAGTTACTGAGCCTGTTTCATCTTTAATAGCCAATCTATAGTCGTCGGTCGGAAGTTCAAGATAGCCTGCAAATTCACTATATCCAAGATCGTCGACTATTGTTCCGGCGCCAACGGCTACCTCAACAACATCCACAACAGGAGCATCTGTTGAGCCATGGAATACCAGCACATCTGTATTGGTTGACCCCGAAGCGATTTCACGTCCCATTGCATTAACATAGATATTAAAAGGCTGATTAGGCTCGTAGCCAGTTGGGCTAACAATTCCGTTTGCAATCAGAATATAAGTTTCGCCATCGGCAAGGGTGTAGTTCTCTGACCAGATCGGATTTTCAGGTCCGGTGCTGTTCTGATCCTTAATAGCGACTGTAAATTCAACTCCGGCTGGAGCATCAACAAACGGGGATGCTGTCCTGAAGGCGAAATTGTCCAGTAACAAAGTGTTGTCTAACCATACGTCTACTACCGAAGCTGCTGCATCGGCTGAATTGTGAATTACCTGTACGCGGGCATTTGCACATGTACCGGAAGCATAACCAGGTCACCACCTGTTGCCAGCGCCACATACAAACCAAAAGCAGGTCCGTTGCTGTTGTTGGCCGGATTCAAAAATCCTGATGCAATCACTGATATCGCTGCTCCATCAAGTCCTAAGGTTGCAAGAGGTGCATCATAACTTGCTACAGTTATTGTTCCTGTTTCATCACGAATCTCAAGAACATAATCCAATACACCAAGTTCAAGGTAACCTGCAAAGTCTGCATACATTAAATTATCTACAATCATTCCTGCGCCAACTCCTGTTTCGTAAACATCAACTGTTGGGGCATCAGTTGAACCGTGGTGTACCAATACATCAGTCTTGTCTGTCATGTTAGCAATTTCTCTTGCTGTTGGGTAAACTGCAATGTCAAATGGTGTTGCAGGATTGTAACCACTTGGGCTTACAATTCCTTCTGCTACCAGAATATAAGTTTCACCATCGGCAAGGGTGTAGTTCTCTGACCAGATCGGATTTTCAGGTCCGGTGCTGTTCTG
This sequence comes from uncultured Bacteroidales bacterium, assembly GCA_963708435.1. Classification (GTDB taxonomy): domain Bacteria; phylum Bacteroidota; class Bacteroidia; order Bacteroidales; family JAADJA01; genus JAADJA01. Next base: position 59,965 of record CAVPSZ010000043.1, read on the forward strand.
ATCCTTTATAGCAACCGTAAATTCAACTCCTGCCGGTGCATCAACAAACGGGGATGCTGTCCTGAAGGCGAAGTTATCCAGTAACAAAGTGTTGTCTAACCATACATCTACTACTGAAGCTGCTGCGTCGGCTGAGTTGTGGATTACCTGTACGCGGGCAGTTTGCAAATGTACCGGTAGCATAACCAGGTCACCACCTGTTGCCAGCGCCACATACAAACCAAAAGCGGGTCCGTTGCTGTTATTGGCAGGATTCAGAAAACCTGATGCTATTACTGATATCGCTGCTCCGTCAAGACCTAAAGTTGCAAGTGGTGCATCATAACTTGCTACGGTAGTTGTTCCTGTTTCATCACGAATCTCAAGAACATAATCCAATACGCCGAGTTCGAGGTAACCTGCAAAGTTTGCATACATTAAATTATCTACAATCATTCCTGCTCCAACTCCTGTTTCGTAAACATCAACTGTCGGGGCGTCAGTCGAACCATGGTGTACCAAGTACATCGGTCTTATCGGTCATGTTAGCAATTTCTCTTGCTGTTGGGTAAACTGCAATGTCAAATGGTGTTGCAGGATTGTAACCACTTGGGCTTACAATTCCTTCTGCTACCAGAATGTAAGTTTCACCATCGGCAAGGGTGTAGTTCTCTGACCAGATCGGGTTTTCAGGTCCTGTGCTGTTCTGATCCTTTATAGCAACGTAAATTCAACTCCTGCCGGTGCATCAACAAACGGGGATGCTGTCCTGAAGGCGAAGTTATCCAGTAACAAAGTGTTGTCTAACCAAACATCTACTACTGAAGCTGCTGCGTCGGCTGAGTTGTGGATTACCTGCACGCGGGCAGTTTGCAAATGTACCGGTAGCATAACCAGGTCACCACCTGTTGCCAGCGCCACATACAAACCAAAAGCGGGTCCGTTGCTGTTATTGGCGGGATTCAGAAAACCTGATGCTATCACTGATATCGCTGCTCCGTCAAGACCTAAAGTTGCAAGTGGTGCATCATAACTTGCTACGGTGGTTGTTCCGGTTTCATCACGAATCTCAAGAACATAATCCAATACGCCGAGTTCAAGGTAACCTGCAAAGTCTGCATACATTAAATTATCTACAATCATTCCTGCGCCAACTCCTGTTTCGTAAACATCAACCGTCGGGGCATCAGTTGAACCATGATGAACTAAGCACATCGGTCTTATCGGTCATGTTAGCAATTTCTCTTCCCGTCGGGTAAACTGCAATGTCAAATGGTGTTGCTGGATTGTAACCACTTGGGCTTACAATACCTTCTGCTACCAGAATGTAAGTTTCACCATCGGCAAGAGTGTAGTTCTCTGACCAGATCGGGTTTTCAGGACTTGTGCTGTTCTGATCCTTTATAGCAATTGTAAATTCAACTCCTGCTGGAGCATCAACAAACGGGGATGCTGTCCTGAAGGCGAAGTTATCCAGTAACAAAGTGTTGTCTAACCAAACATCTACTACTGAAGCTGCTGCGTCGGCTGAGTTGTGGATTACCTGCACGCGGGCAGTTTGCAAATGTACCGGTAACATAACCAGGTCACCACCTGTTGCAAGTGCCACATACAAACCAAAAGCGGGTCCGTTGCTGTTATTGGCCGGATTCAGAAAACCTGATGCTATTACTGATATCGCTGCTCCGTCAAGACCTAAGGTTGCAAGTGGTGCATCATAACTTGCTACGGTAGTGATTCCTGTTTCATCACGAATCTCAAGAACATAATCCAATACGCCGAGTTCGAGGTAACCTGCAAAGTTTGCATACATTAAATTATCTACAATCATTCCTGCTCCAACTCCAGTTTCATAAACATCAACTGTTGGGGCGTCAGTTGAACCGTGGTGTACTAATACATCAGTCTTATCTGTCATGTTAGCAATTTCTCTTGCTGTTGGGTAAACTGCAATGTCAAATGGTGTTGCAGGATTGTAACCACTTGGGCTTACAATACCTTCTGCTACCAGAATGTAAGTTTCACCATCGGTAAGGGTGTAGTTCTCTGACCAGATCGGATTTTCAGGACTGGTGCTGTTCTGATCCTTAATGGCAACTGTAAATTCAACTCCTGCCGGTGCATCAACAAACGGGGATGCTGTCCTGAAGGCGAAGTTATCTAATAATAAGGTATTGTCTAACCATACATCTACAACTGAAGCTGCTGCGTCGGCTGAGTTGTGGATTACTTGAACCCTGGCTGCTGAATAAACATTAATAGTACTTACCAGTGCTATCACCAGAGCGATTAACGAAATTTTCATTTTTGTTTTCATTTTTTTATTTTTTAAATTATTAATAAGTTTGACTTTAATACCAGATAAACATTGAGTTTGATTTATTGTTCAATCTTTTTTATTTTTTCTTAAACAATATTTTATTCCGATTTATTCATAATTTTTTATCTTATTGATATTTAGATTATTTATCAAAATAGAATTGATTTTATAAATTAAAAATTTAACAAATATTTAACATTTTGTTTAATTTTGTTTTTCGTTTTATCAAACAATAAAACAACTGATCTTGCCTCAATTCAGGAGATAGGTTTCGTTATGGCGAAATCTTTAATTCTCCGGCAAAATGCTAATGAAGGGTATTGGTAATTGAATAAATATCTTAATGAGTATGATTACAAGGAATTTGAATTCAAACTCTTTTGATCGCAATTTTTCATGAATGGAAATTCTTCAGTCCATGTTTAAAAGGTACACCATTGCTATGGTAAATCGGGTAGATGCATTTCTGCATAGGGCAGGGGGCTTAAAAATACTGAGTAGGTTCTATCATCTGATAAACACAAACCAAAGGTTTAAAATCCATTGTATTATTTGAAAGCCCCTTCAATTTGGTTGATAGAAGGTTGAGGACAAACATGTACTAAACTAAACCTATATTTATTCTGAGTTGTTAAACAATCATCCGCCAGGGTAATAAGTGGAAACGGTTTAATTAATGTATATCCCCAGAATTGTTTAAAATCAATTATTCTTTCCAATGAATAGAAACTATTATTTCATTTCTTCTGTTAATAAATTGAAATGGCGGGTTATATCCTAAAAATCTATAGTGTCCATAGGAAGTGATTCCCTTTTCCTTCAGAAGATTTTGAAGTTTCTCCGAATAGAACTTCAAGTCCTTATCCGATGCAAACCCACCAAATCGAATTGCAGCCACATATTCTTCATCTGTCTTATTTATCATTATACCGGGGTCATTCGGCTTTGGAGGATTTTCCTGATTGTAAGATGATGGCATAACGAAACTCATGGTTGAAACAGAATCGCTTATTGCCATGTGCACAGGAGCTGTCATCGAAATTTTTGTTCCGGTCTTATTTCCACCAAAAATATAGTCTGCCAGTTTTCGAAAGCCTGGTCCGGACAACTCCTCATAAGTTTTTGCATCTGAAGTAATTGTTGCCATGGTAGCTGATGGGTAAAACCTGATTTCAAAATCCTTATCCTTATAAATAACAGTATACTTTTGTTTTTCGGTTTTATTGGCAGATACAAGCGCAAACGTTTGAAAACTAATGAATATCACAATAATAACAATGACAATAATGATAATTGCTTTCATGTTAAATAAGTTGATGTATAAATTATAAATAAGTACCTCCTGACACTTCAATTCTTTGTCCATTTATCCATTTTGCTTCATCCGTGCATAGAAATGCGACTACACTTCCCACGTCATCAGCCTGACCAACCCTTCCCAATGCAGTCTGACTGGCAATAAATGCTTTCATTTGAGGATTGTTTCGAATGGCTGCTCCGTTAAAATCAGTTTCAATTGCACCCGGCGCTACAATGTTTGCTCTTATGCCCCTCTGTCCGTATTCCTTAGCTAAATATTTTGTAAATATTTCTGCTGCTCCTTTCATTGAAGCATATACCGAATAACCTGGTACACAAAAACGAGTCGTTCCTGTTGAGATAAATATCACACCTCCATTGTCATTAATAAGGGGCAGGGATTTTTGGGTAAGGAAATAAACTCCTTTAAAGTGCACATTCAGCAAATGATCAAAGACTTCTTCTGTTACTTGCTGGATCGGTAGTGTTGATCCAATTCCGGCATTGTTTATAAGATAGTCGAATTTATCAGTCTCCCAGTTATTTTTTAGATTTATGGATAGCTTTGCAATGAAGGAGTCGAATGACTTTATATCTGCCACATCCAATTGCATAGAAACAGCCTTCTGTTTCATAGATAAAATTTCATCAACTACATTTTGTGCTTCGTCTTTTTTCGAGTGGTAGGTTAGAATAACATCTATTCCTTTTCTGGCCAATGATAAAGCCATATCCTTGCCAAGTCCTCGGCTACCGCCTGTTACAAGTACTATTTTCGATCTCATAGATAATCTATTTATAATTTAAATGATCAATATTACTTCCAGTATCTTAAACATAACATATAACTCTATAAATTGTTTTTTAAATAATACATTTACATCATGAGTAGGCATTACAGGCTCAGTCTAGAAATTATTTTCTAATTTTTTAAAAAAATATTTTTACAAACGGTGAACAATATAAACTACTGGTTGTTTAAGATGTCGATATGTAAATTTAAACAAAAAAAATAAAATATGAAAAAAGTATTTGTAATTATGATCGCTTTCGTTGCATCAATGAACGCTTTCAGCCAGAAAAAAGATGTTGTGGATATAGCAATTGGATCTGCTGATCACACAACTTTGGTTGCTGCAGTTAAAGCAGCTGATCTTGTAACAACCTTAAAGAGTGAAGGGCCTTTCACGGTATTTGCACCAACTAATGCTGCTTTTGATAAGCTGCCTAAAGGTACTGTTGAAAATTTGCTGAAACCTGAGAATAAAGCCCAACTGGCTAAAATTCTGACCTACCATGTGGTAAGTGGAAATCTCGACGCAACTGCAGTAGTCGCTGCAATTAAAAGTGGCAAGGGTAAAGCAGTTTTGACAACCGTCAGCGGTGGAACACTAACAGCTTCTATGGAAAAGGATAAAGTTAAATTAACCGATGAATCTGGTAATTCAGCATTTGTCACAGCGGCAGACTTAAAAGGGTACCAATGGAGTTGTTCATGTGATAGATGGAGTGCTATTGCCTAAATAAAACGGCAAATTATTTCATTAAAGTGAAAAACTCTTTGATTAATTCAAAGAGTTTTTTTGTTTTATACAACTCCTCATTATTATAACATGAAAGTTCCAAAGATTAATAGATGCTTTGGGCATTAGCCTCAAAACCGGAGTTCCTTTTTAGGTGGCATCCAATTCGTCAACAGACCACCATCTGACGTCATCAATTCCATGAACGACCTGAAACTTTGCAAGTGTAACCCTGATGAGCGCACAATCCTTTGACTGCAGGAACATCTCCAGATCAGGATGTCTATTCAGGTGTGCAGATAGGTCTGCCTCATTCTCTGCAATATTTATCTCTGCAGCACTGCCAAAAGCCGTTAGCACAAAACCCTCATCAAGTCCTGAATTGCTTGCATCTCCAATTTCAATTAAAATAGCCACCCTGCAGTTAAGTAAAAGGTTACGGTATTTGTTTGTGTTGCGATAGGTCGCAAATATTAGTTGGCGAAAACCTTCAATTGGCGTAATAGCTATCAAACTCGCATGCGGCTGACCATCACCCTCCGTAGCCAGAACAGCGAAGCGGCTGTCCTGCATTGCGCGCCCAATATATTCTCTTATATGAAATCTTTTGTTTTTATCCATTTCAATTTGACCATCTGGCAAACAAAGCAAAAATAAATTATTAAAACTAAGAGACTATTTAAAATTTAGATTAACATTTGATTTTAAGTGTTTTAACTTTTGTGGTTTTTTGTGTCTTTGAGATTTAGTGGCGGAAATATTTTGCCACAAAAGCTCTAAAACACAAAGTTTCTCTAAAAATTTATTACAAATTCAACCTTCTGCAATATTCATTATTGCGAAATTTAAATAGTCTCTAAGATCTCTTAACAATCTTTTTAGTGAGACTGTGGTTTATAATAACATTGCTTTATTATTCCCCATAATATGACTTTGCTCGAATAACTGGTGAGGGATTATAATATCTTCAGATTTCATTTTTCTTCAATTTTGGGATACCTCTTTTTTAAAGCATTTTCACGATATAGAAATATTTTTTCAAGCTGCTTACGAATAAATAGGGTATTTGCAATGCTTCCTAAAAAAGCAAATGGAGGTTTATAGGATACGATGTCTGTCATTAATACATCATTTCCCAGAGGTTCAATGATGTGCTGGTGATGCCACATAGCATATGGGCCAATTCGTTGTTCATCAACAAAATACTTTTTCTCAGTTACATGGGTTATCTCTGAAACCCAGATCACAGGAATGCCAAGAAGGGGTTTCACTTTATAGCATATAATCATTCCTGGATACATTTTTTCAGGAAGATTTTTTGAAATAATGTCAAAGCCCATGTAGTCGGGTGTGATTTCCTTTAAATTTTTTGGAGAGGATATAAACGCCCAAACATCATCAATAGTGGCGGTAAGGATTTGTTTTTTAACCAGTTCGTAAAAGGCCATTGCGTTTGAATTTTATTTGGTTTTGGCAATTCTGTTGATCATCCCCCGGAAAATAAAAATATGAAATGGGGAAACTGAATTCCAGTAAACCCGGCCCCATAAACCCAAAGGCCTGAATGTGGCCGTTTGATAAAGGATATTATCTTTAATCATGAACTCCAGCCAGGCCTCACCGGGCAATTTCATTTCAGCATAGAGGAGCAGGCGTTTTTCTTTTTTATCAGCCAGAAGTACCCTCCAAAAATCAAGTGAATCGCCGGCTGAAAGCTCGGTATTGCTTTTTCTTCCCCGGCGCAGACCCACACCTCCGAAAAGTTTATCAGTAAATCCTCTTAAACCCCAAAGCCAATTGGCATAATACCATCCGGTTTTACCTCCAATGGACCATATCCTTTCCAATACAAAATTCTCATCGGTTATAGTTTTCGTTCTTCTATCCTTAAAGCAACCATATGTTGGCACCTTGATAAGGTTAGAAATTCCCTGCTCCAGGGTATGCCCGGAAAGGGCATCTGTCCAGCTCGATTGTACTCCTTGCTGCTCAATTTTATCAAAAGCCCTGAGTACGGCATCATTATAATTTATTAATTCTATATTCAGAATTCGATTAAGATTATTTTCGCCGCAAATGATCTCAATTTTCATGCTATTCACAAGGTTTACCGCGAGTTTATAGGAAGTGGATGTAATAAAATAAAGCCAGTAGGATGAGAGCTTGGGCGTCATTACCGGAACAACATAAATATGTCTTTTTAAATTCCTGACTTTAGCAAACCTGAGAAGCATTTCCTTGTATGTTAGTATTTCGGGGCCTCCTATATCAAAACTTTTGTCGAAGGTCTGTTCATTTACCAGAACACCTTTCAAATACTGTATAACATTTTGTATGGCTATGGGCTGTGATCTGGTATTAAGCCATTTAGGGGCTATCATGATGGGAAGCTTTTCAACGAGGTCGCGGATAATTTCAAATGATGCACTTCCGGATCCAACAATGATCCCGGCCCGCAGGGTGGTTAGATGATATTTGCCTTTTCTTAAAACTTCTTCCACAGCTTTTCTCGACAACAGGTGCTTTGAAAGCTCATTATTATTGATAATACCGCTTAAGTAAATAACCTGCCTGACTCCATTATGACTCATCTGTTCCATGAAATTTGTCGCCGATTCCTTTTCCAATGTTTCAAAACGGTCAATGGATGAAGACATAGAATGAATAAGATAATAAGCAACTTCAATATCAGCTGGAATAGAGTTAAGGGTAGATTTGTCTAAAAAATCTACCTCAATTACATTAATCTGGCTGGAACTATAGCGGGAAGAGTCAAACCTTTTTTTGTCGCGAACACAGCAAAATACAACATGCCCTTCTGACAGTAAAACAGGCAGCAATCTTTTGGCAATATAGCCAGTGGCGCCTGTAAGTAAAACATTCATATAAATATATTTTCAATAAGGGTTAACTATTTCACAATAAATCGCATTCTATTAATTTCAATAATATCTTAAAAGTTTTCGAACCTTACAATAAATGTTCAAAGATAGAACTTCCTTGAATTCATAGCAATAAAGAAGGATTGAGTATGTTTCAGGGTTGGTATCGTCAATTATCTCTTTCTTGTTTTATAATCAGCAGGTAAAAAGTAAATAGAGGCAACCATTGATTAAACGGAAACTTTATTAAGGATTTGTCGGATTATAGGAAAAACAGATTCTCCAATAAACAAAAAAGCCAACCCTGAAAGGTTGACTTCTTGTAAAGAATCAATATTAATTAACCTTAATAAATACCAATGTTTGGTTTTCAAAATTCTAATTTTGAAAATCCTTCAACTTTTTCATCAATTTTTTTCTACTGAAAAAAATCCTGCTTTTAACTGTACCTATTGAAAGGTTAAGTGAATCGGCGATTTCCTTATATTTATATCCCTGGAAATGCATCTGAAAAGGAATCCGATGTTCATCCGTCAAATCATTGACTACCTTCTCGAGCTCTGAATGATTGTATTTTGAATCCGGCGTAACTATATCTGATTGCCCGGTATTATTCATATAATACAAGTCTTTGGTGCTGTCGATGATTGTATTTACCTTAACATCTTTTCTGTATTTATTAATGAATGTATTCTTCATTATAGTATAAATCCAGGCTTTAAGATTGGTCGAAGGATCAAATTTGTCCTTGTGAACAATTGCCTTCAAATAGGTGTCCTGTAAAAGGTCATTTGCATCTTCACGATTAGAAGTAAGCGAATAAGCGAAATATTGCAAACTGTCCTTTAAGCTGAGTATTTTGTGATTGAATTCTATTGCTGTCATATCGATTGTTATTTAATGATAAACTTTTGTTTAACTAAATCGAGACAAAAATAAACATATATTTTCTAATAAAAAATTTATTTAGAACAAATTTAAATTATTTTTTTATTCACAGCGTATATTACTATAAATCAATGCTATAAAAAGTGTTAAATTTTATTAATTTGTTTAATAATTTTTATTTAATGTTAAACAACATGATTTTTTATCTTGCTTTCAGACATAAAAACTACTAAATTTTATACGAGGTATTATTGTTGACAAATTTGGGAATCAGAATTTTTTGAATATTGCTTGCAACACTCTTATTGTATAATAAAACAATATTTTATTGACTTCTATTGACTAACAAAGATGATAAAGGATAAATACCAGAAATTATTTTGGGGAATTAGAATAGTTGAAGTTAATAATATAATAAGGAAAGGATTGTAATTATCAGGAGATTTTTTCCAGCTTACTTTTTAGTTCATGAATATTTTTGACAACCTGAACGTTGGCGGGTAACCCAAAATCAATATCATTTAATGCAATTCCAGAGACAAACACGGTGGATTTTTTAAATGTTTCAGATAAGTTGTTGATGTACTCCTCTATTTTATCATGGGTTATACTGGTGTAAATAGATGTAAGGACAAAATCAAACTTTTTCGTTTTTGAAGTTTCAATCAATCCTGATAGGGGGACCGTTTCACCAAGATAACAGACATTGTGCCTATGTTTCTTAATTATATAATTATAAAAGATTAAACCCAATTCATGATGTTCTCCCTCAGGGAGAAATAATAGAAAGGATTTGGAATTTCCATTATAAGCAGGAGCAATGCCATCAACAGCTACAATAAGTTTTTGTCGCAGAAGATTGGAAATAAAGTGCTCCTGAGCAGGGTTGATGGAGCCGATTTGCCATAAAACACCGACTTTCTCAAAAAAAGGATACATTAGTTTTAAAACCGTTTCTTCAAATCCATAGTTGATCACAGCTGTATTAAAAACTTTTTCAAATTTTAATTCATCCAGATCGATCATTGCAATAACAAGAGATTCGATTTGACTTTCAAAATCACTTTGGGAGTAAGAAAGGTTTAAAACTTTATCGCGTATATTCTGATCAGAAAGTTTCGAGATTTTTGAGATTTTTACACCATTACGGTTTAATATCGAAACATTAAGCAATTTCCTTAAATCCTCGTCGGTATAGTACCTGATATTTGCGGAGGTTCGCTGTGGCTCGATAAAATTATACCTTTTCTCCCAAATCCTGAGTGTATGAGCCTTTATACCGGTGAAATTCTCTAAATCTTTAATCGAATAATTTGCCATGCCTGTGTTAAATTCTTTAATTTTACTTTACTGCAATTCATTAAACAATTCTGTTACAAAAAGGTTTAAAAAAATTCTCTTATTGTTAAACAAGAGATGGTTATAAACACCGGATTGATCCAATTTAACTTTGGAATATTGACATTTAATTTCAAACCGTAATGTAAAATGCAAAATACCTTAATACGCTCTAATCATAAAAATCCACAAAACAAAAAACAACAACAAGTTAATCCTGAAGATTTAAGAGATTTTCTTTTCGCATGATAATTTCGGGCAGACTTTAACGGCTAAAACTCATTCTAAAACAATCACAACTTATCATGGAGGCAAAGTTGCAGAAATAATTAATCAGGTTTTCTATACTTTTGATTTTTTAATTATAAAATGGATGCCAAATTTATCTGTTGTTATTATCACTTTAAATGAGGAAAAGAACATTGGCAGATGCATTGATTCCGCTTACGGAATAGCAGATGAAGTAATTGTAATTGACTCCTTTTCAACTGATCGCACGGAAGAAATTGCAAAAGATAAGGGAGCAATTGTTATAAAAAACAAATTCGTTGACTATATTGATCAGCATGAATTTGCAGATAAACATGCATCTCATGATTTGATTCTTTCCATTGATGCTGACGAAGTAATATCCAATGAATTGCGAAACTCGATTCAAAAGGTTAAAAAGTATTGGAAGCATGATGGCTATTCGATGAACCGGATGACCAACTATTGTGGTAAGTGGATCCATCATTCGGGCTGGTATCCCGATATTAAACTCAGGCTTTATGACAGAAGAAAAGGAAAATGGACAGGTCAAAAAATTCATGAACGCTTTGCATTATTTGAAGGTGGTACCAAAGGACACTTAAAAGGCGACCTGCTTCATTATTCTTACTATTCCATTTCTCAGCATGTTGCCCAGGCTAACAAATTTACTGACCTGACGGCTATGGTTTCTTTTGAACAGGGTAAAAAATCGGGACTGTTTAAAATAATCCTGAATCCCATTTTTAAATTCATACGAAATTATTTTCTGCATTTGGGGTTTCTTGATGGCTACTATGGCTACATTATTTGCAGAATATCAGCTCATGCCACATTCTTAAAATATACCAAACTCCGCCAACTTTACAAAGAATCAAAACGGAAAGCTGAAAATGAATTATAGAAAAATCATCATCAGCCGGACCGATAGTATCGGAGATGTCATTCTGACCTTACCCATGGCAAGTTTTATAAAAAAGAAATACCCTTCTTCCCAGATCATTTTTTTAGGTAACTCATATACAAAAGATATTATCCTTTGTTCTTCAAATATTGATCTCTTTATTGACTGTATGGAAATTTTTCAAAGGACTCCCTCGTCACGGATAGAATTATTCAGAAATCTTAAGGCCGATGCTATTGTTCATGTTTTTCCCAGAAAGGAGATCGCTCAGTTGGCCTGGCAGTCAAAGATACCGATACGGATTGGAACTACGGGCCGGTTTTATCACTATTTGTATTGTAATAAACTTGTTCCGCTTACCCGAAGAAGATCTTCGCTTCATGAAGCACAACTTAACATTAAACTGCTGCAACCATTTAATATTTTTTCCAATGTTTCACTTAATGAAATAGGGAATAATTACGGATTCATCTGTCCTGTGTTTCAAAGTTCACCCGGCAAGGACTATATCGATAAAACAAGATTCAATTTGATAATTCATCCCAAATCAAAGGGAAGTTCACGGGAATGGGGAACAGCCAATTTTTCTGAACTAATTAGACTTCTGCCGACGGACAGATTTAAAATATTTATCACCGGAACTCAAGATGAGGGGCTGCTCATTAAAAATGAACTCATTGATCCCTTTCCTCAGGTAAACGATATGACTGGAAAATTCTCACTGAAGGAGCTGATAGGATTTATTAAGGCAGCAGATGGAGTGGTAGCTGCAAGTACAGGACCATTGCACATTGCCGCAGCATTGGGCAAATTTGCCCTCGGACTTTATCCACCCATCAGGCCTATGAATCCACAACGGTGGGCGCCAACCGGGCCAAAAGCAGAATTTCTTGTTTTGGAGAAAAAATGTAACAAATGCAGGCGGAAGAATCATTGTGATTGCATTGAAGGCATATCCCCACAAATTGTTAAAAACAAAATTACAAACTGGATTAATGGGTGAAGGATCAAATCGGTTAATCAGCGATTGGCTGGTAATTGTAAATCCAAATGCCGGCCGGCGCAAAGGTGAAAAAGATTGGTTCATAATCAATGAACAGCTTGTTGATGCAGGATTAGTCTTTGAGTCAGTTTTTACCACCCATAAAGAACATGCCATTGCGCTGACAACAAAATTTATTAAAAAAGGCTATCGTAAATTTATTGTTGTGGGCGGAGACGGAACTCTGAATGAACTGGTAAATGGTATTTTTTTTCAAAAAATTGTTCCGACCAGGGAATTTTTAATTGCATTAATTCCTGTCGGAACAGGGAATGACTGGTGCAGAATGTTTCATGTTCCTTTTAAATATTCTGAGGCTATCCGATTAATAAATGAAGGAAACACTTTTATTCAGGACATCGGTAAGGTTTCTTATCAGAATTCATCTTCACAAAAGCAAAGATATTTCATTAATGTTGCAGGCATGGGTTATGATGCCGAGGTTGCTGCAAAGACAAACAGAGATAAAGAAAAGGGAAGGGGTGGGCCGCTTTCCTATCTGAAAAATTTATTTTCCAGCCTTTTGTTCTATAAATATACCGACACAGAAATTTCTATCGATGGTTCAGCAGAGAAGTTTAAAAATAAGACTTTCAGCTTAAGTATTGGAATCTGCAAATACAATGGTGGAGGAATGATGCAATTGCCTTATGCTATTCCTGATGACGGCCTTCTCGATATGACACTGATTAAAAAATTAGGTAAATTTACCGTCCTGAAGGAGGTTAAAAACCTTTATAATGGAACTTTTATTAAACATCCAAAAGTTCAAACTTACCGGGGAAAAACCATCAGAATAGAATCAAAACCAGATATTTATCTTGAAGTTGACGGAGAATCTCTTGGACATTCCCCCTTTTCTTTCGAAGTTATTCCTCAATCATTGCGTGTTATTGTCGGGGAAGGCACAACTCATTAAATTATAGTTTTTTCACTGTTCACTTGTGTACAGCCGTTGTCAGGCTTTGAACACTTAAGGTTTGTTTGAACTATTGAGCTTTTGATAATATTTTAGTTTACAACAGTTTACCTTGTTTGGCATAATAGATGAAACCTGCTTTTCGCTAGACTTCTTATTTATGATTAAAAATTACTTCAGGATAACCTTACGGAATTTGATAAAACATAAGACCTATTCCATTATTAATATACTTGGTTTAGCAATTGGAATTGCCAGTTTCCTTATCATATCCCTATACATCATCGATGAACTCAAATTCGACAGGTATCATAAAAAATCAAGGAATATTTTCAGGCTTGTAAATGTATATGATTTTGAGGGCGTAGGTGAAAGGTCTGCCAGTTCACCTTTTCCTGTTGCATTCACCCTGAAAAACGATTTTCCTGTAATGATCGAGAACGTAGTAAGGGTATTTAATTTTCAGGCGCCAAGGAGCTTCGTTGAGTACCAGGATAAGAAATTCAATGAACGCAGGTTTTTCTTTGCTGATTCAACTTTCTTTGAAATATTTGATCATGAGTTTGCAAAAGGCAATTCTGAAACAGCCCTTAACGAAAATGGCTCTGTTGTCATTACCGAAACCATTGCCAAAAAGTATTTCGGTAATGATGATCCTATGGGAAAATCCATCAGATTTGAAACCAATATAGATTTACATGTCACTGGGGTAATTAAAGATGTTCCTGCTCAATCGCATTTCAAATTTGATTTTATCGGGTCTATGTCAACTTTGAGGAAGAGATTCGGAGGTGACTTACCCAAAACATGGGTTTGGAATCCCTGCTGGACTTACTTGTTATTGAACGAAAAGGTCAATCCGAAGGACCTGGAGGCCAAATTTCCGTCCTTTATTGAAAAACATTTTAATGATGCAGAAAAAGCCAATATTACACTGTATCTTCAGCCTTTGCTCGATATCCACCTTAAATCAAAACTGGATTATGAGATTGAGCCCAACAATAATTTCGTCTCTATTTATATTTATTCAGCAATTGCTATTTTTCTGCTTGTCATTGCAATCATCAATTACATGAATCTCGCCACAGCAACCTCTGCCGGCAGGGCAAAAGAAATAGGAATAAAAAAGGTTACAGGCGCTTACCAGAAACAGCTGATCATTCAATTTATCGGGGAATCGGTTATCATGAGTTTTATTGCTTTAATTATTGCAATAATTCTCGTTGAATTCATAGTGCCTTTTTTCAATAATTTCACAGGAAAACAAATTTCAATCGATTCATTATTTGAATTTCCAAATTTCATCCATATTATTCTTCTGGGGCTATTTACAGGAATTATTTCCGGAGCTTACCCCGCCCTTTACCTTTCGTCGTTTGAACCTGTAACTGTTTTAAAAAGCAAAATCAGGCTTGGTTCCGGAAGCGGGTTGCCCAGAAAAATTCTTGTTGTAGTCCAATTTACTATTTCTATATCCCTGATCATAGGAACCGCCATCATTCATAAACAATTGAATTACCTGAGGACAGCAGAATTAGGATTTGACAAAAAAAACCTTCTTGTTATTCCCATCAACAGGACTCCGGTAGCCAATATTTATCCGGCTTTTAAAAGGGAATTGCTCAATAATTCAAATATCATTAGTGTAACAACAATGGACGATATTTTCGGTGCATCACACAATACGCATGAATTCCGACCCGAAGGATTTCCCGAAGATAAATGGCAATTTTACCCGGCAATGGTTGTTAATTATGATTTCGTTAGGACTTTCGGCATAGAAATCATCGCGGGCAGAGACTATAACGAAGAGAACAAGACTGATCCTTCGAAAGGATTGCTGATCAACGAAGCAATGGTTAAACACCTTGGATGGGAAAGCCCGGAAAAGGCATTGGGAAAAAAGTTCAGGTCACTTAACGGCGATGAAAGGGTAATTGGGGTATTCAAAAATTTTCATGCTACTTCCTTGCATGAAGAAGCCGGCCCGTTTATTTTAAACATGAAAGAATTTCCGGGTGAAGTGATGTGGTTCATGAAATATATGGTGATAAGAATTCATCCGGGCACAGAAAAAAATGCTCTTGTTCAAATTGAAAAAATATGGAACAAAACTTCTCCCGACAGGCCTTTCGAGTACTTTTTCCTGGAAAACGAACTCGCCAAACTTTATAAAGATGAAGAAGACTTAAGCCGGTTAAGCTTGGTTTTTACCCTCATCATTATTTTTATAGCATCTCTCGGCCTTATTGGTCTTTCTTCATTTCTCGCTGAACAGAAAACTAAAGAAATCGGAATAAGAAAAGTTTTGGGCGCCACAAGCTTGAATATTATTACCACCATTTCAAAGGAGTTTATCTGGCTGGTTTTACTCGCTTGTGTTTTTGCCAGTTTAATTGGCTACCTGGTAATGATAAGCTGGTTGAACAATTTTCCCTACCGGACAAGTATCAGCTGGACAATCTTCTTATTATCAACTTTTTTTGCTTTTGTTGTTGCGCTTGGAATTACCAGCCTCAGGGCGATAATGGCATCAAGAGCTAATCCTGTAATAACCCTGAAATATGAATAATTAATTATTGTATGAATTGATCTTCGAAATTAAGAAAATCGATGTTTAAAAATTATCTTATTAGTCTTTACCGAAACATTATCCGAAACAGGTTTTATTCCATTCTCAATATTACCGGGCTTGCAGTTGGAATTGCCGTTGCAATTTTCATTTTGCTTTTTGTGCAGGATGAGCTTTCCTTTGATAAATACAACGTAAGGCGCGACCGGATTTACAGAATTGAATCCGATTTTACTATCGGAAACAAGCATGACAAATTTGCCATTGTCCCTGTTCCAATGGGACCAGCATTGAAAATAGAATTTCCTGAAGTTGAATCATTTGTCAGGTTATACGGTACCGGCAATGCTCTTTTCAGGGCTGGAGAGAAAGAATATTATGAGGATTATTTTTATTTTTCTGATTCCACAATATTTGATATCTTTTCACATGAACTAATCACCGGTGATCCCAAAAAGGCACTTACCGAACCCAACGCCATTGTATTAAGTGAAAAGATGGCTAAAAAATACTTTGATAATGAAAACCCAATGGGTAAAATGATTACCTCCGGAAGCGATAGGAATTACAAAGTAACCGGTGTAATGAAAGATCTTCCTTATAATTCACACCTGAAATTTGATGCTTTGATTTCCGGAATGTCAATAGCCGTTGAACAGGGCGTTGATGATTTCAACAGCCTTGAGCCCGAAAGGTTTTGGAATATCGGAGTATACACCTATATCCTGTTAAAGGAAAACTCAAAAATGGAAAGTATCCATGAAAAATTTACTCCCTTTTACGATAAATACATGAAGCCTATCGGTGACCAGATCAACGCCACCTTCAACCTGACCTCTACTCCGCTTGTTGAAACCCATTTCAAGCAGGGACTGGGCGCAGAATTGCCAACAGGTAATAAGTCCTATGTTTTTATCTTTTCCGCTGTAGCGGTTTTTATCCTGATGCTGGCTGCTATCAATTATATGAATATGGCCACCGCCCGATCGGTGAAACGGGCAAAAGAAGTTGGTGTCAGAAAAGTGCTGGGCGCACATAAAAAGTTGCTCATTCGTCAGTTTCTGTCCGAATCCTTAACCCTGGCCATCATTGCTTTACTTATCGCCATTTTAATTGTAACCCTTTTAATGCCTGAATTCAATAACTTGTCGGGTAAGGAACTTTCATTTAATCTGACCAGCAATCCTCTTATCATTTTCGAAATTCTTACTATAACTATCTTAACCGGGCTTATTTCGGGAAGTTATCCTTCCTTTTACCTGTCTTCTTTCCTGCCGGTAAAGGTGTTAAAGGGTGGTGGTTTCAAAACAGGTAAGAAAAGCGGAACCCTGAGGAGAGTATTTGTTGTGATCCAGTTTTTTATTGCCATTTTTATGATTATCGGGACGATCGTTGTAACCACTCAGATCCATTTCCTGAAAAATAAAAATCTGGGGTTCAATAAAAATAATTTGGTGGTGATGGAAATTCAGGATTCGACCTTCAGGAGCAAAATTGAATCGTTTAAAAAAGAACTGCTTAATAATCCCGATATTGAAGCCGCCACTAATTCTTCAGGTGTTCCCGGCCAGATTGATTGGATACAGGTGATGCGTATTGAACAGGAAGATAAGATGAACGATCATGCCATCATCCTTGCTCAAACCGATTATGATTATATCAATACCATGAAAATGGAAATTGTGAAAGGAAGAGATTTTGACAGGAATATGGGAACCGATGCACTTGAAGCAGTGATCATCAATGAGACCGCCGTGAAAGAATTCGGGTGGGTAGAAAATCCGATTGGAAAAAAAATCCACTACGGTTTTGAACTGGATGGAACGGGAGGAAGGATGCTGAAAGTAATTGGTATTGTCAAAGACTTTCATTTCAGGTCGCTTCACAATAAGATCGAACCGGTAATGCTGATGATGAGCGAAAGGCCGCGCTATATGCTTACCTGCCGCATCAATCCAGACAAGCAAAAAGAAACTTTGGCATTTATCGAGTCCAAATGGAATGAGTACAATGCAAAACGTCCGTTTAATTATGAATTTCTTACTGAAAGCCTCGACGAAATGTACACCGCCGAGGAGAAAATCGGATTAATCATTCAAATAGCAACTTTACTTACCATTTTCATTGCCTTGCTCGGACTGTTGGGTCTATCCTCATATATTGCCGAACAGCGCACCAAAGAAATAGGCATCCGTAAAATCGTTGGAGCATCTGTTGGCTCTGTATTGCAATTGCTTTATAAGGAGTTTGCGCTGCTTATTGTAATTGCATTTATCATTGCTGTTCCGTTAGCCTGGTGGCGACTCGGAATCTGGCTTGATGAAAGTTTTATCTATCATGAGCCAATAAGATGGACATCCTTCCTGATTGCCGGGATTACAGCTCTTTTGGTCGGTATGGGAACGATCAGTTTTTATATCATTAAAGTAGCTTCAGGGAATCCGGTAGAAGCAATTAAATATGAATAGAAGATACGTTTATATCTCCTGCAAAATTCCCGGAGTTAAAAGTTTTCGGTGTAAAGCCAAGTTTTTCAAGGAAAATTTGTAAACTTAATTCAGGTTAGATTTCATTCTTAATATAAATATCCCTTATCTTTACCCTCCGAATTTGCCGGGATATCATTGTGGTATTTATTACTTCAAAATAATGATTACGGTTGATCTATTAAGAATTGAAATAAGTAATTGTTTTTTTTATGTTCAGTAATTACCTCAGGAGCCTTTACCGAAACATCATCAGCAATAAGTTCTATACAGTTCTTAACGTAACCGGACTCGCCGTTGGTTTTGCCACAACAATCTTAATTCTTCTTTACATTCAGGATGAGTTGGGTTACGACAAGCATAATTTAAAACATAAAAGAATTTATCGGCTTGAATCGGATATAGCCGTGAGCGGAAAACATAACCTGTATGCAACAGTTCCCATACCTTTCGGGCCAACAATGAAAGTTGAAATGCCAGAGGTGGAGCAATTTGTGAGGCTCGATCCTATCGGTAATATCTTGTTCCGTTATAATGAATCGGAGCACTATGAAGACAATTTCTTCCTTGCAGACTCAACTGTTTTTGAGGTTTTTACATATGAGTTTGTATTCGGGAATCCTGAGAAAAGTCTTAGCGAGCCGAATACCATTGTGCTGACAAGGAAAACATCAGAAAAATATTTTGGCAAAAAAAATCCGGTCGGCGAAATCCTTCTTTCCGGGGGTGGAGAAAATTATAAGGTCACAGGGGTTATTGAAGATTTGCATGGCAATTCTCATCTGAAATATGACGGCCTGGTATCCATTTCAACAGAAGCTGAAACATACAGCACAATGAAACCAAGTCGTTTCTGGAGAATCGGCGCCTATACCTTTCTGCTCCTGAATGAAAACGCAACCATTTCAGATGTTTTTGATAAGTTCCCCGATTTCTACAATAAATATATGAAAGCCACGGGGGATCAATATAATGTTCGGTTTACCCTGATGGCAACGCCACTGGCCAAAACTCATTTCCGGCAGGGATTAGGAGCAGAGCGCCCATCGGGCAATATGGCTTATGTTACTATTTTTTCAATTGTCGCTGTTTTTATACTTGCCCTTGCATCCATCAATTATATGAATATGGCTACGGCACGGTCGGCCAGCAGGGCTAAAGAGGTTGGCATCAGAAAGGTATTAGGTTCCGACCGCGGAACCCTGGTCAGGCAGTTTGTCAGTGAATCGGTTATTCTTTCAATTATCGCACTCCTGATAGCTTGCCTCATTTCAATGGTTCTGATGCCTGATTTCAATGATTTTACAGGGAAAATGTTATCACTGAATCCCGGAAGGAACCCTGCAATATTTTTGGAAATACTTTTAATAGCATTATCTATCGGCTTGATTTCAGGGAGTTATCCGGCTTTTTATCTTTCTTCGTTTCAACCAGTTTCTGTTTTAAAAGGAAAGGTCAGTAAATCCGGTCACCGGAGCGGATTATTACGCAAAGTCCTTGTTGTAATACAGTTTTTTATTGCTATTTTCATGATTATCGGAACATTGATCGTTTCCGAACAACTCTCTTTTCTAAGAAATAAAGATCTTGGTTTCAACAAGGAGAACCTTGTGGTTATGGAAATTCAGGATGACGAATTCAGGTCCGGAATACCGGCCTTTAAAGATGAATTATTGCGAAATTCGGATGTTGTGTCTGTAAGCAATTCGACAGGGATTCCAGGGATCACCAATTGGATACAGACCATGAGGATTGAACAGAAAACGGGTATGGAAGAACAGGCAATCCTATTGGCTCAGTGTGATTATGATTTTGCCAGCACCCTTCAACTACAATTTATACAGGGCAGAAATTTCGATAAAAACATGGGAACCGATGCCCTTGAGGCTGTAATTATAAACCAGACAGCGGCAGATGAGTTCGGTTGGGGAAATGATGCCATCGGGAAAAAGATCCATTTTGGTTACGGCCAGGATAATACAGGCGGCAGAATGATGAAGGTAATAGGGGTGGTTAAAGATTTTCATTTTAAATCGTTGCACAATGCCATAGAGCCATTTATTTTTTTCCTGCAGGAGCAGCCCTCTTTTCTTCTAACCTGCAGAGTAAATAACGGAACTCTTGACGGATCACTCAGGTTTATAGAACAAAAATGGTCCGAATTCGGTGTAAAGCAGCCTTTCAATTACAAGATCATGAGTGAGACAATGGATGAAATGTATGTTGCTGAGAATAAGATAGCAAAGCTGATAAGAATTGCAACCCTGATTACGATTTTCATTGCCCTGCTCGGTTTGTTTGGCTTATCATCTTTCATAGCAGAGCAAAAAACCAAGGAGATGGGCATCCGCAAAGTTCATGGCGCGACCATTGAAAACATACTTGCTCTTTTATATAAAGATTTTTCACTGCTCATTTCGATTTCTTTTGTTTTGGCTGTGCCGATAGCCTGGTGGCGGTTGAGTGTCTGGCTCGAAACCAATTTTATTTATTACCTGTATCCGCAATGGTACAATTTTGCCCTGGCCGGCATCCTGTCATTTGTTATTGGCTTAGGAACAATAAGTTATTATGTTATTAAAGTTGCATCCCGAAATCCGGTAGAGGCGATTAAGTATGAATAAGGTGTTTTCTTATACTATCTATGTGATTTACTTAAATCAGGATTGATCATTATTTATATAATTCTAACCCTCATAGGACATCTAATTACCTGTGAGGGTATTCACTAATAAACAATAAACTTTATTGCTGAAATTAATTGTTGTGATTTCTTCCACAGGACAAAATAAAGTCCCGGATTCCAATCTCCAACATTGATTTCGTCAAATACCAAATCATCGTCTCCGATAATAATTTCTTTGATGTAGACCACATCACCAAGGCTGTTTAAAATTTCAAGCTCTGTTATTCCGGATTCATCTGAACCCTTAATACTGATTCGAAGGGATCGATCCGAAGGATTAGGATAAACAATCATCATTGATCCTGCTGGTAATTCCTGAGATCCGGGGCATACATCTACAACAGCGAACTGTGATGCAGTTTTGCTGCATCCTGTAGTTTCGGTAAAAGTATAATAAAGAACATGACTACCTATGCCTGCGGATTCCGGATAGAAATAATTTCCGCTGACGCCGGGACCTTCATAAACACCACCCTCCGGATTTCCCTCGGTAAGCAAGTATGGCGGATCGAACAGGCAAAATTCAGGCAGGGTATCAAAGGTTGTTTCAGGTAATTGAAGCACCGTCATATAATTGAGAATTTCAAGGGTGCTAAAACTATTTCCATCGCCAACCTCAAGGCTTATATCGAATACTCCACTTTCAGGATAAACCACTTCAGGGTTTTCTTCATAGGAAACCGGAGGAATTCCGCCCTCAAAAATCCACTCCCAGGAGGTAACAAAACCATTGGAATTATCATAAAAATGGATAGTGTCACCGGCACAAATTTCCTGTGAGTCGGAGGAAAATCCGGCAACCAGCGAATAAGAGCCCTGGTAAGCCCTGACATTGTTTCCGGTACCGCAAACAATAAGTGTTCCGCTGTTTCCAATGGCGGGCCCACCCACATTCACATTGGCAATGTTTTCTGTCCACCTTAAAGTAAGGTCAGGATTGAAGGAATGGAAGGCTCCACCAGTAAACCCGCCATTTGTGACAAACACATATCCCTGTGCATCAATCGCCATTCGTGGTTGTGAAAAGTCTCCACCGAGCACTATTTCAGAAGTGTCAATAACATTGCCGTTATCCGGATCAATCCTGATTACTTCATCAGATTGATTATAGGAATAAACTGAACCGTCAGGGCCAACACCGAATGTTCCGAAGGGGACGTATCCAAGCGGAACGCTCCACTTTACCTCAAAGTAACTCCCTTTATCGTTCAGGGCGAATAAAAAATCTGTAATAGTATTATTCATTGTCCGAGTTCCGTAAACGGTTCCGTCAGGACCGACAAAAGGTGCAACTTGCTGAACAATTCCCGGGCTCAATGCTTCACTCGAATACAAATATTGCCCGCTCTCCAGATCAATTACGCTTATTTTCGGACCATAAGGATCGGCTTCCCAATAATATCCTTTGCTTTCAAAAACAGCTACCTCCCCTCCTCCGGTAGTCGGGCAGGATCGTAAAGTTTGCCAAACGGTAGTTCCATCCAGATGATTAATACGGATGACATTATCAAAGTTACCTATGATCAGATCGCCATTTGAAGCAAATGAAGCGCCTTCGGTGCTGCTTTCATTAACCAGACCTTCTGATTTCCATAATATCTCGCCGTTTAATTCATTCAATGCATACATGTAAGAGTAATTGGTGTTACCTGCCCGTGTGGCATAAATGGCTCCGTCGCGGAAAGCAGAAACCCTGCTGCGCCAGTCTGTCGAGGGAAAATCAACCGGCAAACCTTTCGTCCATAAAGTGTCGCCGGTGAGCAGGTTATGGGCCACTATTTGGGTTCCATGAAGAACGTTGTTAATGTTAAACATCCGGCTCATTACAACGATATCGCCATCTATTACAGCCTGCTGGGCAACCACGGCTGAAATGCTTCCCTGCCATAACAAATCCGCCGCCTGAGGGCCTATCTCTCCCGATAAACTGTGCCGTGAAGGCTTACCACCAGGACCTGTTTGCCAATCATCAGCAATCAGGTCATTTACGATAATAAACATTACAGAAAAGGTTAGGCAATTTATCAAGAACCTACGAATTCCATTAATATTTTTGTTTTTCATATTTGACCATTTTCAACTTTGTAAAAATAATAAAACAATTGCTTGAATAAATACTTAAGCCTGCGTAGCAAAGATTTTTTTAATTTTGTCCGGTCAATTTGGATTAAAATATGCGAATTGATTTCATTGCAATCATTTTAAAATACATGTACAAAAACATGAGTTGGTGTGCTTAAATTGTAGGTTAAATAGTATGGGAGCTAAACGATATGAATGCAATGAAAACCCTTACAGCACACAGATTTTTCTGCACTCAATACCTTACAAAGCACAACGAATAAATTCTAATGCCGGATGAATAGAAAAGACCGGATCAAATTTTTCAGTAATTATGATTGGTATCTGAAGCCTAAACGATCCTCCAGATCATTAAGGCTTATTCCATTTTAGGAAAAAATAAAGCATTTGTGTTACCTGCTGCTGTTTTTAATGAATCTTTGATTGTACTCTGTGATTTTCAATAATAGAACTGTATAACTCTGAAGACTATAGAATTAGTAATATGGAAATTTTAAGAATTTTTGATCTTTTACCTTATTACAAGAATAAATTCAGGCCTAAGGAAGATGTCCTTGCTGGAAAGGAAGATGGCAAATGGATAAAGTATAGTATCGATCAATATATAGAGGCGGCAAATAACATCAGCTTTGCCTTGCTTAAAATGGGTATTAAAAAAGGTGATAAGGTTGCGACTATTACTTTAAACCGCCCTGAATGGAATTTTCTGGACATGGGAATTCTGATGGTTGGAGCAATTCATGTCCCGATATATCCTACCATCAGTGAATCAGATTATAAATACATTCTCAAGCATGCCGAAGTAAAAATTGTTTTTGTTGCAGGTAAAGAACTTCTTTCAAAGATCAATCACATTTTACCTGAGATTCCATCTCTCGAAGGGATTTACACGTTTAAAAAAATTGATGAAGTCAAACACCTGGATGAGTTTATCGAACTTGGCAAACTGAATCCCGCACTCGAAAAATTAAAGGAAATCAGCCAGAATATTTTGCCTGATGATGTTGCTACATTGATTTATACATCAGGTACAACCGGCAATCCCAAGGGAGTGATGCTTTCGCACCGGAATATCCTGAGCAATGTGCTTGCTCTTTATCATATTTTTCCGGTTGACCAAACCAGTCGTTGCATCAGCTATCTTCCGGTAAGTCATGTTTACGAAAGGACCAATATTTATATTTACCACTATCTTGGCGTCTCAATTTATTACGCCGAAAATATGGGAACCATTGCGGATAACCTGAAAGAAATTCAACCGCATATTCTGACAACGGTTCCCAGGCTCCTGGAAAAAGTTTACGAAAAAATTATAGCGAAAGGTAAAAAGCTAAGTTTCCTCCGGAAATCGATTTTCTTCTGGGCCGTCAAATTAGGGCTTCATTATGATATTAAAGGAAAAAACTGGCTCTACCAGAAACAGCTAAACCTTGCCAATAAACTTGTTTTCAGCAAATGGAGAGAAGGTCTCGGCGGAAATATGCGCGTCATCGTTTCAGGTGGAGCCGCTTTGCAAACCAGGCTGGCAAAAGTGTTTACCGCAGCCCAAATCCCAATTCTTGAGGGTTACGGATTGACTGAAACTTCACCGGTTATTGCTGTAAATACGTTCGACCCCGGAGGACTGCAATTCGGCACTGTTGGTAAGCCCATTAAAGGGGTTGAAGTCAGGATAGCAGGTGACGAAGAAATTCTTTGCAAGGGTCCGAATGTTATGCTGGGCTATTATAAAGAACCTGAGATGACTAAACAAGCCATTGAAGACGGATGGTTCCATACCGGCGACCTGGGTCGTATTGAACCCGGAGGCCACCTCAAGATCACCGGCAGGAAAAAGGCGCTTTTTAAAACGGCAATGGGTAAATACATAAGTCCTGAACACATCGAAAATCTGCTTGTCGAATCTCCTTTTATTGATGCAGCACTTGTAGTTGGAGAAAATAAGAAATTTGCGGCCGCCTTAATTGTTCCTGATTTCAATCATCTGCAAAATTACTGCGGTTCCAAAAATATCCCGTATTCCTCTGATCATGAAATGATCAATCATCCTGAAATAAAAAAACGGGTTCATAAAGAAATCCTTGATTCCAATAAGAAACTTGGAAGCTATGAACGCATAATGAAATACGAATTAATGGATGCTGAATGGACCATTCAGACAGGTGAACTAACTGCCAATCTGAAACTCAGGCGGAATTATATTTGCAATAAATATAAATCCGTCATAGAAAAACTTTTTGATATTAAGGATCACGATTAAAATCAAAGATTATGGCCCGAATATCACGACTGTTTGACCTTTTAACGCATTATAATGAAAAATATTCTGACCTGCCGATAGCTCTTGCCGGAAAAGTGAACGGAGAATGGAAAAATATTTCCTCTTCGCAATACATTGATACTGTAAATACACTAAGCCGGGGATTACTCAGCCTTGGAATCAAAAAGGGCGATAAAATTGCTACCATCATCAACAATTCTCCTGAATGGAATTTTTTCGATATGGCGATCATGCAGATCGGTGCGGTAAATGTTCCGGTTTACCCTACCCTGAGCGAAACGAATTATGAATACATATTTAAAGAAGCTGAGGTTAAAATCATTATTGTTTCAAATAGCGAAATTTATGGCAGGATTGAAAAAATTCTAAGTTTGATTCCTACGCTTAAAAATGTTTATTTTATCAGCAAAACTTATAATGCCGGGAACTGGTATGAATTATTGAACCTGGGAAAATCAAATCCGGGTATTAACCTTGATAACATTAAATCCCAAATATCAGAAAAAGATCTGGCCACCATTATATATACCTCCGGAACTACGGGAAATCCTAAAGGAGTAATGCTTTCGCACTCCAACCTTGTTAGCAACTTCATGGCATGTTCCGATATATTAAGTAAAAATCCGGTCAAGAGTTCTTTGAGTTTTCTTCCGCTTTGCCATGTTTATGAGCGGATGCTTAATTATGTTTACCAGTATAACGGGATTTCTATATACTACGCCGATAGTATTGATAAACTCAGGGACTATCTGAATGAAGTCAGGCCGGAGTTTTTCTGTGCTGTGCCCAGGGTCATTGAAAAAACCTATGCAAAACTGGTAAGAACGGGCAGGGGATTAAAGGGGATTAAGAAACAACTTTTTTTCTGGGCATTGAATCTCGCACATCGGTTTGAATTTGACGACCGTAACGGTCATTTTTATGAATTTCAGCGCCGTTGGGCCGACAGGCTGGTTTACAGAAGATGGCGGCAGGCTTTTGGTGGAGAGCTGCAAGTTATCGTCACCGGAGGTGCAAGCATAAACCCATTGCTTTCTCGCACATTCTGGGCGGCAAAGATCAAAATCATGGAAGGTTACGGACTTACCGAAACATCACCTGTAATAGCGGTAAGTAATTTTGAGAAAGGAGGCGTTCATTTCGGAACTGTGGGCAGGACCTTACCCGGGGTTGAAATTAAATTAGCAGATGACGGAGAAATCCTCTGCAAAAGCCCTGGGCTGATGATGGGTTATTACAAACAACCCGAACTGACCAAAGAAGTGATTGATGCTGAGGGCTGGTTTCATACAGGAGATGCAGGTGAATGGGTGGACAAAGTGTACCTGAAGATCACCGACCGGAAAAAAGAGATTTTCAAGACTTCAGGTGGAAAATATATTGCTCCGCAGGTGGTTGAAAATGAATTTAAGGAGTCCCCTTTCATTGAGAATATAATGATTATCGGCGAGAACAGGAATTACACCACCGCCCTCATCGTCCCCAACTTTGAGCATATCGAGTCCTGGTGCAGGGTTAAGAACCATCACTATTCAACTCCCGCAAATTCGATTCTCGATGAGCGGATATTGAAACGGCTTCAGAAAGAGGTGGACACTATCAACAGCCGACTGGATAAAATCGAACAGGTAAAAAAATTCAGGTTATTAGCTGAAAACTGGAAAGTGGAATCAGGAGAACTTTCGCCAACCATGAAACTTCGACGGAAGGTCATTCTTGAAAAATACAAAGTGATAATAGATGAAATGTATAACCATAAGGGCTTAATGTAAAATCCTGAACAACATTTCTCTCAGCATCTCGCCTTCACTGGTGGAAACATTATTTACCCCTTTCGATCTCAGGTCGTATTCCCTTAAAATTGACACAATATTGATTAATTTATGAGGGGGGTAATTTCTTGCAGCAGTTTCATAATCTTTGACGAAATTCGGCACTATTGATAATGCAGAGGCCACATTGTTTCTTGACTTATCAGTAAGCTGATGATAAATCAGCAGTTTGGAAAAATAACTGAAAAGCATAATAATGGTCTTCACAAGGGGATTTTCTTTAGGGCTGGCGGCAAAATAATTGGCAATCTGGTTGGCTTTAACAATGTTTCTGGAGCCAATGGCATTTTGCAGCTCAAAAATATTAAAGTCCTTGCTTATACCGATATTCTGCTCCACAAGGGTTTCGGTGATCTCCGCCTTTGGGGGTATATTCAGGATCAATTTTGAAATTTCATTGACAATTTTACCCAGGTCTGCTCCGAGATATTCCGCAAGCATTGCATTTGCCTTGGGTGTTATCTGGTAGCCCTTTTGAACAACATAGCTGTAGATCCAGGCAGGGATCTGGTTATCGTATAGTTTTTTTGATTCAAAAAGAACTCCTTTTTTGTCAATCAGTTTGGCGAAGGTTCTTCTTTTGTCAATTTTTTTATACTTATAATTGAACACAAGCAGGGTTGATGCTAATGGATTTTCCAGATATTTTTCCAGTTCTTCAATTTTCGGGACATCCTGAGCTTCCTTCACAATAACTACCTGGTAATTTGCCATCATCGGATAGCGTTTGGCGGCACTTATAATTGACTGAACCGTAGTTTCCCGTCCATAAATAACAGTCTGGTTAAATTCTTTTTCAACATCATTAAGGACATTCTTTTCGATATAATCAGATATTTCATCGATGTAATACGCCTCCTCTCCAGAAAGAAAATAAACAGGATAATATATTTTATTTTTAAGTTTATCGATGATCTGGTCAAAAGTCATTTATTATTTTTTATTGTGTAATTTTGTGTTTTCAGCATGCTTGACCCTGACCAACAAGTTTTTGCAGCATTTATGGCAAAATCCCAACGAAACATTTCTTAGAATCTCAAATGCTTAACCGTAAGACCATCATTGATCAACTGATTCAAAGAATCAATTCCGATCCTAAGATGTTCGTGCATGAATTTCTCTGATACTTTCCTGTCGGAACTTTCTGTTTTAATCCCGGATGAAATCATCGGCTGATCGGAAACAAGCAAAAGCGCACCGGTTGGGATTCCGTTTGCAAAACCTACCGTAAACAACGTTGCCGTTTCGAGATCAATGGCCATGCTTCGGGTTTTCCTAAGATAACGTTTGAATTCTTTATCGTGTTCCCAAACCCGGCGGTTGGTAGTATAAACAGTTCCTGTCCAGTAATCCCGCCCATGCTCACGGATGGTTGTCGAAATGGCTTTTTGCATACTAAAAGCCGGTAGAGCAGGCACTTCAGGCGGGAAATAATCATTCGAGGTTCCTTCACCCCTGATGGCAGCTATCGGAAGGATAAGGTCGCCCAACTCGTTTTTCTTTTTTAAACCTCCGCATTTACCTAAAAAAAGGCAGGCCTTGGGATCAATTGCACTCAGTAAATCCATTACTGTAGCAGCATTGGCGCTCCCCATGTTGAAATTGATCATGGTTATTTGGCTGGCCGTAGCACTTGGCATAGGCTTGTCCTTTCCCTTGATTTGAACATTGTGCCATTGGGCAAACAACTCAAGATAATTTTGAAAGTTGGTAAGTAAAATATATTTACCGAAATCCTCAATTGTCGTTCCGGTGTAGCGGGGCAGCCAGTTCTGAACAATTTCTTCTTTGGTCTTCATCAAATTTTTATTTTGACAAAAGTAAACTTTTGAGCCAACAGGAAAAAATGTTAAATTCGCTGTGTGAAATTGCTGAACTGTTGAATTGTTAAATTGTTGGTTATTATTACTAAATGTTTAAAGAAATGAAAAAATTTGCAGTAGTACTTGCCGGATGTGGTGTTTACGATGGAGCCGAAATCCACGAAGCCACGCTTACCATGCTTGCCATCATGAAACAGGGCGCAACTTATGAAGTTTTTGCTCCTGATATCGACCAGCACCATGTAATCAATCACCTGACAGGAGAGGAGATGAAAGAAAAGAGAAATGTTCTTGTTGAGTCGGCGCGCATTGCCCGCGGAAAGATAAAAGATCTTAAAAATTACGACCCGAATAACTTTAACGCACTGATCATTCCCGGTGGATTTGGGGTTGCTAAAAATCTCTGTGATTTTGCCCTCAAAGGAGCTAATTGTTCGGTTAATGCCGATATAGAAAAAGCCATCCTGAAAACAGCAGGAAAAAATAAACCCATCGGCGCCTTATGCATTTCTCCTGTAATTCTTGCTAAAATTTTCGGAGATATTGAGGTAACCATCGGCCAGGATAAAGGAACTGCCGAAGCCATTGAAAAGATGGGATCGACGCATGTCAAAACTACGCATGGTGAAGTAATAGTTGACGAAAAGAACAACCTCTTTACAACGCCATGTTATATGCTTGACGCAAATATTCTCCAAATAGCTGAAGGGGCTGAGAATATTGTAAGAGCGATGATGGGAAGAATGTAATTTTCTCAATAATAATTGCCGGTAATATTTGCTTTTAGCAATTTAAATCACCTGGGATTTGATGCGTCTGATAGCTGAATTTTAGAATTATAATAAATCCAGCAAATACTTTCTATTTTTGCCCTGAAGCAAAAAACATTTCTATTCGGAAATCTCAAAGAAAATATTAAATGAAAAAACTTTTGATCTTTTCAGCATTCCTGATTTTTAGTTCTGAATTTACATTCGGTCAAAACACTTCATTTGGAGCGGTTAACTACCTTCAGGGCTTTGCAAAAGCGATCGATGGCGCTACCATTAATTACAATTCACCGCAGCCCGAAGTGGAAACCGCTCTGCTGGGCAGGGCGAAAACTGAATTCAAAATCATCGAATGGGAAACCGGACCTCTGCCGATTAAACTTGAAGAGGAATTTGTAAACTTTATCTGGATATTCGGTTTTGATGTCAATGTTGAAAGCCATGCTTGGGATTTGCTGGTTAACGGTAAAAAATTCCTGACCTTTTACAACCCCAAAAACAATGATATGAAATACTGGATGGTGAAGGGGATTGAGGGTTCAGAGCTTAGTTTCAGGCGGACCATGATCGACCGGCATGGTGACGCTTTTGGGTATGCGACCCTCAGGCTTCCGGCCTCCGTTATTGTATCTGCTAAAGGCCGTCCGCTGAAAATGAAGGTTCAGGCGGAGGAAGCCGGAAGCAATGTCTGGTATATGACTTTCATGAGCAGCATCAGCGAACGTTTTGAAATCGTCCAGGAGCAAATGATCGTTAAGGAAGATGGTAAACTTTTTAACCAGGTGAAGCTGGAAGCCGTTTATCTCGGTGAAATAACTGCAGGAGAAATTACAATCGAAGACATTTTAACGCAGAAATTCGAATTATTTACAGGGTATAATAATATCAGTTTTCAGCTTCCAATCACAGAACAACCTGCCAGCTACCTTGCAAGGATAGTGGTTAAGGATAAAACGATTGAAAGAAATTTTACGGTGGAACCGGTCAAAGAATGGACAGTATACTTTGTACAGCATTCGCATACAGATATAGGCTACACCAGGTCACAGACTGAAATCCTGCCCGAGCACCTTCGTTTCATTGATTATGCGCTGGACTATTGCGACCTGACAGATGATTTTCCGGATGATGCAAAATTCCGCTGGACCTGCGAATCAGCCTGGGCAGTCAGGGAATACCTTGAGCAAAGACCAGCCTCCCAGATTGAACGGTTGAAAAAAAGAATTTCCGAAGGGAGGATTGAAGTGACCGGCATGTTCTTTAATATGTCGGAAATTGCCGATGAAAATACCCTTGCTACCCTCACCCAGCCCATCCGGTTTTTTAATGAAAACGGAATTCCGGTTCAAACCGCCATGCAAAATGATGTGAATGGCATCGGCTGGTGTATGGCAGATTATTTTCCTGATCTCGGCGTTAAGTACCTCATCATGGGTGAACACGGCCACCGGGCGCGGATTCCATTTGATTTACCAACAGCTTTCTGGTGGGAATCGCCTTCTGGTAATCGCTTGCTTGCCTTCAGGGGTGAGCATTATATGTTTGGAAACGGCCTCGGCATTCACCTGAATAACACAGAAACATTTGGCAGAAACCTGATGAAGTATCTTTCATCCCTGGAGAAAAAGGGATATCCGTTTAACAGGATCGGGCTGCAATATTCGGGTTATGTCACCGATAATTCCCCTCCTGCTATTTCTGCATGCGAGCTTGTAAAGCAGTGGAATGAACAATATGTAACCCCGAAATTGAGGATTGCTACTGCAAATGAGTATATGAAGTACGTCGAAGAGAATCATGCCGGAGATTTGCCGGTTTACCGGAAAGCCTGGCCCGACTGGTGGACCGACGGAGCTGGTTCAGCTGCCAGGGAGACAGCTGCTGTAAGGCAAACGCAAAACGACATGATCGCCAACCTGGGATTGTTCTCTATGGCGAATATGCTTGGTGAAAAAGCTAAAACCAGGACACAGGAGGATATTAATACCACGATGGATGCCATCGCTTTCTACGATGAGCATACTTATGGGGCTGCTGAAAGCATTTATGATCCTTTTAATGAGAACTCAATGGTGCAATGGGGCGAAAAGGGGTCTTATGCCTGGGAAGCGGTAAAGCGGTCTGCCTCGCTTCGCGAGGAGGGGATGGGTTTGATTCAGCAATATCTTCCCCGTGCTGCGGTTCCGACCATCACTGTTTTCAATTCCCTGAACTGGTCGAGGTCGGGTTTGGTGGTGGTTTATATTGATCACGAAATGCTGGATGGTGGAAGGCAATTTCAGCTTATTGATGAAGCGGACAGAGTTGCTGAGGCCCAGCTGGTCGGGAGCCGGGAAGACGGATCGTATTGGGGAATCTGGGTTGAGAACGTGCCGCCAATCGGGTATAAAACCTACCGGATCACCCAAACAGGTGAAGCCAGGACAATGCCGGGGAAATGGGATTTTAACGGACTTTTTGAGAACGAATTTTATAAATTCGAAATCAACCAGCAACGGGGAACGGTTCAAAGCCTTGTGGATAAAGAATTGGGGAACGAACTGGTCGATCCCAAATGCCCCTGGCAACTGGGTGAATTTATTTACGAGCAACTCGACAACCGGTCGCAGATGGAAAGATTTACGAGTTCACGAATGGATACGGTTTATAAAGAGCTCCTTGGCTCAAAGACGACCATGAAAAATATTCATATCGAAGGCGGCATTGACGGACCTGTCTGGAAAAGCCTTTTCATCCACGGTGAATTGCCCGTTTGTGCTGATGAGCGTGGCATTACCTGTGAAATCAGGTTATACAAAAAAGAGAAAAGAATAGAATTCACTTACAGCCTTTTTAAGTTACCGGTGACCACTGCAGAAGCTATTTACGTGGCGTTTCCTTTTTCACTTCCTGATTCTCACCTGCTTTTCGAAGCGCAGGGCGGGATGGTCGCTCCGGGCCGAGACCAGCTTGAAGGAACCTCCTCTGACTGGAATACCATACAAAGTTTTGCATCGGTTCGCGGAACAGGTTCACAAATATTGTTTTCTTCGGTTGAAATGCCGCTGGTTCAGTTTGGCGGGATCAATACCGGTAAATATGATTACATCTCCAACCCCAAACATCCCTGGATATTTTCCTGGCCGATGAACAACTACTGGACGACCAACTTCAGGGCTTTGCAGGAAGGAGAGCACAAATGGACTTATGCCATTACTTCCACTGCCAACACGTCGAACGTATCAGCCACTCGTTTCGGATGGGATAACCAGGTTCCTATGCTAACAAGGGTTCAGCCGGCTGGTAATTCAGATATTCCGATGGAAAGTGTATCCTTTTTTGATCTTGAAACTCCGGGATTACTCCTTGTTAGTTGTAAACCTGCATTCGACGGCTCAGGTATTGTTTTGCACCTGAGAGAAGTTAATGGTAGTACAATTCAAATTCCCTCGGATAGTATTTTGAAGAGAAATCCTGCCAAGTCAATAACTGAAGTCAGCGTAACTGAAAGCAAAATAATGATGCAGGAAAAGAGATTGTACTGAATCCTTATGAGGTTAAATTTATAAAAATTCAGTTTTGACAGGCTCATTCCTTAAAGTTTTTTGATCGCCATTTCAATGACCTTGCTATGGTCGAATGCCAGTTCTGGCAAATGATCAATGGCAAACCACCGGGCATCGGTGGCATCATCGCCACCTGCTACGTTGGTGTTATCAGGGTTGGCTAATCCCCAGAAGATAATGGAAATATTCCTTCCACGCGGGTCACGGTGAATTTCGCTGAATGTATGCAATTGCCGAGCTTAATTTCTTTAGTCCGGTTTCTTCTTTCAATTCCCTGGCAACAGCTTCTTCAAGGGTTTCCTCCATATCCATAAAACCACCCGGCAAAGCCCACATTCCTTCATAGGGATAATGGCCTCTTTTGATCAGCAACACTTCGGTTTTTGTTCCGATTTTGCGAAAGACAACCGCATCAACGGTGACCATGGGCGGGGATAGTCGTAGGTGAAAGGCATTTACGATGTACGATTTTAGATTTAGGATTTACTTCAGACCAAAATCATTTGATTTCACTTCCGTTATGGAAATCCTCTGAAGGCATGATGATGCAAAGATTACCGTTTGCATCCTCCGCTGACAGGATCATTCCTTTGGATTCGGTGCCGCGAATATTCCGTGGGGCAAGGTTAACGATCATGCAGATCTTTTTCCCGATCAGGTCTTCCGGCTTGTATTTTCCTGCAATGCCAGAGATTACAGTTCGCTGATCAATACCGGTGTCAATTTTCAGTTTGAGCAGCTTGTCGGTCTTGGGAACTTTCTCCGCTTCCATAATCTTTGCCACTCTAATGTCAAGTTTGGAGAAATCATCATAAGTTACATTCTCTTTAGCCGGCTTAACGTTGATGGTATTTTGCTGATTACTCTTTTTCGTTTCCAGTAATTTCTGAATCTGCGCTTCGATCACATCATCCTCAATCCTTTCGAAAAGAAGTTCAGGCCGGTTTAATTGCTGGCCATCCTTTAGCAGGCCTGCATTGCCGGCGTCTTTCCAGGTAAATTCAGGCATATTCAGCATGGCTGTGAGTTTAGCTGAAGTAAACGGCAGGAAAGGCTTTGACAGCACCGCCAGGTTAGCGCAAATTTGCAATGAAACATTCAGGATGGTTCTGACTCTTGCCTCATCTGTTTTGAAAACCTTCCACGGTTCCGAATCGGTGAGGTATTTGTTTCCCAGCCGGGCAAGGTTCATCAGCTCATTAAGCGCCTCCCTGAAACGGAAGGTATCGAGGCTCACCCCGATCTTCATCGGAAACTCCTTTATTTCGGACAGGACGGATTTATCATAATCATTCAACTCCTCAATTGCCGGAACTTTTCCCTCATAATACTTATGTGTGAGTACAAGAGTACGGTTAACAAGATTTCCAAAAATGGCAAGCAGTTCGCTGTTGTTCCTCGACTGAAAGTCCTTCCAGGTAAAGTCATTGTCTTTGGTTTCAGGACCATTTGCGCAAAGGACATACCTCAACACATCCTGTTTGCCGGGGAATTCTTCGAGGTATTCGTGAAGCCAGACCGCCCAGTTGCGTGAAGTGGATATTTTATCGTTTTCGAGGTTCATAAATTCAAATGCCGGAACATTATCAGGCAGGATATACGAACCTTCATGTTTGAGCATTGCCGGGAAAATGATGCAATGGAAAACGATGTTGTCCTTGCCGATAAAATGGATCAGCCTCGTTTCTTTGTCTTTCCAGTAAAGCTTCCAGTCTTTGCCTGCCTTCTCAGCCCATTCCCTCGTTGCCGAGATATAGCCGATAGGCGCATCGAACCAGACATAAAGCACCTTGTCCTGTGCTTCAGGCAAAGGAACTTTCACGCCCCAGTCAAGGTCGCGGGTGACAGCGCGGGGCTGTAAACCCTGGTCGATCCATGATTTGCACTGACCGTATACGTTTGTTTTCCAGTCGTCTTTATGCCCTTCGAGTATCCATTCCCTGAGCCAGGGTTCGTATTTATCCAGAGGAAGGTACCAGTGCTTTGTTTCCTTTTTAACGGGAATGTTGCCGCTTAAAACGCTTACCGGGTTGATGAGGTCATCGGGGCTGAGTGAGGTACCGCAGTTTTCGCATTGATCGCCATAGGCCTTGTCGAAATGGCAATGCGGACAGGTTCCGGTGATGTAGCGATCAGCCAGAAAATGCTGGGTGGCTTCATCATAATATTGAAGTGACGTTTTCTCAATAAATTCGCCTTTATCATAAAGGGTTGTGAAGAATTCAGAAGCGGTTTCGTGATGGATTGGGTTGGATGTCCTTGAGTAAATATCGAATGAAATTCCAAATTCTTCGAACGACTTTTTTATCATTCCATGATATTTGTCAACGATTTGCTGAGGAGTCACACCTTGCTGTCTGGCTTTGATGGTAATGGGTACACCATGCTCATCTGATCCACCGATGAAAACAACATCTTCTCCTTTCAATCGTAAATATCTTACAAAAATATCAGCCGGAACATAAACCCCGGCGAGGTGCCCGATGTGCAAAGGCCCGTTGGCATAAGGCAATGCCGAAGTAATGGTATAGCGTTTGAATGTCTTATTTTCAGCCATTTTGATTTATTAAAAAACTGTAATTTCGGCAAAGATAAGAATAAGCGAATCAAAAATGCTTTTACACGTTTCACGTAAAGCAATGTAAGAAGCGCTAAACCCGCAAAGTATTATCATTATTGCGAGTTGTATTTAACCTACTAGGCAGTGATTTATTGACTTTTTTTGCGAACTTTGCGTGAAATAAAAAAATGACAACACCACCTTTTTTAAACAAGGGAGATAAAATCGCAATTGTCGCTCCGGCCGGGAAAATTTTAAAAGAGAAAGTCGAAACTGCAATGATTATCCTTCAGGGCTGGGGACTTGAGGTTGTAACAGGAGCTCACTTGTTCAGCGATCATTATCAATACGCTGCACCTGACAAAGAACGGTTAATTGATTTGCAGCAAGCCCTGGATGATACATCGGTCCGTGCGATTCTTTTTGCCAGAGGTGGATATGGCGTTATCCGCATCATTGATCAGGTGGATTGGTCAGGATTCAGGAAAAATCCTAAGTGGCTGATCGGTTTCAGCGACATTACTATTTTCCATTCTCACATCCATAAGAATTTAAAGATTGAAACCATCCATGCGACCATGTCTGCCGGATTAAAGGATCCCGCTTCTGCAGAATCACTGAAGAAAGGCTTATTTGGTGAAAAACTGGAATATGAATTTAAAACTCATCCTTTATCACGAAAAGGACAAGCAAAAGCTATTTTGACGGGAGGTAACCTCTCGGTCTTATGCAGCCTGATTGGCTCAGCTTCGGATATAGAAACCAAAGGGAAGATACTGTTTATCGAAGATGTCGGAGAATACCTCTATCGTCTCGACCGGATGATGTGGCAGATGAAGCGGTCAGGAAAGCTTAGTCAATTAAAAGGGTTGATCGTGGGAGGCATGACGGAGATGAAAGATGGTGAAACCCCATTTGGAAAATCCGCTTATGAAATTATATCGGAAGCAATCGACCCATACGATTATCCTGTTTGTTTCGGTTTTCCGGCGGGTCATTTGGATGATAACAGGGCGCTGATTATGGGAAGAAAAGTAAATCTGAATGTCGA
Source organism: uncultured Bacteroidales bacterium (assembly GCA_963708435.1). Classification (GTDB taxonomy): domain Bacteria; phylum Bacteroidota; class Bacteroidia; order Bacteroidales; family JAADJA01; genus JAADJA01. The sequence continues at coordinate 96,996 of CAVPSZ010000043.1, forward strand.
CGATTTTTCAACTTTGAACTTCGAACCTTGAGTTTACTTCGCAAAGTAATAATAATGATTTTACCACATAGGATCATAGGGCACAAAGATTTTCACATAGGTTTTAGACTTATAATCAACTATGTGAAAGCCTATGATACCATGTGCCCACGCCTGCCATATATTAGCCATCCCTGGCGGGCAGGTATGTGGTTCAGAATTGCTTTTCGGAGCGGACTCAATTTTAAACTTTGAACTACTCTATGTCCCAACACAATGAACTTGGTAATAAAGGTGAAGAATTAGCAGCTTCTTATTTGGAAGAGCTGGGATATAAAATCATCAACCGTAACTGGCGGTATGGGAAAGATGAGATTGACATTATTGCCGAAACAGGAAGTTTTATTGTGTTTGCAGAGGTTAAAACCCGAAGCACAGCTTATTTTGGTGAACCCGAAGATGCTGTGGACAAACAAAAACAGCGTTTTTTAATAAGGGCAGCCGATGCTTATGTAAACCAGAAAGAAATAGATTTGGAAGTACGCTTTGATATTGTTTCAATCATTTTCGAAAAAGGGAAATATACTATCCGGCATATCGAGGATGCTTTTTATCCAACACTTCAGGATTGAAATACCAGCAGCGGAATATTGGTATGAAACAGCATTTGCTTTGCCAGGCTGGGATTGAAAAGCCTTTCAATAATTCCCCTTTTATGCGTGGTTAATGCCAGCAGGTCGATCTCTTTATCCTCGATGTAATCTTCCAGTCCCTGAACAACATCGTCGCGGCGGATCAGGTCGCACTGAAGATTGAATTCGCCGTATTCCTGCCGGAGGTGCTCTTTCAGGTTGTTCATTTTTGCCTGGTCGAAACCGGTATCCTTTTCCGATGCGATATGAAGGCAATAAATTCTTACCTCAAAAGGGCGCAGCAATGTAAGAAGGGCACGCAACGACCGAAAGTCGGAGTCATCAAAATTGGTGGCATACAACACTTTTCCGATATAGCCAATCCCTCTGTAAACCGATTTCTGAGGAACAACAAGTACCGGAACATTTGCTTTTGTAATGATCTTTTTTGTTACACTTCCCAGATAATCCAAAGTGCCTTTGCCCAGGCCTTTTGTTCCCATAACAATCAAACCCGGTTTCCAAAAACCGGTATAATTTAAAATGACATCATCAGGAGAGCCACGGTCGAGATGATAGGAAATCCTGATCCTTTCCAAAAGTTCTTTCCTGGCCTTGATTTTTAACTGTCGTATAAATTTTTGAATATGTTCTTTTGCTTCCGATTCAATATTTCTTACCACTTCATCCATTTGGTAGTGAAAAGTGTTTTCATCCAGGTAGGGCTCTGAAATGACTATTGGATTAAAATATGAATACAACAACCTGACCTCCGATTTGAGTTTTTCCGCTATCCCGATTGCAAAATTACTGGCATTATCCGACGGTTCTGAAAAATCGACCGGCACTAAAATCCTGCGGATACTTTTCAGGCGATCGAGTATATGTTGCTTGGCTTCGCCGTATTCTTCCTTAATTTCATCAATTATTTTCATTGCTGTTTCTGCATCTTTTTCGGCTATTTTTATTTTTACCCCTCCCGAAATCTGGGGCTGGATAAGGTTGATATTTGAAAGGAAACATTCGATTCCTTCGGCTTCGAGTCGCCCCTTTAGCAACTGAGCCCTTGAATAAGGGCAGGTTGCAATGGTTATTATTTTATCTTCCATGGCGGCCTGTATTTATTATTAATTCAACCATAAAAGTAATAGAATATTTGTCACAAGTCAATATAAATTTTTAATTGAAGCTTATTTAGCATGATCAATTCACAAATCCGGGCTAAAGCCAATCGCCGGTAGGATATTCATTACACCGGACTTAAGTCCGGTGTAAGGGAATCTAATGACTTGTAAAGGGCTTTAGTCCTATTTTAAGAATTTGTGAATTATTCAGGTTAGAAAATGTTGGCTTTATCCTGCGGGTAGTATTAGTTATTCCCTGCGTTTAATTATACCAGCTCCATGAAGAATAACTCGAGATAAGTATTCATTATGCGGAAGAAAGGCAAGGGTGAGGATGCCAGTTTAGGTAAAGGTTATGGTAAAGACTTTTTACCTGACCCTGTATCCACACTGGCTTCAAAACCTCTCCCTTTAACAATTTTCAGTTTAGTTATATAGGAGAAAACTGCACTTCCCTGTAAAAACAAAAGCATGGTTAATAAAAAGGTCTCTTTATTTCAATTCGGTATAATCAGGAATTTCTTTTAAAAAGATATACGATTTAAGGTCGTAATCGACTGAACAAGCGTAGTGATTCATTCCATTGGTAAGAACCAGATATTTTACATTCAACGCCATATTGTATCGCACAATCTGATCAAAAACATTTTGGTTGATGACTATATTGGGCGCTTTGCATTCAACTATAAGCAATGGTAGCCCTTGTTTATTATAAACAACAATATCCGTTCTTTTTTTCCGCTTAAACAATTTCATCTCTTGCTCAACAGAAATCAGTGTTGCGGGAAAGCGCTTTTCTGAAACCAGGTACTTCAAAATATTCTGACGAACCCATTCTTCAGATGTTAAGGCAACAAATCGTTTTCTGATTTCGTCAAAGATCAGTTTTTTTGAATCCTTTTCCTCAAACCTGAAATGATACTCCGGAAGGTTTAATTTTTCTAAAAGCATTTACCATGAATATAAATTCAAAATTAGGTATTCCGAGCAGGGCAATAGGATTTACTGTCTAATTTTTTTATTAATATTTGTGTATCATATAAATATTTTTACCTTTGCACCCCAATTTTCTAAGCATTGAAAGGTGAACGAAATGAAGGAGTTCAGGATAAGTTTCAGGGGGCTAAGCATTGGGAGTCACACTTACAACTGGGAAATTCAAAAAAAGTTCTTTGAAGCCCTTGAAAATGCCGACATTGAAGACTGCAATCTGAAGGTGGATTTAGTACTTGAAAAGCAGGAAAGGATGATGATCTTCGATTTTAACATTTCAGGGAATGTGAAAGTATTATGCGACCGTTGTCTGGATGAGCTCATTCTTCCTGTAGGTATCCGGGAAAAGTATTATGTAAAACTTGGTGCCGAAAAGAAGGAAGAATCTGAAAATGTGATTGTCATTCCCGATACAGAGTACCAGATCGACGTCAGTCTCTTAATCAATGAATATGTAACGCTTTCTCTTCCGATTAAAAAAGTTCATCCGGAAGACATTGAAGGCGGAACAGGTTGCAATAAAGAGATAATCAGGAAACTGGAAGAGCTTTCAAAATACAGGCAAATGGATCCCCGCTGGGAACAATTGAAAAATATTAAACTCGAATAGAAATTTATATTTAATAGAAAATGCCACATCCTAAACGAAAACACTCAACGACGAGAAGGGATAAACGCAGAACCCATGACAAAGCAGTTGCTCCGCAGCTTGCCCTCTGCAAGACCACTGGTGAAGTTCATCAATACCATCATGGTTATTATGTTGACGGAGACCTTTACTACAAAGGCAAACTGGTCTATACCAAGGCTGAATCGAAATAATCTGTGGTTATTAAACCCCGAATTTATTAATTCTGCCGATGAGAATTGGACTGGATGTAATGGGAGGAGATTTTGCGCCTGCGGTCACAATCGAAGGGGCAATTTCAGCGCTTGATAGAATATCCTCTTCCGACTGTATCGTTTTATTCGGACCCGAAGATATAATCAAAAGGGAGCTGACTGACCGTAACGTTGATCCGGGAAGATTTACAATTGTTCACGCTCCGGATATTATCGCAATGGGTGATAAGCCCATCAAAGCGTATACGCAAAAACCGGAATCCAGTATCTCAAAAGGATTAAAATGCCTGAAGCATCATGAAATAGATACCTTTGCAAGTGCGGGTAATTCAGGTGCTACAATGGTAGGCGCAATGTACAGCGTCAGCAACATTCATGGGGTTATAAGGCCGGCTACGCTTACGCTTGTTCCCAAAGAAACGGAAGGGATGAATGTCATGCTTGATATCGGCACCAATCCCGATGTCAAGCCTGATGTGCTTTACCAGTTTGCAATTTTGGGCTCGATTTATGCCAAATACATTTTAGGCATCAAAAATCCAAAAGTCGGGTTGTTAAATGTTGGCGAAGAGGAAGAAAAAGGCAACCTCATCTGCCAGGCAGCCTTTCCACTCATGAAGGACTCAAAGGATTTTATATTTTACGGGAATATCGAAGGGCGCGATCTTTTCAAAAACAAGGCAGATGTTATTGTTTGTGATGGGTTTACCGGAAACATTTTGTTAAAAGCGCTTGAAGCTGTTTACCGGCTTATGATGAAGCGAAAACTGATGGATGAATTTTTCGAAAAGTTCAATTATGAACGATACGGCGGAAGTCCGATTCTCGGTGTGAATGCTCCTGTTATTATCGGGCATGGGATTTCGAGCAGCAAAGCCATCATGAATATGATCCTTTTATCAAAAGAGGTATTTGATACAGGCCTGATCAAGAAGATTAAACGGGCGATGTCGAAATATATGGAAAGTAAATAATTTATACAGCTGTGACCTTTATAATTATCATTCCATTTCAATGTCAAAGATAAGAGCAGCGATAACAGGCGTTCATTCCTATGCCCCCGAAACCGTTCTGACCAACAAGATACTTGAAACAATGGTCGATACCAGTGATGAATGGATTACGACACGAACCGGTATTAAGGAGAGAAGAATTCTTGTCGGAGAAGGACTTGGCACATCGGATATGGCTGTTGAAGCTGTAAAGAGTCTTTTAAAAAAAACAAATACATCCCCGGATGAAATTGACCTTGTAATTGGTGCGACAGTTACCCCCGATATGCAGTTTCCCGCAACGGCAAATATTGTCAGTGATAAAGCCGGGATAAAAAATGCTTTCAGTTTCGACCTTAATGCGGCCTGCTCCGGATTTCTATATGCGCTTGTCACAGCCTCAAAATTCATTGAATCCGGCTCACATAAAAAGGCTATTGTTATCGGTGCCGACAAAATGTCGAGTATTGTTAATTATACCGATCGTCAAACCTGTATCATCTTTGGTGATGCCGCCGGGGTGGTTCTGCTGGAACCGGACAGTAATGGTTTTGGCATTATAGATTCCATATTAAAGACCGACGGATCGGGAAGGGTATATCTGCATCAGAAAGCGGGCGGATCAGTAAAGCCGGCTTCACATGAAACTGTGGATGCAAAAGAGCATTGTGTTTATCAGGAAGGGCAGGCTGTTTTTAAATTTGCCGTTAAGGGAATGGCGGATGTTTCGGCGGAGATCATGGAAAAGAACAATCTTACCTCGAATGATGTTGCCTGGCTGGTTCCTCATCAGGCCAACCTTAGGATCATTGATGCTACTGCAAGGCGAATGGGCCTTAATCCGGAAAAGGTAATGATCAATATCCAGCGTTACGGCAATACAACCAACGGAACTATCCCGCTGTGCCTGCACGAATGGGAAACCCGTCTCAAAAAAGGGGATAACCTTATTCTTTCAGCATTTGGCGGTGGTTTCACCTGGGGCGCCATTTACCTGAAATGGGCGTATGGGGGAAAATAAAAATGACCAAGTAGTAAGGCAAGAGCAATAATATTAATTTACCGTTGTATTTTGACTTTATAAACCTGTAATAAAATTTTTATTAAAACCATTAAGTATTATTTTTACATCATCTGATGAATGGCTTTCCATCAGTTGCGCCCTCAGCTGATGCGCTCCGGGAAAACCATTGGTATATATCTTAAAAAATCGTTTTAGGATAGCAAAATTTTTCGTGTTTCCCCAGGTTTCAGTAAAGAGCTGAGTGTGTTTCCAGAGCAGGTCGAGCTTCTCTTCGGGAGATTTTTCATTGTTATTTGGATTAAAAAACCAGGGGTTGTGAAATATGCCACGACCGATCATTATGCCATTCACGCTATACCGTTCGGATTTTATCAATCCGTCTTCGATAGTATTAACATCGCCATTGCCATGAATTATGGTTTCGGGGCTTAACTCATTACGCAGATCCACCGCCTTTTTTATTTCATTCCAGTCGGCCAATCCTTCCGATTGCTGCTTCTGTGTTCTTCCATGAACAGTAATCTGGGCAGGGCGACATTCAAGTAAATGAGGTATCCATTCTTCAGTTATTACCTTGCTGATACCGATCCTGGTTTTTACACTTACCGGAATATCGGAGGCTTCCTTTGTGGCCATAATGATCTCTTTGGCTAATTCCGGCTGAGCGATAAGGGCTGAACAGCCACCCTGTTTCACAATTTTTTTTACCGGACAGCCCATATTGATGTCAATACCATCGAACTGCCCTTCATCGCAAATCAATCTTGTGGCTTTATAAAATTTCTCAGGATGTGTTCCCCAAATCTGGGCGACGATTTTTACTTTTTTTTCGTTCAGTAATTTTCTCTCTGAGTCATTGATCTGCAAACGATGCCGTACTTTAGGTCCTCCGATCTCGTGACACAAGCCATCTGTAGATATAAATTCACTGAAAAGAACATGAAGGTAACCGGGGTCAGAATTACTTAAAACGATCTCCCTGAAAACCGTATCTGTGACGTCTTCCATGGGAGCAAGGGTAAAAGCAGGCCGCTTAAGCGCTTTCCAAAAATTATCCTTCATAACGCAAAATTAACCTTTCCATGAAGATTGAATGAATTATGGACCCCGCAGAGGGATTGCCAGTTTAAGATATTGGAAATCCTTAAAATGCCGTATGGAAATACCTGCAAATATAAAATGTTATAGCAGAAACAAGAGCTGATGCAGGTATGGTCAATATCCAGGCCATAATGATATTAAATGCGATTTTCCATTTGATGCCTGAAATATTTGTAACAGCCCCAACCCCGATAATTGAACCGGAGATTGTATGGGTAGTGGAAACCGGAATGCCTAAGTGAGTTGCCAGAAAAAGGGTAAATGCTCCTGATGTTTCAGCGCTGAAACCATGGACTGGTTTCAGCTTTGTCAACTTCATTCCCATGGTTTTAACGATCCGCCAGCCCCCCATCGCAGTTCCAATAGCCATGGCGAGATGACATGAAAGAATTATCCATAAAGTATTCCAGTGGTAAATTGAAAGCTCAACATCGGGTGCGAAAATGCCGGCAGCCAGCAATAATGCAACAATTACACCCATGGTCTTTTGTGCATCGTTGCCTCCATGGCCAAGAGAATACAAAGCTGCAGATACTATCTGGCCTTTCCTGAAAACATTGTCAACTTTTTTGGGAGTCCACCTCTTGAATATCCAATAAACAATGATCATCAAAATAAAACCCAGACCAAAACCAATCAATGGCGCAACAGGAATAAATGTCGCCGTTTCGACCAGCTTATGCCAGTTAATAACATCCATTCCGGCGTGGGCAATACCGGCACCTACAAGCCCGCCAATAAGGGCGTGAGAAGAACTTGTAGGCAACCCCAGCCACCAGGTGATCAGGTCCCATATTATGGCTCCAAGCAAGGCTGATAATACGACATAAACAAAGGCAGGGTCGGCCGAATCAATCGCCACGATTTTTGCAATGGTATTGGCCACCTTGGGTGCAAAAACAAACATCGCTATGAAATTGAAAAAAGCGGCCCACAATACTGCAAACTTGGGAGATAGCACTTTCGTTGAAACAATGGTTGCAATTGAATTAGCTGCATCATGAAAGCCGTTCACCACATCGAATAACAACGCAATGATGACAGTTATGATAACGATGGTCATTATAGGCTCCATAAAATATTTTTGAAATAAACGTCTGGGAAAACTTGAGGTTAAGAATTATCTATTAAAATGCCTTCAATTATGCTGGCAACCCTTTCCATCCGGTCAACCGATCGTTCAAGCCGTGCATATATTTCTTTCCACTTCAGCAGCAACATTACATCGCTCTGATGATATAGGCTGGCTGTAGCTTTGCGAAGTATTTCATCGGACTGGAATTCCAGTTCATGAACTTTAGCACAATTCTGCCGGATAATGGTATTTTTTTTAATATGACGTAATCCCCTGACTGCCGATTCAATTTCAATTGCGCAGCTCATAATATTTTGAGCAAAATCAATTGTTTCAGGGCGAATGGATTCAATTTCATAATGCGTCAGCCTGAAGGTGGCTGCATTAATGTCGTCAGAAAAGTTATCCATTCCTTTTAAAAGCTGGAAAATATCGTCGCGATCGAAAGGGGTGATAAACGTTCGATGAAGAAGGTCAATACTTGTTCGCGTAATCCGTTCTGCTTCACGCTCTAATTTTTTAATCTCCTGTGCCGACTCGATGATGTTTTTATTACCTTCCACCATTTTCATGAACACCTTGCTGATGGATAAGTTTAAGGCTGCAAGTTTATCAAAATAGTCGTAAAAAGCAACTTCTTTTGGTAGGATTCCTCTGAACATAAGAATTGAATTTTTTAATTATTTATAACCAGTAATAATGAGTTTTCAAAAGTATAAAATTCATACCTTGATTATCTCCTTACAATAAAATAAAATTAAGGTTAAAAACCAATTAACGATTCAAACTGACTTTAACCATCAGAACCACTTTTGATATCTGAAAAGAACTATTGGGTTTTAACTATTTTACCCGGAAATCTATTTACCGGAATGTTCGGTGTTATTTGGCTGATCCAACAGATTACTGTGTTGGTCATTTATTTCAGTCGGCTGTCCATCTTTGTGCTGTGGATGAGGCTGCCATCCGTGTATGCCAAACATTACAAAAAATCCAAATACATAGGCAACTGCAACATGCCATCCTTTTTTCAGGTAATTTACTGTATTTTTTGCTTCAGGATACATATTGGACAACGCTACTCCGGCTGATGATCCAAACCAGATCATCGATCCTCCAAAGCCAACGGTATATGCAAGTATTCCCCAGTCATATCCGCCCTGGTCAAGACAAAGCTTGGTAAGCGGAATGTTATCAAATACGGCTGATACAAAACCCAATGCAAAAGCCGATTGCCATGATGCAGGCGGCAATTCTTCAACCGGCATCAACGAAGCAATCGTGACCAATGACATAAGGAAAATCGTTCCCTTCCATGAATTCTTCATTTCATACCAGGGGGTTTTACTGAACATTGCACCGATAAAAATAGCGATCCAGACACCGGCAGCCGGAAAATCAAGCAGATAATTTGTTGAAATTGCACCCACAAGAATGAGCCCGACAATAAATAATTTTCCTTTATCAATTGAAATATTTTTTACGGGATCTCTTAAAATTCCCTGGAACCTGTCCTGTTGAATGGAACCAACCACGCCGAAAATAATAAAAGAAGCGAGCGAGGCAATAAAAGCCGGAAAAACCCAAACCGGACTAACACCATCAATCCACATTAAAGTTGTGGTCGTATCACCAACTACGCTTCCGGCGCCACCTGCATTGCTCGCTGCCACAATTGCCGCCAAAAATCCCAAGTGAACCTTTCCTTTATAAACCACCATAGCAATCGTTCCGCCAATCATGGCAGCAGCTATATTATCAAGGAAGGAAGATAAAATCATGATCAGAAAAAGCAGAACCAATCCTCCCTTCCAGTCATCAGGTAGGAATTTAGGCAATACATCCGGCACTTTTGACTCTTCAAAATGCTTGGCCAGTATGGCAAATCCAAAAAGCAATCCCATCAGGTTAAGCAAAATGCGCCACTCACCTTCTTCGTGGGTGCCGCCAAAAAAATGCTCAAATGTGTTGAATCCCGAATCAAAGATCAGCTTGAATGCCATCACCACAACCAAACCCGTTAAAGCCACATACATGGTATGCTTATGAAAAACAGCAACACCAACCAGTGTAAGCCCGAATAAAATAAACTCAACCCTGATAGGGCCGATGGACGGAATGGAGGAATCCTGCGCATGAAGGAGAACCGGCAATAAAACGAGCGATAACAGCAACAGGAATCCTTTTATACTCTGACTTTTGAATATTCTTATCATAAATTTGAAATTAAATTGTGCAGATGTAATTTTTTCGGGCGCTAAAATAAACTGAAATTTAATAAGGGTAACGTGTTGTGCGATTTGAAATGTTTAATGAATTGAATAAACAAAATTTTATCCGTATTTACCTGAAACATTATTAATTAATGTTTGGTGAAAATTGGTGTTTTAGTGCTTTTGTGGCAATTTTTATCTTTCGCCACCAAAACACCAAAGCTCTAAAGTTCACAAAATCAATATTATTAAAATTAAACCGCACAACTCGTTAAGGATATTGTTGTATAACCTTTTTAACGAATATAAAACCAGTGAAGTTAATATCACTGGTTTTAATTTTATCTTAAAAATTGTTAGCTTATATAAGTACGACACATTTTGAAACGCCAGCTTTAATTTGTCGTATCGTTCTTATTTTTATTTTTATTGTGAGACCTTACGAAAAGATATACCGGAATTACAAATAAAGCAACCATAACAGCGGCCATTATTAAAATTGATGTATCCATTATTATTTATTTTTAAAACTATTAATGATTCAATATCGCCCTGATGCATCACATCAAAATGAGACGAAAGTGAAAATGAATAACCCGAAAGCACCGAAAAAATATCCCTCTAAAAGGAACACGATGCGAGTTTACCAGAAATAATGGAATGGAAAAATGATTGTTCTGACATTAAGCCGCGGATAGAATGATTTTGAAAAAGTTAAATATCTTTTACTTGTTGTATAATGATTTTGTTCTGCAAGTGCCGGCAATGACCTGTTTTTATTCAGAAAATCATTTATATTGAATACAGAGAAATTCCTTGGTGATTTAAGGTTATTTTTGAATGGCTTGGTTAAACTAATTAGATTGGACGCTTCAACAAACCAGTATTCCGGTTTGCCATTTGATTTGTCTGACAGATGATCATTATCAGGCAAAAAGTATCCATAGCTTGCACTTACGCTCAGGTAAAACAGCAATCCTGAAAGGAAAAGTGAAGATATTTTTGACAGGTTGATCATTCAGCAAAATTATAACATTATCTGATGTTAAAGTCTTATCTAATAAAAAACCATTTCAAATGGAAACCTTGCCTAATTGGCTAAAAACCATTCAACTCCATAGTCACAGTTGGAATCAGTAATAGCCATCCAATAATCAATATGAAAATGAGAAACGGAATGATAAATTTAACCCATTTTGCATAAGGAATTCTTGCGATACCTAACACACCAATAAGTACACCGGATGTAGGTGCGATCATATCGGTAAATCCTGCACCAAACTGAAATGCGGTGATCATGGCTTGCCTCGAAAGACCAATGATATCCGAAAAATCTGTCATGATTGGAATCGTTAGTGCAGCTTTGGCTGAACCAGAGGTGATGATGAGGTTTAATGCCGACTGAAATACATACATGATTGAAATGGCCGAGAACTGACCGGAATTTTCCAGACTCGACGAAAGGGAGTTTAATATAGTATCAATGATCTGCCCGTTGTTTAAAATGGCGATAATTCCGCCGGCAAATCCAACCACCAGAGAAGCCGAAACAATATCTTTTACACCGTTTGTAAAGGATTTAGTGAGGGAAGTTGTATTTTGGCCAATGGCAAAACCTGTTGCAATACCCATAGCGAGGAACAAGGCTGCGATTTCTTCGAGGTACCATTCGAATCCAAGCACTCCAGCCACAAGGAACAGAATGGTGAAAGCTAAAAGGTTTATAACAAAGAAGTGTACCGATTTCCTTAAGGCAATAAAGCTTGAAATAGCAAATAATCCGGTAAGTACTGGTATGACGGGCCAGGTAACCGTTGATAAACCAATCTTCATTGGATTGGTTGGGAAAATGAATGAATAAATTACAAGAACAACCAGAATTGCGCCGGCTACTATCCATGATGAAAGAGGGGTGTAATATTTTACTTCACCGATATCCTGCGAGTGATGCCGCCGCCAGTAATCATCCTCCTGAAACATGATGGACTTTTTAGGATTCTTTTTAATTCTTGCGGCATACCAAAGCATAAATGCAATGCTGAGAACAGTAATAACCACCCAGCAAAAAGTCCGGTACTCAATACCTGAAAACAAAGGAACGCTTGCAAGTCCCTGGGCAATGCCGATGGTAAATGGATTCAGTATGGCACCGGCGAATCCGATATGTGCAGCAAAATAACACAATCCCACACCCACCAGCGAATCATAACCCATGGTTATGGCCAGAGGAACAAAAATAGCCGTAAAGGCAAGGGTTTCTTCCGCCATGCCAAACACCGCTCCAAATATGCTGAAGATAACCATGACTAAAACCATGATGATGTTGTTCACACCTAACCAGCGGATCAGTTTGTATCGCTCAAACTTTTTAGTAAACAATAAAAAGGCAATCATTCCGATGTCGATGGCTTTGCTCTCATTCATGATCCAGAACGCTCCGCCTATAATCAGGATAAATACCACGATGTGCGACATGTTATTGAATCCCTCATAAAAAGCCGAAAAAACCTGCCAGGTCTGGGGTTGGCTCTCGGCAGGTTTGTAAGAACCACTTACAATTACGCTTCGTTCAACACCATTTACAACAACTGTTTTGCGGTCGTATTTTCCGCCAGGAATGATCCAGGTTAGGATGGCTGAAATAATGATAATGGAAAATACCAGTACGTAGGTATGCGGTAATTTTTTGAACATAAACCGGACAATTTTAAGAGTCCAAATGTAAAGAAAAACCTGAATGTACTATTTTGTAAAATGAAGATTTATCAGCACGATCTCAGGTCTGTTTCCGATGCGAACCGGAGGGCCCCAGCCGCCAACACCGGAAGATACATAAACATGGGTGCTCCCTTTCTTTTTATATCCCCAGCTTACTTCATAAATCGTATTGGTCAGGTAATTCAGCGGCCACAGTTGTCCGTGATGGGTATGGCCAGACATGGTAAGATCAATGCCCGCTTTTTCTTTTTCATCTAACTCAAAAGGCTGATGATCCAGCATGATTAATGGCTTTGAATTGTCAATTCCGTTCATTATCGTGGAGATCTCCTTTCTTTCACGACCGGAAAATCTTGGCTTGTCCCGGTCTTCTCTTCCTATGATGTAAAACCTATCATCAATTAAAATGGATGTATCCCTTAGCATTCTTATGCCATGGTCTTCAAGATATTTGACTGCGGGCCCGGCCCCTCCAATATATTCATGGTTGCCGGTAATACCAATTACACCTAAAGGTGCATGAAGCTTACGCAAGGAATCGCCCAGGTTATTTCTTATTACCGGTGCCAAGTCTTCATCCACAATATCGCCACCCAGAAGAATAAGGTCGGGATTTTGAGCATTAATTTTATTTACGATGCTATTCGTTCTTCTTGGCCCTATAACGGTTCCCATATGAACATCCGACACAAATGCTATTTTAAAATTTTCTGTCCCATCAACTTTTTTATTAATGGTTAGGTCGAGGAATTTGATCCGGGGTAGGAGGCTGTTAATAAAACCGGAAACGAGCAGCACAATGACAACTCCCATAACTCCTTTAAACAACCAAAGCCGAAAACCTTGTGTTTTAAATGATTCAGGGAAAAAAGGAATGACAAAATTGGCCAGCCTTAAGATATCAATGATAAGGGCAGCTAAAAAGAAGTAGAAAAAAGCCGCAAGCCAGAACGACCCGATCCACGTTAGAATATCAGAAAAGGTCGACAACCAAATCCTTTCGAGAAACCTTGCCGCAATATAGGATGCTGCCAGGAAAAAGAAAATGATCTTGTAATAGAGCCTTGCCGCGGATCCAGCAGGAAAAACCTGCAACCCCTTGCTGAAAATATACCAGCAAAGAAGCGAATAGATGGTTATTACCGTAGAGAAAAAGATCAAAAACTGGATGTTGCGCATAATAAGAATATATTCAATTCAATGGATTTACAAGAGGATACAATAATGAATCCAGAATGTTCAATCCTTCTAGAATTTCTCATCATATTTGGTCCAAAGGAAGTCGCCAAGTTCCCAAGCTTTTTTCACGACTTTTTCACCCCACTCATTGGTGTAGTTCGTAAGAAAAGAAATTGTTTTTTCGGGATTTTTCGGATCATATAGTTCAAACGCTTTCTGATCAATACTATTCTGATTATTGAATAACTCTTTTTGCCATGGAACCCAAACGGCATCAACATCTTTTCTCATATCGCCCCAGCGCTGGGCAGCCAGCGTTCCAAGCCGGTTGAAAACCCACCATGCTGATTCAGAGGAAAAACCTGTTCGTCTTCCATCTGTTTTATAGCTTTGAGGTAAATCGGTTACCGAGCAATAAACAGGAATGTAAATAGAGGTAGCCACATTGTCCATCGCCAGCCAGGCAATACCGCCTATCTCATCAGGCAACCAGCTTCTGGATTGAAGAATGGTTGCATACATGGTGTACCACCGGGCAATGGTTCGTTCACCCAGAAATTTTATCTCGCCTGTTTTTGTATTTACATCGTACCATCCCCCCTGCACATTTTGAACCGCCAACTGGTCATAAGGCATAAAAGGATTAGCCATGGGAGAAACCATCATTCTGCCGTCTTTATCGGTAGCTGTAATGAGACGCGTCATATCATAAGGTGTGCCTTCATAATAATCTTTAAAGACAGCAACAAGCTTTTCGGGAGTAACCGGTTCATCCGGTTTAACAGAAAAAGGATAATTTTCAGTATTGGGATCAAGTTTTAGCGAAGGTGCTAACAAATCAAACACACGCCATTCTCTTCTCCGCGAAGCAATGGACGCCCTGCTTTCTGGAGCATAGGCATAGCAAAATTGGAATGGTTCTTTTTCAGGATTCCACCATCCGCTGTCCTGGGCCACTTTAAAAATGTTGGTTGAAGCCATGAAATAATCCGGATTTTTGAGATCGATCTCTTTAATGGTGCTGGCATTGGCATTCACCCCAACGTGATCATCAGGAATTCTTTGCGCCGCCCAAATAGCTCCTTTTAAACCTTTACCCGGTCCCACAATTTCAAAATGCCAAACTTCATTTTTATCGGCAATGGTAAGGCATTCGCCAGCATCGTTCCAGCCGTATTGCCGGGTTAATTCACCCGCCATTTTTATTGCCTCTCTAGCCGTAGTGCAGCGCTCAACCATCAGTTGACACAGTCTTTGGCAATCAATCAAACCATTGTCGGACTGCAGTATCTCCCTGCCTCCAAAAGTCGATTCGCCGATTGCAAGCTGCTTTTCGTTCATGCACGGATAGGCTGAATTGATAAAGGCATAAGTATGAGAAACCTGTGGAATTTCTCCTATCGGAATATTGCTATACGAAGGCATTACCGTGGTATCACATGCCACCCGTTTATACATGGTGGTGGTCGATCCGGGTTGATGATCCTTTGCAGGTTGAATATTAATATTCGATCGTGTCCGGTGGCTGTCGTCCGTATGAGATGTTATAACAGAACCATCGGCAGTAGCTTTTTTCCCGGCTGTTATAGAAGTGCAGCCATCCGGATAAATCCCGATCCAATCAGACTTGTCGATTTGAGAAACACCGGATTGGGTAATGAAGGCGAAAACAATTAATCCTAATATATACTTTTTCATATCTCTTAGTTTATTGAACTTATTATTACTTAATCCATTCAAAAAGCCGGTAATGATTGCCATCCATTCCGGATCGACGATAAACTTCCTGTGCCACAATATTATCGTTTACAACATAGAGCCGTAAACCCAGATATTCGGACGACCTTAGAACAAGATCTTTAATAAAACCGTAAAGATGTGAATAAACGCCTTTCTTTCTGTAATCCGGATCGATAAAAACCGATTGAATCCATAGGAATGTCCCGTTTCGCCAATCGCTCCATTCAGGTGTAAGCATTGTGCAGCCCACCACCAACCCTTCGTATTCTGCGATAAGGTAAAATCCTAATGCGGGATTTTGAAATACCGCCCTTATACCTTTCGATAATGTTACTTTATCCAGTTCAAGCGATTCGGTTTCCAGTGCCATTTTCTGCTGAAACTCAGCAATACATGATATATCTTTTGTATTTGCTCTTCTGATGGTAATCATGGAGGCAAATCTAATGAAAATACTACCTTTGACACGAAATTTATAACTGAGTTATTAAAAGTGAATTCATCACTTTAAATATTTTAATTCATGAGCGATTTTGTCAACCATGAATGTGGTATCGCCCTCATTCGTTTATTAAAACCTCTTGAATACTACCTCTCGAAATACGGGACCAGCTTTTATGGGCTGAAGAAACTTCATCTATTGATGCACAAACAGCATAACCGCGGACAGGATGGAGCCGGAATCGCCGGACTCAAAATTGATGTTCCTCCGGGCAATAAATATATAAGCCGGATTCGTTCCAATTCTGAAAATCCTGTAAAAGAAATATTTAACGAGATTTACGATAAAATTACAGAAATACAACAAAAAAACCCAGGCCGGCTCAATGATCCTCAATGGCTGAAATACAATCTTGACTTTACCGGAGAGTTATTTCTCGGGCATCTGAGATATGGCACATTTGGAAGCAATGAAGTGAAAAATCTGCATCCGGTAATCCGGAGCAACAACTGGAAAACCCGAAACCTTGTGCTTGCCGGAAATTTTAACATGACCAATGTAGATGAACTTTTCAACCGGCTGGTGGAGTATGGCCAATACCCGGTTGAAACTTCCGACACTATTACCATTCTTGAAAAAATCGGGCATTTTCTTGATGAAGAAAACGAGCACCTTTACGGGCAGCTGAAAAGGAAGGGCTTCAACAAAAGAGAAAGCACCGAAAAAATCGCCGAAGATTTAAATGTTCAAAGTATCCTGAAAAAGTCATCGGTTAACTGGGACGGCGGATATACGATTGCCGGCATGCTGGGACATGGAGATGCCTTTGTAATGAGGGACCCTTCGGGCATCCGGCCAGCATTTTATTACCAGGATGAAGAAGTGATGGTGGCAACATCTGAACGACCCGCTATTCAAACTGTTTTTAATGTACCTGTCGAAAAAATAAAAGAGCTCAGGCCTGGTTATGCTTTGATTATTAAAAAGGATGGAAAAACAGGTGAGGTGCTGTTCAGGGAGCCATTGGAAAAAAAATCATGTTCTTTTGAAAGAATATATTTCTCCAGAGGGACCGATAAAGACATATACTTTGAAAGAAAAAAGCTTGGAAAATTACTGACGCCTGAAATCCTGAAAGAAATTGATTATGACCTGGAGCACACTGTTTTTTCCTACATTCCCAACACGGCAGCGGTTGCTTTCCGGGGGCTGGCTGAAGAACTTGACCGATTCTGCGATTCATTGAAAAAAGAAAAAATACTGCAGCTTGGAAATAAATTGACATCGCAAAAACTTGATAAGATTTTTCAGATAACGCCACGTATCGAAAAAATAGCCGTTAAAGATGTTAAACTTAGAACCTTTATTACACAGGATACAAAGCGGGATGATCTTGTCGGGCATGTTTATGATGTCACTTATGGAGTCATCAATAAAGGCATAGACAACCTTGTCGTTCTTGATGATTCAATCGTCAGGGGCACAACCCTGAAAAAGAGCATTATTCGTATCCTTGATCGTCTTGGGCCAAAAAAGATCATTGTAGCATCTTCTGCGCCGCAAATACGGTATCCGGACTGTTACGGGATTGATATGACAAAAATTAGCGACTTTATTGCCTTTAGAGCGACCATCGAATTGCTGAAAGATTCCCGGAAAGAAAATATTATCAATGAGGTTTATAAAAAATGCAAAGCCCAGGAGAATAAGCCAAAGGAAGAAATTGTGAATTATGTTAAAGAGATTTATAAGCCATTTACGGCCAGACAAATCTCGGATAAAATTGCTCAAATGCTTACCACTTCCGATATACATGCGGTGGTAAAAATCATTTATCAAACCATTGAAGACCTGCATGAAGCCATTCCAAACCATACCGGCGACTGGTATTTTACAGGAAACTATCCTACACCCGGCGGGAATAAAGTAGTGAACCGATCACTTATCAATTATATCGAAGGAAGAAATGAAAGGGCTTACTAGTCGCTTTGGATTTAAAGCGTAGTAAAAGTTTTTTGGATTTTTTCAGCAATTTCTTTGAACTCTTCAGTGGTTAGTTTCACTTTGGGATTGCTGAAATTCAGTTCGTTTCCTGTTCCTTTTATGGGTACAAGATGAATGTGGGCATGAGGCACATCAAGGCCGTAAACGATCACTCCAACACGAAGACAATCAACACCTCCCTGAATTGCATGGCTTACTTTTTTAACAAATGCAAATAAACCGAGATACGTTGCATCATCAAGGTCGAATAAATAGTTTATCTCTTTTTTCGGAACAACAAGAGTATGTCCTTTGGCGAGCGGATTAATATCGAGAAAGGCATAATAGTTTTCTGCCTCTGCAACTTTGTATGAAGGAATTTCACCATTGACGATTTTTGTAAATATGCTTGCCATAGTTTAAATATTAACGTGAAACCTCAATAATTTCAAAAGGAATGGTGCCAGCCGGCACTGTAATATCCACTACATCTCCAACTTTTTTTCCAAGCAATCCCTTTGCAATGGGCGAAGTTACAGAAATTTTTCCGGTTTTAAAATCAGCCTCCTGCTCTGGAACCAAAATATATTTCATGACCGCACTGTTTTTTAGGTTTTTTATTTTAACCGCCGACATCAACAAAACCCTTGAAGAGTCGAGCTTTGATTCGTCAAAAATTCTTGCATTTTGTATAAGATCCTGCAATTTTGAAATCTTCATCTCGAGCATACCCTGGGCTTCTTTTGCTGCTGCGTATTCTGCATTTTCCGAAAGGTCGCCTTTATCTCTTGCTTCTGCTATTTGTTTCGAAATAGCCGGTCTTTCAACCATAGTAAGCTGTTCAAGATCATCCTTCAGTTTTTGTAAGCCTTCCTTTGTATAATAATTCACTTTCGACATTCGAGCAAATATTTAAAAGATTATAAAGAGAAAAAGACCCTTATGATAAGGGTCCCTTCGTTTAATATTAAAATTTATGGTATAATGTAAAGTTCGCCTATAGCGTGAACCTTACTCCAAATGTGTGCACTGTGCTGAAGTTTTCCATTGGCCTGATAGAATAGTCAATCGCAAATACCGATTTAGTCTCTTTTTTCAAGGGTACCTGAACCGTAATTCCCCCGGCAAAGCCTCTTTCGGAATTTGTTCTATCGGGATCAGTAATAGGTTGGGTAATGCCTTCTTCGTATGTATAACTGGCTCTCACCAATACATAATCCCTGAAAGAAAATTCACCACCTAAAGCAAACTGATCTTTTTTAAATGAGTTGGAAATAAATCCTCCGGATAGAGTAAACCGGGATTCTTCAAACAGAAAATCGTAGCCTGCGCCGATACATAACTGGGTTGGGATTTCAAAAGAGGCTCCTCTCTGAGTTGTTGTGAACTGATTGTCGTTATTGGGCACAAACGTTTGCAGAGAATAACCGTCACCTGAGAACTTCATTTTGCCAATACCAACATTTCTCAGTGTAATTCCGAACTTAATATTTTCGAGATCTCCCGTAATATACTGGATACCGGCATCGAAAGCAATACCCTGCGCCGAGGCATCGGAGATGGATTCGGAGATAACCTTTATATTCAAACCTCCGAAAATACTGTTCGAAAATGCTTTGGCATAAGCAACATTCACATTGAGGTACCTGGGCGAAAATTTGCCAATTCCTCCGTCGGGCAAATCGATAGTACGGATTTCTATTTCACCGAAGTTGAGCGACATAAAACTCACTCCAAAAACTCCCGATTCACCCACTCTTTGAGACAATCCGAAAGACATTAATCTTATGTCAGCCCCTCTCATCCAGTCGGCATAGGAAAATACAATCTCCGTTTTAGGGGTATGCGCCAACCCTGCAACATTGCCAAATATTCCTTCAATTCCCCTGATTATTCCCACATTGGCTCCGCCCCAGCCAGAACTTCTGGCCCATGGATTAATCAGCAATTCGTCGGCTCCAGCCTGACCTGCCCTGTCTTTATTTCCGGCATTAACTTTTTGAACAGGAAGCAATACAATTGATACGAAAAACATTGCTGCCAGGTATTTATAAAAGTTCTTCATGCTATAATAATTTTAATGTTTTTTATAATCTGTCCATTAACTTATTAGAATTCTTTGAAATCTTCAACCCTCAGTGAGCCAAACCACTTAACAATGACCTCCTTGCCGGTAGTTTCGTCTTTTACATAGATTATGTAAACGCCACCAGCAATTGGGATTCCGGCCTGGTTCTTGAGATCCCAGTCAATAAAAGTAACGGGATCATCTTTAGTGAATTTCCTGATCAGGGTTCCGCTGATATTGTAAATAGAAACCACACATTTTTCGGGCAAATTAGTAATTTTTACCCTGTTATCCAATGGAACGGATTCATAGCCCGGACCAACAGCAAATGCATAGTAGGGATTGGGTACCACAGCGATGAGGCTAAGATCTTCCTCAGCCTTGGCGGCATCGTAATATTCTGTAGCGATTCCGTCGGTCGAAAACTGCCACATGGGGAAATTATTGTTTTCGCTTCCTTCATTATTAATTGGCACACTGTAATACTGTTCATAGGGTTTTGCTATTCTGATCTTTACTTTAACTTCATTTGATAACCAGGGAACATCCGGATTTGACAAAGGCATTCCTACATACATTGCAGAGGAATAGATCATTCCCATGTAGATCTTACGGAAAGCAAGTATCTGCGGTATTGTATCCAGCGATTTAGCTATCGTTCTTCCTGCATCATAGGCCGGAAAATTAAACTTAATTGTAGCGCTGGGAGAAACCTTTATAACTTCACCGCTTCCCATCAAATATACATAATGCTTTCCTCCAAACAAAGCTACATTAGAGGGTTGTGCAAATATATTCGATGTGGGATTGAATATCATATCCCTTCCATTTTCACCTGCTAACCATGAATCTTCGCCGTACATCATGTTCATGCGCTCGCCTGTTTCAAGATTAATGGCATATCCTGGAAACCAGCCCATACCATAAGGGAATATATAGTTTGGATCATCAGGGTTATTGGATACTGAAATATCGAGCGGCCAGCCTCCGGGATTTCCATTTTTATCAACAGACGCTGATTTTCTCAGATTAAAGCGCTTGGCTTTCCGCTCGGTCAGTAAAGAATCATAACCCATTTCAATAACAGGGCACCTTGTCCATTTCGATTTATCCGGCGTAAAAACTATATCAACGCTGGCAAGACCGGGCAATCCTTTACTTTCTGCCCTGGAAATGGCTTCATAACAGACAGGTCCAATTTGTTCGGTCGTTTGATCATTACCTTTAGAACATAAATAGTAAGGTGCCCATGTTCCAGTAGCAATTTTTTCGTATGCTTCCTCAGGATCATAGGTGTTTTCCTGATTCAGATGATCATCCCAGAATGTATTGTTAAAACTTGTCCCGGATCTGATCCAGTTAATAGGCCAGTTTCCATCTACATCCGGAACACCCGAAAGCCATTGCTTTGAGCTATCGGAATATTCAATTTGTGATGTAAGTAAACCATTATTATCGGCAATCACATCCTTGACTGACACATAACTTGTTTGACCGGTGTTGTCAACCACTGCTTTTTTCCCAACCGAATAAAGTCCCGGATAAAATACTGAATTAAATGTAACTGAAATGCCTAATTCGGGAAATAATTGTTCAAAGTTGATATCCGTCGACACTTCCGACTGATAAACCCGGCCTGTTTCATTATCCATCAGCCACCACTTTGCAAAGGCTTTAACGCCTACAGTGTCACCTCCCTCAAGAATCTCAGGCTTACCTGTGACATTATAATATGTTTTATGAATAAAAGCGGTATCCATTTTTATTGTATAAGATCCTCTTTTAACATTCAGGGGATCGATAACTTTAATATTTACCGGAGTATAACCACTTTTATAGGTTGGATTATAAGCAATCGGATAATCATTCTGGCCATAATTGAATTCCAGCTCAGCTTCATTAACCATATAGGCAGGGGGTTTGCTTAAAATTTGTTCAATCGTTTGGTCAGTAAGTTCAAGAACGAGGCCTCCGTTGCCCTGTCCTTCTATCCTTGTTACCTCCGGCCCCTGGCCAAAATTTGCTGTCGGGCGAATACCATTGATATTCTTATGGGGAATAACAGTATAAAGCTTGATGTTTTTTGCGGCAAGATAT
The DNA here is from genome assembly GCA_963708435.1 of uncultured Bacteroidales bacterium. GTDB lineage: Bacteria > Bacteroidota > Bacteroidia > Bacteroidales > JAADJA01 > JAADJA01. The sequence goes on from CAVPSZ010000043.1 coordinate 119,199, forward strand.
GGTTTTTTCTGGCCATCGAGAGCACTTGGAATAGTCGGGTCATATTGTTTGTAATTGTTATGACCATAAGCAAGTGCACTGAAATAATATTGTTTGTAGTTTACCATTTTATTATCACCTGTTGCAAAAGCATCAGTTGTCAACACAAAGGAATGCACGATTCCATTGTCTCCTCCCTGAACTTCTATAACCGGAACATTTGCGCCTATGGCATTATCATACTTGAAATTTACGATTTTACCGATTCCGTTTTTTACGTCATACTGTGCGACAAGCCTGACTTTATCAGCGTCATATCTGCTTTCTGCTATGGTAACATTGGCGTCTTTAAGCTGGAATATCTGATAGCCTTCAAATGTAAAATAAGGATCATAGGTATCATTTATCGCTTTAATTTGTGGATCTAATTCTTTATAGGATTCACGATAGTTATTTGAAGAAGGGCTGTTTGTAATATAGACAATTGCACCTTTTTCAATTTCGCTGAAAGACAAATCCGGAGCATCGGGACCGTCAATAACCTTAAAGCAGTTTTCAAAAAGAGCCTGGCATTTATCGTCAACAACCCTTAATAGCTGTACAGATGCCCAGGGGCCTCCTGCAATGGCCTGTGCCCATGGAATACCAACGGTAATATAGTTAACAGCTCCGGGCTTTAAAGTAAAGGGGCCGGCTGACTGCATAAACCGGCGATCGGATGGTTGGTTTCCTGCTTCTTCTTCAGTCCAGTATTTTCCGTTCGTATTGTATCCTTCTTCGGGCGGTTGGCCACCTGTACCCCAGTTGCAAGGATCAGAGTCTCCGGGAAACATAAAATCACATTCGGGTCCAACGGCACCTGAGGTAATATGGGCATTGCCACCATACAACATTCTTGAATTATCGTTCCAGATACCGCGAAGAAGATTATAATATTTAGGGGCAACATCGGGGTCATTCATATAGGCTGGTCCGCCATTATTGTGATACACAAAACGGCGCATACCATAACGCTCATCATCTTTAATACCATTTCCGAAATTGATGCCGTTTATAGCTTCGGCACGAACTTTAAAAGTTCCGGTAAACTCATCATTGGGGCCATATTGCATAGTCCTGTTTATACCGTTGGAAGTAACAATTTCACAACTTCCGTCGAATGATGGACCCAAAAGTCCGTCGCCTTTGTATGAGGGATTATCGCAGGTATCAGGATCCATATAAGGTCCCTGGAAAAAATCAACACCTACAGCGGGAGGCTGCTCTCCATAAGCTTCAGGACCGCCCTCATCAACCGGTGTTCCGTTATAACAATAGCCCAGTCCTCTTTCAACATCGCAACCAATAAAATCATCCCATGCATATCCAAGGTCTGTATCCACCCAGGGACTAAAATAAGTTTGCGTCAGAACATAGGTTGAGCGGTTGATAATTTCGTATGTATAGAAAGTCATGTTGTTGATTTCATCATTGGTGGTAAAAGCAAAAGCCTGCGCCCTTATTTCCATTCCAATAGCAGCACCGTCTGTTTCGGTATGAATATTCCCCTTGTCGTTGAACACCCACCATAAAGTTTCATCGCCTTTTAAAACCTGGTCAACCAGAATTCCCCCGAAATAATTTTCGTATAGTTCAGATTCCATGGTTGGGGCGGGTACATAGGTCGGATCCCCTGCATAATTAAGGGGACAAAGCTCATTGGTGATATCATAATAAGGATAATCACCGACATTGGGATCATAAAAGCCATCCCCGTTTACATCCTTAAAAGGGTGCAAGATAATAACTCTGACCGGCAGCAACATCACCATGTGCAGGATACTCAAAGAAATATTCCGGAATCTGGTAATCGGGACTGGGAATAAAGGCGCCTGTCTCAGGATCGGTATGCTGAAGGTATTCATCCACATCAGCTCTTTTAATGTTAAAAAATTTATCCCATTCGTTACAGGTAACCTCGTCTATTGCAGCAGTGCCATCAATGGTCAGCGGTCCTGTCCAGTAATCCTGGCCCACCTGACGATAGCGCAGGGCGGCAAGTTTCAGCTGATTATTGATATCAAGGCCTCCGATCCAGAGAGAACCTGAAAATAAAGAGGTAGCAGAACCATTGGCAGGAACAAAATATTGCGATCCGATACCTCCGGGTAAATCCCACCACATATCACCTCCGGTGTTGATACGAGCCCTGACGTTATTTATTTGTAAGAATTTAAATCCCGACGGGGCAGCACAACCTGCGGTAGTGGATTTAATGCTTTCGGTACTCTTAAAATTTCCAAATTTGTATTCAACAGAATGACCGGATTGGATTATTATTAACCCGAAAAGCATTGCAAACAAGATGCGGAAAATGTTTTTCATAAAGGTTCGATTTTATGTTTTTATTCTACTATAATTTCGTATTAATCATTAAAAATTGAACTGAAGACCTATTCTTATCTGGCGGGGATAGCTGTAATTTCCTGGGTTATCTACCGCAATGCTGTATTGATCGCGGTATGCAAGCGGGTCAACCTGCTGGTTGATTTGTGTCTGCCACTCAGCAGCAGCAAGATAACCATCATCATCAGGAACACCGGTTGCCGGATATACACCCATAACATTTTTAGTATCAAACAAATTAATAATCTGCAAATACACGTCAAAATATGCTTTCTGATCTCCTGATCCCCACTTTGTGTAAAACTCCTTGTCGAGTCGCATATCAACCTTAAACTGCCATGGCAGCCTTGAACCATTGATAGTGCCTTTCAACACTTGTGTACCACCGGAATTTATTGCAAGAATATTTTCCTGAGCAGTATACGGCGTACCAGAACCTCCGATTACTGTGAAATTTACACCTGTATTTGCAAGTATTTGAAGTGCTTTTTCGCTTTCTGTACCCTTTTTGGTTCTGATGACAGGGCCATTGTATTCTTTGCCCTCTCCAAACCTGTAATCCAGGGAAATGTTGAAATTGTGCCGCCTGTCCCAATTCAGCGGATTCGTCGTCCTCAAATTAGGAAGTCCCGAAGCCACAAGAGCTGCAGCAGTTGTTGTGCTGGAACCTGTTCCTTCGGCAAATTGTAAAGTATAGCTTGCCATTAGCCTGGTGTTGCTGCTTAATCTCCTCAGGTCATAAGTAACCGTGAACCCCTTTACCGTTCCAAAGTCAATATTATTAAAAGAGGTGTAATCTCTTGGATAGGCACCATTAAAACGATAAACCTGAATATCATCACGCATTTCACGGTAAAAAGCAGTGAGCCTCAGGGAAGATTTAATCGAAAGCTTTTGCTGGAAACCCAATTCATAGTCTATGGTCTTTGTAGGCTTTAAGTTGGGATTATTGATAAAACCGCCGATATTATTAATAAAATAGTATGAAGAAGGGTCGGATCTTTCGTTGTTAAGAGGCCGTTGGGTAAGCACATCATAGTGTGCAAAAAACATGGCCTCATCAGATATCGGGAAAGAAAAAGAAATTCTCGGCATAACATTGATCTGGGGATCATAATCTTCAAATGCCTTCGAATTTACTGTTGACTGATTCGGATCAACCAGCAACGGCGACACACCGGAACCACGGTCAAGGATGAACGGATCCTGTATTTCTACACCGTCAGCATTATACCAGGTAAATTCATTACGATACCCTGTTATTTCTGTAGGTTTGTTCACATTATCAACATAAACTACATAATCGCTTCCCATATTACCGGGGTGGGATACCGGATTGCCGCCGACATAAGCAACATCTTTAACCGTATAGGCGGGATAAAATAGGAAGGGGTCTTTCAAAACAGGCTGATTAGCATCAAAACGATCCACCCTTAATCCGATATTAAAAATGAGATCTTTAAAAGCAAATTTATCCTGGATATAGCCGGCCATATAAATAGGCTCATACGCCGGCATGGGCCTTTCATAATCACCGTTTTCATCAAGTTTGGTGAAAAAATCATCGAAGCTGGGCTTGCTTTTTAATCGGTTGCCCTTGTAATCATATCCATAATAATAAGCCACGTATTGTCCGTTATTCAGCAATTCATCTGCGCTGAACATATCAATGGAATAAAGATCTCCCTCAACAGTTGTCGAATGCAGGTAACCATCTTTATCATAGTAAAGAATTGATCCGTCATCAAAATCATACGAGTCGATCAGAATGAAATCGAGGCCGTTTACATCAAGCCCAAGTTTTTTTCTTAAATTTTTATCGAAGGTGAATTGTGATATTTCATCGTATTTACGATAGTAGTAAATAGAATCATTGGCAATCTTATCCATTTGAGGATTCTCAACATCAAGCTCACCAATATGAAAATTTGTCAAGCCTCTCATTCTTGACCATAGAGCGGTAGCCGCATAACTGTATCCTCGCTCTGTTATTTGATCATAAATAAATCCAAAGCGTAATTCATGGTTGCCAAGGTCGGCTGATGCTGACGCATTAAAAGATACCTGGCTGTTATCAGAAATTCCGTAACGGGTTTGAATGCTTCCCGGCGCAGACCATAATCCGTAAAAACCATTCGGTCCCTGTCCATTCAGCAATCCTCCCCTAAGCTGAAGTTGGTCTGAATTGCTCCAGTTGCCAACGCCAAAAGGATAAAATTCCCAGTTCGTCGGAAAGAGTTCGTAGATTTGTTCCGTATACCTTGCTACAAGAGGATTATAATCAGCGGCCTGGAATACATAAGCCGTATCGAAATCCCAACTGTTGAGCACCCTTACATTTTCGTAAGTAATACCGTCCACTTCTATTTCATCAACAAGCTCATAGGTCGGAATTTTATAGGTTGTATATTTTCCTAAATAACCATATTTGAAAATATCATCCTTGTGATCGGGATCCATTGATCTTGCATTTTCCTGAGAATAATCAAGCTGAAGGCTGTAATAAACGTTTTTAACAAAAGAGGAACTTTCAGAACTGTTGGCAAAACGTTGGGTAAACCGGCCAAAAACCCTCCATGATTGACTCATTGCGAGATAATTTTTGTCTGAGTTGAACATTGTATTGCCAAAGCTATAGACCTTGCCATCATCATAATTATATTGGCCGCCAAGGGTAAAATTAGTTGAATTAGAAGGACGAAGGTCTATCTTGCCGGAGAGATTGACACCATATCTGCCGACATTGGGATTGGTTTTATTGTGGTCAAGATCCGAACTCCTTACAAATTCGCCGCTGCTGAAGGTTCCCCCTCCAGCTTGCCCCGAAGGAACCAGGGGATTTTGTTCAATGTTGTTTTGTGTTTCATCGCTTGCTACATAAACACCCTTGGCAGTAGGCCTGCTATCCTTATTATAATATGCATCTCCCGAAAGAAAATATCCGAGAATAGATGTTGAGGTCTCCTTCTTGCTCTTTAATATCGGACCTTGCAGGTTAAAGCCAAGACGACTGTGTCCAAAACCATCGACCGATTGCTCAAGCTCAAGCCCTGCGCCAAATTTACCGGATGGGCCTTTGGTGGTTACATTGATAACACCACCTCTTGCATCACCATACTGCGCCGGTAAGCCTCCCAGGTAAACGGCAACCTGTTCGATAGAAGATTGAGGCAAAGATGTTGATCCAAGTACTTTGATACCATCAATGTACATCACAGTCTGGTCGGAACGGGCTCCTCTCACATTTCCTCTTTCGCCATCCGCAGAGAAAACTCCGCCCACCGTGGTAGCTATAGCATTTGCACTTCTGTTGGGCATTTTCTTGATTTCTTCTTCAGTTACCTGTCCGCCGGAAACAGTTTCGTCCTTGTTGATCAGCGGAACCTTGTAATCCGTAACGATGATTTCGGGGAGCTGCTCTGCTGTCGATTCCATGATAATATCATAAAACCTGATTTGATCGGAATTAATTACCATTCCCCTAACCAAAACCGTGTTATAGCCTACATAAGTTGCCTTCAGATCATAAGAGCCTGGGGGAATTGGTTTAATAATATAATTTCCGTCAAAATCGGAGGTAGTTCCTCCCTTTTGGGCTCCGCCCAATTCAAGTACTACGTTGGCAAATGCAATCGGCTCTTTCGTTTCTTTATCCAGAATTTTTCCCTTAAGGGTTCCTGATTGAGAAAAAACTAAAACATTTGCTGCTAAAATAAATCCAATTGTTAATAGTACATTTCTTACCATACCGTATAATTTAATGTCAGATAAAATACTGTGCTTTTAAAAAAGGGGGTAAAGTTAACAATAAAAAAAAATAACCTGCAAATTTTTACCGCCCTTAAATTATATTTATTTTCTATTTATAATCAATATAAGGAGCTTTTAAAATTTCTGAATAAATAATTGCCTTACGAATTTCAAAATCCCTTCCTTCAAATTCTGGTTCCTGTTCCATAAGGATTTCCTTGATAGTCTTATTCCCAATCGATTCGCTTACCGACTGCCCCTCAAAAGAAAACTGAGCCAGTTCATCGCTGAGAAACGGACGTTTAGCGGTTTGAGGCGGTACTGTGGTCAGTGCCTCTTCGTCTGAACGGCCATACTCGATAGATTCATAATAATGGTCAGACGTTTTAGATGCATTGACCTGATCACCCATCAGAATCTGTTCAAATATAGATAGAGGTCTGCTTTCCTGTACCTGGTTTAAAACAGGTCGTTGAGTATTTTTCTTCTTTTTCCCTTTGTTATAAAGGGTTATAGCTACCCAAATTATACCAATTAAAATAGGTAATAGATCTTCCATGTCATTTTTGTTGGGCGTCTTAAAAATAAAGAGCGGGTAAATATACAGCTAAAATATTATTCCCAAAGAAAAAAAAAGTTTACGGTTATATCAAATCAGTTAACGGTCTATTAATAATATTGTATTGCAAACAATGTAATCCAATCAGCGTTGAAAATGATTTTGCTATAAATTTTGGATAATTTCCATTATGGTCTCTTTTTTCCTTCTTGACACCGGTATTTTAGTATCGTCACTCATTACGATAAATCCCCCATCATGCTTTAAATAGCTCTTTATGTACTTTGTATTAATCAGGTGGGATTTGTGGGGTCTGATAAAAGAATGGTGTTTTAACAGCTCTTCATTTTCCTTAAGTGTTTTTGAAATTAAAAGCCTTTTGCCGTCAGTAAAATAAAAAAAAGTATAGTAGCTATCGGATTCACAGCGAAGTATGTCATCAATTTTTACAACATTTATCCGCTCGCTTGTTGAAAGAATGATTTTGGCTGGTTCACTTTCAGGATTTCGTAAATTGCCGAGTAAAACTTCGACCTGCTTCTGTTTGTTATGTTTTTCTTTGCTGTCTTCTGCCTTTTTCACAGCTTTTATTAATTCCTCCTGAATAATCGGCTTGAGAAGATAATCAAGCGCACTAAATTTGATAGCCTGGATAGCAAAATGATCATAGGCTGTTGTAAAAATAACATCAAATTTGATAGTTCCAAGCTCTTCCAGTAGCTTAAATCCGCTACCATCCGGCATTTGAATATCCAGAAAAACAACATCGGGTTTTTCTTTTTGTATTAAAACAATCCCCTCTTTAACATTTTCCGCCTCACCAACAATTGCCACACTTTTACAAAAAAGTTTCAGCATTCCAGCAAGAGTTTGCCTTGATCTGAATTCGTCTTCAACAATAACTGCTCGTAACATTTGATTTTTTTTATATTTCCTCTTTGTAATGAATAATCAGTTCGACTTTAGTTCCTGAAGGATCTCCGTTTTCATCCTTTAGGTCGATAACCTTCACAGAAAACTCATCTTCGCTCTGCCTGTTCAATATTTCAAGACGAGCCTGAGTTATCAGCATACCCCTTGATTTTCTTTTGATCCCCATTTGCTTTTCAATTTCCATCGATCGCTGACGACCAATGCCATCATCAGTAATTGTGCAAATGAGTTTTTTATCGTCCCCCTTAAATTCGATTACAATATTCCCCTTTGCAGGTTTGTGAAGCAGACCATGAATAATTGCATTTTCAATATACGGCTGAATGATCATGGGTGGAATTTCGATAAATTCTTCATCAAGAGTCTTACCTAATTTAATAGTATAATCAAATTTGTTTTCAAACCTAAGTTTTTCCAGATCGAGATAATGAGTAACCGCATCCAGCTCTTCCTTCAGGGATATGTATTGATTGGAAGAATGAGATAAAATCAGACGCATCAGTTGCGAAAACTTACCGAGATAAAGAACTGCTTTTTCAGCATCGTTTTCAAGAATATAACTCTGTATGGAATTAAGGGAATTAAAAATAAAATGAGGGTTCATTTGAAGCCGAAGGGCCTTTTGTTCAAGATCAAACTTTTGTCTTTCGAACTCTAATAATTTTCTATCAATGTCATGTTTCTTTTTTATCCTTTGTATTCTCCAGTATACAAGCAAAACAAGTAATAAAATAATGATGAAAACAAGTAAAATCCGGAACCATTTTGTTTTCCACCACGCTGGTTTAATACTAACCAAAAGGGTAATTATTTTGTCTCCCCAGACTCCATCATTGTTGGATCCTGTTGCCTCAAACCTGTAAGTACCGGGTTGTACTTTTTTATACTCGGCTACCCGATTGTTTGCATCAGCATAAATCCAGTCTTTATCCACGTTTTCAAGTTTATACCGGTATCTGTTTTTTGCAGGATTGGTATAGTCAAGCGACGAGATCTCAATTGAAAAAAAGTTTTCATCATAGCTAAGATGAATGGTGTCGCCGTCATTATATTCGGCCGGCAGCGTTTCGTTATATTTCCTGAAGAATGAAATAACCGTTGTAGGAGCATGGGTGTTATAGGTAATCTGAGCCGGATCAAATACATTAAACCCATTCATGCCGCCAAAATAAAATCTGCCGTCGTTTCCTTTATAATATGCACCAAGGTTGAACTCGCTACTTTGAATCCCGTCTTTGACATCATAACTTACAACCCTTCCGGTTTCAATATAAAGCTTAGAAATACCCATATTTGTACTTATCCAAATGTTTCCATCACCCGATTCCAGAATTCCGTATACAATATTATTAGGAAGACCATTGGATGTATTATAAACTGTAAAATTTGTGCTTCCCGGATTAAGGCAATTCAGTCCGCCTCCGGAAGTTCCAATCCATATATTACCCTTTTTATCCTCATTGATGCAGAATATCGTATTATTGCTGAGGCTGTTCGGATTTTCAGGATCATGAATATAGCGGATGAACTTATTTTCATCCACGATGTATTTGTTTAATCCCTGATTGGTGCCAATCCAGATATTATCCTGGCTGTCCTCGAAAAGGCAAATTGCAACATCATGGCTGATGGTATTTGTATTTATGTCCGAATGCCTGAATGATTTTATCTTTCCGGTTGATGGGTCAAGAAGATTTACTCCCCGGCCAGTGGCAATCCAGAGCAAATTATGATTGTCCACGATGATATCGTTCACATAATCGTCATTGAAACTGGTTTTATACAGGTCTGTTCTGTAATGTGTAAATCTGCGTGTTTTTATATCAAATCTGTCCATGCCGGCTCCCCAATATCCGATCCAGAAACAACTATGTTGTGGTGCATAGCAAATGGTTCTGACGTCGTTTCCGGCAAGGGATTGCGGATTTCTGGGTTCATGGGATAAAAATTCATATTTCCCCGAAGATTTATTTTTTATATTGATGCCCGAATTTGTTCCGATCCATAAATTATCCTGATCATCTTCAGCAAAGGTCCAAATGATGTTGTCATTAAGACTTCGGTCATCATTGCTTGTGCGCTCACAATGCTCAAAATAATTGCTATATTTATTAATTTTATTGACACCGTTGTAGGTACCAATCCACAGGTTGCCGGTGATGTCTTCGTAAATTGAATAAACTCTGTTATTGCTGATACTGCTTTTATCATTCAGAATGTTTTGATACCAGGTAAATCGATCCTCTGTTTTATCATATCGATTTAACCCGCCATTCTCAGTCCCTATCCATATTTTTCCGGCTTTGTCTTCAAATATTACACGGATCCAGTCATCACTCAGACTACCTGGGTCATTATTACGACTGAAAAATTGACGGATCGTTTGGTTGGTGGTGTCAAAGTAGTTCAGTCCTTTACGGGTTCCTATCCAGAAGTTCCCCGATCGCTCCTGAAACACATAGCGGACATTATTATGACTGATGCTTGTATTATCGCCAGGAATATGATAATATCTTGCCGATCTTTTCGTCCTTGGATTAAATTTAATCAATCCGTAGGTGGTCGATATCCAAATCATTCCCTTGTCATCTTCAAGCACGTGAATAATGAAATTGCTTCTCGGGCTGTAGTATTCCTGATCTGAGGTGAAATAGGGAGTGAACGTTTCTGTTTTCTTGTCAAATTCATAGAGCCCGGATCCGGTGCCAAGCCAAATCTTACCATCTTTTGTCTGAATCAGGGAGTGTATCCGGTTATAATATAAATTTGAGGTATCCCCCGGAAGGTTGAGGTATTGGGTAAATTGCTGCTTGGTTCTATCAAATTTATTCAGTCCTCTCGTTGTTCCCAGCCAGATAAATCCCTCTTCGTCCTCGAGAATACAGTTGATGGTATGATCGCTCAGTCCATCCTGTACATTATAGATGGTATAATTATAACCATCGTATTTATTTAATCCCTCCCAGGTTCCAAACCACATATAACCATACTTATCCTGGTGTATGGCATAAATCCAGTTTTGCGAAAGCCCCTTTACGTATTTTATGTTTTCGGAGAACATCCGGTCGAACCTGACATTTCCATTTTCAAAGCCAACCTTTGTCTGGCTAAAACATGGAACTGAGGACAACCATAAAAAGAATAATATATATCGCTGAAAATAACTCGTAATCATCTGAAAAAATTCAGGAACATTTCCATTTTGATTTACCTTTTTTTCCTTTGGTGTCTTTTCTGACCTTATTTAGATTTTTTTTCATTCGTTTTTTTGTTTCCGCACTTTGCATTTTATAATGACTTTTTACATCTGATTCATAGGCCTTCTTTAATTTTTTGTTCTCTTTTTCCTGCTGTTTTTTCGCTTTTCTATCTGGATTAGGCCTTATAATATTGCAGCCTGATAATGTGAAAAACACTAATAATGCAAAAATCAGTGGCTTTATGTGATTATTTTTCATAACTGCTTTATTCCAAAATTTTTAATGCTCTCAATAATTTTAATCGTACCTTCGTTGTTTAATTGCCGAAATTACGAAATATTAATTTCGTTTTGAAAAGACATGATAAAACAGAAAAAAATTGCTTTTCCATTATTTGCCGTATCATTAATGATATCTTTTTTATTTGGCTGTAAGGATGATAACAATCAGTCGTATGAAATTCCCAATGTGTTTGTAAGCTTCTATCTACAGCCTGATGGAATTGATTTTATACCATGCTCTGGAATGGAAATATTATAATGAAGAAGGCTACAGGGGGGTCATCGTTTACCGGGTGGATCAGTCAACTTTTCATGCTTACGAGAGAGCCTGCCCTTATGATTCTCAAAAAGATTGTGCCAGGGTAGAGGTTGATCAGTCGGGTATTCTTTTGGTGGATTCCTGTTGCATGTCGTACTATAATATTCTGGACGGAATGCCCGCCGGAGGACCAACCACTTTACCGTTAAAAGAATATTTTACAGAATTCGACGGAATTACCCTTCATGTTTATAACAATCCCTGATTCAGGTTTTGTGAATTGAAAAAGTTACCACTCCCCAAATCTTAAAATCCATTTCTTCAGTTATCTCTATTGGACGAAAAGACTCGTTTTCCGGCGCCAGAATCAGTCTATTTTTTTCCTTGACAATTCTTTTCACGGTAAATTCCCCGTTAAGTATTCCCAGGATGATTTTACCATCAACCGGCTCTAGTGAACGGTCAACTACCAGCAGATCGCCATCGGAAATGCCCGCATTGACCATAGAACTACCTTTAACCCTGACCAAAAAAGTTGAAGATTCGTTTTTCACGAGGTAATCGTTAAGGTCGAGTCTTTTTTCCATAAAATCTTCGGCCGGAGATGGAAATCCGGCCGGAATTTGAGAACTATACAGGTTCAGATTCTTAAGACGTTTTTTTACGGAATAGAAAATTTCCTGCACGGCCAAACCTTTAGAAGTACTTTTTCCTTTCGATTTCATTTCGAAATAAACAACGCTGCAAACTTAAATAAAAAAGGTTCCCCTTGGTTTAGGGAACCTTATAGCACGTTTAAATCCAACAAAAAACCTTCATGGTAAAAAGCTTGAAGAGGATATCACAAACAGATCCTAAAAAGCTTTCATGGTCTAAATTTGTCTGTAATACAAACCTCGAACATCATGCCATAAGACACAGATTGTTGTTTTGCAATGACTTAAGGCAGAATTGTTTTTTATAAAAGACTTGTGGTTTGTTCGTTTCTCCGGTTGTTATGTTCGTTGGTGAACACTGAATCATGGTTTTCCGCTAACGATAATTACGATTTCTCCGATAACTTTTTTACCAGTAAAATAATCCAGCAATTCTTTGATAGTGCCCCTTTTGGTTTCTTCATGGACTTTTGTCAGCTCGCGGGAAACAGAAGCCAGGCGTTCGGATCCGAAAACATCGGCAAACTGCTCAAGTGTTTTGAGCAGCCGGTAAGGTGATTCATAGAATATTATTGAAGCCGGTAATCGGGAAAGCCATTCCAGTCTTGATTTCCTCCCTTTTTTATGCGGAAGGAAGCCTTCAAAATAAAACTTATCTGAGGGCAATCCTGAATTGATTAATGCAGGTAGAAAAGCGGTTGGTCCGGGAAGACATTCTACCTTCAGTCCAATCCTCAGGCATTCCCTAACAAGTATAAAACCCGGATCGGAAATACCTGGTGTGCCTGCATCACTTATCAAGGCTATCTTTTCTCCCATTGAAATTTTATCAACAATACCCTGAAGTGTTTTGTGTTCATTGTACTGGTGAAACGATTGCATCCTGGTGGTTATCTTGTAATGCTTCAGAAGTTTGGCTGAATTGCGGGTATCCTCAGCAAGGATAAGGTCTGCCTCATTTAATATGCGAATCGCCCGGAGGGTTATATCCTCGAGATTGCCAATAGGAGTAGGGACAATGTAAAGTTTAGACATTTTTATAAATATTCGTCAAATCAAAATGATCATTAACTTTTTACAATAGTAGGAGGATAGACACATAGTATTCACATAAGTTTTTTTATTCAAAGTATGCGGTAAGATGTGTTTTGTGTTCAATGTATTAAAACAAAAAGGTTATTTGAAGGAAGCCACAAAATCAACCAGCAATCTGAAAACATCAGCATATTCAGTCAAAGGCACATTGTCAGAAACATCATAAATATTATGGTATTCCTTGCATTCATCACCAAGGGTGTAAATAAAAAAACTTGGGACTCCGGCTGCATAAAACGGATAATGATCGCTGTTAGAGGATTCGCCTCTCTCGCTTACTTTTAAAATGTACTCATTATCAGAGTTGACCCTTACAAGCCGGTCGAACTCTTCTTTAAAAACAGTTCCATTTACCACTTTGATTCCCTGACTTCCGGAACCAACCATATCGAGGTTGATGAGGAATTGAATTTTATTCAGCGGGAAAAGGGGATTGTTGACATAATAGTCAGAACCCAATAAACCAACTTCCTCAGCGCTGAAAGCGATAAAGGAAATGGAAACGTTGGGCTGATTTTCAGGCTTGGAATAATACCGGGCAAGATCAAGAAGCATTGCCGTGCCACTAGCATTGTCATTGGCACCAGGAAAAAATGTTTCTGAACCCATCTGTCCAAGATGGTCATAATGAGCCGTAAACACGAAAAAACTGTCGGGATAGGACCTGCCCGGAACGAATCCGATTACATTCTGGGTAGTATAATTTTCAAAATAATGATTGAGTGCGCGGATCGTAATTGTTTTTGCTCCAACAGGAATTTTATCTTTTAAAACCTGCAGTTGAAAATAATTTTTTACTGTTTTTCCATTCGAAACATGCCACCAAACCTTATCTTTCTGCAGGAAAATTATTCCAGCCGAGCCAAAAGAATTCTCCTTTTCGAATTCTTTTTGGTTTTTATCGGTTATGATAAATTTTCCGGGAAACTGCAATGAGCTGTCGGGATAATTCCCGGAGGTATCGGCAACAAACCATTCCAGGTCGAAAGTTCCGGAAACAGAAGGAGAGGAGGAGAAGATTACATAATCACGACCCGGAATCAGTTTATTATTGTCAATATAAACCTCAACAGTATCAGGGAAGGTGTTGATAGGTATCCCAAATGGTTGAAAATAATTTTCCCCAAAATTAAATAATCCGCATTTAAAAAACTCATTACTGATAAAGTCAGCGGCAATTTTGTCCCCATCGTTTACGTAACCGCGACCATGCATAGAGGGAGAGGTGAGTGTATCAATTACTAATCTTGCAAAATTAACATCCTGGCCCCTGGAAACCGAAAGCAAAAAGCTATATAATAATATGGTATAAATTCTTTTCAGCATAGATAATTAACCAACCCGTCTTTCAACAAAATCCAATAACATTAAATAAGCTTCATTCGATTTGTCCCAGTTATATTTATTTACAAGGTTTTGGAGGTATTCTGAGGCGGCTGAAATACTTTCGGTTTGATCAAGGCCATCAACAGCCGTTTTATATTCCTTCATATTTCCCTCGAACAATTCATTGATAAAGAAAAACTTTTCATTTATGCCAATCGCCTGATTAAGGCTGGGGATCTTTTTCTTGCCGATTATTGTCAGCGACAATTTCAACCGGCTTTTCTTCGGCCATTTTCTCAACCACCGACTTCTTTGGCTTGCCTTTAACCTGAGTTGGTTTAGCAGGAAACAAATCAAACAATGAGGGGGAAATTTCTTTCTCCGTCTGCTCTGGTAGTTGAATATTCATTTTTTCTTCTACCGGCACAGAGATTGGTTCTGGATCCGTTTCAGAAATTAACTTCACTGCCTCGTCCTTAAAAATTTCCTGGGAAGAAACCTTGCTTGTATTAGTTTCGGCTACCTGAGACATCACATCCAATTGAAGAAGGTTTTCATAAATTCTTCTCACTTTACCGAGAGCAAGATCAAAATCTATCTGATGGATCTGGCCGGGTTGCTCATCAAATTTTTGGATTAATTTCTTCAGTTCTCCTATATGTCCGGCAATTACTTTCAACTTGTTAATATTCTCCATTTTTAAAGTCATAACTGTATTCAAACGAATGTGTTTAATACTTATTTTTGTCCAAAATCGGGGAATAAAAGTAAACAAATAACATAAAGGCGGGCAGATGTTTTTAGAGAATACCACCAAGCAGGCACAGGGCGGCGGCTGGATCGAAGTGATCTGCGGCTCCATGTTTTCGGGCAAGACCGAGGAACTCATCCGCCGGCTAAGACGCGCAAAGATTGCCCGCCAAAAGGTGGAAATATTCAAGCCAGCCATTGATACCCGCTATGATAAGAACGATGTGGTTTCGCATGACGAAACTTCCATAAAATCAACCCCGGTACAAACGGCTTCACAGATTATTTTGCTTGCCAACGATGTTGATGTGGTTGGAATTGACGAAGCCCAGTTCTTCGACAATGAACTTTCCTCGGTTTGCAACCTGCTGGCAAACGACGGCATCCGTGTGATTGTTGCCGGACTTGACATGGATTACCGCGGAAAGCCTTTCGGACCGATACCCTCCCTAATGGCTTCCGCTGAGTATGTAACCAAGGTCCATGCTATCTGCATGGAATGCGGCAACCTCGCTCATCATTCTCATCGCCTTGTGGAAGATGAAAATCTTGTGCTCCTCGGCGAAACCGACCGGTATATTCCGCTTTGCAGGAAGTGTTTCGGGGAAAAGAAAAAAGGGAAATAATATACCCTTGCTCTAAAATAGCACCTCAAAGGTTACTAATGAAAGAATTGTTTTTTTCCTACTTTTGCCATCCATAATTTTAATTAATAATCTTAAATTTTAACAACATGAAGAAAAGTATAGTAATGACAGTTCTGATAGGAGTTTTCGCAGCAGCGAACCTGTTTTCGCAAACACAGAAACAGGTAAAGGTTCAGATCACAACCGAATATGGTAAAATGACAGCCATCCTTTATAATGAAACCCCACAACACAGGGATAACTTTGTGAAACTGGTAAAAGAAGGCTGGTACAACGATTCGCCATTCCACCGTGTAATAAAGAATTTCATGATCCAGGGAGGTCAGAATGCCGACGGCCGTCTCGATCCGGGTTATACCGTGCCTGCCGAGTTTGTTACAGGCAAATTTCATAAAAAAGGTGCACTGGCTGCAGCGCGTATTGGTGACCAGCAAAATCCTGAAAAAGCTTCTTCAGGCTCACAGTTTTACATTGTTCAGGGCAACTGTGACCAATGAGCAAGTCATTGCAGGCAGAGGATCGCGTGCAGTGGCATTAAATACACTGCTGACCAAATCAAGACTTATGGTACCATTGGCGGCACACCGCATTTTGATGGTGGTTATACCGTTTTTGGCGAAGTAATTGAAGGAATGGATGTGATTGATAAAATTGCTGCCGTTCAGACAGGCCCTGGCGATGTACCGGTAAAACCTGTTAAGATGACCATCAAGATTATCGAATAAAAAGGATTACAAGCGTTGGTAACAATTTGATCAATGAAAGAGATCATCCAGAAATACCTGGCCGAGATAGCATGAATTTGCCGCCGAAACGCCTGAACAATTAGAAGCATTCAGGATAAAATTTCTGAGCAAGAAAGGGATCATTCCTGGTCTTTTTGGTGAAATGAAAAATGTTGCACCGGAAGAAAGGAAAGATTTTGGACAATGGCTGAACCAGCTTAAAGACAGCGCCCAGGAAAAAGTTGATCTCCTGAAAGAAACAATTGGTAAAAAGGCGGGAGGAGCAGAACATTCAATTGACCTGACCCTGCCCGCCGATTTCATCAGCCTCGGTTCAAGGCATCCGCTTTCAATTGTGAGGAGTGAGATCCTTGGAATATTTGCAAGGATGGGATTCAGTGTTGCGGAAGGGCCGGAAATTGAAGACGACTGGCACAATTTTACTGCTCTTAATTTCCCCGAAAATCATCCGGCAAGAGATATGCAGGATACTTTTTTTATCGAAAAAAATCCTGATATAGCATTACGAACCCATACCTCTTCTGTTCAAATAAGGGTGATGGAAAAAACTCAACCACCGATCCGAATGGTATTCCCCGGCAGAGTTTACAGGAACGAAGCTATTTCGGCCAGGGCGCACTGTTTTTTTCACCAGATTGAAGGATTGTATATTGATGAGAATGTTTCTTTCGCCGATCTGAAACAATCACTTTACTATTTTGCAACTGAATTTTTCGGACCGGAAACAAAGATCAGGCTGAGGCCATCATACTTTCCATTTACTGAACCTTCGGCTGAAATGGATATTTCCTGCTTTATCTGCGGGGGAAAGGGATGCAAAGTATGTAAGGGTTCCGGCTGGGTTGAGATTTTGGGTTGCGGTATGGTTGATCCGAACGTATTGGATAACTGCAAGATTGACAGTAAAAAATATACCGGATTTGCTTTCGGTATGGGAATAGAACGGTCAACCATGCTTAAATATCAAATAAGTGATATTCGGTTGTTTTTTGAAAATGATATCCGTTTCCTGAAACAGTTTGAACGGGCAACCTGATGATTCCGTCTTTTAAGCAATAACTATGGCAAAAAGAATCTTTGATCTTTGTTTTTCTGCCATTGGTCTGGTTTTGCTTCTTCCCTTTTTTGTAATCATATCTCTTTTTATTCTTACGGATACTAAGGGGGCGATTTTTTACACTCAAAAGAGAGTGGGAAAGGGCAACAGGGAATTTAATCTATTGAAATTTCGCTCCATGTATCAAGGAGCAGAAATGGCTGGTTTGCTGACTATCGGAGAACGGGATTCACGAATTACAAAATCCGGGAAATGGCTCAGAAAATACAAGTTGGATGAACTTCCCCAGCTTATCAATATCTTAACTGGCGATATGAGTGTAGTCGGACCCCGTCCTGAAGTAAGAAAATATGTAAATTTATATACCGCTGAACAAATGAAGGTTTTGTCTGTAAGACCAGGGCTAACCGATTATGCATCCCTAAATTATATAAATGAAAACAAAATTCTTGATTCTTATCATGATCCGGAAAAGGCCTATGTGGAAATCATCATGCCGGCAAAGTTGAAATTGAACCTGCAGTATATCGCGGAGAAAAACCTGATAAATGATTTGAGAATTGTTTTTCAAACCCTGGTTAGGATAATCCGTTGATCTGTTTTCAGTTTTTTGATGGAGTGAGGAGTGATTCGGCGATATGTTTTAATTCAATTGCCTTTTCCGGTAGTCCCTGTTTATTATACGATAGAATCATCGCCTCAACCAGTCTTTTGATAATCGTAGCATTGTCACAGGATTTATAATATACAGGATCCGGTTTCAATTTAAGGTGTTTAAGAAAAAGTTCTATTTCACGACGGGTAAATACAGCACCATTATTGAAAGGATTGATGTAAAAAAGAATTTCATTTTCGTCCGGAACTACAGTTTTTACTTCCTCGATTTCATCGGCGTAGGCAAGAATAAAATGCTGTGGTAGGTCTACCCCATAAACCGGGATATCTAATTTCTGGGCAAGAATGATATAAAGTATGCCCAGGGTCAGATGATTGCCTTTTCTTGTTTCAAGAATATTGGACAAAAAAAGGTTCTGCGGTGATTCGATATTGATTTTGTTACCGGCAAACCTGTAAACCTCAAAAAGGATATGGTTCATCACTTTAACTTTCTCCAGCGCAGTGAGATTATCATTCAACTCCAGCCAGATATCTTTTCTGATTTTTTCGACTTTTTCTTCAATCAGAAGAAATTTAATCTCAGGGTATTGAAATTTAGTAGCAAGGTAAAACCCTTTGAGTAAATTTCTCCGGTCGTATTCTTTCCAATTCTGAAATTCATTCTTCAGATCAGAGATTCGAATAGTATGGATAATATCTCTGACTCTTTGCTGTAATTCCTGGCTAAATGAATTATCCCAGGCCGCCTCAAGGTAAGGAATAGCTTCGGTGCCGTAGTGTAATATTTTTCCCCTGATTTTGTCGAATATTTGGCTGCTTGGGTCATCCAACAAACTGATCAGTGCGCTTAACTCATTATTTTTGAGACTGTCTGTCAAAAAAATAGACTTTAATTTGTGGTAAAAATAAGAAGAAAACCTGATGTTAAATGGTTTTTTATTTCGCCTCCGAGGGCAGAGTAAAAATAAATTTGCTGCCGGAACCTTTTTTGCTTTCTGCCCATATTTTGCCTCCGTTTTTTTCAACGAATTCTTTGCAAAGGATCAATCCTAATCCTGAGCCCTCTTCGTTTTGGGTACCGTTAGTTCTGAAATGATCATCTATTCTGAATAATCTTTTCAAATCGGAAGGTTTAATTCCAATACCTGTATCGGCAATAGTGACTGTTACTTCTGAACCTGCGCTGATCGCAGAAACATCTATTTTCCCGCCCGGATGAGTGAATTTTATTGCATTTGAAATCAAATTTCTGATAATTGCCTTTACCATATTGCTGTCGGCATAGGCAGTTAAAGGCTTGGTTATGCTTGAAGTCAATTCGATCT
Organism: uncultured Bacteroidales bacterium; assembly: GCA_963708435.1. GTDB lineage: Bacteria > Bacteroidota > Bacteroidia > Bacteroidales > JAADJA01 > JAADJA01. The sequence goes on from CAVPSZ010000043.1 coordinate 138,765, forward strand.
TTTTACTTTGAGCAGCAGGTTTTAACACAATAAAATTTTCATCAACCATTTCTGAAATGTCAATTTTCTGAGGAACAACTTCTATTTTCCCAGATTGTATTCTTGACCATTCAAGTAAATTTTGCAGCAGTTTAAAGGTATTTCCCGATGCCTCGCAAATATTTTTAATATAAAGTTTTCGCTGCTTATCATCAAAATTATCATAGGCTTCAAACAGCAGATTGGAAAATCCGAGAATAGCATTGAAGGGGTTCTTAAGATCATGGGCAATGATAGAAAAAAATTTGTCCTTCATGGCATTCGCCCGGCGCAATTGTTTTTCCGATTCAACTAATATCTTCTCGGCTTCCTTACGCTCTGTTATATCAATCGCAACAACTAAAATAGCAGGATGGCCATCAAATTCCACGATGGAGCCAAGCGATTCCATCCATCTTACAACACCATCCTTTCTGACGTATTTATATTCATTTCTGGCGGGTATCTTTTTATTTTTCAGGGCGTCATTGATATTTGCCGACACCCTTGAATAATCCTCAGGATGAATAATGATCTGTAGCCAATCCTTTTCCCCAGCCAACTCATTAAATTTATACTGCGATAATTCCTCCAGGCGTGCATTAGCAAAAATCAGCTGACCCTTCCTGATAATTAGCATTGCCTGAAGCGAATTCTCGACCAAAATCCGATATTTTTTTTCAGATTGTATTTTTGATCTTTCAAATTTCTTGTATGTTGATACATCTTCAACATTCAGAATAAGGCTTGATACATTACCTCTTTGATTTAGAACCGGTGTAACATAGTATCTTATTTCTATTGTTTTTCCCCATTTAGTGGTATATTGCGTTTCGTTAAAAATCATATTGTGTGTTTCCACGGATTTTAGAATCGCTTCCGATAAACCCACTTGCTGAAGAGGCGGAAATTTGAGACAATTGATTTCTTTGGTTGCTTCTTCGCTCGGTGAACCCAAAATTTCAAGCATTTTTTTATTTATTTCCAGAATATTTCCTTTTTTGTCGAGATAAACTATGCCGGTTGGAGAATTCTCAACCAGGTTTCTATATTTGGATTCGCTTTTGCCCAATTCATCCAGAGTTTTAGATATTTCTTCCTTTTGTGAGGTCAATTCATCATTGATTTTTTTCAGTTTTTTGTTGGCAGTGATTTTTGACTTGATATCAAAATAGACAAGGTAGCCAAAAATGAGCATCAAAATGAAAATGATAATTAGGTAAATCCGCTGAGTCCGATTCTCTTTAATTGAGTTTTTATAATTATTATCCGCCTCCTCTTTCTCTTTGTCCATCCTGTCGATTTCATGTTTTACCTGCAGTTCGGCAAGGTTGTCATGAAATTTCCGGGAATATATACTGTCTTTTTGAGAAGAATATTTAATAAAATATTCCAGTGCTTGTTTATAATTTTTTTTGCTGCTATAAATCTTATAAAACAAATCAAAATTGAGCAGCAATATTGAATTTAACTTCAGGGAATCGGCAATTTTGAAACTCAATAAATTATTTTCTTCAGCTTTTTTATAATCATCCGTTTCGTAATATGCATTGGCTATTGCATGATACGATTCTGAAATTCCATATTTGTTTCCAATTCGTTTTTCTATCTCAAGCGATTGATTTAAATATTCGAGCGCTTTTTCATGATTCGACTGGGCAAGTAAACTTTCACCTATATTATTCAATGCTTTTGCTAATCCGATAGAATCATTAAATTCCTGATAAATTTTCAAAGCGAGAGTGTAGTATTCAATCGCCAATTCATTCTGATTCCAGTCGCTGTAAATTATTCCGATATTGTTGTAGGAATCACCGAAACCCCTTTTGTTGCCAAGCTCTTCCTCAATATTCAAAGACTTCTGATAGTATTCCAGTGCTTTTTCTTTATTGCCCCAATCGGCATATACAATCCCGATATTATTAAGCACCATCGCCATTTTTTGTTTGTCGTTCAGATCTTCAACAATCCTTAGGGATTTTAAATAATTTTTAAGGGCTTTTTCATAATTACCCAGATCAGCATATAAAATACCGGAGCTGTTATAAAGGTCGGCAATTGAAGGTTTATTTCTAAGGGATTCTTCGATATCAATGGCCTTATTATAATAGTAAAGGGATGAGGTATAATCATTTGTTGAGGAAAAAAACATCCCAAGGAAGCTATATCGTTCCGCCAATTGATGTAATCTGTTCTGTTTTTCTTCAATTATGACTGATCCGGATAGGTTATCAACAGCCTTCTTATGATCATTCAAGCGATAATACACTTCGCCGAGTAAAAACATCAGATCAGAAACAAGCGTATCATTACCTGAAATTTTCAAGGAATCGAGAGCCGTCTGGCAAATGTTGCGGGCTTCCTCGTATTGTAAAAGACTTATATGTGCTTTCCCGATAAGAATAAATGCTTTTGCTTTTTCCTGATCATCCTTAATCATTTTCGAAAGATCAAGGGCCTTTTCAGCATATTCTAAAGACTTTTCAGCATTAACCGGCAAATATCCAGAAGCAAGAGTATTTAAAATGGATGCTCTTTCATCCTGAGGAGTGCTTTCTAGCTTTTTTTCAAGGTTTGCTAATTTCTTCTGGTCATCATAATCCTGACTCTTGATTGAAATGCAGCCAAACAAACAAAGCCCCAACATTATGGCTTTCAGAAAAGCAATCTGGTTGCTTGTTGACTTATTCATCCCCATAATAATATTTCTAAATAAGCTCTGGTTGCAAGAAAAAGAAAAACTTTTTTATATACAAATTCCGGTTTTTTATTTCATTATTTTATTATGATCCCCAGCATCAGTTCAATTAGTTTAATCATAGCCTTTTTATAATCCTGGCTAAAATTATGTTTATTCCTGTTGGCTATTGCGACACAAATAGTCAAAGCATTGTGCCCTAACAGCTTACTTAATCCATATAATGCTGAGGTTTCCATTTCAAAATTAATTATTTTTTTTTCTCTGTATGAAAAATCCTGCATTTTATTATTTAAAGTTGGGAAGGCAAGGCTCAGTTTTAGTTCCCTGCCCTGAGGAGCATAAAAGCCCGGTGCCGTGGCTGTAATTCCACTTATAAAATATTGCTTAAATAATTCGAACAGTGATTCTGAGGATTGAACAGCATAGGGGAGGGGCAGCTCTGCAGGCCATTGGGAATGAGAAATGAATGACTGTGTCAATTCTGAATTGATGACTTTTTCTGCATTCTGGTAAAACCTTAAGACTCCATCGAGACCAAGCCCATACTCCGAAAGTATGAAGGCGTTGGGAGGTATATCCGGCTGGATTGTTCCTGAGGTTCCCACCCTGATAAGGGTAAGGCTTTTATGCTGGTCTTTAATCGTTCTTGTTTTCAAATCTATATTTACCAGTGCATCCAATTCGTTAAGCACAATATCAATGTTATCAGTACCCATTCCTGTAGACATAACAGTGATATGCTTATGATTAAGAAATCCTGTGTGGGTTTTTATTTCCCGGTTTTCACCTTTGAATTCAATTTTATCAAAGTAATCCGAAATGGTTTCTACTCTCTGAGGATCACCAACAAGGATAATAGTATCGGCTAAATTTTCCGGTTTTATTTTTAAATGATAAACACTGTTGTCATCATGGAGTATAAGCTCTGATGCGGGTATTATTTTCCTCTTTGTCATATTCAATTATTCCTAATTTTGCTGAAAAAATTGCAAATATAAATAAACTGAAGTGACTGCTGAAATCATAACTATTGGGGACGAATTACTGATTGGGCAGGTAATTAATACCAACGCGGCATGGATGGCTTCCGAATTTAACCGCGCAGGAATTGACATCTATCAGGTCACTACTATTTCTGACGATCGTAATCATATCATTTCAGCTCTCAATGAAGCAAGCCTGCGTACAAACCTGATTCTATTAACAGGAGGACTTGGGCCGACCAAAGATGATATTACAAAGCAAACCCTTGGTGAATATTTTGATACTCATTTGGTGTTTAATCAAAATGTGTATGAAAATATCCTGAAATTATTCGGATCGAGGGGATTAAAAGTTAGCGAGCTGAACAAAAAGCAAGCAGAGATCCCTGCGAATTGTAAGCCTATAGAAAACAAAAACGGAACAGCGCCTGGAATGTGGTTTGAAAAAGGGGGGAAAATATATATTTCGATGCCAGGTGTGCCATATGAAATGAAAGAAATGGTCACCAACCAGATTATTCCGGAATTGATCCTAAGGTTTAATCCTGAACCGATTGTTCACAAAACCATTTTGACACATGGTATTCCTGAATCAGCGCTAGCGAAACAAATTGAAGACTGGGAAGATCATTTGCCCTCAAATATTAAACTGGCCTATCTTCCTCAACCAGGTGCAGTAAGACTCAGGCTCACCGCTAAAGGAGGAACAAAAAGATCGCTTGAAGAATTGATATCAAATGAAATTGTAAAATTACAAAAGATAATTCCTGAAAATATTTCGGGGTATGATGATGAAACACTGAATGAGATCATAGGTAAATTACTGAGAAAGAGAGGAAAAACATTATCAACTGCAGAAAGTTGCACAGGGGGATATATTGCTCATTTGATTACCTCGGTACCTGGTAGTTCGGAGTATTTCAAAGGAGCGGTAATTGCCTATTCCAACGAAATGAAAGAATCACTGCTTGAGGTCAGTAATGAAATCCTATTAAAGTATGGTGCAGTAAGTGAGCAGGTAGTTAAAGTGATGGCAAATGAAGTAAGGAGAAAACTAAAATCCGATTACTCTATTGCGACATCAGGAATCGCCGGACCAGGTGGAGGAACTATTCAAAAACCTGTTGGTACCGCATGGATAGCCATTGCAACCCCTGAATTCACGACTGCTGAATGCTTTCGAATGGGAGAACACAGGGAAAGTAATATTAAAAAAACAGCACAGGTGGCTTTAAACATGCTCAGATTGGCAATTCTTGCCAATACCCAGAATAATAATTGAGGGATATCTTAGTTATTGAAAAAATTCAAATTGTAAAATGATAAAAAATTGACCCATAGACTGAAATGGCAATAAAAGACAATACAAAAAAATATATCAGAATATTCTGGACATTAGTTTTCGGAGGAATACTAATAAATGTTTTATTGTTTATATTAATTTCAGCAGGATTGCTTGGTTATATTCCTACCTTTGAAGAGCTTGAAAATCCAAATAGTAATCTGGCCTCTGAAGTTTATTCCGAAGATGGGATTCTGATCGGTAAATACTACGTTGAGAATCGCTCTAATACGAGATTTTCCCAGCTTGATACCAATCTTGTCAATGCCTTGCTTGCTACTGAAGATATCAGATATTACAAGCATTCCGGAATTGATTTCAAGGCAGTGGTCAGGGCATTTTCCGGAGCACTGACCGGTCAAAACAAAGGAGGAGGAAGCACTTTAACTCAACAATTCGCCAAATTATTGTTTCATGAACGTTCCGGTTCAAAAGTGAAAAGAGTATTTCAGAAACTAAACGAATGGATTATTGCAGTTAAACTTGAACAGCGATATTCGAAAGAAGAAATCATAGCACTATATCTCAACAAGTTCGACTTTGTAAATAATGCCGTTGGAATAAAATCGGCCGCTAAAATATATTTTAATACCTCTCCGGACTCATTGAAAATTCAGGAGTCTGCAGTATTAATAGGCATGCTTAAAAATCCGGCTTTGTATAATCCTGTTCGTCGCCCTGATACTGTAATGGCAAGAAGAAATGTTGTGTTGCGACAAATGAAGCGATATGGATTTATTTCAGCAACTGTCTTCGATTCTATAAGGCAATTGCCGCTTGACATGACTAAATTCGGACGCGAAGATCACATTACCGGACAGGCTACCTATTTCAGAGAATTCCTGCGGGGTAGATTAAAAGATTGGTGCAGTACTCACAACAAAGCTGATGGAACACAATATGATCTTTACAAAGACGGCCTGAAAATTTACACTACGATCAATTCCAAAATGCAGAAATACGCCGAAGAAGCCGTAAGAGAACATCTTGGTTTCGATTTACAACCTGCCTTTTTTAAACATTGGCGGCATCATCCCAATGCTCCTTTTTATTTCCAAAATAATGCACTGGTTGAAATTGATAAAATCATGACCCAGGGAATGCACCGGTCGGAAAGATACAGAAAGATGAAATCGGCAGGCGTGTCTGATGCAGAAATTAAAAGAAGTTTTAATACACCTATTCACATGCGTGTTTTTGGCTGGAAGGGTGAGTTTGATACCATTTTAAGCCCGATGGATTCAATCAGGTATTACAAGTATTTTCTGCAGGCCGGGCTCATGTCGGTGGATCCAACCACGGGTTATGTCAAGGCTTATGTCGGGGGAATCAATTACAAACACTTTCAATACGATCATGTTACCCAGGGTACAAGACAGGTTGGCTCCACCTTCAAACCTTTTTTATATACGCTGGCTATGCAGAATGGTTTGTCACCCTGTACCAAGCTTCCAAACATACAACCCGTCATCTATCTGGATAACGGAAAAACATGGGAGCCTGATAATTCGACAAAGGATGACAAGGGAACCGAAATCACATTAAAATACGCATTGGCAACATCCAACAACTGGATTTCAGGGCATCTGGTCAATCGTTTTACACCTGAAGCTGTTATAAAAATTGCAAGAAATATGGGTGTTACCAGCTACCTCGATCCCGTGCCTTCGCTTGTTCTTGGCTCTTCCGATCTCTCTCTGTACGAAATGGCCGGTGCCATGAACACATACAATAACAAGGGAGTTTACATAGAACCAGTTTTTATTACCCGAATTGAGGACAAAAGCGGCAATATAATTGAAACTTTTATTCCCAAACAACACGAAGCCATGAGTGAAGAGACAGCATATCTGATGATCGATTTGATGAAGGGGGTTGTTGAGTTTGGTACGGGTATGCGGTTGAGATTTAAATACAAATTTGACAATCCTGTTGCCGGCAAAACCGGTACTACCAATAATCATTCCGACGGATGGTTTATGGGGCTTGTACCACAATTAACTACAGGTGTTTGGGTGGGCTGTGAAGATCGCGCTGCACATTTCAGGTCATTGAATCTTGGGCAGGGAGCCAATATGGCCCTTCCTGTTTGGGCGCTATACATGAGAAAGGTACTGGATGATCCTTCTCTCGGGTTCACCAGAAATGATTTTGAAAAACCATTACAGCCATTATCGGTTGAAACTGATTGTGCCAAGTACGAAAAAATAAAAAAAATACAGCACTTTAATATTGAAGATGAATTCTAATTTTTAGAATTTAAGTTTTCGATAAATACGCTTTTTTATGAGAGATTTTTCGCCTGAGGTCGATTGGAGTTTTATCAGGCTCTCTGATTTATAAAGTCTTTTTCTTCTTTCCTTATTTCTATCGGATTATATTCTAATTTGTATTGATTCCCGAAAACAAGAATCCAATATTCTTTTTACCTACATTGCTCTTCCAATAATAAATCCAAGGCATTAATTTAAAACCTTTTGGAGTTTAGTATGTTAATTATTTTACCTTTGCGCGATTTTTTTGTCAATATTTTTTGTATAAAACGATACCCCGAAATGGCGAAAAACCTTGTAATTGTTGAGTCTCCTGCTAAAGCAAAAACCATTGAAAAGTTTCTTGGTAAAGACTTTGCTGTAAAATCAAGCTTCGGTCACGTGAGAGACCTTTCCAAAAAAGATTTAAGTATAGATATTGCTAAAGGCTTTATCCCAAGTTATGAAATTTCTGCAGAAAAGAAAAAGACGATTTCTGAACTTAAAAAACTTGCAGAAAAGGCTGAAATGATCTGGCTTGCAACTGATGAAGACCGCGAAGGGGAAGCCATTTCATGGCACTTAGCGGAGGTATTGAAATTGTCTGAAGAGTCAACCAGAAGAATTGTTTTTCACGAAATTACCAAAAACGCTATCCTTGAAGCAATTGATAATCCCAGAAGAATTGACCATCATTTGGTAGATGCTCAGCAAGCCCGGCGAGTGCTGGATCGCTTGGTGGGCTATGAATTATCGCCCGTCCTATGGAAAAAAGTCAAGCCGGCTCTGTCCGCCGGAAGGGTTCAGTCTGTCGCTGTACGATTAATCGTAGAGAGGGAAGAAGAAATAAAAACTTTTAATACGGAATCAAGTTATCGTATAACCTCCGATTTTGAAGTTATACATTTATTTGAACCAGCAAATCTTGAGGCTGAATTATCCACTCGGTTTAAAATTAAAAAAGAGGCGCTTGATTTTCTTTCGGGCTGCATTTCAGCTGAATTTTCGGTCGGTTCGGTTGAAAAAAAACCGGCCAAAAAATCCCCCGCACCACCATTTACCACTTCTACTCTTCAACAGGAAGCAAGCAGAAAGCTTGGGTTTTCGGTGGCGAAAACAATGCTTGTGGCTCAACAATTATACGAATCAGGACTGATCACTTATATGCGTACCGATTCGGTAAATCTTTCAAACCTTGCATTGGGCATGGCAAATAAAGTGATTGGTCAAACTTATGGAGAAAAATATATTAAAATCCGGCAATATAAAACTAAATCCAAATCTGCTCAGGAAGCACATGAGGCGATCAGGCCCACTTACCTTGAAAACCAAAATATTGAAGGAGACTCCTTCCAGAAAAGGCTTTATGAGCTGATTTGGAAAAGAACAATTGCTTCCCAAATGGCAGATGCTGAACTTGAAAAAACAACCGTAACAATTGATATTTCAAAATCACAAGAAAAATTTCTCGCCCGTGGCGAGGTGATTAAATTTGATGGGTTTTTGAAAGTATATTTTGAATCAACGGATGACGATGATACAGAATCCCAGAAAAACATTCTTCCGGCTGTTTCAAAGGGAGATAAACTGTTATTGAAAGAAATTGTGGCCACACAAAAATTTACCCAGTCACCTCCCCGATATACTGAAGCCAGCCTTGTAAAAAAACTTGAAGAATTGGGCATTGGCAGGCCATCCACTTATGCACCTACCATCAGCACCATTCAAAAAAGATTGTACGTTGAAAAAGCTGACCGGCCAGGAATTGAACGAAAGTACGATTTAATCAGGCTGGCTGACGGAAAAATCATTGAAGAAACAAAAACGGAGAAAACCGGCTACGAAAAAAACAAACTTTTTCCAACCGATATTGGCACTATTGTGAATAATTTTCTTGTTCAGTATTTTGATAATATTCTCGATTACAACTTCACAGCGAATGTTGAAAAGGAATTTGATGAAATAGCCCAGGGGAATAAATTGTGGAATCAGATGATTAAAGAGTTTTATGGTCCCTTTCATGAAAGAATTGAAAACACGCTTGAAACATCGAAAAAACAGAGCGGTGAAAGATTTCTGGGAATTGATCCAGAAACAGGGAAAAATGTATATGTGAAAATTGGCCGGTATGGAGCAATAGCCCAAATCGGAGAAACCATCAGCGAAGAAAAACCAAGATTCGCCGGCCTCAGTAAAGGGCAAAGCATTGATACCATTACCCTTGTAGATGCACTATCTATGTTCAGCCTTCCCAGAAATGTCGGTCTGTTTGAGGAGGCCGAAATGACTGTCGCAATTGGTCGATTCGGTCCATACATTAAACACAAAAATCAGTTTTTTTCACTTTCAAAGTCTGACGATCCTTTTTCAATCGGCGAAGAGCGTGCAATAGAGTTAATTGTCAACAAAAGAAACAAGGACAAGGAGCGATTGATTAAATCTTTTGAAGGAGACTCGGGTGTACAAATTCTAAAAGGAAGGTACGGCGCATATATTTCGCAAAACAAAAATAACTACAGAATACCAAAAGGAAAACAGGCAGAAGAGCTAACCTTAAATGAATGTCTTGAAATTATCGGTCAGTCTGAAAACAAACCACGGGCAAAAAGAAAAAAATAAGAGATGAGACCTAAGTAACAATAAAAACCTTTTTAAGTTATTCTTGTATAAGTACCAGAAGTGCATAAATGTAACAGTTTTTATTAATGGATATCTCATTTTATTTTGAACCGGTCGAATTACCTGATTATAAATTTAAAGAGGAGACAACTGGTCACAGGCTTGGGGATTCTATCAGAAGTTATGTGAATAAAGATAATTTTCCCGACCTTGGGGATGTAGATATTGCTATCGTTGGTGTAACCGAGGAACGAAATGCCGTAAATAACATAGGCTGTGCCCACGCTCCGGATTATATAAGAAACCATCTTTACAAATTATTTCGTGGGGATTTTTCTCCCCAGATTGCCGATCTTGGAAATATTAAAGAAGGCCATAAGATTGAGGATACCTATTTTGCATTGGCCTCAATTGTTGCGGAGTTAATAAAAAATAAAATCATACCGGTCATAATTGGTGGCAGCCAGGACCTGACTTTTGCCAATTACATGGCCTATGAGGCACTGGGACAAGTAATCAATATCGTTGGAATTGATTCTGTTTTTGATTTGGGAAAAACTGAACAAAGGCTGGATTCGCAATCTTATTTAAATAAAATCATTCTTCATCAACCGAATTTCTTATTTAACTTCACCAATATAGGTTATCAATCCTATTTTGTAGATCCTGAAGCAATTGTTTTAATGAAAAATCTGTATTTTGATGTTTACCGCTTGGGTGAAATCCGAAAGAATCTTGAGGACGCCGAACCACTTGTAAGAAATGCAGATATGATTACGTTAGACATTTCTGCCATTCGTCAATCAGATGCACCAGGTAACAACAATGCATCACCAAACGGCTTTTATGGTGAAGAAATTTGTCAGATCATGCGATATGCGGGCTTGAGCGACAAACTGTCCTCAATTGGATTTTATGAAATTAATCCCCGGCTTGATGTAAATAACCAGACCGTACACCTTGTTGCTCAGATGATTTGGTATTTTATCGATGGATTTTATAATCGCAAACATGATCATCCTCATAAAGACAAAAGAGATTATGTAAAATATACAGTCTCGATCAAAGACCATAAGGATCAGCTGATTTTTTATAAAAGCAAGAAAAGTGACCGCTGGTGGATGGATGTTCCTGTTAAATCAAATTATAAAAATATATACGAGCGCCACCATCTTGTGCCCTGTTCATACAGTGATTATGAAATTGCCTGCAAAGATGATATACCCGACAGATGGTGGCAGGCTTATCAGAAATTGATGTAAAGCTGTCCGAATTTATTATCTGGCTCGGTTAGGGTTTTTAGCAATGAATTGTTTCCAGCCCGAATAATTTTCCTGAGTATTAATTCTTGAGTTTTGAAAAAAATGACATACGGCTACAGCAAGACCATCAGTAGCATCAAGAGAGGAAGTGGATTCTTCAATCGACAGCAAATTTCTAAGCATAGCAGAAACCTGTTCTTTAGACGCATTTCCATTTCCGGTGATGGATTGTTTCACCTTTTTCGGTGAATATTCAAAAATGGGGATGGATCTGAAAAGGGCAGATGCCATTGCAACTCCCTGGGCCCTGCCAAGTTTAAGCATCGATTGGACATTCTTTCCATAAAACGGAGCCTCAATAGCAAATTCGTCAGGTTTATATTCATCGATTAGGGCGAGTGTGCTTTCAAAAATATTCTTTAGTTTTAAGGCCTGATCGCCATATTTATTTAACTGTATGATGCCCAACGACAATAATTCAATTTCTGATCCTTTATGATGTATTACACCATAACCCATTATATTTGTTCCGGGATCAATACCTAATATAATCCGATCTTTTTTCAAAAGAAGAAACTAACTTTGCGATCTTTTAATGAATAAGTATTTTACAAATATACATAAAAACAAAACTTACAATTTGATCGTAAGGTTGGCAATTATTTCTGCTACCTATGTTTTTATTTATAAACAGGTTTTCCATCACAAGCGCCTCGATCATGTTAAAGAATTATTTTTAGAAATGATAGACCAGCCCTTTCTCTATTTCTTTTTAGGCTGGATTTTTATACTCATGGTCGTTAACTGGGGGATCGAATCTTTAAAATGGCAATTTTTAATCAGCAAGATTGAAAAGATCTCTTTTCTGAAATCATTTGAGGCGGTTCTGTCCGGAATTTCTGTCAGCCTATTTACCCCAAACCGCGTGGGCGAATGGTTCGGCCGGGTGTTTATCCTTGAAAGATCAAATCCCTGGAAAGGTGTTTTTATAACAATGGTGGGTAGCTTCAGCCAGCTTTTAATTACTATTATAGTAGGCGCTTTTTGTCTTTTGTTTTATATACCTACATACTTCAAAGATGTTGGATTTTATTCCAACTATTTGTATTATGGTATAGTTTTTCTTGTTGTTACAATCATTACAACCCTCCTGCTAGTTTTTCTCAATGTCACTGCCCTGCCTGCTTTTGTCAGCCACATGATTAAAAAGCGCTTTATTCATTTTAATGAATATTTTTCTGTTATTTCAAAATATTCCACCTTTGAGCTTTCCACCGTTCTTTTATTGAGCTTTCTCAGATACTGTGTTTTTACCCTGCAGTTCTACCTCTTTCTCATGGCATTTTCCGTGCAGATGCCGCTTATGCACGGACTTATGATAATATCAGTAGTTTTTTTAATTATGACAGCGATTCCGACGGTAACCCTTGCGGAACTTGGTGTACGTGGTTCGGTATCACTTTTTTTTATCGGCTTATATTTTGAGAAATTTTCGGAATTATCCGATAAAATAAATCTTGGCATTATATCATCATCTTCTTCTTTATGGCTTGTTAATCTGGCCATTCCTGCCATTTTGGGTACTTTTTTCGTTTATCGTCTAAAATTTTTCAGAAAAAAATGGGAAAATGGCTGAGCCAAATACTATATTTTATGGCATCCTTATAATATTCAGCCTATCTTATTTGATAATCATAGGATTTTATACCATTGGCTGGTATCGGCTGAAAAATGCTGATTTCAAAACAGTTTCCGGAACAACCAGGGTAAGCATTATCGTGCCCTGCCGAAATGAAGAAGATAATATTGAATCGCTGCTTTTTGGTTTGGCAAATCAGGACTATCCAACTGCGCTTTACGAAGTCATTGTTGTTGATGATAACTCAACCGATAAAACCGTCGAAAAAATTAATACACTTAAAATTCAATATCCAAAACCGAGTATTGCTACCATTGAAATCCATGAGGAAAATCAACGGATTGCATTTAAAAAAAAAGCGATCAATCTTGGTATTGAAAAATCAACGGGTGATCTCATTATTACAACAGATGCCGATTGCAGGGTAGGTAACCAATGGTTGAGTTCCGTTGTTGGTTTTTATGAATTTTCTAAACCTAAAATGATTGTCGGACCCGTCAGTTTTCATGATGAAAAAACCTGGTTTGAAAAAATGCAAACACTGGAGTTCCTCAGCCTGGTCGGAATTACTGCAGGCGCTATAAGCACCGGCAAGCCAGTCATGTGTAATGGTGCCAATCTTGTTTACGAAAAAAGCGCTTTTTTTGAAGTCGGTGGATTCGGAAATGACCAATTTTCTTCAGGTGACGATGTATTTCTTATGCTTAAGATAAAAGAATTCTATGGAAATAAATCGGTTCGCTTTCTGAAAAATGATACTGCTTTTGTGCTTACAAAAGCTAAAAGAAGCCTTAATGAATTTATCCATCAGCGAACCAGGTGGGCATCCAAAAACAAGGGATATGATCTAAAGATACTCACCATTTCCTTTACCGTTTTTATAACAAATTTTTTAGTGATCGTAGGATTATTCTGGGGAATATTTAATCCTGAAATTTTGAGGATTATGCTGATGTTCATTTTGCTAAAAACATTAATTGAACTTCCTGTTTTTATTGGTGTGGTAAGTTTTGCAAAAAGAACCAGCTTGTTGTTATATGGGTTGCCTCTTATTTTATTTTACCCCATATATATAATTGTTGCCGGTATAGCGGGAATGATTTCACCTTACCAATGGAAGGGCAGGAGAATAATAAAATAGAACACCTTTTATTTTAAATTAACAGAATTTGAACATGAAATTCAGAAGTACTTTAAAACAAATCGACCACCATGAAATTAAAAAAATACTTGATGAAAAAGACCAGCGGGTGGTATTTGATAAAACCAATATAATTCCCGATCACAGGAATTTATCAGCGGACTTGAAAAGGTATATCAGTTACGATAAAATCACAAGGAAATCTGTACTGGGAATTGATATGTATCAATACAGCTCTTATGGTGAATTCGAACAAACCCTGATTCCCTTTTTATTCAGGGTGATGTTCGATTCAACTATCAAATTATGTCTTCAAAATCATCAGTTTATTTTTCAAAAATATGATTCGGAGAGAATTGAAAGAAATTTTATCAGCACTGGTGATGGGGGATTTCTTTTACTCGACAATCCAATGCAGGCCTTGTTATTCGCCTGTAATTTTGCAGTTGTGCTGAGGACCTATAACGCTTATCATTATTATCCACGGCTAAGAAGGATTATTGGCGGTATAAGTATGCGCTATGCCATAACTTACGATAAGGTCTATACATTTAATAAAAATTACTTTGGAAGGGGAATTATCAACAATGCCCGGATTTTAATGAAAGATAATCTGAACCGCTGTCTTGTCGATGAACATTTCCAGAGTTGGTTTACAACTAACCTTGACGGAGTTGAGAATCTGCAAATTATAACTCTTGATGATATAGCCAATATTTTTGAATTCAATCAGGATTATGATAAAAGTTTTTTGCAATATGGGGATGAAATTTTTGAAAACGAACCATCGCGAAAATATGGCATTATCAATTCTGATATTTTAAAGGTGGGAGTTATTCTTTCCAAAGAAACCTCCATAAGTGTTTATAACCTGCATCTTCAGGTTACAATCCGGCTTATAAATGATGATGATCCTAAACAGACAAGGCTCATAACTGTTAGTCTTGGTAACCTGAATACGACCGGGATTTAAAATTTACCAGACTTTACAAATCATTCCCTTTAAATAAAAGCTTTCGGCAAATCCAAGCATGACAGGGTGATCAGCGGCTTGTTGAAGAAACTCCAGTTGCTGAATATTTTTTCCGGAATCGATTGCGGCACCCGAAACTACTTTTCGGAATAACTCTGGAGTCACATGACCTGAACACGAAAAAGTAATCAGGATTCCACCCTTCCTAAGTAGTTTAAATGCCAACAAATTGATATCTTTATAACCCCTTAATGCACCTTCCAGTTGATTCTTTGATTCGGCAAATTTAGGTGGGTCAAGAATTATAACATCAAAGTTCTTTCCGCTATCTCGCTGGTATCTCAGAATTTTAAAAACATCTCCCACTAATTGTTCCGACTTTGATAAATCCATGTTATTCAGTAGCAAATTTTTCTCAATTAATTCGATGCTTTCTGAAGAACTGTCAATATTTGTAACAAAGTGAGCACCTGCGGATACAGCAGCAATTCCAAAACCTCCGGTATATGAAAAACAATTTAAGACCTCCTTGCCATAACAGTAGTCTTTTATTTTTTTTCTGTTTTCCTTCTGGTCGAGGTAAAAGCCTGTTTTATGGCCGTTTTTAACATCAACCAAATACTTAAGGCCATTTTCAATTATTTCAATCCGTTCAGGGGGTTCGCTTCCATAAACGATTCCATATTTTTTTTCCAATCCTTCCTTTACTCTTGAATCGGAATCAGAACGGTTATAAATACCTGCCGGATTAAACTCCTTTATTAAAATTTCTATGATTGTTTCAAACCAGAATTCTGCTCCGGCCGATAGAAACTGACAAACAAGATAATTCTCATATTTATCTATAATCAGCCCGGGAATTCCATCAGCTTCAGCATTAATTATCCGGTAAGCGTTGCTGATCTCGTCAAATGATAAATGCAGTCTGTGGTTATTGGCTTTAACAATTCTTTCCTCTAAAAAGCTTTTATCTATTACTATATCAGGATCACGTGACCAGATTCTGGCAGTGATCTGCGAAAATTCAGAATAGGCGGCTTTTGCAATTATTTCACCGCTGTATGAAAGTATTTCAGCCGTTTCACCATTTTTAGTTATCCCTGACTTACTTTCTACAGATCCGGAAAAAATCCATGGATGATTTTGTTGAACCGATTTTTCTCTGCTTTTCTTTAAAACTAAAAACCCCATTCTAAAATTAGTCAATTATCTTTGCCAGCTAAAATAATCTTAAAATTTCATCTATTATGAAAAAAGCTTTAATGTTTGCGATTGTAATACTGATAATTGTATCCTGCAATCAAAAATCTGCAACTAAAAATGAATTTTCCGTTCACGGCATAATCACAGGCAATTATGATGGAAAAGTTTATTTGTATAAACGGGAATCAGGAGAATGGATAAAGCTTGATTCGACTATACCTGATCAGGGTAAATTTGAATTTAAAGGAAATGTTACATTACCCGAAATGCATTACATCAAATTTGAAAATATTAATGATGCCGTTTCTTTTTTTGCTGAGGCTGCAGAAATAAATATTTCCATGGCAATTGACGATTTGTCAAATGCGCAAATAACCGGATCGGATGCTCATTCTCAATTTGTAGCTTTTAAACAAAACATCAATAACTTTGATGAAAGAATGGAATCGGTTTATCAAAAAAGTAAAATCGCTGAAGAAAATGGAAATTCAGATAGTGTAGCAATTTTGGAAAAAGATTATATGGCGATCGAGAACGAAATGAAGCAGTTCATTCTTGATAATGCCAGAAAGAATAATGCTTCGGTAGTGCCGGCATACAATCTGCTTAGTAATGCATACCTTTATGATGAAAAGGACCTGGAGCCCATTGTAACAAATTTTGATCCTGTTATCCGTGAATCTGTTTATGTTAAAAAACTTTTTGATCGCGTCGAAACACTGAAAAAAGTGGCTATTGGTCAACCGGCTGTCGATTTTTCCATGTCCGACACAAGCGGAAATCCAATAAAGCTTTCCTCGTTATTCGGTAAATATGTTTTGGTAGATTTCTGGGCGTCATGGTGTGGCCCATGCCGTGCGGAAAATCCAAACGTTGTGGCTGCTTTTAATAGTTTTAAAGATAAAGGATTCGATATTATCGGTGTTTCGTTTGATAAAGACAAAGCCAAATGGATCAAGGCCATCAAAGAGGACGGCCTGACATGGCACCATGTAAGCGACCTGAAATACTGGGGCAATGAAGCTGGTAAGCTTTATGCAGTTAACTCAATACCATCCAATGTTTTGCTCGATCCAAAGGGAGTCATTATTGCAAAAAACCTTCGCGGTGAAGATTTACTAAAAAAACTTGAAGAACTGTTACCAAATGATAACATGTAAATCTCGATCTGAAAATTTCAACAATTTAATACTACATTTAACAAGGCGCTGATTACATTTCCAAAGTCGATTTAGCATTAATTAATAGTTATTCCTTAACTTTCCTTTGGCCTTGACCCAATGAAAACCACCGATTTTTTTTCCGGTAGTATTTCAGCTATTCTTTTTGTAAAATGCTCCTATAAATTTGTGATAAATTAAAAAAAGCAATGAAAAAGAGCATCACATTTATTTTTATGGTTCTCTCGTTCTTGATGATTAGGGTCACAAAAGGACAGGATGTCAATAATGCAATTGAGGGCAAGGTTTTAAATGTGTTCATTGATAAGGAAGCAATCGATGAGGCCTACATGAAAGAGAATTTCATTATTGTAAACTATGTACGTGACCCTGTTATAGCTGATGTTCAGATTTTGGTTAATACGGCTAAAACAGGAAGTGGCGGACTCGAATATAACCTTGTTTTTCTGGGTAAAAACAGATTTTCAAGTTTGAATGATACAATAATTTTTCACTTGCCATGTGATGAAACAACAGAAAAGTCGAGAAAAGATTTGCTGGAGAAAATAAAACTCGGACTTGTACCATTTCTGATGAAAACACCTTCAGCCAATAGGTTATTTATCGAGATTGATTCTTGTGCCCCCCAACCCCGGGAAGAAAAAGATTCTTGGAAAAACTGGATGTTTGAGGTGAATGGTTCCGCCTTTTTATGCAATGAACAATTGACCAAAAGCTTTGATATTATGGGGAGCTTATATGTAAATAAAATTACTCCTAAAATAAAATTTGAATCACTTAACCAATTCAATTATGGCGAATGTCACTACAGTATTCCAGTAAGTAATACTGATTTTGAATATATTAATATGTATTCCAGCAGTTTTTATAGCGGAAGCTTATTTGTAAAAAGTTTAGGAAATCATTTTGGCATAGGGAGTTTTGCCGATTTTATGAAAAATCAGGCATATAATATTGATTTACAAATGGGAATTGGGCCTGCAATTGAGTATAATCTATATAAATACGCTGATGCAGCGCACAAACAATGCCGAATTTTATATTCATTAGTTTATAAACACAGTAACTACACCGACCTGACCATTTATAATAAGATGAATGACCAGCTGTACACTAATAACTTAAGCTTTAACTATAAGTCGGTAAATAAATGGGGTGACTTCTGTGCAACAATAAATGGATCAAGCCATCTTAACAATTTTTCATATTATTCACTGGGTGCAGCTGCATTAACCAGAATAACAATTGCAAAGGGGCTTTCTTTTGACATTTCTGTCGGATTAAACATGCATCAGAACCTTATTGGGCAAAGAAAAGGATTCGCAACCCTGGAGGAAGTATTGACGAATCAAAGAGAAATTGAATCAAGTTATGATTATAGTTTTCGATTTGGCATTTCGTATAGGTTTGGCTCAATATACAACAATACAGTTAATCCGAGATTTGAATATTAACCGCTATACGACCTAATAATTCTATAACGAAAGAAAAGAACTAGTTTTTTCCTTCTCTCTCCAACCATAAATCACGGAAAGATTTTTCTGCAAATTTTGGCATTTCTCTTCTTGGTCCCCAAACTTTTTTAAACACCATCTTCATGCCTAAATTTTTTAATCCGGAACCAAATCGGTCTAATCTTTTTCGTTTTGAAAGAAATTTTTCCATCATATCCATCGAGAACTTTTCACCCTTCCTGGATATTCCTTTTTTCACCGATTCTTCCCTGTTATAGAGTAATAGCTCATGCAGCGGAATATTGACAGGGCAGACCTGTGTGCATTTTCCACAAAGAGAGGAGGCAAAACTCAAATGGATGAAATCTTCCATTTGATTTAAATGAGGAGATATAACAGATCCGATCGGGCCGGTGTAAGTAGTATTATAGGTATGCCCTCCTATATTTTTATAAACCGGACATGCATTTAAACATGCACCGCAGCGTATACAAGCCAGTGCGATTCTCTGTTTTTCGTGACTCAATAATTCTGTTCTATTGTTTTCGAGCAAAATAAGATACATTTTTTCCGGACCATCGGTTTCACCATCTTTTTTTGGTCCCGAAATAATTGAATTATAAACAGTAATATTCTGACCTGTACCATGCGATGCAAGCAATGGCCAGAATAAATTAAGGTCAGTAATTGAAGGAATAATTTTTTCAATACCTGCAACAGCTATATGAACTTTGGGAAATGATACTGATAACAATCCATTTCCTTCATTTTCCGTTAGGCATACCGCCCCTGTGTCGGCTATCAAAAAGTTGCACCCCGTTATTCCTACATCGGCCTGTATGAACTTTTCTCTGAGTTTTTTTCGAACAAATGAAGTTAGTTCCTCAGGTGTGCTTTCTTCAGGTGTATTGAATTTTTCATGAAAAAGTTGTGCAATATCAGCTTTGGATTTATGCATCGCCGGAGTTACTATATGATAGGGCTTTTCACCTGCAATCTGAACGATATATTCACCAAGGTCTGTTTCTACTGATTCAATGTTATTATTTTCAAGCGACTCATTCAGTTCTATTTCTTCTGTGGTCATTGACTTGGACTTGACAATGTGCTTTGCCCCATGTTTCTTTATCAGTTCAAGAATCTCTTTAACAGCTTCATCTTTATCCAAAGCCCAGATAATTTTTCCCCCGTTTTTTTCGAAATTGGAGGCGAATTCTACAAGGTATTTTTCAAGATTATTTACAACCTTATGTTTTACAACAAAAGCTCTGCTACGGGCAAGTTCAAGATCTTTGTACTGTTTTTTACCGTTAATAACTGCTACATCATATTTCGAAATATTGAAATTAATTTTATTTCGGTGTTCAAGATTAAAGGCCTTGCGTTCCGAATCCTCCAAAAACTTTGAATAAATATTATCCATCTAAATCAATTTAATTAACGAAGGGTATTTTATTGATCCTGTTTATGTGTCTGCCTCCCTCAAAATCTGTATTTAAAAAAACTTTAACAATTTCGACTGCTTCCTGAAAATCAAGATATCTGCCTGGCAATGAAATAATATTAGCATTGTTATGCATACGGATAAGTTTCGCTTGTTCCCTGTTCCAGGCCAAGCCAGCTCTTACATTGGAATATTTGTTTGCGGTCATTGCTGCACCTTGCCCACTCCCGCAAATTATAATTCCATAGTCGTTCTGACCTTCATTGACCAGTTTTGCAACCGGGTGAATAAAATCAGGATAATCGACACTTGTATCCGAATAAGTTCCCAGATCATGAAATTTATAATCTTCTTTTGCAAGTTTTTCGATTAAATATGTTTTCATTTGTACTCCACCATGATCTGCACCTATAGGTATTACAAGCTTTTTATCAAACATGTTTAAAAAAAATTTTACCAAAATTAAACATTAAATCTACAGTTACTTATAAATTAATGTTTTATAAAATTTTTCGAATTAACATCTAAATTATACGAACTTAAAAATCAAATTATTAATTTTTCAACCTGAAATTGTTTATATCTGTGTAATTTTGTTACTTTCTTTTAATAATTTGAATAGTTGCTGATATATTATATCACTTGTAATAATTCTTTTAATGTTATTGATTTTTATAACCAGTTTTTGACCTTGAATAAACAAAGTTAAGGATCATTTAAAATGACATTTTATAAACCTTCTCAAATATTAACTTTTAGTTGAAAAAAACATAAACAATTAAAGAATAATACTATTCTTTGTTAAATTAATGTTAATATCAAATTATAAATGAAAAATACAATTATACATTTTTATTTTTTTAACACTATTAACAGGCTTTATTAATACTAATAAAAATTTATTTAAATTTATTTAATATAACTCTACTATGAACTCCAAAGAATCGAATAGAATGATTTCTGATTTGGAACTCAAAGAAAGAATATTACTTTTGAAAAAACAAAAAAATGCAATTTTATTAGCACATTATTATCAGGTACCTGAAATACAGGATTTAGCTGATTATGTTGGCGATAGTTTGGGATTATCGCAAAAAGCTTTATTCCCGTTTCGGCGGCCTCCATCGCCTCGATTCGGCGACATCAGGCGCGCTCGCCGTGCCCGCCGGCCAGCCCGACCCGCAGGTGGTCATTCTCGGTACGGCGTCGGCGGCGACTTGCTGGCCGAGGTGCTCAACGAGGCGGGGGTCCCGGTTGCCGCGCTCGATTTGAATGGGGAGCGCGTGTGCTAGGCCAGGCGCCAGGGCACATTGCTCTCCTACGGGGACGTGACGAGCCGTGACATCCTCGAACGCGCGGGCGTGGCGAAAGCCATGACGGCGGAACCCGAGGAACGGGGCGTCATGCAGCGTCCGCCAAGGTCCCCCGACGAAAGCATCTTCGTCGGCGGAATGTGGCAGCACATCCTGTGGGTCGGTGCGCTGATGGGGGCGATCTGCCTGGGGCTCGCCTTGTACGCGCAACACGCCGGGATCGCTCAATGGCAGACGATGCTCTTCACGACGCTGACCTTCTGCCAGCTTGCGCATGTGATGGCGATTCGATCCGAGCGCGAGTCGCTGTTCACCCTCGGGCTACTGTCCAACCCGTATCTCATCGGCGCGGTACTGCTGACCGCGGCAATGCAGCTCGCGGTGATCTACCTGCCACCGCTGCAGCAGGTGTTCAAGGTGGAGGCATTGACCGCCGACCAGCTCGGGGTCTGCGTGCTGCTTGCGTCGGCGGTGTTCGTGGCCGTGGAAATCGAGAAATGGCTGGTGCGCCGCAACGTGCTCTATCGGCCTGCTCCACCGGAAACCGTGCGGGGCCGCCAGAACTGAAACGGTGCTGCCGCCCCTGATGCCGGAGCCTCCACGCGTCGAGTTCGGGTCTGAATGGGAAGCAC
>CAVPSZ010000044.1:0-177332 GCA_963708435.1 uncultured Bacteroidales bacterium
ACAAATAAATGATTTAAGCTCTCGATCTACTAATATTTGCCTCCTGATATTCAAACAATTATATAGTTAAAATTGTGCCAAAATCCTAATTTGTTAAGAAATAAGTTGTTTAGCTATTTTATATTATATAACTTTTTCAGTTTGAGACATTAATTTCCCAAAGAAAAATAAAATAATTTAACAATTAGTGATTAAAAGATTATTACTAATCAACATTATCTTTTAAGTTTACAAAAAATCAAAAACGCTACAACGCAGTCAAACCATTCCATCCTTTTTCAAAAAGAAGATAACCAGGAGGAAAGAACAAAAAGTATTTTTTCATCCGCGTCACATGAAATGTCACTCCGGGCGCATGAATAAGAAACCTCGTCAGGCAAAATGCCTTCCCAGACGCATGAATCGGAATCCTCGTCAGTTAAAATGTCATCCCGGACACATGAAAAACGCACACCCCTCTCCTCGTTATTCCGGGCACATGAATTGCCATCCGCGTCACATGAAATGTCACTCCGGGTAAATGACTCAGAATCTCGTCAGGTAAAATGTCGTTCCGGCTGCATGAATTGCAATCCGCATCAAGTGAAATGTCATTCCGGGCGCATGAATCGGAATCCTCGTCAGGTAAAATGCCTTCGCATGCACATGAATCGGAAACTTCGTCAGGTAAAATGCCTTCCCGGACACATGAATCGGAATCCTCGTCAGGCAAAATGCCTTCCCGGACGCATGAATCGGAATCCTCTTCAGGTAAAATGTCTTCCCGGGCACACGAATCGGAAACACCGTTGCGCCTTGGCGTGCAAAAAAATAATCTCGCTCCTACGGAGCTTATAGGGTATTTGGACAATATTTTTCTACCCATATTTCGCTCCTATCGGAGCTATTCCATCCTCCATCTTCCCGTCCTCACGCGCCCTAAGGGGCTTGTCGAACTCTAATTTTAAATGGCCGAAGATTGGGGAAGCTTACATTACCTTGGAGACTTATATATATACCGGAGAAAAAGTTTAGGGAAAAGAATTTATTATGAATACTCTTATACGATAACTTATGATTGAAAATTATCAATTATTTACCCCAATTTCAGCATCTGTCAGGTGTTCCCACTTGTTAAATTCTATCTATCGAATTCATTCTATCTGTATACAAAAAAACCGACAAGACATCATCCTCGTCGGTTTAAAGCAGGGCTAATGAACAACCTCGCCGCAAGCGGACGAGGTATCCGCAAAAGGATTTCATTTTATATCGCCCCAAGGGGCGGGGAATATGACCCAAAAGATCGCTCGACTTCGCTCGGGATCAGTTCGACTAAATAATTTTGTTTCTCAAAATTATAGTCTCACTGATTTAAGAAAGGAAAAGAATAAACCAAAATTTATCCGCCGTAAATTTATTGTAGGCGGATTAACCAAAACTAATTAATGGAAAGCCACAATGCCTCTTTCTCTTTAGATATTTGTTCTTTATAATTGAATGCTTTTCCTTCCTTAGCATCCCCAGGTGTTATTTGGGATCACTCACTGAAAGCTCCTGCCGGAAAATTGTTGCTGACTTTTTTGCATCCGGCACGGCATGCATCTCAACCACAGGTAAATTTAATGCACAATGATCTTTTTTGTCGTTGAATTTTGTGGATTCGATAGCCTGGCAACATATAAGCCTGCTCCAATTCTTTTACCGCTTTGGTCAGTCAAATCCCATTCATTTGTATAATGGCCCTGATCCAACGTTTTATGGACTAAACCGGTTACTTTTTTACCCTGCAAATCATACACTGAAAGCTCAACAAATCCTGTAATATTGTTGTCGAATTCAATGATGACTTTGTCACTGGCCGGATTTGGATAAACTGACAAAGTGTTTTCCGGGTTTGTAAATGTTGGCTCTGAAATGGCTACGGCCGGATTGAGTTTAACATCGAGCACCGCCATTCCTCTCCCAAGGCAACTCATCCACAATTCATAACCGGTATTTGTTGCACGTACTTCCAGGCGTTTGATACCTGCGTTCGGCAAGCCGCCCCACTGTGGAACACCACCGGGTGAAGAAGGGAATATTCCGACATTTTCACCATCATACCAGCATAAACCGGCATCTGTCGAGGGATACTCGGAATCGTATTGCATCCAGAGCCGTCCGTCAGGGGAAATAGCCATGGGCCTAACATGCTCACCGGGAAATGGCCAGCCCTCATCGTGCGACCAGGTCTGATACTGGCCGGTGTTCACATCGAGGCGGATCAGCGTGCTGCCGGTGCTGGTAAACTGCGACCAGGTTCCAACCCAGACAATGCCATCCTGATCGGCTGCAAAACCCGTAAACCAAGCTGCGCTGCCAGGAAAATCATCAATTCCGCGGCTAAATGAGTTGGTGCCATCGGTACGCAATATCTCGTAGTCAGTGATTGCCCATATTGTTCCGGGTAAGACAGGATCCTTTTTAATGCTGCTCCCCCAGCCTACAATGGGCACCGTAATCCATTCAAGTGTATTTTCATCATAATATCTAACATTATAATACTCACCCAGGCTCCACAACCTGCCTTGTGAGTCTTCAACAAATCCTTCAGAGGTCGTCAGTAAATCTTCCAGAGGGAAAAAATTATTCCCATCCCAGGCATGAATTCCGTTGAATGTGGGATTGAATACGACATCGCCATTTGATGGCCTCCGGTATATGGCTTGTGTATTATCAGCCTGGTATGGAAAAGGATAACCCAGTCCATAGGTAAACTCATTAAATCCAGTCCATCGTGTGCCATCAAATTTTTGAAAACCACCAACGCCTGAACCAGCGTTTCCTGTCAGCCATACATTCCCTTCATTGTCGAGGTTAAAGTCTTCGACAAAATAATCGATCTGTGACGTATTTGTTATTCTGTAACGTTGCCAGTTGCCTGTTGCAATATCCCTCTTCGCTGCTCCTCCTATTCCACATACCCAGACATTTCCTTCCTGGTCAGTATCAACCGAGAGCGTAAATTCCCCCTGACGCCACGTTCCATAATTATTCCAGACAGAGCCATCAAACATCCAGGTTTCACCTGTAGTGGTTACCAGTAAAGCTTTTCCAGAACCGTATGCTTTGAATGCATCGATATAAAAACTGACATTTTCATAGGGTGGTGTGGGATAAACCCAGTCGCCGGCGGGTGTTTGATATTCCAGCGTTTCCCAGTTCCCATCAAACGACATCCGCACTGCCCAGAAATTTCCAGCATCATCAACGCAATCTTTACCGGGTAATCCGGCTACATCTCCTATTGACGATGGCAAATAGTTCGTATACTGATTAGTTGCGCTGTTATAAGTGAATACCTGTCCATAATATATATCTGCAGACCAGACAATATAACTGCCGTTCGGTTTGGGTTGCACAGCAATCCTGATATTCGATCCTTCCCAATTGGTCCATTGGTTGTTCGAGGGATTATAGCGAACAAGTCCTCCGCTTGTAAACCAGAGGGTACTGTCGGGTGCTAAATCTACATCATAGGTGAATCCAAGTAAGTCGGAATTGGAAGCATCGTACTTTTCAATGGAGGAAGATCCGGCCAAAGGATCAAATTTAAGTGCACCGGTAAAATTGCCCATCCATAGATTATTATCATAATCTTCAATAAAATCAAGAATCTGGACATCCCCATTATCAAATGAGCCCAAAATGGGATAATCCACATTGGAATAGTTTATCCATTGGTTATCAGACTGGCTGAACTTTGCAAAGCCGCCTTCACCCCAGTTACCTGTATTGGCAGCAATATATGGATCTCCGTTTTCGTCAACCCAAAGGGCAGTAGCCTGGTCGCCCTGTATGCCTGTATTACCCGGGCGATAATAACGCCATGAATATTCCGGCGATTGTGAAAGCACAACCATTGGAATTAAAATATAGATAAAAAGTATCATTAAATTTTTCATGTCCTTTTTAATTAATGGTTTCGTTTGAAAGTTTATAGGTTTATTCATAAATTTCTATAAATTATTGATGTATAACAGTTTTCTGGTTTCAACCATTGGCCCTTTGCCAATGTTAAGAAAATATAT
Source organism: uncultured Bacteroidales bacterium (assembly GCA_963708435.1). Taxonomy (GTDB): domain Bacteria; phylum Bacteroidota; class Bacteroidia; order Bacteroidales; family JAADJA01; genus JAADJA01. Next base: position 4,053 of record CAVPSZ010000044.1, read on the forward strand.
TCCATCCCTGTTAATCTTCCCGGAATTATTTATTACTGTCCATTTATATTGATAAGTACCTGATGAAAGAAATTTATTTTCAAGTTCTGTGACTAACCGGCCATTAATGTCCGTTATCCAAACTTTGACTTCCATTGGTTCATCAAGGGTAAAGGCAATGTTAACTTCAGATTGAAATGGGTTGGGGAAAACATTGGTTGCACCATTCATAGAATGAATCTCTTGTTCATTTGTAATTTGTGTTTGCTGCACTATCCTTGCCGTTTGCCCTCCTACTACATATACATTATTATCTGCACCTATGTCAAAGCCCTGCGAATTGCTGCCGGGCATTGTCAGCGTCCATGCCGAAGTGCCATCGCTGTTCACTTTGCATACAGCCATGTCAAACAATGTTCCCGCTGCAAGGTATATGTTGTCGAATGCATCCATTCTCAATTGTGCGTGCATCAGCAGGTTTAGTGCTCCGTCTGCATCAGGGTTCGCCCATACGATTCCTCCGGTACCATTGACCTTAATAAAGGAAGAACCTCCGCTGCCGGTATTTGGGAATCCACAGGCAACAGGCAGGTTATCGCTTCCAACCTCAACACGGTAAGCTGTAATAGCATAAATGTTTTCCCAGATCAGGCTGCCGGTTGGTGATACTTTTTTAATGACGGTTCCATTATTGTTTACATAATCACCATGTACCAGATAAGAATTCCCTTCAGAATCTCCTGCGGCATCACCAACGGTGAGGCTGTTAACACCCGGATAGCTCCAAACAGGTAATCCCTCTTTCGTAATCTTTGCATAACCATTTATACTGCCAAAAGGTGCCCTCCCGACAACAAGGATTTGGTCGTCAGGGGTAAACTTGATATTAACCGGTAATCCGATACCAGCGTTGTCAAGATAAGTCCACAAAGCGACGCCTCCGGGACTGAATTTTTTTACTTTTGAAACAACGGCAGTACCGTTGTTTCCTGTTCCCAGAACATAAATATTATCTTGGGAATCAACGATGCATTTTTTTGTAGATGAACCATCGAAATCCGTTTCCCAGACATTTCTCCACAGCAGGGTTCCTGAAGGGTCAAACTTCATCAGCAGGCTGTTTGCATTCACCGGATTGGAATACCCTGACCGGATAGTTCCCGCAACAAGAATATTTCCTGCGCCATCTGTTTCTACCCAGGTTGCAACTTCATGCCGGGTCGGGTCAGTATTATTAAAAGGGACTTCCCAAATGATATTGCCCGCTGTGTCTCTCTTTGTTAGAGTAATATCGCCCGCGGGATTGTAATCCCAGTTAGCCGTATAGACATTGTTTGAAGCATCGGTTGCAATGGAAACACCACCGGGATAATTGGTCCAGTCTACATTGGCCTGGGAATAACTAATCAAGGGTAAAAAACTCAGGATTGTGATTAATTTTCTCATTTTTTTATGATTTTTAACTATTAATACTTTTAAATTAAATCCGCACCGAAATTAAATCACGATCAACAGAATAAATTATTAAAATTGACGAATGGGAATAAATGCTCGTTGAATGAGCAAATTAGCAATACAAGCAAATTTTAAATAAAAAATATTAGCTCGGTCTATTATGGCCACCCTGCAAATTCGGTTTTTGCCAGGTAAGTCCGCAATCCTGCAAATCAAATTACTAAACCATATATCGGCCGATATGTTCAATTTGTGACAATAAAAAAACCGGTGGGGAATCATTCTCACTCGCGCGAGTCTGACGGTCGGTAAAGTGCACTGCGAATCGTGCGAGATATCTTTACTAGCCACCTAAGCCGCAAGTTTGCAACTTGTTGCCATTAAATAAACTCTCACAATCCACAAAAAAAAACCGACGAGGCATCACCCGCGTCGGTTTAAAGCAGGGCAATTTAAGAAAGGAATTTTAAACCAAAACCAAAACCAATTAAGGGAAGGACACCCTGCTTTTCAATCTTTAAAGATCTTCCCTGCCTCCACCATTGTTTCATTTTTTAATCGAACGAAATAAACTCCCGTTCCCGCGCGATTGTATCGCGTGGTTTATATCTTTAACACGATTTAATATTCAACCCTGGTTTGGTGTCAACTATGTTTGCGTCCTGTTTAAAATATAGTCTCAGTATAGTCCTTCAAAGTAGCACCCTTAGCGCGCTTCGCGTCTCCTCTCTTTCCGCCCTTAGCGTGAAACCCAAATCTTTCCCCCGCCCTGTTGGGCGTAGTCTTCAAGACTACGTCCCCGATGCCCCCAAGTTTGCGACTTGTGGCCACAAAATAAGCAAAGTTTGTAACTTTGTACAAAATTCAATGGTTCAAAAGCTATGGCCTCTGATATTCCCTTAATAGCAGCAATAATCCTAATCCTTGAGCATCATGAAAATAATTACCATAGGTGATCTGCATGGTTCAAATGCCTGGAAGGAAATTGATCCCGGACTATGGGATAAAATTATTTTTATTGGTGATTATGTTGATTCAAAAGAATTGGACTCTTTAACTGTCCTATCTAATCTTGAAGAAATAATACAATTTAAAAAAAAATTTCCTGATAAGGTAGTTTTACTGTGGGGCAATCATGATCTGGCCTATTTTTACGGCGGTCATGAGAGACATTATTGCCTGGGATTCAAGAAAAAACTTTTACCGATATTATATTCAGTTTTTACTTCAAACAGGCAATTGTTTCAGGCGGCATGGCAGACAGGAAGCTATCTCTGGACGCACGCAGGGATAGCTGAGAAGTGGTATGATCTATACTTAATAGAGAAAATATTACCTGCAGATAAAAATCTTGCAGATTCCCTGAACCGCTTGTTTAATGAATATTATCCCCCTCTTTATTTAATAGGTGTGTACCGGGGAGGATTGCATGAATCCGGTGGAATTTTTTGGGCTGACAGAATTGAAACAAGGCCCGATCCATTACAAGGTTACAACCAGATTGTCGGACACACCAAAACAGGAAATGGCATCCTGATCTTTGATAATTACAGGAATGATACATCAATAACCTACGTGGATTGTCTTGAAACGAAAAAAGAGTTTTTCGAGCTTGTTATTGATGAATAATATCGATCACTGACAAAGATGTTATTACTTCTGCCGGTTATGCCCGTTGAGCGTATACTGTGTCTACGTCCTGCATAAAATATAGTCTCAGACTATAACCCATAGTAATTGTAAAACCTTTGCGTTTTTCGCGTTTCTTACATTTTTGCGTGCTTTGCCTGCCCGCCGGGTCAGGCGGGCGAGAACCCAACACATTCAGCACCTACGGCGCTGTAAAAAATAAAATGGCATTATTTTCTACCCATATTTCGCTCCTATCGGAGCTATTTTCATCCTTAATCTTCCAATCCTCCGACAACCGACAACCCCCTTCAAACCTGCCTTGCCGGCTTTGCTCCGCTGTAGCTATGCGAAAGCGAAGCAGGCAGGCTTCGAACCTCAAACTTCGAACTTCGACTTCAATCTTCGAACTTCCTCATGCAAAATCTCATCCCGGTCACACAAAATGTCATCCGCGCCACACGAAATGTCACTCCGGGCAGACGAAATGCCATCCGCACCACATGAAATGTCACTCCGGGCACATGAAATGTCATCCGCGCAGCATGAAATGTCACTCCGGGCACACGAATCGGAAATCGTCAGACAAAATGCCTTCCCGGCACATGAATCGGAATCCTCGTCAGGTAAAATGCCTTCCCGGTCACATGAATCGGAATCCTCGTCAGGTAAAATGCCTTCCCGGTCACATGAATCGGAATCCTCGTCAGGTAAAATGCCTTCCCGGACACATGAATCGGAAACTTCGTCAGTCAAAATGCCTTCCCGGGTACAATAATCGGAATCCGCCTCAGGCAAAATGTTTTACCGGGCACTCATAATGCTCCTCGCGTCACACTCGGTAATATTCCGGATATCCTCAACAGTTTCCTTTCCATCCTTAATATCCTTCCGGTCATACAAAATTATTTGTGAATTACCCTTGTTCCGAACGTCTGCATCTCCTGGTTTATATCTTTAACGCGATTTAATATTCTACCCTGTTTGGGAGTCACCTGTGTCGGCGTCATTTATAGATTATAGTTTCGGTTTAATACCAGTTAAATAACTGCCTTGGCGCTCTCAGCCTTCCTTCATCATAATGTTGTTTGCGAGAAACGAGAACTGAGAACTTTTTCAAATCAAAAATCCCCAACTGCTGCTGCCATTGCTCCCTGCCCCACGCCCCAAGCGGCTTATACCAATGAAAAGGCTTCCATTACCTCCCGCCTGGGCTGTCCTGAGTCGTTCCAGCCTCTCAATTCGTAATATTTCTTTACAATAGAATTGAAATACTCCCGGTCTAACTTTTTCCCCCGCATAAATCCGGCAAGCGATTCCTCATTAAAGAATCTCCCGGGTAATGTATCATCAAGATGTGTTCGTCCGTTTCGTAAATTATAATTACGGGCCAGATGGGCAAGCCTTGTTCCAACCTTCAGCAACGAATCAGCCGTGTGTTTCGAGCCGGTAGCTATATTCAGCAGTTCAGCAAGCTTTTCCAGGTTTAAAGGAACGAAGTCACAAATAACGAGACAGTTCCTCACATTGACAGTATCAATCCCGTCAGCAAGAGCCTGAGGAATGTCTTCTACCTTAAATTCAGGACCCATTTCCTGTTCGGCGATCCACAAACGGGTATGGCTTGCAAAGTCAGCCACTGCAAACATGACGCCCATGGTTAAAGAACCTTTCGGATTAATTCCGGAGAGTTCCATACCGTAAGTATTGATAGCCCATTCCTCGCTTCCCTTACCGATTTTTTGTGCCGCGGCTCTTGTTCCGTCGGTAAACAAGGCGCCGATTCCTTTCCGGTATGCCATCATTTCAAGCAATCGCCTTTGTTCGGGAGCATTTCCCCATTCCATTTTAAGCCCCTGCCAGTCCTCAACAACTCCTTTATCATAACATTCCATTGCAAAGGAACAGGTAATTCCGGCGCTTATCGTATCCATGCCGAGGTCGTTGCAGATTTCATTCGCCCAGCTTACATCTTTAATGCTGTTCACCATGCTTCCCGAACCAAGGAAAGCCGTAGTTTCATATTCTGGTCCTTCTATTTCGTGACCATCCCAGCGCGCCCATTTGGAGCAGCGGATACCACAGTTAAAGCAGCTGGTATCCTCCCAGTTCAGTTCCTCACGTGCCGCTTCAGAACTGATCTTTTCAAAATCATCAAACTGAACAAGCTGGTGATTCTTTGTAGGCAAATATTCGTATTGCTGCCCGCTTCTCACGCACTTCATGGTTCCCTTTATCCTGCGGAATTTTACTCCTTCATGCCCGGTGATCTCGCGGGTGTATTTCAGGTTGATTTCTTTGAACTTCTCTTCATCAAAATACCTGATCGGCGTATTTCCATCAGCTACAATAGCCTTCAGGTTCTTCGAGCCCATTACTGCGCCTGTTCCCCCGCGGCCGTAATTCCTGTGCTTATCCACTCCAATGCAGGCAATCTTCGAAAGATTTTCCCCCGCCTGACCAATAGCTGCTACTCTTGGGTCGGTTCCTTTATGACGGTCAATTAATGTATCATTGGTATAAAATATTCCCTTACCCCACAAATCGCCCGCATCCCTGATTTCGACTTTGTTATCGGTCAGGTAAAGATAGACCGGTTTATCGGACTTTCCAGTGATGATCACATAGTCAAATCCTGCACGTTTAATCGCCGGACCGAAACTTCCACCGCAATGGCAATCGTGGATGGAATTGGTCAATGGAGATTTAGTGACGAGTGTTGTTCTTGCGCTTGTTTGCACTTTTGTTCCTGTAAAGGGACCATTAACGAAAATCAATGGATTCTCAGGTCCAAGTGCTTCAGGCTTCGGTGCCAACTTCTCGAGCAAAGCAAAACCAAGGCCTTTGCCACCAATATATAAATCAGTGAGGTTTTTTTCTGTTTCACCAATGTAATGCTTTTTGGCAGTGAGGTCAACGTGTAAAAACTTTCCAGTGTAAGACATATGTAGATATTTTTTGATATAAAATGATATTTATTGATATTATTTGATATTTAATGGATTATTTTTCATTACTTTTTGACCTGTAAGTTGAAGAAATGAAATTATTGAGTTTTAATTGTAACTTATCACAAACCTGAACAATCTCCTCAAATTCTTCCTGCGAGATTTTCTTCCTTTCAAGCAATAATTCTAACCAGTGGATCCGGAATTCATTATAAGAGCCCCTGCAGTTGTAATAGAACTTTATTCTATCGAGGTAATGGAATCGACCATATCCTTCAGCAATATTGGCACCAATGGAATCAGCAGATTCAATAAATTGGAATTCAATGACTTTTTTATCCTCCCACACAAGTCGCTCAAATACATTCCAGGCTAATTTTGATAACTCCCTGGCCAGTTGATATACTTCAAGTTCATATAATGGAATAAACTTATTCATTTATTCAAATTATTTTTGCATGATAAAATCAACCTCAAACTATATCAACCTATTTCAACTAATCTCAATGGATTTCAATTTATATCAACATATTTCCCTGTTTATCGCCAACAAATCCGTCAATATTGCAAATCCCGTCTCAATCTTGCCTGCTCCGGGGCCAACAATGGTTAAGTCTCCCAGCATGTCGGTCGTAAAAGTAAGGGCGTTGGTTGCCCCCATCACTCCGGCAAGCGGATGAGTGAGGTCGATCATTTCGGGATTAACTGAAGCGATGATCTTATCTTTCTTTCTTTCGACAGAACCGATCAGTTTCCAGCGTTTGCCCTGTTTCTTTGCAGTTTCAATATCTTTTGGAGTAATACCTGTGATACCTTTACATGGAACATCATTGATCTTAATTCCGGCACCCATAACGATATTGGCCAGGATGGTCACTTTTCCTCTTGCATCATAACCCTCAACATCACCCGTCGGATCGGCTTCGGCATAACCTTTTTCCTGTGCTACTTTCAGCACATCGGCGTATGGCATTCCTTTTTCCATTTCGGTGAGCATGTAATTGGTAGTTCCGTTCAGGATGCCACGGATTTTGGAAATCTCACAACCTGCCAGCGGACCTTCAGTGAGGTTAATGACTGGTGTACCGGCTACTACTGTTCCTTCAATCATGAACTTAACGCCGTTTTTATCAGCCAGTTTTTTCATTTCGGGATACTTCAATGCGGCCGGTCCTTTATTGCTTGTAACAACATGCTTTCCTGATTTCAATGCAGATTTTACATGATCGATCGCCGGTCCGCCGGTTTTAAGGTCGGTAAATGTAAGCTCGCACCAGACTGTGGCATTCGACTTTTTGATCAGCTTCAGGTTATCCCAGTCCACTTTGTCTTTGGTGAACTTCTTTTTGGCTTTTGCTTCCTTAAGCAACCTCTCCACATCAAGTCCTTTGGCATTGTATACATTTCCGTAAACCGAGTCGCCTACTGCTACAATGTCGTATTTGAAATCGTACTTTTTTTTAAGGTACTCTCTTTTATTCAGCAGGATTTCGGCAATGCCTTGTCCTACGGTTCCAAATCCTAAAATTCCAATTTTATGTTTCATAACTATATTTTGATTAAATGTTGATTATCTCTGTAATTTGGCCGATGATGCTCCTCCTGCTGAAAACTCAGGGGAAGTAACGGGATAAGTTTTTCCATCAAGAGTGGAAAGTCCTCTTTCGATGTCGGCAATAATATCATCCGGATGCTCTGCACCAACGCAAAGACGGATCAGGTTGGCAGGAATGTCGGCAAGTTTACGGCCTTCTTCGCCCTGCTGCGAATGTGTAGAAATGGCAGGGATGGTAGCTACTGATTTAATTCTGCCGAGATCTGTTGCGCGCCATATCATCTTAAATCCGTCGAATACATCACGTGCTTTCTGTCCGCCGCCTTTAATCCTGAACGACATCAGGTGTCCGTAGCGGTTCACCTTTTTGCCATAGCAATCGTCGTATTCTGAATCCACGAGGACAAGGTATTTCTTTGCCAATTCATGAAGGGGATGGTTTTCAAGTCCTAAGTAATCGACTTGCTCGATGTGTTTGTGGCTTGCCAGGTATTCGGCAATTTTCATTGTTGACTGACTCATGCTGTCAATCTTTTGTCTGAGGGTTCTCACATCGTTCAAAGCCATAATAGCGTTGAAGGGAGAAATGTTCGGGCCATTATCCCGGTTGGGTAAAAGCTTGATATAACCGCCAAAATCAGCCTTCATCTCAGGATTATCAATATTGGAAACGAGGTTCTTTCGGGCAATCACAGCACCTCCGATACCTAAACCGCTGGAGGTAACAGTTTTGGAAATTGACTGAACAACGATGTCAGCACCCAAAGTAAGTGGACGAAGCAGGGCAGGGGTGGCAACCGTTGCATCAACGATCATCGGAATTCCGTGGCTGTGGGCCAGTTCAATCACCTTTGCGAGATCGAAAAAAGCTTGTCCCGGATTGCTTGGCAATTCACCATAAAGGAAGCGGGTATCTTTATTAATCAGTTTAGCCCACTCGCTGATATCACTTGAGTTGATGACTTTTCTCCATTCAATATTTTTTTCTTTGTTCTTGCGTATAGCAAACTGTTGGAAGGTTCCTCCGTAAACCTGGCTGGTTGCAACAAAGTTCAGCTTCTGATCAGGTTTTTTAGGATCAAAAACCAGGAAGGGATCAACCGCACTTTGTATTGCGCCCATTCCTGAACTCGTGGCACAGCATGATGTTTCAATATTGCCGCCATAGCCCTCAAGCAAAGCAAGAACGCCTTCGAGATAATACATTGAAGGATTGGCGATACGGGAATAACACCATGTCGGTATTTCATATCCCAGGGCAGCTTCCATCTCATCAGCATCCCGGTATGCCTGAGAGGTGGACATATAAATTGGCTCGATGATGGAGCCCTGGTTAAAATCGAGCGCTTCCTGCATCGAATAAATTCCATGAACCGCTATCGAATCGAATTTTTTCTTTTTCATCGATTCAATATTTGCCTTGTGCCATTCAGCTGACCGTTTGGCCGCTTCAATGTAAAAGTTTTTGCCTCCTTGTTTCATTTGATACTAAAATTTGTATTAAAAAAATCACAAAAAATTCAACCCTACAAAACTATTGTATTGCAAAATAAAATCAACTAAATTGAATGGATAATTATTAAAAGTGAATTATTTTTTGAAAATTGTAAGAAAATGGATGGCAAATAGGTCAAATTGTAATTTATTAGAACCAAACTTGATATTTGCTGTTACAATCCGTAAGCTAACATTTTATTAATAACACAAAGTGATTTGTTCAAAATGATTGATCGGCTGAAGAGGAATTTTTAGTTAATTTCGCCACCTAATAAAATCAATGATATTTATGAATTATGATGTAATCGTTATTGGAAGCGGCCCGGGCGGGTACGTAGCTGCCATCAGGGCATCACAACTTGGGCTAAAAACGGCAGTAGTTGAAAAGGCGGAGCTGGGTGGTGTATGTCTTAACTGGGGTTGCATCCCTACTAAAGCTTTACTCAAGAGTGCACAGGTTTTTAATTACCTGAATCATGCAGTGGATTATGGTATCAGAATCAGCGGGGAGGTAAAACCAGATTTCGGAGCCATGATCAAAAGAAGCCGCGAAGTAGCTGAAGGCATGAGTAAAGGGGTACAGTTTCTTTTCAAGAAAAATAAAATCGATATTATCCAGGGATTTGGTAAAATTCAGCCTGGAAAAAAGGTTGAAGTCACGGATGAAAAAGGGAACAAGACGGTTTATGAGGCTGCTCATATTATTATTGCCACAGGAGCCAGGTCAAAAGAAATGCCTAATTTTAAGCAGGATGGAAAGAAGGTAATCGGTTACCGCGAAGCCATGACACTTGCAAAACAACCCAAATCGATGGTGGTTGTCGGTTCCGGCGCCATTGGATCAGAATTTGCGCATTTCTACAATTCCATCGGTACTGAAGTTACTCTAGTTGAGTTTATGCCTACTCTTGTGCCGCTTGAGGATGAAGAAGTCGGTAAACAATTGGAGCGAAGTTTTAAAAAAGCCAAAATGAAAGTGATGACTGCCTCTTCTGTCGAGTCTGTTGATAGTAAAGGAAAGCTATGCAAAGTCACGGTCAAAACTAAGAAAGGTGAAGAAATAATAGAAGCTGAAATCGTTCTTTCTGCTGTTGGTATTGCCACAAATCTTGAAGGTATTGGACTGGACGAAGTCGGTATCAAAACGGAAAAAGATAAAATTACCGTTGATGAATTTTACCGGACTAATGTTCCCGGTTATTATGCTATTGGTGATATTGTTAAAGGTCCGGCACTGGCTCATGTAGCAACCGCCGAAGGAATCTGCTGCGTTGAAAAAATCGCCGGGATAAATCCTGATCCCATTGATTACGGCAATATTCCAGGTTGTACCTACACTACTCCTGAGATCGCTTCAGTTGGAATGACTGAAAAACAGGCAAAGGAAGCCGGCTACGAAATCAAAGTCGGGAAATTTCCCTACACAGCCTCTGGAAAGGCAAGCGCTGCCGGGAATAAGGATGGTTTTGTCAAGGTCATTTTTGATGCCAAATACGGTGAATGGCTTGGTGCGCACTATATTGGTGAAAATGTAACTGAAATGATTGCCGAAGCCGTTTCCGCACGCAAGCTTGAAACCACCGGACATGAAATCCTGAAATCGATTCACCCTCATCCAACCATGTCGGAAGCTGTAATGGAAGCTGTGGCAGCCGCCTATGGTGAAGTAATTCACATTTAACTTATTTTTTTCTGCTTTTTGTTGCATAAAATATGGAAGTTATTAAAACGAATTTCGAGGGATTGTTGATTATGCAACCCAAAGTTTTTCAGGATGACAGAGGTTATTTTTTTGAATATTTCAGAAAGGAAGTTTTTGAAAGTCTTAAATCCCGGATTGAATTTGTTCAGTCGAACGAATCGAAATCAAATAAGCATGTTTTACGGGGATTACATTTCCAGAATCCTCCCTATGCTCAGGGCAAACTGATCAGGGTAGTGAAGGGAGGAATCAGAGATGTCGTTGTAGATATAAGGAGAGAATCCTCAACCTATAGCAGGTGGTTTTCGTGTGAATTGAATGAAAATAATAAAACCATTTTGTGGATACCTCCTGGATTTGCTCATGGCTTTCTAACGCTCGAGGATGAAACTATTTTTCTGTATGAATGCACCAATTATTATAATATGGCCTCAGAGGGCAGCATTCGCTGGAATGACCCCACTCTCGGGATTGATTGGGGAATTGAAAATCCCATTATTTCTGAAAAGGATCAAAAAGCCCCATTCTTCAAGGATTTTGTAAGCAGGTTTAATTAATTACCGACTTTCCGATGAAAAAGATTCTAATAATCAGCATAAGCTTGTTGTTTGCCGGGATTATCGCATCGCTTTTCATTTTTTCGTCAGACAGGAAGCGTAAAAGCGATGAGGTATATCATGAAACTTTTACTAAAAACTACAAAATATTTACTCCTGTTCTTCCCGATTCATTGCAGTTTGCCGGTGAAAAAGTTCCACTGGATAATATCCTGATTCGCGAAAGCTTCGATCGGGAATTAATGATAAATACATTCTGGCATACCAATACCATTTTGTCCGTTAAGCGGGCGAATCGCTGGTTTCCTGTAATTATTCCTATATTGAAAGAAAATAACATTCCTGAGGATTTTAAATATCTTGCACTCATCGAAAGTGGTTTGATGAATGTCGTTTCTCCGAAAGGAGCCACCGGATTCTGGCAGTTTATCGAGGAGTCGGGAAAGATTTTCGGTCTGGAAATCAATAAAGATGTTGATGAACGCTACCATATTGAAAAATCGACGGCTGCAGCCTGCAAATATCTGCAGGATTCTTATGATAAATTTAAAAGCTGGACTCTTGTAGCTGCAGCTTATAACGCCGGAAATAGGAGAATATCGGAAACCATCGATAAGCAAAAAAGCAATAACTATTATGAATTGCTTTTTAATGAAGAAACTTCAAGGTACGTATTCAGAATAATCGCTCTCAAAACTATATATGAAGCGCCGACCCAATATGGATTTTATATTCGGGAGGCTGATCTTTATCCCCTGATCCCGGTAAAAGAAATTCGCATTAATGAAACCATAAACGATCTTGTTGCCTTTGCTCAGAAGAATAATATAAGCTATAAAGTTCTGAAGGAGTTTAATCCCTGGCTAAGATCAGATCATCTGCCCAATCCTACAGGTAAGTCTTATATGATTAAATTACCGGAAGACCCGGATTTGCAATTTGAAGAATTAACCGGGGAAGATGATGACAATTACACGATTTTCAATGATACGATCAGAGTGGATGAAATACACTGATAAACTTAAAAATTATTGACACTTTCTGATCGTCCTGGAATACGACATCCTTTTAATAAGCCCTGAACTGTAAAGTGGAAGACAATCTTGAAATATACGGCGCCAGAGAACATAACCTCAAGAATATTGATATTAAAATTCCAAGGAATAAGCTTGTTGTTATTACCGGTTTAAGCGGAAGCGGAAAATCATCCCTTGCATTCGATACCATTTATGCCGAAGGTCAGCGCCGCTATATGGAAACCTTTTCAGCCTATGCCAGACAGTTCATTGGTAACCTTGAACGACCCGATGTTGACAAAATAACCGGTCTGAGCCCTGTCATTTCAATCGAACAAAAATCTGTCAATAAAAATCCCCGGTCGACTGTTGGCACGATAACCGAAATCTATGACTTTCTCAGATTGCTTTATGCAAGGGTTGCAGATGCATATTCTTTTGAGACCGGCGAAAAAATGGTACGGTTAACAGAATCCCAGATTTTTAGTCTTATACAAAACCGTTACAATGAAAAGACTATTGTGATTCTGTCTCCGATTGTTAAAGGAAGAAAAGGTCATTACCGTGAACTTTTCGAGCAATTCCGAAGGCAGGGATTTCTTAAAGTCAGAACAGACGGCCTTATTCAGGAATTAAAGTTCGGGCTTCAGCTTGACAGGTATAAAGTGCACGATATAGAAATAGTGATCGATACCATAAAAATTAATTCTGAATCTGAAAAAAGACTGACTCAATCAGTTCAGCTTGCCATGCGTCACAGCAAGGGTTCGGTATTAATTCTTGATCATAATACGGAAGAGGTCAGGCACTTCAGTAAAACATTGATGTGCCCCACATCGGGAATCTCATACAACGAACCAGAGCCGAATACATTTTCTTTCAACTCTCCCTATGGGGCTTGCCCGAAATGCAATGGACTTGGAACAGTTACAGAAATAAACCTTGATACTATTTTTCCGGATAAGTCGATCGGTATCAGAAGGGGAGGAATAGCGCCAATAGGAGAATATAAGCCAAACTGGATTTTTCATCAGATGGAAGCCATTGGTGAAAAATACGGGTTTGATCTGAATACACCCATTGCAAACTTACCTCAAGAAGCCATATCAACTATTTTATATGGTTCAACAGATAGTTATACAATTAAGAAAGAGTATCTGGGAATCACCTCAACCTACACCCTGAATTTTGAAGGTATTGTAAATTTTATCCGGAACCAGTACAATGAATCGACTTCCAACAGTATTAAAAAATGGGCTAATAATTTCATGAATACTAATCCTTGCCCGGATTGCAAAGGATTAAGGCTGAAGAAAGAATCACTGTTTTTCAGGATCGATGACATCAACATTTCAGAAGCAGCTAATTTCGATCTTGTGAAACTTAAGGAATGGATTGATGGATTGGAGGAGAAATTGGATAACACGAATAAAATAATTGCTCATGAAATTATCAGGGAAATAAAAACGAGGATCGATTTCCTGCTTGATGTTGGCCTTGATTACCTTGCCTTAAATCGCCCTGCCCGAAGTTTATCCGGGGGTGAATCGCAACGTATCAGGTTGGCGACACAAATCGGATCCCAGCTTACAAGTGTGCTTTATATTCTGGATGAGCCATCGATAGGGCTGCATCAGCGGGATAACCTGAGGCTTATCAATTCGCTGAAGGATTTGCGCGACATAGGTAATTCGGTCATTGTCGTTGAGCATGATAAAGAAACCATACTGGCGGCAGATCATGTCATTGATATTGGCCCGGGCGCAGGCATTCATGGCGGTGAAATAGTTGCACAGGGTTCACCACGGGAAATGATCAACTGTCATACTATCACCTGCGAATACATTCGGGGAAAGCGGAAAATCGCAATCCCATCTAAAAGAAGAACCGGTAATGGACAGTACCTCCAGGTAAAAGGATCAACTGGCAACAATTTAAAAAATGTAAATCTGACCATTCCACTTGGGAAATTTGTCTGTGTCACCGGAGTATCGGGAAGCGGTAAATCCACCCTCATCAATGAAACCCTTTACCCTATCCTCAGCAGGCATTTTTACCGTTCCGAAGTAAAACCTTTACCCTATCAATCCATTGAAGGCATTGAGCATATTGATAAGGTAATTGATATTGACCAGTCTCCTATAGGGCGCACACCGCGGTCTAATCCTGCAACATACACCGGGGTATTTGATGAAATACGAAAATTATTCGCTTCACTTCCCGAATCAAAAATAAGGGGTTACAAACCAGGGAGATTTTCATTTAATGTTAAAGGTGGTCGCTGCGAAACCTGCGGTGGAGCAGGTGTCCGGGTGATCGAGATGAATTTTTTACCCGATGTGCAGGTTCATTGCGAAGAATGCAACGGGAAACGATATAACCGCGAAACCCTTGAAGTGAGGTATAAAGGGAAATCCATAAATGATATATTGGAGATGACTATAGATCAATCGGTTGATTTCTTCGAAAACATTCCCGTAATTCTTCAAAAAATAAAAACCCTCAAGGACGTAGGGCTGGGATATATAACCTTAGGTCAGCAATCAACCACTATTTCAGGGGGTGAAGCACAGCGTGTAAAGCTGGCCACTGAACTTTCGAAGCGTGATACAGGCAAAACTTTGTACATCCTTGATGAACCGACTACCGGCCTTCATTTTGAAGACGTCAATGTATTGCTTCAGGTTCTTCAAAAACTTGTTGATAAGGGCAACACAGTTCTTGTTATCGAGCACAATATGGAGGTAATTAAAGTTGCCGATCATGTTATCGATCTTGGACCGGAGGGTGGAGAAAAAGGAGGGATGATCGTTTGTGAAGGAACCCCTGAAGAAATTACCTCCTTCCAAAAAAGCCATACAGGACATTTTCTTGCAGATGTGCTTAAGTCTGAGTAATCAGGAGTTTTTGATAAGGTAAACAGGGGAGGGTGCAATTTCCTGAATTATCAGATGATTCAAATGACCTGTTGTTTTCAAAACTTTTACCTTTGGCAGTTTTAAAATGAAGTTAAGCACATGGAAATAGCAGTAACCGGTTCAAGCGGCCATGTCGGCAATGTACTTTGCAGGCAACTGGTTGAGCGAGGTCATAAGGTTAAGGCGCTGATTCACCGTGATGAAAATGACCTTAGGTCGATTGGCGTTGAAATGATCATGGGAGATATTCTTGAGCCGGCATCATTGGAAATTCTTTGCCGCGGTACCGAAGTTCTGTTCCATCTTGCCGCCAGGATTTCGATTGATGAAAAGGAAAAGGATCTCGTTTACCGGACACATGTCGACGGAACAAAGAACATCATCGAAGCAGCAAGGGCCTTTGGAATAGGAAGAATCATTCATTTCAGTACAATTCATGCACTTAATCCTTTTCCGTTGGATGAGAAACTGGATGAAACCAGACCTTTCATTACACATACGCACATGATCTATGAGCAATCGAAAACGGAAAGTGAAAAACTCATTTTAAGCGCTGTAAGTGAAGGATTAAATGCTGTGATAATCACCCCAACCGCTATTATTGGTCCCCATGATTATAAGCCTTCATTCCTTGGTCAGGCATTAATCAAGATCTATAAAAATTCCCTCCCAATGCTTGTTCCCGGTGGCTATGATTGGGTAGATGTCAGGGATGTGGTTGCATGTGCCCTTGCGGCAGCAGAAAAAGGCCGGAAAGGTGAACGATATCTGGCCTCGGGTCACTATTTGAGTCTGAAAGAACTTTCACTTATGATCAGTAAGGTTACAGGACGCAAGACTCCGACCTTTACAGGGCCTGCTATTCTTGCAAAGATCGGTTTACCTTTCATTTCCCTCTACGCAAAACTGAAAAATGAAGTGCCGCTTTATACCAGCAACTCACTTGAGATTCTTGAGCATTCCAATCGCTGTATTTCTCATGCCAAAGCTACAGATGAACTGAATTACCAGCCGCGTCCAATTGAAAAAACCATCAGGGATACATTTGACTGGTATAAAGCGGAGGGTTTATTAGGAAAATAATATGTCATTAATCCATTTTAATATATTGGTTCTTATCTGGATTGGATTAGGATTGATAATGTTTCCCATTATATTAAAGATACCTGCGCCTTATGGAAGGCATTCCCGCTCCAGTTGGGGACCCATGATCAGCAACAAGCTGGGTTGGTTCGTTATGGAAGCACCAGCTCTCTTTGTTTTTGCTTATTTTATTGCAACCGGAAAGAACTTGAAGCAAGCTGCAATTATGATTTTTGCCTTTCTGTGGTTGATCCATTATTTTAACCGTGTTATTATCTTTCCTCTCAGGATCAGAACCGGTGGTAAAAAAATGCCGGTCGTTATCATGATATTCGCTTTTTTTTTCAATTCTGTTAATGGCTTTATAAATGGCTATTGGTTTGGAAAATTAACTCCTTTATATCCTGAAAACTGGCTCACCGATCCCCGCTTTATCTGCGGAGGCTTAATATTCATTACAGGCTTTGTTATTAATCAGCACCACGACCGGGTATTAATTCATTTGCGAAAATCTGGTGAAAAGGGATATGAAATTCCTCATGGAGGCTTGTTCAGGTTTATTTCCTGTCCCAATTTTTTTGGGGAGATTGTGGAATGGGCCGGTTTTGCGCTAATGACATGGTGTTTACCCGGCTTATCATTCATTATTTGGACAGCAGTTAATCTTATCCCGCGGGCACTTGACCATCACAGGTGGTATCATAAAACCTTTGAAGATTACCCTAAAGAAAGGAAGGCAATTATCCCATTTGTCATTTGAAACCTGAAGATGCAATGCTTAAACAAAGCTTAGAGGACTTTGTTGAGGTCAATTCTTTAGTTCAGAATAATGAGTTCAGTTTATGCAAAATCCTATTTAACCATCTTAGCCATTTGCAATAAGAAAAGATCCCTTTTCCCCCTTGAAATCGGCACCTGAGATCCATCATCAAGTTCTATTGCGCCACCTTCGTGACGGATAAATTTTTTTACATGCTCAAGATTGATGAGATGCGAGTTGTGTGATCTGAAAAAATTGCGGTCGGTCAGCAATTCCTGGTATTCCTTCAGGTTTCTTGAAACCAAAATTTTTTTATTGTTGATGAGATAAAACCATGAATAACTCCTGTCTGCTTCAATGCGGATTATTTCTTTGGTGTTAAGGTATTCCATACCATCCGATGTCGGAATAGCGAGCTTACCTGGCATAGCCGATCTTACATTCTCCAGCAGAGTCTGGAAACTGTCTTCTTTGCTAACATGTTGTTTCCGCTTTTCGATGACTTTTTCTACTGCTGCAATAAATTCATTAATATTAATCGGTTTTAAAATATAGTCAACAGCACTGAACTTGATCGCTTTAATGGCATAATGGTTAAAGGCTGTGATAAAGATCACATCAAAGGTTTTTTCAGGGAACCGGCACAAAAGGTCAAAACCGCTGCCATGCGGCATCTCTACGTCCAGAAAAACAAGGTCGGGCTTATGTTCATTGATCTTTTTTTCTCCCTCATTAGCTGAATGCGCCACATCTTCAACTTCGAGCAGCGGACAATATTCTTTTATAATTGATCTGATAAAGTTCACCGCATCAATTTCATCATCAATTACAATTGTTTTAAGTTTATTCATGCCTTTAATCTTTATCAATATCCCTATAAATTCAAAGCTTTCTGTTAAGTCATTATTGGAATAAATATTACTACCCTTGTACCGCTTGGATCACCTTTTTCATTTTTGATGTCTGTATAGTCAATCTTCATGGAATTTCCATATAAGGCATTCACAAGGTTCAGCCTCGATTCAGTGATCTTGGTGCCCAATGACTGATGGTTTCCATTTTTAGCTTTTTTTATTTCCATGGCCGCCTCTCTTCCAATGCCATTGTCCTCAATTGTGCACGAAATAAAATCCTTTTCAAGCTTAAGATCGATTTTTAAAAATCCCTTTTCATCCTTATTGATCAATCCATGACAAATTGCATTTTCCACATATGGCTGAATCAGCATAGTTGGAATTTTATAGAGGAGGGTGTCAATGTCGTCATCCACCTGTATTTGATAATCGAATTTTTCTTTAAACCTTATTGATTCTAATTGAAGGTATAATTCAAGTGCATCAATTTCATCCTTAATTGGTATGGAAGTATGTTGTGAATTCTCAAGTGTTTTTCGCATCAGGCTCGAGAATTTCGTCAGGTAATTATTAGTTGAAATTTTATCGTGCTGATACATATAATACTGAATGGAATTCAGGGTATTGAAGATAAAGTGAGGATTCATCTGCTGTCTCAGATTTTTTTGAGTGATCTCCGAAATTTTATGATTCATCTCCATGATCTTCCTTTTGGCGTTGATTTTGTTTTGATACAGCAATAAAATCCCAATTATCATTACCAGGACGATTGATCCTGCAAACCCATAAGTTAAATATTTTTGCTTTTCCAGCTTTAACTTTAATACTTCGAGGTCTTTTTCTTTCTTCTCGTCTTCGTAACGCATACGTGCTTCGGCGAGGTTCTGGTTATATTTCGACATCTCAGCAGAGTCGCTGAACTGCTTGTGCAGCACATAGTTTTCATAAGCCAATTTATAGTTTCCCTGGTGCTTATCCATATCGCTAATATCCTTATAAAGCCAGGACAGATTATACCAGTCCTTTGCTTTAATCGAATAGTCGATGCTTATTTTATAGTATTTGAGGGCCTTTTCAAACTCTTTCTTATCGCGGTAAATGGTACCAATGTTACCATAGGCATTGGTAATGCTCGTCAGCCGGTTAACCGGAATACTGTAATCGAGGGATTGGAAGAAAAAATATAGTGCTGAGTCAAGTTCTTTATTCAGATAATGATTCCAGCCCAGTCTTAATAATATAAATGCTATTCCAGCCGAATCCTGAATTTGTTCTCTGTATTTCAGACTTAAATGATAATTCCTGATAGCATAGCCAAAATTACTGTCCAATTCCATTCCGATATCTCCGAGCCTGAAAAACGCTTCAGCCGAATACCTGATCATGTTTTCTTTGTTGCTTACCTCTGCCATAAGCAATAATGCCTTTCGCTGTTCTTCAGTATTTCCTGCATACCTATAAGCATAGGCAAGTCCGCTGTAGCATTCTGGAAGCAGGGAGGGTATTTTATTCTTTTTGGCCAGATCTGCAGCATTATTGAAGGTTTCGATAGATTCGCCGTATTTACCGGTATTTAAATAAATAAAACCAAGAAAACTGTATAATTTAATCAGATCCGAATTATTTCCCTTCTCCGATACTTCACTAATTACTTCCAAAATCTCCTTCAGTGCCTGTTCTGCTTCTTTTTTATAAAACAACACTTCTGCATTTGCCCATTTCAGTTTATAGGGTAGCTCGGAATTGTACTCCTGCCTGTATTTATATGCTTCTGAAACTGCAGTATCGGCTTGTGCTATGCTCTTATGCCGGATATGATAAAATGCTATTTCAGCCCATGTATTTAACCGTGCAGTATCCGATTGAGTTTTCAACAAACCTGTCAGGCTGTCGAGGGTATTGTCGCTCCGCGATTGAATTGGGGGTAACAAGATCAGCAGGAAAAAAGTGCATATAAGGAACCTTAAATTAATCATCAGTAAATCTTTACAAAAATTAATTTTAATTCAGATGCAAATATAGTAATCGAACAAGTATAATGCAGTATTAACTTTCAAACAGGTTATTTCAGCTATCAAATGGCAGGAATGAATTTATTATTGAAAGATTCTGCATTAACGGAATTTAAAATTCTGTAATTTTATACCGCTACTAAATGGGTTTTTAAAAAATGCAAAGTTTTATAGAGCGGCATAACTGCTTCTAATAGAAAAATTATCATCCATGACAGAAGAGTTTATTCATTATCTTTGGAGATATAAGCTTTTAAAACCTGATTTAAAACTGGTAAATGGAGAAGATTGTAAAATCCTTGATGCCGGAACATACAATCCCGATGCCGGGCCGGACTTTTTTAATGCCCGTATTCTGATAGGGGATACTGTTTGGGCAGGTAATGTGGAAATCCATATCAAATCCTCTGACTGGTTCGTGCATAACCATCATCTCGATAAGGCTTATGAGAATGTTATTTTGCATGTCGTCATGCAAAATGATAAAACTGTGACTGGAAGAAATGGACAGGCCATACCTGCCATTGAGGTAGCTGATGTTGATCATTCCGAAATGTTCAGGAGGTACTGTGATTTTTTATCGAATCGCAACTGGATCCCTTGTGAGAAACTGCTATCCCGTGTGGATCGCTTTATAATCAATTCCTGGCTTGACAGGATGGCCATCGAGCGACTCGAGGAAAAGGCTCTGGAAATTGAAAGCCAGTTACATTTTAATCATAACAACTGGGAGCAGACTTTTTATGAGTTTCTTGCCCGAAATTTCGGATTCAAGGTGAATTCCCTTCCGTTCGACCTGCTGGCTAAATCGTTGCCACTGAATATTCTTGGTAAGCATAAAAACCATATTTTCCAGTTGGAGTCTCTTCTTTTCGGACAAGCAGGATTTTTAAATAAAGCATTTAAGGACGCTTATCCCCGTGATTTAACGAAAGAGTACAATTTTCTTCGGAATAAATATAACCTTGTACCCCTCGATTCTCATCTATGGAAGTTCATGCGTATGCGCCCGTCAAATTTTCCGACAATCAGAATTGCTCAGTTCGCATCACTCATTTGTCAATCGAGTCATCTTTTCTCCAGGCTGATGGAAATTGAATCCCTAAAAAAAATAGCCGAGCTGTTTGACGCCTCAGTTTCCGATTACTGGAAAGATCATTTCAACTTTGATAAATCTTCTTCCCCGAGAAAAAAAACACTCGGTAAATCAGCAATACAACTCATCCTTATCAATACCTTAATTCCATTTTTATTTGTCTATGGTCGCAACAGGAATGAATTGGTTTTGATCGAACGTTCGGTTAAGTTTCTCGAACAGTTACCCGGCGAAACTAATGGGATTATCCGGAGATGGGAGGCATTGGGACTTAGCACCCGAACAGCATTAAACACCCAGGCGTTGATGCAGCTCAAATCCAGCTATTGCAACCGGAAAAAATGTCTTCATTGCTCCATTGGCAACAGATTGCTTATGGATGAGATGAACCAATAGTAAATGATTGTATTTGTTACCCCTAATGAAGGATTCAGCCATTAGGTCAAAGATAATTCCAGGCCGATAAGCAATTCACGTAATTGATTATAACCATTGCTGCAAATGACCGCTTGCTGTTTGTCGGTTGTCAAACCGTAAAAAATGGTCAACTGGCCGGATGATACGAATTTTCCTGATAAAGGTATCAGGAGTTGACTAACTTCGATTTTACCTGATTTGTCGGTTATAATATAGCGAGGGTGCGGAAAACTGATTTCAATATATTTTTCGTATTGTCTTATCCTGGTTATCAGTTCAGAAGTTACATATTGGTTGTTTAGGCCTTCGCCTGAGGCAAGAATATTTTCTGTTTGCCTGACGATCGCATCTATTTCTTCAATTGCTAAATTCAGTAAAGTTCCGTTAAGGTAAACATTGGCCTGCTCATAAGTGTTCAGTTCTTCTTTAGAATTGCGGTAGCATCCGGTAAATAAAACCAGGTTAAATGCTATCAGTAAAGGAAAAAATCTTTTCATTTGCAAACAATTGATGACGAAACAGATCAATACGAATTGATTCATTTTACGGATACCGTTGGGATCAGGTTTCATAATGAAAATAATATAATTGAACATTTCGTATTTAAAACAGTTTTTATCAGGAATTAATGACATTTAAAAAGGATTATTTTTATCCTGTTTTCATAGGTAACAGAAGATTTTCATGATCGAAATCATCTATAGTTATGTTAAAAGAATTGTCCTTTGGATGCTGGTCTTTGCCTGGGCAAGGATTTTGTTTCTGATCTACCATACTTCCCTGCTTAAGGCAGAAAAAATCAGCCTGACAGAAGTCTTAGCAGGCTTCTGGTATGCAATACCTCTCGACATAGCCACAGCTTCATATTTCATGGTATTTACATTCCTCATTACCCTACTATATATATTATTTCGAAGAAAATTCTTTCGGGTGGCTGACAGGGTTTATATGATGATTACCCTGCTTGCATTTTTTCTAATTACATGCGGCGAACTTGGAATTTATAATGAATGGAGAACCAAATTAAGTTATAAAGCGATGCTTTACTTAAAAAATCCCTCAGAGATTTACCAGTCGACCTCGACGGTAATATTTATTGCACTTTTGGGATTGTTGATAGTTCAGGTTGCATTTTGGTTTTTTATTTATATGAAATATTTCCAGTTAGATTCCGGCAAGGCCCGGGTGAAATGGTTGCCTGTCCTGCTTTTTTTTATAGTTACTCCGCCAATGCTTTTTATAGGTCTTAGGGGGGGGATTGACGAGATACCGATCAACCAAAGTAAATCCTATTATTCAAATCATCTCATCCTGAATCATGCCGCTGTCAATTCTGCCAACAGTTTTATGAAAAGCATGCTTGAAAACTTCAGATTCAGGGATGAAAATCCTTATCAGTTTATTGACAGGGCTGAAGCGGAACAAATTGTAAATAACCTGCATGAGGTCAGGGCTGATTCGACCATACACATTCTTAATATTACCCGCCCCAACATTGTTGTGATTCTGCTCGAAGGATGGTCAGCAGATGCAATCGAGTCGCTTGGTGGAGATAGCGGGATTACTCCAAATTTTAAGAAACTGGAAAAAGAGGGTGTGCTTTTTACAAATCATTTTGCATCAGGCAACAGATCGGATCAGGGAAATGTTTCGGTTATCAGCGGATTTCCTGCAACCCCAATTGCTTCTATCTGTCATGTCCCTGAAAAAAGTCAGAAATTGCCCAGCCTGGTAAAGGTTCTGAAAAATGAAGGATATGCTTCTTCCTATTATTTTGGCGGACAGCTCATCTATGGTGGATTGAAATCTTATATAATGTCAGCAGGTTTTGATCATGTTTATGAGATGAGCGATTTTGCCGGCAAATATCCGCGGGGCAAGCTTGGAATTCACGACGAATATATGCTGATGGAACAACTTGCAGGTATTACTTCCCTTCCGGAGCCGTTCTTTTCAATGATTTTCACCGTAAGCTCCCATTCGCCCTATGACTATCCGGGTAAAACCAATATCCCATTTGCCGAACTCGAAAATGACTACCTCAACAGTGTATTTTATGCCGATAAATGTCTCGGACAATACTTTGAAAAAGCGAAAACCCAGTCGTGGTTTAAGAATACTTTGTTCATCCTGGTTTCCGATCATGGCCACAGTTCCCAGAAAAGCAGGCATTTTGAATCCAAGGAATATCGCAGGATACCCATGCTTTTGTACGGTCCAGCTATCCGTGATGAATTCAGGGGAAGGCAGATAGATGCCATCAGTTCCCAGTACGATATTCCAGCTACTTTATTGCATCAGCTTAAAATCCCTCCATCAGAATTTCGGTGGAGCCGGAACTTGTTTAATCCCTATACAAAGCAGTTTACATTATATGAGGCAGGCCAATCGGCAGGATGGATCTCAGCGGAAGGTTGTTTTGTATACGACCGAACCATAAATGGTTTTTCACAGGTTGACATCCTCCCGGAAAAAAAGGATGGGGTCATTAAGGAGGGAAGAGCCTATATGCAGGTATTGTTTCAGCAGTATCTGGATTACTAGCCTTAATCTGTCCGGGATAAAAAAATAAAAACTCCGAAACTGATGGTTAAAATGGTTAGTATTGATAGCTCATTCATTATGAATAGAGAAAATAAACCCTGGCAGAATAAGAATGTGTTGGCCACTTAAAAATCATTTTGTATTTTTTTTCTTCACAAGTATCTTGTCGATTTTATTTCCGTCGATGTCAATGATTTCAATTTCATGATTATGGAAATCAAATTTATCCCCGATTTGAGGTATTTTGTTTATGTTGGCAAGCACAAAACCAGCGACGGTCGAATAGTCCATTGTTTCGAAATCAATGATAAAATCCTCAATTACCTGCTGCAGGGTTTCGATGGGCGCATCACCACTGACGAGGGCTGATTTATCTTCACGGACAAACAAATCCGGCTCAGGATATTCTCCTTCTTCAGGGATGGCGCCAACCAAATTTTCCATGATGTCGTGCAGGGTGATGATTCCCTGAAAACTACCGTACTCATTAACAACGACTGCAAAGTAAATATGTTTGTGCCTGAAAAGGTCGAGGACTTTCTGAGCGCTTGTATTCTCTGGTATAATCAAAGGATCAGTCACCAGGTCGTTAATGTCGGAATAATTTCCATTTCTGGTTTTTAAAAGGTATTCCTTAACTGCCAGTATCCCTGTAAAATTATCAGGGGAATCTTCACCAACAAGTATTTTGCTGTGCTTTGACTCCAAAATCATTTGTTGGATTTCCTCAGGCGCTTTTCTTGAATTTACCCAGTCCACTTCTGTACGATGGGTCATGATGTGTTTTGCCCTTTTATCAGCAAAATAAAAAACCTTTTCATGCATCTGGTTTTGCGCTTTTTCAATTGTGCCTTCGTGAGAGGCGACTTTGATCATTTGCAGCAGTTCAGCCTGTGAGAAGGGTTCATGATATTTTTTTATTCCGAGAATCCGGTTTACAATTCTTGTTGAAAAGGATAATAATTTAACAAAGGGATAAAACATTGCAGCAAACCATTGTACGACCGGAGCAAACCTAATGGCTATTTTTTCAGGATTACTGAGTGCTATTGTTTTGGGTACAAGTTCACCCAGCACAATAGATACGTAGGTTATTAAAAAAACTGTTAATGTCAGGGATATCTCCATGGCCAAAGGCCGGGTAGTGTTAAAATACTCGAAAAAAGGTGCAACATCATCGGCAATTTTCATCCCGCCATACATCCCGGTAACAATTCCGATTAATGTTATGCCAACCTGGATACTGGATAAAAAATACTCTGACGATTCCAATAGCTTCAGCACTGTAGCGGCTCCTTTGCTTCCTTTCTGCTTATGATGTTCCAGACGTGCACGCTTACTCGAAATAATCGCTATTTCAGAAAGGGCAAATAACCCATTTAGCATTATCAATAAAAAGAGGATCAGTATTTCCAGCATGATTTTTCTTTCTGATTATTGCAAAAATAGTATTTATCGGGATCATTTTATAGCTCTTAGGCGACAGTGTTTTTGGCCTGCCGAAACCATGTTTTTTGCACAGAAATGCTTTGCTTTTCATGAAGGCGGTTTTATCAATCACTTCAACAGGTCCCTCTTTGCTTTAATAAATTATGAAGAGTTTATCCCATGATCGTAAATAGTTTACTCCATAAGGGACATGAAAACAATAGTGAAACCCAATTTTCAATGATGCAGTGAATTTAAAATTTAAGTACCCTTCTCACCCTCATGAGGCCAAATATAGATTTTAAAATTTTTTTGGAAAGGGAGTGTAACCAAATGTATTAAAAACAGTACAATTAATCGTTTTGAAGTAAAATTCGATTCCAATCATGACTTTTCAGCCCGCAGGGACAGTACTTGCGGGCTGTGTTTTTTGCGGCTGTATTTTGCTATTTGAATATTTTTATAAATAAAAAAAAACAGATTTGTGTTTTTTATTTGGTTGTAACCATGCATTAAGTCGCCTCAAAGTGAAAATATACGAATCATTTTTATGGCTGAGTTTACGACAATCTATTGCATTTCATAAAAAATAAAAACAATAGCCAACTTAATTAATGTCATAATTTTGATGGTACAGAAACCTATTGGAAAGCTTCAAACATAACACTTCCTAAACACAGAAAATGCCTGCACTTATTGGATTATTTAAATCAGATATTTTTTTTGAGGAAACTTCAGTAAAAAATTCCAGATAATTTTATGGTGTTTTAAAATTGCTTTTAAAACCATTCGAAATTAAAGTTAAGGCCGTGGTAAACTTGATTGATCCGGTATTTCAATTTTTTGTTCATCTTTATGAGGGGCATGAGGATGCCAGCCGACAACTCCCAGCATTACAAAAAACCCAAAAATATATGCAATTGCCACATGCCAGCCGTTTTTCAAATAATTAACCGTATTTCGTGTTTCTGGATACATATTCGACATCGCTACACCGGCCGAAGAACCAAACCAGATCATAGATCCGCCAAAACCAACTGCATAGGCTAATACGCCCCAGTCATAACCTCCCTGGTCAAGGCAAAGCTTTGTAAGCGGGATATTATCAAAAACAGCAGAAATGAAACCAAGTGAGAAAGCCGACTTCCAGGAGGCGGGTGGCAATTCTTCAACAGGCATCAGGGAGGCAATGGTAACCAACGATATCAGGAAAATTGTCCCCTTCCAGGCATGTCCCATTTCGTACCATGGGGTTTTACGGAATAATGAACCAATAATAATTGCGATCCAAACCCCCAAGGCCGGAAAATCCATAAAATAGTTGGTCAGGATGGCACAAACTAAAATCAGCACAACAATTAATATTTTACCCGAATCAATCTTTACTCCTAAGGTCGGATCTTTTAAAATGGGTTGGAATTTTTGCTGTTGAACTGCGCCGAATATCCCAAAGATTAAAAAGGAAGAAAATGATGCCACATAGGCTGAAAATACCCAACCTGGTTCTACTCCATCTATCCACATCAATGTGGTGGTGGTGTCTCCAACCACACTGCCTGCTCCTCCGGCATTACTTGCAGCTATTATAGCTGCCAGGAACCCAAGATGAACTTTCCCTTTGTATACAACCATGGCAATGGTTCCTCCTATCATTGCGGCTGCAATGTTATCGAGGAAAGCTGACATGATGAAGATGAAAAACAATAATACAAGCCCTCCTTTCCAATCATCGGGCAGGAATTTAGGTAATACTTCCGGTACTTTCGATTCTTCAAAGTGCTTGGCAAGGATTGCGAAACCAAATAACAATCCCAGCAGATTCAAAAGTATGCGCCATTCTCCCTCTTGCCCTTCATGACCTGTAATGTGTTGAAAAAAATCAAAATGGGAATCGAAAATATATTTAAAAGCCAGCACCACAACTAAGCCGGTTAATGCCACATACATGGTATGCTTATGAAAAATGGCAACTCCGATAAGTGTAAGTCCGAATAGTATAAACTCGAGCCTGATTGAACCTATGGATGGGATAGTTGAACCTTGTGCATGAACCATCACAGGCAGCATAAACAAATAGCAATAGCCCAATAAGCCCTTTAAATCCCTTATTACTTAAACTTTTTAACATACCTATTAGTTTGATTGAGTTGTTTTAAAATAGAAATATTGACTGTGTGCTAAAGTAAAAGTAAAACAACAATATGGTAAAACAAGATATTTCTCTGATTAAATAAAAAGCCGGTGCTTTTTTCACCGGCTTTTGCCATAAGGTATCTAAGGGGTCAATTATCGTAAATTAATCTTGTATTACGAATTTCAATAAGATTAAAAAATAAGATACCTTAACATTTTATGTATGAAATAGTAAAAACAAACGTAATAAAATTTATTTAATCGTTTGATAATGAGTAACGGATTTTATCATAGGTGATCCCTTCACTATGAACGGGTAAGAAAAATAATTGGAACCATTAGTTCCCTTTTCAATCGTTCTCAGAGTAGGAATCTGGTTCGTCTTTTTTCTTTGTGGTTAGCACTTTATAAAAAAAATAAATTGTAAAAAATGTCACGATGCCGCACCATGATAACATCAATATTAATCCGCTGGTAGTCATATAAAAATTTATAATTATCCACGAAAAGCTTTCCAGAAAAAAGGAAATCAATTTTACTTTTAACCCAGCCTAACTTCTGGTTTTCTAAAAAAACACTAACTTTACAACAACCAATAATACGATTACAATTACAAAGAAGGAAAGAATATACGCCTCATTTGATATTTTTATTTTTTTCACAATGATATGTATTTAATGAATAATATTAATGAAACCAAAAGTAACAAGGCATTCCTTGCATGATATTAAAAAGAGATTAGAATTAAATTAGAATTTCATTAGAAGCCATTACTTTAAAAAAAAGTAACTTTACTTTATATTTTATATCACACTCAATGGAAATTATTAATATTTTAATTGTTGAAGATGAGCACAGACTGGCCGAAATATTAAAAAAACAATTTGAAGATTCTGGTTTTAAGGTTGATGTTGCTTACGATGGATATATTGGCAAACAATTAGTTGAACGAAATACATATAACCTGATCATTTTAGATATTAATTTGCCATTGATAAATGGATATGAGTTATGCAAAGAAATTCGCAAAACAAATAGCAGCATTCCCATCATCATGCTAACTGCATTGGGTACTCCCGATAATAAACTTACAGGATTCAATGCTGGTGCTGACGACTATGTATTAAAACCTTTCGATTTCAGAGAACTTATTGCTCGTGTAAATGTTTTTCTTAAGTCGGTTTCCGATACAATTACTCGAAAACTGAAAAGTTAAGCAATTGCCGACCTCGAAATGGATTTAGACACAAAAACTGTAAAACGTGCAGGTAAGAAAAATAGAATTAACATCAAAGGAGTATTGCATTATTGGATAACCTTCCTGAAAAACAAAGGCAAAATTACTTACCCGCGAATTTATTATTGAACATGTCTGGGGTATCGATTTTGATCCAGGTACCAATATCATCGACGTTTATGTTAATTATTTAAGAAAGAAAATCGATAAAGATTTTGAGCCCAAACTAATTCATACAAAATTTGGTTTCGGTTTCTATTGCAGTGAAAAAGAGATATAATTGATGAAAATAAAAACCAGATTATCATTACATTTCACACTTATTAGTTATAGGAATATTATTATTCTTTTTCGGCTCTCACTTACTATTTTTCATACACAAACCAACTCACTAAGTTTAGGGATAACTTAATTATCAGGGCACAGAACACAGCTATTTTATTAATTAATGTTGTGGAAGTTGATTCAACATTATTAAAAAAAATTCACCAATCAACAATTTCTTTGAAAAATGAAGAGATTGCCATTACCGATTCTACTTTTAAAATCATCTAGATTAATAATATCCAATATTTGTCACTGCCAGTGTTATAAACTCAAATGCCATAATAAACAAATCATCTTTCTTCACGATAACTGAAAAAGATGGTGTTTATTATAGTCCATAAATTCAATAACCAAACATTTAATGTCTTTGTATTGGCTTTCGATAGTAATCGTGAAGACAATTTATCCGAATTACGGAAAGTATTTTTCTGGAGCATTTTATTCAGTCTTTGGCTATCTGTTTTGCTCTCATATTTATTCTCAAGAATCGCTATTCAAACCAATTTCACAAATAATTAATAAAATTGAAACATATTAATTCATCAAAACTTAGCAATCGAATCAATGAAGGAAACAGGAAAGATGAAATTGCTCAGTTGGCCATCACATTCAATGAAATGCTGACAAATCTGGAAATTGCTTTTAAAAATCAAAAAGATTTTGTTTCCAATGCTTCCCACGAGTTGCGAACACCCCTCGCGGTAATGATCTGCCGAATCTGAATATATATTAAGCCAAGAACGTAACTCAGGAGGAATATAAAAACCATATTAAAGGAACTATTCATGACCTTAGAAAGTTAAATTCATGCTCTAATAGTTTATTAGAACTGGCTCAAATAAACCGTGACAATGCAATTCAATTTTCAATCGTAAGGATTGATGAAATAATTTATAATGCTATTCACCAGATAAAAACCAAAATATCAGGGTCGTAAAATAATACCCAAAAGTTCAGTACCCTGAAAATGAAAATGACCTTCTTATTAATGGTAACGCTGGACTTCTTGAAATTGCTTTTAATAACCTTCTTGATAATGCCTGTAAATTTTCTACTGATGAAGTTCTTGTCGAAATATCAATTATCGACAGATACATTAATATTATTATATCCGATAAAGGGATTGGAATACCTGATAATGAAATTGAGAGTATTTTCAAGCCGTTTAGAAGGGCTGCCAATGTAAGATTAAAGGCAGGATTTGGAATCGGTCTTTATTTAGTATTTACAATAATTAAAATACATTCTGCTGAAATAAAAGTTATTAGCATTGTGGATAAAGGAACCCGATTTGAATTACTATTTAATAAAATTGGGAATTAGTACTTCTTTTAATTCTAAGTTATAGCTATTTGCACTAAAACCGCTGGGTATTATTAGGGATTATGATAGGAGAAGAGTAATTTTCATAACCGGATTTTTCATAATGGTCAGTGGGAAAAATAATACGTTTTATTTAATAATCCATTCTCATTATCCCTTTAACAGTCATCAAAGATTTTGATTTTTTCACTGCAGAGAAATGGGAAATTGCAAGCGACCATCAAGGTTCTGCGTAACACTGCTAAACATTGGCTCTATTTTCAGAAATTGCATGACCTCGAAAAATGGAAATGGAATTTTTAGCGGTATTAGGTGAAGAATGGTTTGACGAATATTGGATTAATCATGGTTCTGCGACCATGATGAAAGATGGAAAGACAAAAGAAGATCACAAAGTTGAAAGATTATCTTGGAGTTCAAAGGCAGAACGGATTTGGGGGAAAAGATAGTAACAAATCAAACGAACAAGAAAAACTGAAAGTGAGAGTAATTGTCCCTCCAATAAAAAGTCAAGGAATAAAAACAAAACTTGTTCCTTGGATTACAGAATTGCTCCCAAAGTAATGGCAGATGGATTGAACCGTTTCTTGGAACTGGTGTTGTTGCATTTAATTCGGGTTACAAAAGATGCAATACTAAATGATACAAATCCTCAAATTATTAATTTTTATAAAAGAATTCAGCAGAAAAAAATAACTCCAGGAATAATTAAAAGATATTTAGAGAAAGAAGGTGAAATTTTAAGTAATTCAAATGAAGATGGATATGATTATTTTAGGAAAGTGAGTGACAGGTTCAATTATGAATTTTCACCGCTTGATTTATTTTTCTTTCACGAGCAGGTTTTAACGGAATGATGCGCTTTAGTAGTAAAGGAAATTGGAACATTCCCTTTTGTAAAAAACCCGATCGTTTTGCACAAGCATACATTACAAAAATTGTTAATCAAGTTGCGAAAGTGTGAAGGCAGTAATTAATAATGACTGGACTTTCTTAAACTATAGTGATTTGCTGACATTATTCCACTCGCAACAGAAGATGATATTATTTATTGCGACCCTCCATATTTTGGCAGATATGTTGACTACTACAACGGCTGGACAGAACAGGATGAAGAATTGTTATTTGATTTATTGTGCAAGACAAAAGCAAAATTTATTCTTTCGACATGGCATCACAATGATTGGAGGGCTAATGATATGATTGATAAATTTTGGAACAAATTTAATATTGTAACACAAGACCATTTTTATCATGGAGGTGGTAAAATTGAAAATCGAAGGACAATTGTTGAAGCACTTGTTTGCAACTTTGCAGTTAATGGCATTGAAAGGACATAATCATGGACTTAAACAGAAAGCCAAAATTGAACAGCTTCACCTTCATTTGACAGATTAGTTTAGGTTGACAGGATTACGTTTTTCTAAGACAAAATATAGAGCACATGCACATAACTTTATGTCGACAATCATTGACGGGTGCTGGTTTAAGATAGTTTATTGCTTATATTAAGTGGACCTGTAGGCGGACAGGAAACGGCTTTTAATTCTGCTTTGGACACGCTGCACTTGTTCTTTAACGTTATGCAGCTTTTGGAACACAAGAATATAAACATCCCATCGTCCATTAAAAACCACATTTAAAAAGACCAAAAAGGTGATCGAGAAAAATAAGGGGCAGGAGAAATTGTTTTAAAAGGACTGTTTAGTTAGAGTCGGATCGCTTTATATTTTTAAATTTGTTTATTGCAACCACTATCTTCCTGCGGTTTAAAACAGAATCTGTTCAATCAATCCGGGTTCAATTCTGAAATGTTCTTACCTTAAATTGGAGTCTTCATTATCTTTCTGGTTTGCTTCCTTCATTTCTTCATTCGCCTGAGGAGGGGAAGGTGTTTTCTCTGTTTTCTTTTCATAAGCTTCAGGAATAATCTGATCTTTAAAATCAAGGTTGGCTTCCTTTTTAATGCTATTCACCTCGCGGTTAATTTCGCTGCGTATATCGTCGGTCGCCCTGCGCAGCTCGTTCATGCCTTTACCTATCATACGGGCAATTTCCGGTATTTTCTTCGGGCCGAGAACAAGGTAGGCTACCAGTACAATAAGGAGGATTTCTCCTCCGCTCATATTCAAAAACAACAACGTGCTATTCATAGCTGCCAAGTTGCGACAAAGATAAAAAAAAAGTCTCCTTGCGGGAGACTTTCAGATTATTTAAGTTAAAGCAAGTTATTTTACTTTATCAAGTGATTCTTTCTTTCTTTCTGATTTTATTAAAAGATCATAAACAATAGGCGAAGCGTTAAAAACGGAAGAATACGTTCCCATCAGGATACCAACAAACAGGGCGAACATAAATCCACGGATCATTTCACCGCCGAGGACGAACATGATTAAAACAGTGATCAGTGTGGTGCCGGTAGTATTGATGGTTCGTCCCAATGTACTGTTCAAGGCCCCGTTGATATTGGTCTTTAAATCCCTCTTAGGATGAATGATTCGCCATTCGCGGATTCGGTCGAAAATGATCACAGTATCGTTGATGGAATAACCGATGATAGTTAGAATAGCGGCGATAAACGCCTGGTCAACTTCAAGATTGAAGGGCAGCAGGGTGTAAAACAGTGAAAATACACCGATGGTAATGATGGTGTCGTGGAAAAGGGATATTACACCTGCCAAACCAAACTGCCAGCGCCGGAACCGGATTGCGATATAGATAAATATTCCAATAAGGGCGAATATTACAGCAAGGAAAGCGGCATTACGGATGTCGTCGGCAATGGTTGGGCCAACTTTATTGGAACTTAATATTCCCAGCAGTTTGCCTTCGGCCTCAGTGGTTGTGCTGAATTCCTTATATTCGATCGTTTGATCCCTGTAAAACGATTTCAGTCCGGTAAAAAGCTTTGATTGAATTATAGAATCCACCTCCGGTTCTTCATTATCGATCATGAATTTGGTTGTCACCTTTACCTGGTTGTTTGGCCCGAAAGTTTTTACTTCCGGTGTCACATTTTGCCCTTTTTCATCAACAAAGGCTGTCGTGAGTGCATTCCTCACATCGGCAGTTTTCACATCCTGGTCGAATCTGACAACGTAGGTCCGGCCTCCTGAAAAATCAACACCGTAATTCAATCCCCTGAGGCCGATCGAAGCAAGACTGACGACAAAAATAGCAATGGAAAAAGAATAGCCGTATTTTCTCAAGCCAACAAAATCAATGTTTGTTTTGGTAAAAGCATCGAGGGTAACCTTATTGGCAAATTTAATATCCATATTCCTATTCATCATCCAAAGGAAAATCAACCGTGAAATAAAGATAGCTGTGAACAATGAAGATAGAATACCAATTATAAGGGTGGTAGCAAATCCCTGCACTGGGCCTGAACCAAAGATGTAAAGAATTACCGCGGTTAACAGGGTAGTCACGTTTCCGTCGATAATAGCCGAATACGCATGCTTGTAACCGTCAGTAATAGCAAGCCGGGGTCCTTTACCGGCCCTTACTTCTTCCTTGATACGCTCGTAGATGATAACGTTGGCATCCACCGCCATACCAAGGGTTAAAACGATACCCGCGATACCGGGTAAGGTAAGAACAGCCCCAAATGATGCCAGCACCCCGAAGATAAAGAATACGTTGGTCATTAGGGCAAGGTCGGCTACAAGCCCGCTATGGCTGTAATATAAAAACATATAAAGCATTACCACAATGAAAGCGATGATAAATGACCACAATCCGGCATTGATCGCTTCTTGTACCGAGTGATGGTCCGACAACGGCTTCTTCAACTATACGTGCGCGAGCAGGTAAGTTTACCTGCTTTTAAAATGTTAGCAAGATCCTGTGCTTCCTCAACAGTTGTATTTCCGCCGGAAATGGATGACATCCCGTTCGGGATTTCAGAATTAACATTTGGCGCTGAATAAACATAGTCATCCAGAACAATGGCGACCTGCCGTCCAATGTTTTCGCCGGTGAGTCTTTTCCATATTTTAGCGCCTTCAGTATTCATCGACATTGAAACTTCAACCCTTCCATTCTGATCATAATCCTGGCGGGCATCGGTGATCACTTCTCCGCCTAAAGCTGCCTTCAAATCCCTGTTGGTTGTTTTAAGGGCGAGTAATTCGAGAACGCCTGAACCTTCCACCCTGGGCTCATTATTCCATGCCAGCTTCATATCGCGCGGGAAAACATTCTTTGTGAGCCTGAGCATCTGGTTCACTTTGGCCGTATCTTTAATGGCGGAAAAACCTACCGTAGCTGACTGACCGGGATAATACTGACCCTGACGCTGCTCGAAAGCAGGA
The DNA here is from genome assembly GCA_963708435.1 of uncultured Bacteroidales bacterium. GTDB lineage: Bacteria > Bacteroidota > Bacteroidia > Bacteroidales > JAADJA01 > JAADJA01. The sequence goes on from CAVPSZ010000044.1 coordinate 38,839, forward strand.
TTTAAAACTGCATACAAGGGATTATTTTTTGCGTATTTCTTGAAGTCTTCATCTTTTCCTGCCAGGTCTGTAGTATCGCTTTTTAGCTGATCAAGCAATGATTTATCAGTTGAATCGCTCGCAGCAACATCAGTTTTCTTTTCTGCTGAAGTTGTATCAATCTCTGTGGTTTTCTGAGAAGCAACGGTATCAAGAGGTTCTCCTGTATTGTATATAGCAGCCAGCCTGTTGTTGGCTTCCGAAAAATACTGGTAAACTTCATTAAAGCGGTAAGTTTCCCAAAATTCGAGTTGTGCGGTTCCCTGTAATAATTTTCTTACACGACCCGGGTCTTTAACGCCAGGCAGTTCAACCAATATTCTGTTGGAAGTTGCAATTTTCTGAACATTGGGCTGGGTTACACCGAATTTATCGATACGTGTGCGCAGGATATTGAATGTGCGGTCGAAAGCACCGCTGGTTTCGCTCCTAACAATATCGAGTACCTCCTCATTTGTGGAAGTGGCATTTATTCCCTTGTCCTTAAACTCAAAAAGAAAAATAGAAGCCAGGCTGAAGTTGGGATCGATTTCCTGTATGGATTCTCCGAACAATGTAACGAAATCCTTCTGGCTGTCTTTCTGCTTTTCATGCGCTCTTTTCATCGCCGCCATGAAGGTTGGGTTCTGGCTGTTTCCTGCCAATCCTCTGACAATATCCCCGACCGACACTTCCATCGTAACATTCATCCCGCCTTTCAGGTCAAGTCCGAGATTGATCTCACGCTCTTTACACTCCTTATAGGTATATTTCCTGAGCAGGATATTATAGACCACCTGGTTCGACATTGAATCGAGGTAGTAATTTTCTCTTGCACGAGTAATTGAATCGGTCAGATAATCCTTCTGTAATTCATTTCCCTTTGATAATTCGGTTGCTAATTGCTTTGTTACGATACTGTTTGCATAGCCCCTGGCCTTGCTTTCCACCCTTGAAGTAACAAATGTGAAAGTAAGCTGAAACAAACACACCAGTGCGAATAAAATTGCAAAAAATTTAATAGCTCCTTTGTTCTGCATTTCCTTTTCGATTTATAATTTTACGTTTTTCAAACTGTAATCAGGTCTGGTATTTTGGGGTCGACTATTTCTGAAACCCTTAATACACGGGAAAAATCCACTAAAAATACCCTGATTTTTTGAGGGTGCAAATATAGAATAACATTATTAAATAACCAATTATTAAAAATTTGTTATCCATTATTTTTTCACAACCCTTTTTTTCAGTATATTTTGAGCCAGTTGATTAAACATTGTTCCCAATGCAAATCGTGAATCCTGGCTTCATTCATCAAAATGTACCTTATTATTTACACTACCTTTTAAATACCTGTACAACCTAACCATCAGCTCAGTTGAATAATAATTTTTTATACTGACACATAAAAAAGTTTGCGAAGCAGAATTTGTTTATTGTCAGTTATGCCGACATATTCAGTTCTAAATTATTCACAAAACCATTTTTCTGGCGGTATAATTTATGCTTCATTTATTCTTTTCTATCTTTGGCCGGGAATATTTCAGGATCGCTTGATCAGAAATATTATTTCCCATAGGTCATTTTAAAAAAATGCAAAGCATCACTGATTTTTTTGAAGTACTTTTAAACTCCGAGAAGCTTATCCAAACCGGCGGACTGATCCTTTTACTGATCGTAGTTTTTGCCGAAACAGGCATCTTCTTTGGATTTATTTTCCCCGGCGATGCACTCTTGTTTACAGCAGGAATTCTATGCGGGACAAAAGATCTTTCGGTAAATATTTTTACATTAATCATCCTGGTCTGTGTGGCTGCTATTGTTGGAAATGCAACCGGGTATGCAACCGGGAAATACCTTGGCAAAAGACTGTTTCGCAAAAAGGATACATTTTTCTTCAAGCAAAAACACCTTGAAACCACCAGATTATTTTATCGGAAATATGGAGGAATTTCCCTCATCGCAGGAAGGTTTATCTGGATCGTAAGAACCTTTGTACCGATCCTCGCTGGGGCCATTGATATGAATTTCTGGAAATTTAATTATTATAATGTTGTTGGCGCCATTATCTGGACAGGATCGCTGATTACGGCAGGATACCTTGTTGGGCAGCAAATACCCGCTGCCGCCGAGAATCTGGAATACATTATTGCGGGTATAACGCTGATTATTATGACCATCCTAATTACCGGAATAAGAAGAATCAGCCGGAATTCATAAATCAAACCTGTAACCTGAAAATTGGAATCCCGTATCTCTTACCTGTACTTAATCCATTTCCACAGTTCCTTATAGCTAACCTTTTTTCCATACATCAGGATGCCGGTACGGTATATTTTGGCTGCCAGCCACACTGCGCCAATAAAGCCTAAAATCATCAGTATAACAGAGATTGCCAGATCCGTGTAAGGAACACCGAATGGAATCCTGATCATCATGATCACAGGCGAAGTTAGGGGAAACAGCGAAAGCCAATAGGCCGCAGGCCCATCAGGATTAACCATGATACTCTGAGAAAGCACAAGAGATATGATCATTGGAATGGTAAGGGGAAGCATAAATTGCTGAGTGTCGGTTTCGTTATCTACTGCAGAACCGATGGCGGCAAAAAGGGCGCCATAGAGCAAATAGCCCCCGATAAAAAAGAAAAGGAATGCCCCTATCAATACTCCAAAGTTGATCGACCGGATGGATTCAAAAACAGCCACTAATGATTCATTGATATTTTCTCCATCCTCTGATTGTGCCAAAGTCTCTCCAATAGCAAGGTTTTTGTCTTCAAGCTTCAGTTGTGAGGATTGATAGTTATTCAGTTCAACAGAAAAAACTGACATAAAAATGGTAACGATGGTCATCGTTAGAAAAATCCAAAGTACGAATTGTGTCAGACCAACCATGGCAACACCCACAATTTTACCCATCATTAGCTGGAAAGGCCTGACTGAAGAAACGATGATTTCAACAATACGATTGGTCTTTTCTTCAATTACTCCCCGCATAACAAGCCCGCCATACATGAAAATGAAAATATAGATAAGCAGTCCGCCGATAAAGCCAACCGCCATACTTAACTCCGTTGAACTTTTTTCTTCCTCACCGCCTTCATTCATTTTTACAGTAAGCAGGTTTATATTACTCTTGATTGAAGAAAGTATTCCCGCATCTATACCTGAAGCTTCAAGCTTAAGCGCTTCCACTTTTTTCCTCATGGCATTTTTAATATAACCTTTCACAACAATATTCGGCTGTTTCATGGAATATATTATTGCTGACTGAGGTATGCTAAGTTCTGCACGCGGTATATAAATGAGCGCATAATATCCCTGCCGGGCAAAGTTCGATTTGGCTGTTTCAAGGTCACTCTCGATAATTGAGAAACTCAGATTTTCAGTATTTTCAAAATCGTTTTTAAATAATCCAGTTTCATCCAGAATTCCAAGTTTTTTGGTTTCTCCTTCCATTTCAGCAAAATAAACCGGAACAATGAACACTGCTGCCATCAGTAAAGGACCTAAAACGGTCATGATTAAGAATGACTTTTTCTTTACCCTTGTAAGATATTCCCGTTTAAGTATGAGCAGAATTTTCTCCATGCAGGATTCAGGTTTGCTTGTTTTCGTTCACTTTATTAATGAAAATATCGTTCATGGTTGGCAATATCTCATGAAAAGAGAGTATCATGATATGGGGTAGGAGCGCGGAAAGCAGATCGTTTTGTGTTTTACTGTCGCTGATCTTTATTATAGCTGTTGATCTTTCTTCTCCAGGGGTTTGACTGATAACCGAAAAATGAATGTCAAGAAAAATACCCAAATCTTTCTTTTGCCCGGCATAAGTGATCTCAAAAGTATTCGATTTGTAAGCGTTCTTTATATCTTTCACACTTCCTTCGAGGATCTTTTTCGAACGGTCAATCAATGCAATATGATCACAAAGTTCTTCAACGGAAGCCATGTTGTGGGTGGAAAAAATAATCGTTGCACCCTTATCCCGTAGTTCGAGGATTTCATCTTTTATGATGCTGGCGTTGATCGGATCAAAACCGCTGAATGGCTCGTCAAAAATCAATAGTTCAGGCTCATGAATAATGGTGATGATGAATTGCACCTTTTGCTGCATTCCCTTCGACAGTTCTTCTACTTTCCGATTCCACCAGGGCAGGATTTCGAATTTCTCAAACCAATGTTTAAGCTTTTTATGTGCCTCATAACTATTCAATCCCTTAAGCTGAGCGAGGTAGAGCGCCTGTTCCCCAACTTTCATTTTTTTATATAGGCCTCTTTCTTCAGGAAGATAGCCGATTTTTGCAGTGTCTTCCGGAACAAGTTTTCTGGAATGAAATGTAAGGCTTCCTGAGTCGGGTGCTGTAATCTGGTTAATAATTCTGATCAGGGTGGTCTTTCCGGCACCATTCGGTCCCAATAATCCATATATACTTTGTCCGAAAACAGTAATACTGACCTGGTCAAGTGCCCGGTGATTAGCAAACTGCTTGGTTACTTCTTTCGCTTCGAACAAAACTTTCATAATACGAAACGATTTTTACCTGTCAGAATGAAATAATAACGCATGTGCCGATTCATTGAATTCAGGGGGAAAAGGAAATAAATCAGATCTGTCAGGCAAATCCTTAATTTCTTCTTTTTCAAGATTTCCTTCTTTTCAATTTTATCAGACTTAATCATGTATTCTGCCCGCTTAATGGAAATACTCCTTCATTTTTGAAAAGAAACTACGGTCCTGTTCTGAAGGGCTGGGTATAAAATTTGGAGATTTACCCAGCTTTTCGAGGATTTCTTTTTCTTCTCTTGTAAGGTTTTTCGGTGTCCAGACATTTATATTGATTAAAAGATCACCATGCTCATAGGAGTTTAGAGCAGGCAATCCTTTACCCTTCAAGCGCAGAACTTTTCCGGCCTGCGTCCCGGCTGGAATCTTCACGCGTGCTTTCCCGTCCAGTGTTGGAATCTCCAGCGAGGCGCCTAATGCTGCTTCGCTGATGCTTATAAACACATTATGGATCAGCGTTTTTCCGTCCCGTTCGAAATTTGAATTATCCTGTTCTTCGATAACAATGATCAAATCGCCTGCTACTCCTCCGCGCGCTCCTGCATTTCCTTTTCCACTCATCGAAAGCTGCATGCCATCTTCAACGCCTGCAGGAATTTTCATCGTGATCACCTCTTCACCTTTGACCACTCCATCACCTGTGCAATCGGGGCATTTGTTTACAATGGTTTGTCCTTCGCCTCCGCAGGCCGGGCAACTTGAGGATGTCTGCATCTGGCCCAGGAAAGTGTTGGTAACTCTTGTTACATGACCGGTTCCCCGGCAGGTTGGACATGTAGAATAAGATGATCCGCCTTTTGATCCTGTGCCATGGCAGGAAGAGCAACTATTGTATTTATTGACTTTGATCTTCTTTTCTGCACCATGTGCAATTTCTTCGAGTGTGAGTTTTACTTTAACCCTCAAATTAGAACCCCGGTTAACCGATCTCCGCTGACGGCCACCGCCAAAACCTCCGAATCCGCTAAAAGCGCCCCCGAAAGCATCACCGAATATATCCCCGAACTGGCTGAAAATGTCATCCATAGACATGTGAAAACCATTCGCTCCTGCACCACCTCCTAATCCGGCATGTCCGAACTGGTCGTATCTTTTTCGTTTTTCCGGGTTGCTGAGTACTTCGTAAGCTTCAGCAGCTTCCTTGAACTTTTCCTCCGCTCCTTTATCGTCTGGATTTTTGTCCGGGTGATATTTCAGGGCCATTTGCCGGTAAGCTTTCTTTATTTCATTTTCCGAGGCATTCTTCGAAACCCCTAATACTTCGTAATAATCTCTTTTTGACATGGATTCTTTACCGGTTTGCCTTTTAAATTAATGAATTCGCCTGGCTTGATGCATTTTTACTGACCTATCACAACTTTTGAATATCGTATTACCTTATCACCAAGCAAATAACCTTTTTCAACCTCGTCAACAATTTTGTTCTTTAAGTCGTCACTTGGTGCCTGAATATACGTTATGGCTTCATGGAAGTCGGTATTAAATTCCTGTCCGATTGCATCAATAACCTTTACACCTTTCTTTTCAAGTATCCCTTTGAATTTATTGTATATGAGGTTTACACCTTCCTTCACTGAATCACAATCCTGGGCTTCAGAGGTTGATTTGATCGCTCTTTCAAAATCATCAAGGACTGGCAGAAAATCAGTGATCACCTCAGATGCCGCCATCCGGCTCATTTCAATCCGCTCCTTGTGAGTGCGTTTACGGAAATTATCGAATTCGGAATATAATCTGAGGTACTTGTCATTAAGTTCATTCAGCTTTTCAGTCAATGTCTGTTCCTCCGTTATCTTTTCATCGGGTGAGGTAACTGGCTCTGTTTTAGTATCAATATTTTGAGATTCGACATCCGTTTTTTCGGTTACATCTGCTACTTTTTCCTCTGGTTGTTTTTCCGCATTTACTTCTTTTGATGAATGATGAAAATCTTTACTGCTTTTTTTTGACATTTCTTGTTCCTCTTTTAGTGATTCTAAGTATTTCTGTTAAACAGCCGTTTCGGATAGCAAAAATTTTGCCATTGGAAAAATAAGGACAATGTGGCAGATTCATTTACCAATGTTTTGCTGAGATTTGGGTTTCTTGAATAAATGAAACGGCGGTAATGAAAAAACCCCGCATAAGCGGGGCTTGATCATAATTATAATGCTGCTACTGATTAATGCGCATTTTATAGAACGACCTGTAAACAAAGATCAGGGCTATAGCTAAGAATACGATACCAATATAAAGTGCAGCTGGCCTGAAGTGCTCGGCCAAAGCTATTTCCATTGCAAGCAATCCGAACAGGGTGGTGAATTTAATGATAGGGTTCAATGCAACGGAAGAGGTATCTTTAAATGGATCACCAACTGTATCACCAACAACCGAGGCTGCATGAAGTTCGGTTCCTTTTTCTTTCATATCCACTTCGATAACTTTTTTAGCATTATCCCATGCTCCGCCGGCATTTGCCATAAAAACAGCCTGGTATAAACCAAAGAATGCAATTGAAATCAGGTAACTTACAAACATAGAAACCGGAGCATTGGATGTATGAGGAGATGACATAAATGCAAATGCAAGTGCAAAAGAAAAGATGGCGATAAAGATATTCCACATACCCTTTTGGGCATAAACGGTGCAAATTTGTACCACCTGCTTCGATTTTTCAACATCTGCTTTTTTAGGCGCATTCGGATCAAGATTGATATTCTTCTTGATGAATTCAACAGCCCTTGCAGCTCCTGTGGTAACTGCCTGGATTGAGGCACCGGTAAACCAATAAACAACCGCACCTCCAAGAAGGAATCCAAGTATTGAATAGGGATTAAGGAGATTAAGGATTACTTCTGGCTCTACACCCAAAGATTCCTTAATAACAAGAATGAGAGAGAATATCATGGTTGTCGCGCCCACAACTGCAGTACCGATCAATACGGGTTTGGCTGTAGCCTTGAAAGTATTCCCGGCACCATCATTCGCCTCAAGGTAGTATTTTGATTTTTCAAAATCCGGTTTAAAGCCGAATTCTTTTTCAATCTCAGCAGCTTTTTCTTTTTGATTTTCCTCGATCAGTGAAAGCTCATAAATGGACTGTGCATTGTCAGTTACCGGGCCATAGCTGTCGACAGCGATGGTAACCGGTCCCATTCCAAGCATACCAAAAGCGACAAGACCAAACGCAAAAATAGACGGGTAAATCATGAAGTTATCCAATCCGAATGTACTTGCAAAATATGCAACAAACATGAGCAGGAAAAATACCATACCCATCCAAAAACCGCTAAAGTTACCTGCAACCAAACCGGAAAGAATGTTTAATGATGCTCCTCCCTTTTTAGAAGCTTCAACTACTTCATTAACATGTTTCGACTTAGGACTGGTGAAAATCTTGGTAAATTCAGGTATTAATGCTGCACCGAGTGTACCGGCACTGATGATAACCGAAAGGGTGACCCAAAGGTTATGCGGCATGTGGCGAATTGTAAGGTAACTTATTGCAAAAGTTACAATGATAGATAAAATGGAAGTAATCCAAACCAGCGATGTAAGCGGTTTTTCAAAATCAATATCATCTGCATTGCTGTATTTGGCTTTGGTAATTATTCCATTGATCCAGAAAGCAGTGATAGATGTTACAATCATCAGGATACGCATCAGGAAAATCCACGTTAGCAACAGAACCTGGTAATCCAAAGACGTAACGGCAAGTAAAATAAATGAGATCAAAGCAACCCCGGTAACGCCATAAGTTTCAAAACCATCAGCGGTTGGTCCTACGCTATCACCTGCATTATCACCAACACAGTCAGCAATTGTCCCTGGATTTCTCGGATCGTCCTCACCAATTTTGAAAATCACCTTCATGAGGTCAGATCCGATGTCTGCGATCTTGGTGAATATGCCACCGGCGATCCTCAGTGCTGAGGCGCCCAGTGATTCACCAATGGCAAATCCAATAAAGCTTGCGCCTGCATATTCTCCCGGCACAAACATTAAAATGATCAGCATTATTATAAGTTCAAGAGAGATCAGCACAACACCAATGCTCATACCTGCATTCAACGGAATGTTCAACAATTTAATGGGTTTCCTTTCCAGGGATGCAAAAGCCATTCTTGAATTCGCCAGTGTATTCATCCTGATGCCAAACCAGGCAACACTATATGAACCGAGAATACCAATCACCGTCCAACCAAGAATCATAAGAACACCACCTATACCAAAATTAGCTTCTGAAAGCCAGCCGAAATAAAATGCGACGGCTGCACCAATAAACAAAAACAGCAAGGCTAAAAACTTACCCTGTTGGATCAGGTAGGTTTTCCCGGTTTCATAAATCACATTGGCTACCTCGAGCATGGAATGGTGAGCCCTGATTTTTTTTACTTTCATAAACTGATACAAGCCAAACATAAATCCGGCTAGGGTGATCAGAAATCCCCAATACAAAATGTTCTGAGATTTCATGCCTTCCGGAATAACCAGGTTTGCTTCGCTGGCTATTGAAAGGACAGGTAATGCAAATAATGCGAATAAAGGTAATAATCGTTTCATATATAAATTTTTAAGTTTTATAATTCGGGCGCAAAAATAGAAAGTATTTTCAAATGGCCAATTTTCTCTTTTAATATGATTTTTAACAGGTCATTTGTTATTCATTATTATATATTTCTCAATTCATTCAATTAATCGATAAAAGAATGTTAATAATTTTTAAAATTAATTAGCGAAAACAAAACCGGAGATATAAAAAATAAATACTTTTACTTTCTTGTTTCAATTGCAGGAAATAACTAACTGATGGAGAAAATACGACTTGAAATTATCGGGATGTCATACAGCCAGTCGCAAAGCGGAGCCTATGCTTTAATCTTAGGTGAGGTAGGAGGGAAGCGCCGTCTTCCTATTATCATTGGCGGCTTTGAGGCTCAGGCTATTGCCATCGAACTGGAAAAAATGCAACCTTCCAGGCCCCTGACCCACGACCTGTTCAAAAGTTTTGCAGAGATATTCAACATTACGATCAGGGAAGTTGTAATCAATAAATTTCTGGAAGGAGTTTTCCATGCTGAACTTGTTTGTATCAATGAAAAAAAAGAATTCAGAATAGATGCCCGTACATCCGATGCTATTGCAATTGCCTTAAGGTTTCACTGCCCGGTCTTTACCTATGAGAAAATACTTTCAGCCGCGGGAATTGTAGTGGATGAAACCAAAGAAGAAGCACCAAAGGCTGCAGTTTCTAAGACGAAAAAAACGGAAAAAAGCCCATTAGGTCAGTTTACAGATGATGAATTAAAAAACATGCTGAAGAAATCAGTCGACAACGAGGATTACGAGAAAGCGTCAAAAATTAGGGATGAAATTAAGCGAAGGGAGAAGGAGGGTAAATAGAGCCATTTATTAAACCTAATATTATTCAGCAAGACATTAATTTTTTAGATTCAACCAGAAAGTAATCTTAGTATGGAGTAATTATTTGACTTAAATTATATGTATTTTTTCAGAATCGTATTGTATAGTTTACTGGTTAATCTATTTATCGGATATAATTTATCAGCGCAATCTGCTCCCAGTGCATTTGAATTTATTGAGTTAAATAATATTTACGCAAGGATTAATTCCGGTGGAGACCATTTTATGGATTTTATGGGCGGGCCCCAATTTGAGGTTCCAAAAAACTCCGGAAAGCATACTATTGGAGCATTTGGCCTATGGATTGGCGGCATCGATCTAAATAATCAGCTTCATTTGGCAGGCCAGCTTTATAGAGAGAATGGCTGTGACTTTTATACGGGACCATTATCTACTGACGGACTCGCTCAAACAAATGAATATACTTCAGCTATATGGGATAAGCTATGGGTTGTATCCCGGCAGGATGTAACCGATCACCAGTTGAACTATCAGCAGGTTGGGTACATACCACCTGAAGATTTGGAAGAGTGGCCGGTTCATGGTGATGCCTCCCTCAACCACCCACTTTATATCGCTCCTTTTATAGATCAAAACCTTGATGGAATTTACGATTGCTATGATGGCGACTATCCGGCTGTCAGAGGAGATATTACCCTCTTTCATGTTTACAATGATAACGCGGATATTCATACCCAAACTGATGGAATGGCAATTGGTGTTGAAGTTCAATCGATGGTATATGCATTTAATTGTCCATTAGATTCGGTTTTTAATAATACTATTTTTATTAAACTAACCATAATAAACAGATCTGACTGGGAATTGCATGACAGTTATCTGGGCTTTTTTGTGGATTTTGAAATCGGCTATGATGAAGATGACTATATCGGTTGCGACACATTGCTTAATAGTATATTTGGCTATAATGGAATTAATTGGGATCCTGTTTATGGTGAACACCCACCGGCTCAGGCAATGTGTATTTTAAACGATACAATCGACAGGTTTATTTATATGAATGATCAATCTGCCATGAATGATCCCGATGCTGCTCCTGAATATTATAATTATATGAGGGGGAAATGGAGAGACGGGACAGTATTGGTTTTTGGAGGAAATGGTCATGTAAACACCGGAGGCATTGATACTGCCCATTATGCATTCCCCGGCGATCCAAATGATCCTGATGGTTGGTCGGAAGTCTCGGCTGGAAACATTCCTCATGAGAGAAAAGGTTTAGTTTCATTTGGCCCCATTACTTTACTCCCTGATATGACCAAAGAAATTGACCTTGCTTTCATTTTTGCCCGTGATTACCAGGGAACGAATCTTTCTTCCGTAAGTATGTTGAAACAAAGGATTGAGCAGCTGAAAACTTATTATAATGAAAATACTACACCATGCGGTTCATCATGGTCAGGAGTTTCACAAAATCATTCATCACAAAATAGTTTTCAAGTTTATCCGATCCCTGCAAAAAGTAAATTAAATATCATTTCTCAGGCAGAAGATGAAAAATATCAATACGAGATTTTAGATAATACCGGACTGATTGCAGCGAAAGGAACTATTTCTTTTGACCAAAAAGCAATCGATATCAGTAATCTCTCTGCTGGTTATTATTTCATTAAATTCAAATTGAGGGATCGAATTGAGATTTGCAAATTTGTAAAGTATTAATACCAGTTAAGTTTGAAGAAGCTTTAATTAATAAGCAATGCAGCAATATCTTGATCTACTAAAACATGTGCTCGAAAAAGGAGTAGTCAAAAAAGACCGCACCGGAACAGGAACAATAAGTGTTTTTGGGTACCAGATGCGTTTCGACCTTGCAGATGGATTTCCGGTTATGACAACGAAAAAGCTTCATCTTCGTTCTATAATTTATGAATTACTTTGGTTCCTGAAAGGGGAAACCAACATCAGGTACCTTAAAGAAAATAAGGTTACGATCTGGGATGAATGGGCGGACCCAAACGGAAACCTTGGACCCATTTACGGGGCACAATGGCGCAACTGGAACAGCGATGGCATCGACCAGATTACGGAAGTGATTAGGCTGATAAAAACCAATCCCGACAGCCGCAGGATGATGGTGGCTGCATGGAATCCAAGTGTTTTGCCGGTTGCAGGAAAATCATTTGCTGAAAATGTAGCTGCTGGACGAGCTGCATTACCGCCTTGTCATGCATTTTTTCAGTTCTATGTTGCCGATGGAAAGCTTTCCTGCCAGATGTACCAGCGGAGCTGCGATATTTTCCTCGGTGTTCCTTTTAATATAGCTTCATATGCTTTATTTACCATGATGGTTGCACAAGTGACAGGTTTAAAACCCGGTGAGTTTGTTCACACCATGGGTGATGCTCACATTTACCTGAACCATGTTGATCAATGTAACTTGCAATTATCCCGCAAACCGTTTTCTTTACCTTCCATGAAAATCAATCCTGATGTGAAAGATATTTTCGATTTTAAATTTGAGGATTTTGAATTGGTGGGATACCAGTCGCATCCGCACATTAAAGGAGAGATTTCAGTGTGAGTGACTAAAGTTTAGATTGCCTAAAATGACTAAAATAAAAATGAAGAACATTTCCATTATAGTAGCTGTTGCAAAGAACAATGCCATTGGTAAGGACAATAAACTTTTGTGCCATTTATCGGAAGATTTGAAGCGATTCAAGAAGCTAACCACGGGGCATACTGTGATCATGGGCAAGAATACCTATTATTCTCTACCTGTCAGGCCCTTGCCAAACAGAAGAAATATTGTGATCACTGATGTTGCAAATGAACAAATTGATAACTGCGAGATGGCTTATTCCATCGAGGATGCAATTTCGAAAATGGATGCTGAAAAAGAAAACTTTATCATGGGCGGCGCCTCAATTTACCGGCAATTTATGCCTCTTGCAAATAAGCTGTACATTACCTGGATTCATCATGAATTTGAAGCAGATACTTTCTTCCCGGATGTAAATACTCTGGAATGGGAAATCATTTCGAAGGATGATTTTAAGGATATTGATGATAAGAATCCATTTCCTTTCACTTATGCTGTATACAAGCGAAAAGGCAAATACAAGCTTTTATAAAAATTTTTAATCTGTCACTTTATTCAGGCTTGTAAGGCAGTGATGAGTGCTGGATGTCAATTTTTAATTCACCATTTTCATTTTTCCAGTAACCGAAGGTAAATTCTACCTTAATTTCGTTGTTGTCAGCATCACAGAAATAATAATGACCCATAGCAATTGCCCTACCTTCTTCGAGGATGATATGCCTGTTGTCGAATCGGACTTTGATCCAGGGTTTAAGTGCAAATCCCTTATCTTCCGGAAATTTTGAATTTCCGCCCAGCATATAAGATATTGCCCCTTCAATTGTAGAACGAAAAGGATGAACAGCAGCTTTGGTGGGTTTAAAGAGTATTTCACCTTTCTCGAATGCATAAAGTTTTCTGAGCAGGATTTCAGTTTCCCTACTGCATTGCTGAATGTTATCCTTAAGGCTTCCTATTTTAACCAGCGCTTTTCCCCAGGCTTCCTGTGCCTGTATTACTTCCTGTTTTGTGATCAATGTAAGGTATGTTTATTGAATAATTGAATTTATCTTAGAGTCTGTTTAAAATTGAAAAAAAGATGAATTTCATCGCCACAAAGACACAAGGACACCAAGGTTTCACTAAGTTAAGTGATTCATTTTTTGCTCTTTGTGTATCTTAGTGACTTAGAGCCTTAGTGGCAAAATTGTCATGTTAAATATTTTACTGAATTTTAAACAGTCTATTAAAAGTATAAAAAATAACATTTGATGATCATTGTAATTAATATGAATTGGATCATTTCGTCGGGTTGCAAAAATAAAATTTTTAAAATGAGATGATAGTTTTTTATAGCTGTTTATTCAACATTCTGCACAATAGAGGATTTTTTTGGGTTGTAGAATTGCTGACATTGGAATATATCTATCTTTGGATTGTATTTTAATAAATGAAAGAAATTATTCGATCGCTTCGGTACTGTAAGGCTTATGTTTCCGTAATGGCGGTTTTCTTCATCGCCTTTGCAGTAATGCAGGTCATTAATAAACGGTTTTGGCTTCATGATTTCCAGGTCTACTATGATGCGGCCACCAACTTTTTTTCGGGAAATGCTGTTTACGGGATTGCTTATGGTCTGGGTTCGGGATATTATAAATATTCGCCATTCGCTCTTTTTGCCTTTTTCCCCCTTACTTTGATTCCGTTCGATGGCGCAAAGGTGATTTATTTCGTCTTTCTTGCAGTGCTTATCATTCTTGCCGTAATACTATCAGATAAACTTGTAAGGGATAAACTATTTAACGTTAACCCAGCACAACCCCGCTCACTGATCCTGTTTCTTATTACCGGTTCCTTTCTTCAGCATATCTACTATGAGCTTCACCTTGGGAATATTAATATATTGTTACTGTTGCTCAGTTTAACCGCCTTGTATCTTGTATTGAAAGGAAAGGAATGGGCAGCGGGAGCGATCCTTGCTTTGGCCATCATGATCAAACCGCATTTTCTTATTCTTATCCCATTGTTTTTGTTAAGAAAGCGGCTTAAGGTTTTAATTTCCTGTATCTTCTCGATTGTATCTGCCTTATTGATCCCTTCATTGTATACCGGATTCAAGAAAAATTTACAGCTTCTGGGCGAATGGAAAGATACTATTATGGTGCACAACGATTCTCCGGTTAAAGGTCAGGACACCATTTATTCCTGGTTGTACAGGATTACGGGAAGCTATATTCCTGAAGCAGAACAATACATCTTTGTTATAGCTGTATTGGGATTTATTGCCCTGATGATACTCGCTTTTTATATGCTCAACAAAAGGCGGGAATCCAAAATGCCGGGAGGACATAAAAAAGGAGATAAGAACTTCATATTCGAGTTCCTTGTTTTGGTAGCTCTTATTCCGAACCTGACAGTAACCGACTCCGAGCACTTCCTTTTTTCTGTTCCGCTGATAGCATGGGTGATCAATTACCTTTTCCTCCTGAAGCCTGGTTATCTGCTAACCTCACTTTCAGTGATCATCCTGTTTATGTATGGTGGTAATTTGCGCGAGGTAGTAGGCGCCAATTTATCAAAATGGATGACGGCTCAAGGTATTCTTGGGTTAGGTAATCTTTTCCTCATAGGGTTCAGCATTTACCTGATGTTAATGAATCCCAAAAAGGCCGGTCAAATAAATATCCTGTAAAATGAGGTCATTTCTAAAATTAACAGGATTAATTATACTATTCTGGTTTGTTTTTTTTACAGTACAACAATTTATTTTACTGCTATTCACATACGGTCAGTGGCAAGATGCACCGCTTATTCATTCTGTCGCTTCATTCTTTCATGCCTTTAGCATGAATGTTTCAGCCATCGCCTATCTCCTGCTGTTTCCGGTGCTGGCCTCGATGATTTGCATCGCATTTCGCAAGGAAAAACTCATACGACCTGTTGTTTTCAAATATATGATTGCAGCAACGGTAATAAATATTGTATTGTGCACAGCGGATATAGGATTATTGCATGCATGGGGATCAAAAGTTAACAGCAAAGCATTGTATTACCTGCTTTTTCCTGGAACAGCGCTGGCAACCGTCGAAGGCTATTTCAATACAATATTGGTCATACTGGGAATCTCTGAAATGGTGGTGGCAATTTGGGTTATACGAAAAATTTTTCGAAAGCGCGAAGTAAAAAGCAGCGGACATTGGGCCGGATGGCTTGCTTTATTTGTGTTTATAATTGCCCTTATTATGGCAGGAATCAGGGGAGGACTTCAGGACCGTCCCATCAACCGGAGCTGGGTGTATTATTCCAAATATCCCGCACTCAACAGTGCCGCCATGAATAGTTTTTGGAATTTGCTGGATGTTCTCTTTTATATGGAATCAAAAACAAACCCGTATCAATTTTTTGAAGACTCTAATGCAGGGCAATTGGTAAATCAAATGTTTAAAGATTTGAGCAGTAATGAACATACTGTTTTAACTTTAGAACATCCAAACATTGTTCTGGTATTGCTTGAAAGCTGGAGCGCCGATGCAGTTGGATGCCTTGAAGGGGAAGCAGGTATTACACCGGGATTCGACAGCCTTGCAAAACAGGGAATATTGTTCACGGATTTTTACAGCAGCGGATTCCGCACCGAGCAGGGACTGGTTGCAGTACTTTGCGGTTTTCCGGCTCAGCCCCAATCGACCATCATTCGTAAGTTTGGTAAGTTCGAACGCCTGGAGAATCTTGTAAAGGTTCTTGGCCGGCATGGCTATCAAAGCTCCTATTATTATTCGGGCGATCTCGATTTTGCAAACACCGGAACGTTTCTGAAGGTCTCGGGCTTCGATATTATTTATGGTGAAAATAATTTTAAAGCAAATCGCCGCACACGCTGGGGGGCATACGATGAAGAACTTTTTGATTTTCATCTCAAGGACAGTCTCCTTTGGAAAGAACCTTTCTTTTCGGTTATCATGACCAGTACAAGCCATGAGCCATTTACAGGGGATGTCGCTCCGGTCAGAAAACCGGTTGATGAAGCGTCGCTTTACCTGAACACTGTGCATTATACCGATAGCTGCCTTTATGATTATATTATAAAAGCAAGCACAACATCCTGGTTTAAAAACACACTGTTCATCATTACAGCAGATCACGGTCATTACAATCCAAATAACCGGCCCTACAATTCCCCTGAAAGGCATCGTATCCCGATGTTGTTTTATGGCGATATAATTAAAAAAGAATTCAGGGGAGTGCAGGTATCCGAAACAGGATATCATCCAGATATTCCGGTGACAATATGTAAACTATCAGGAATAACCGGGCATCAATTTGAATGGGGTAACGATCTCTTTGGCACAAACAGCCTGCATTATGCCTTTTATACATTCGACAATGGATTTGGGATTATCGGAGATAGCTGTTGCATAGTGTACGACCATAACCGGAAGGAAGTAACATTTGCAACAGGAACGATACGGCAACAGGAATCCCTTACTGAAAAAGGTAAAGCCTTATTACAAACGATCGTCCAGCGGTATATCGACCTGGATCATTAGGAAGGGGCGGGAGGCAAGGATCAAAGTTCGGAATTCGAAGTTCAAGGTTTCATGTAAATATTCAACTTTACTTTCTTCAATTTCCGATCTAACACATACTTTTATCATAGATTACAGTAAACTAATTTTTCGATGTGCAGCAGGAACTGTTTTGTTTATCAACCATCCCTCGCCGTGGATGGTGGAACCTGATTGTAAATCTCAATTTCCCCTTTTTGACGAAGCCTGCGACTTCTTTCTGTAAAAAAGTTATTCATGGAATAAAATATACCGTTGTTGTTCTAAATTTATAATAATCAATGTAATTAGCGTGAAAATCTTGCAGCAGTTTATTAAATAAATCCTTCACTGAGTCATCTTATCCTTTTTAAAACAATACCCTTATTTTTGACACCGGATTTTTAGTAAACGATTAATGAGCATCTTTTTTTAATTCGTGATAACAAATAAGGTATGAGTGGAAATTTGGTTAGCCGGATGATTCGTTATGGCAACCGTTTCATAGATTACAGCATGGCTATCGGCGGTGCCATTGTAATGGGTTGCATCGTTTTCTGGATCAATTATGCTTCTACAAAGAATACTGCAGGAGCTACCACAGCAGCCCTAAAGCAAGGGTTATATACATTTTTATTCGGCGGATTGATAATGAAAAGCTGCGAGCGGCTTGCAACTGAGATTCGGGAAAAGGCGATTGGTATTGCTGCCGCTGTCATCCTCCCTTCCCTTGCGGCCATCGGGTTAACGTTTGGCCTCCACAGCCTGAAAGGTACACCGCTACCCTTATTATCTACACTGCCCACGGTATTGCTCGTGATCCCGTCAACTGTTGTTTGGGCATTCCACAAACGCAGGCAATCAGGAACTGACCGGTAAGAAAAATAATCTGATTAAACCGGGATTAAGCCTCTGACGAAAAAAAATCACCTTTCTATCAGTTAAGAGAAAGGTGATTTAGTATAACCTGCTTTTAACAGGCAATCTATTTTGACTTTACAAAAGTGTAATAAATCCCCACATTGAATGCGGTACCGGAACCAACAGTGTTCACACCAAAATCAAAATCAAAATCGGTATGCGTTTTATCACCATTGTCATCTTCATAGGCCACAGTGCTAAAGCCCATTAAACCATACTGTCCAAGCACAGTAAATCGTGGTGAAAGAGCATAGGCAATTCCGATTCCCAGCCTCGAACCGAAGCCCATGTGCGTAGTTTGAATCTCATCAACCTTGTCTTCAACATCATAAACGTAATCAATATCTTTCCCGTTAATGTAATTAACATAGATCCGGGCAAAGCCACTGAGATTATCAGTAAACTTATAAAAATTACTTAAATAAACTGACGGACTAATCGATACGGATGAATAATTTTTATCTTTATCTACCTTGTTAACAGAACCGCTAAGTCCGCCAACAAATCCAATCTGGAGTGTGTTGGTAATGAAAGTACCGAATTCCGGATTGACATTCCAGCTGATTGTACTCTCTTTATCTGCTTCATCGCTTTCAGGTTTCATATTTGAGACAGCATAGCCTACCATTCCGCCTGTCCACCAGGAGCCTTTTTGTGCCATAGAAACCATTGCAACGGCTAAAAACGAAAGAATAAAAATTGTTTTTTTCATGTTAAATAAATTTTAAATTTTGTTAAACCATAAATTGACTGCGAAATTAATATTTAAACTCATTTCTAAAAATCTAATATCTAAAGTCTAACATCTCAAATCCAATATCATTCCACCTAATCCTTCAATATTCCCTCAGCTATTGGGAGCATCATCCACAGGTTCGGTTCTGGAAAATGCGAAGTTCAAATTCAGGGACAACTGCCATCACATGATCAAAGATGTCGGATTGAAGGGTCTCATATTTTTCCCACTCTTTTTGTTTGCTGAAAACATATATTTCAATCGGCAATCCTTTCTCCGTTGGCTGCAGCTGCCTCACCATAAAAGTCATCTGGTCATTGATATCGGGATGGTTCCGGAGGTATTCACCAAGGTAAGCCCTGAAAACACCGATGTTGGTTTGACGCCTTCCGTTCACGAGTATGGAATCGTCAACGTTCCTGGATGCATTGTATTCTTTGAGTTCCTCTTGCTTATTTTGAATATAATCCTTAAGGTATTCAATTTTTCCGAATTTCTCCAGCATCTCTGGTGTGCAGAAGCGGATACTTTTTATATCGATATTAATAAACCGCTTTATTCGTCTTCCATCTGATTCCTCCATACCTTTCCAGTTTTTAAATGAATCTGAAATAAGTGCATAAGTTGGAACGGTTGATATGGATCGGTCCCAGTTCTGAACCTTAACTGTAGTGAGTGAAATATCGATCACGGTTCCGTCGGTGTCGAATTTAGGCATGGTGATCCAGTCGCCCGGGGCCAGCATTTTATTTACCGAAAGTTGTATTCCTGCAGCAAAGCCAAGGATCGGATCCTTAAAAACAAGCATCAGCACCGCACTGAAAGCGCCAAGGCCTCCGATGAGTCCCAGCGGATTTTTACCAAACAGGTTGGCCAGAACAATAATAGATCCAATAAAAAATACAATAATCTTTGCAACCTGCACATATCCCTTGATTGGTTTTGACCTTGCGACAGAAAAGTCCTGGTAAATTATCGCTACTCCATTCAGAAAAGCATTAATGGCCATGATGACAAATACAACCATTGCCACTGAGATGACCGTTTGAATGAATCCTGCAGTTTTGGGATAATCTTCAAATACCAGTGGAGTTATGATGTAAATGATATAAGCAGGAATCAGGTTGGCAAGGTAACCGAAAAACTTTTTCTCCACAAGCACATCGTCCCATTTGGTTTCCGATCGCCGGGATGCCCTGATAATTAAAGTGAGCAATATTTTCCGGGCAATAAAATAAGTAAATACGCTCAAGAGTATGAATCCGATAAAAAGCAGAAAGGCCGCGATGGCATCTGTAAGATGTTCAGCCATGCCTTTCTCTTTTAACCAAAGCGCTATTTCATGAACAAAACTTTTTAACATAGACAATCAGTATCTAATCATAAATCAATGAAGTAGCAAAAATAGTTGAAGAAAGGTGAAGTGGTTCAATAACTTTTTCTTTAGACCCAAAAGGCAAATTCATCATTAAAGTTTATTGATAGCTTCAATATATTTATTCCTTATCATCTCTAGTTTTGGAACGGAGATTTGTTTGTCGAAAACCCTGACGAGATCAATAATACAGTTTTTCCGGTGAATAGTAGCAAGTGCAGCATCAAATTTATTATCTTCCATGTTTCGTTTCAGCTCAATCGTAATTTTCTCGAAATTGCTCCATTTCAGGTACCCGGGAATTTGAACATAGCCCATTTCATGATCCTCAGCATCCATATATATACCGGGTTTGATGGTGTTAAGGACAAAAAACTTCTTTACGCTGATCAGCCCAGTGTAGGGTTTGATTAGCCTGTATTTTAAAAAATGTACCCCCTCTTCCCTGTAAAGTTCCACCAATTGGGGTATGTCGCTGTATTCATGAAGAAATTTTACCCTTATGCAGGGTTTCTCTTCATTGAACAGGCTTATCCGGCCGGGTGCAGCATCAAACCTTTTCCTGATCGATTTCTTGATCTCATGGTTCAACCGCATCAGTTTTTCGTCGCTGAGTTCAGTTTTTAGCTGAAGAAAGACACTCCCCGGATTGATTTCTCCTGTTTCAGGGACTACCTGGTGATAGTAGCCGGGAAATGGAAATTTACTCTCCAGTACAAGTACTCCTGAGCAGAAAGACGGTTCGATGGTGGCAAGGATTTCTTTTTTAAGTATCGTTCCGCAGGTTTCTATAACAACTTGTTCCTTCATAATTTTGAATTAAATTGTTTTATTGCTTATTATCGGATTGCAAATTTATAAAAACAATTCATACCCGGAGGTTTATCTGTTCGGCAGGAATTAATTGGATTTAATACTTTTGCCAAAACTTCTAAAGATGAAATTTAAAGTCGGAGATCAGGTAAAATTCCTGAATGAAAGCGGTGGCGGAGTTGTGAGTAAGATTATCAGCCCGGGCATGGTGAAGGTGGCAATTGAAGACGGATTTGAAATCCCGGTAATGATAAGCGAGATCATTCTGATGGAAACCAATGCTCCGGCCGATTCACCAAAGCACATGTTCCGTGAAGACTTCAGGATTGAGATTGATACCAGGGAAGCAGATGAAAATCAGCAGAATTTTGCCGGTAATTTACCGCTTAAAAATAATCCTGCAAGAGGAACCATTGCGGAAGGAGTATACCTGGCATTTGTCCCGCATGATCAGAAATGGCTGATAACGGGACTTATCGACATTTACCTTGTTAACCATACCAATTATGATCTGTTGTATAATCTTTTCCTTGAGGATGAAAATAAAGGTTATTTAGGAATTGATTATGGTTCTGTTGCTCCTGTCTCGATGCAGTTGATTGAGACCATCGAAAGGGAGCAGATTCACAAATGGGAAAAAGGAATAGTCCAGGTTTTGTTCCATCATAACCGGGATTCCAAAGTGCTCAATCCTGCAAGCTCTATTTTCAGGAATCGCCCATCCAGGTTTTACCAGGAGGGGAGTTACAGGGAATCATCCATAATCGACGGGAAATCGGTTTTAACATCCCTGCTTCCATTAAGCGCACAAACATCGCTGGTTAAGATGGATTCATCCGTTCAGGAAAAAGAAGCGGATCATGTTATTGCCGTGTCGAAAGAGACCGAGCCCGAGCATGCCATTGCCAAACATAAAACCAGTCCGCATGAAGCTGTGGTTGACCTGCATATAGGAGAGCTTATAGGCGATTACCGTGACCTCGAAAATGCCGAGATTTTAAAAATCCAGGTGAATTATTTTACCCGCTGCCTCGATAGCGCCATTGCGAACGGTCTCAGGAAAGTTACATTCATACACGGAGTAGGCACCGGAGTGTTGAAAACAGCCATCAAACAAATCCTGAAAGATTATCCGAACATAGAATACCGGGATGCGTCGATGCAACAGTTTGGTTATGGTGCAATGGATGTGGTCATCAAGTGAGCTTAAATTTACTCTACGATTAACCTGAGCGAGATTATTTCAGCCTTATCTGATAATCTGGCAATATAAATTCCCGGACTTAAAATTTAATCGGAAACAATATTCGCCGTGCTGAACAAATTAGTATCTTTGCAGCGGTTTCATTCTTCGTTCCTTGAAATATAGTTTCATTGTAATTCAAGAAAAACACTTCGAACTTCGAACTTCAAACTTCGAACTTTGAACTTCGAACCTGAAACATGGAACCATTTACCGGGGCTGACCGGATTTGACAGCAAGGACAGTGGGACTGTAAGCATGCCGGGCATTGACGATGTGGCTCGTTAAAAACTATCTTCAAACAATAATTGGCGAAACTAATTACGCTCTTGCAGCTTAATCGAAGTACAGTAGATTGAGCATTTTCGCAGCACAAGGTGCCGCGACAAGACATCCCGCAGGCGGACATGCCTGATTCCAACCTGACCAACGGGGTGCACGCAATTTCAGGCTGGTTCTGTAAACGCCTTGATTACAGGATAAGATAAAAAGGATAAGACGTTGATTTGGGTGCCTGCTCCCGGGCAATGTTCGAAAAACAATAACAGGATAAGCATGTAGAAAGCATTTTTGCTGCTTGTTTGGACGAGGGTTCGACTCCCTCCAGCTCCACAAATGTAAATTATAAAGCCTTGTAAATATTATACTTACAAGGCTTTATTTATTTTTTACTGTCTTATTTGCGGAAATAAATATTCAATTCATTGCTTTTTTGTTGAAATATTGGTACTTTAATGTTATTCTATGTTTTTAAAACTTTGAAAATTATTCTTTAATCCTTCGCAAAGTTTGAAGGCTGTTTAGTCTTTGTTAAATTTAATTGAGAATTATAAGTCCTTTATGCAACGAACACTAAAACCTTCGCTCTTGGCATAGTTGGTGCGGTAGACATATGCGTAACCGGAGCTCAAGCCACGGAACCACTCGTAATTGGAACCGTACTCTGTAGAAGACCTGAAGTAGGCGCCGTAACCCAGACTGCTGAATCCACCAGGGCCGAAGCGAAAGCCGCCTGGAAAAGCAGAAAAACCACTTTCATTTGTGGCGCCTGCATTGGGCGCATACCACAAACCAGTGCCGGCTTCAATTGTTCCCATTGTTTTCATTTTACCTCCAGCAATGCTTTCACCGCCTAAAAAGGTAGTTAATATAGTCCACTCTGCATCCGTAGGTATATGCCAACCAGTAGGGCAAATGCCTTGAAGTACCTTGCTGTGTTGTGTATGCCATCATTTCATTCCATTGATACAAACCACCATAAGTGTTACAATTAGCTGTTGTGTTATTATAACAGTATTTTTCAATAACTCCATTATTTGCCATATTGCTGGTTCCGGGTATCATTGTGCCAATATTCAGGTTTTCTGCCATCCAGCATTGGTAGCCAATTTGAACAGTATTGTAAATTTGCCCATCATAGTTAACAATAGGAACTGTTTGACATGGTTCCCATGGTGTACTAAATAATATTTCATTGCCATATGCTGTACCAAAAGAGTTGGTTGCATATGCCCTGACATAATAAGACGTGACTGTGGTAAGTCCTGTAATCTGACTGACGAAGCTGCCTGTACCGGCTCCATCTGTGGTATGAGCATCGCTAATCGTAGGATTCTGAATTGTACTCCAACAAACGCCCAGTGCCGTCACTGAAGATTCTCCTTGCCAGATAACATTACCCCCACCTGTGGCAGTTGTGCCAGTAATATTCATTATGTTTTGTGTATTTAGTAATGGCAATAATCCACTTGTGATAAATGACCAAACTGGACCCTCAATGGAATTGCCATAGTCATCATAGGCAACTATTTTCCAATAATAGGAAGTGTAATTATCAAGTCCAAAGATAAATAGTAGGTATTGTACCCCCTGAAAAGTATAAAAAAGGGGGATTTTCTTTACCAAAATAAAGATCATAAGTAATTGGATCATTTTCCGGGTCGGTACAAGTCCAAGAAATGTTGATGCCGTCTACTGGTATATTAATTGCTCCGTCAGGTGGCAAGGGATCGGAAGGTGCAACTGGCGGCAAGTTCGTGACGTGATCATTTAAGCAACGAATACTATAACCGCATTGTGTAGTGCTGTATGCATTCCACACATACGGATCCCAAGATGTCAATGCCCTGTACCACCCATAATTTGAAGTATTCTCCGTTGAAGACCAAAAATTTGCATGGTCGCCCAGCACAATGAAATTAGCAATATCGCTCCGAAGGCCGCTTGGAAGAGCATTGAAACCAGATGTATTTGTACCGTTACCACAAATATTCCATCCGGTTGTGCTTTTCATTTTTATTCCCACATCCGTTCCGCTCAATTGATCTGGACAATTCACCGTTGAGTCAATAAACTGGGTTAGATTACACCATTCATTATTTGTTGGTAAATGCCAACCATCTGGACAAATACCTTTAGCGCCGGATACAATGTCATATTGCATCATCTCGTTCCACTGATATAGCCCGCCGTATATATCGCAATTTGCAGGATTATTATCATAACAGTATTTTTCAATAACTCCGTTGTTTGCCATGTCATTTGATCCCTGTATCATTGTGCCAATGTTAATGTTTTCAGCCATCCAGCACTGGTAACCGATCTGAACGGTGGAGTAGGATTGCCCGTCACGTGGATCATTTAATGTTCCGCCACAGCTCCAGGCTTGCTGGTTAGTAGTTATAAAAGTCCAAATGGTCCCTTCAGTGAAATTATCATGATCATCATGGGCAACAATTTTCCAATAATATGAAGTGCTGCAATCCAATGTGCCTGGTTTATAATAGGTTTCTGTTTGCCCGTAAGAAATTAGAGAAGGGGGATTTGTAATACCAAAATATACATCATAAGTAAGTGGGTCATTTTCCGGATCGGAGCATGTCCAGGATAAAGTAATATTTATTGATTGGTTTACCGCACCGTCAAGTGGTTGTAAAGTAGATGGCGTAGAAGGCGGTTGGCTTAAATATTCCCCTTCCAAACAACGAACACTGTAACCCGAGTATTTATCTTCTTTTCCAATAGGCAAATCGGGACGTGTGTGTGCCAAAACCAGATACCAGGCGCTACATGTATTGAGGTCTGCAGAAGACCAAAATTGAGCTCTATGACTCAGATCAAAGAAACCACCATCATCATGCCAGCGCATACCGCTGGGTAGGCCTGTAAAACCACTTTCGTTTGTTGCGCCAGTGTTAGGTGCAAACCACAAACCTGTACCACCTTCTATCGTACCCGTTGTTTTCATTTTACCTCCAGCGATACTTTCACCACCTAAAAAATTACCAAGTACTGTCCATTCTTCATCTGTAGGTAAATGCCAGCCTGATGGGCAAATACCCTTCTATTCCTTGCTGGATTGCTGTATTGCATCATTTCGTTCCACTGGTATAAGCCCGCCGTATATATCGCAATTTGCAGGATTATTATCATAACAGTATTTTTCAATAACTCCGTTGTTTGCCATGTCATTCGAACCTGGAATAATTGTTCCAATATTGATGTTTTCAGCCATCCAGCACTGGTAACCGATCTGAACAGTGGAGTAGGATTTGCCCGTCACGTGGATCATTAAGCGGATCTCCGCAAGTTAACCAGGAGGGTACTTGTGAAGATTTTGAGTTGTTATAAAACCAGAGGTAATTTTTATCTTTGTTATCTACCTGTTTATTCAAATTAAAATCACCCTTTTTATATCCAAAGGAACCTGCTTGAGGCTTCCATACAGTGTTTTTATCTGAAATATTAATAAGATTATCATTGTTGCCATCTCCTGAAATCATTCCCCATACACCAGTGTCAATTTCTTTTTGTGCAAATATACCCCCATATGCTTTACTCGAGACATCAGTGAAATTATAATTGTAATACCCCATCAATATTTACTTAATGAGAATGCTGACATTAAGCTTAAATGATTGCGGTGCCAGATAACTGCATAAAGGTTTTGTGTAGTAAGAAAATTAAATAATATAGGACTTATTCCATCAGTTGAAACAATACAACCATCACCCTTTATAAAACCTGCCTGTCTCGCAATCCGTGTATTCTGGACCTGCAGTTGCTGCACCACCTAATGTTTCTCTTAATTCTACCAAAATCCAGTCAACTATATTATTATTAGGAATAGATATCACACTTTCACTTCCTTGATAATACCAAGGGGCAATATTATAAGGTTGAGATAAAGGTAAGACGCCTGGAGCGTTTAGATAGGGAGCCATCTCATCGTTCACATATGGGCCTTCAAGAAAAACTTTTAGATTTAGAACAGTGGAACCTGTAATTATTATACGTCCGTTAATAAATGAAAGGTTAAAATTGCCGAAATTCTGGTCAGCCATTTCAGTAAGTCCTTTTACTTTAAAACCATTTTTGTAAAATGTGCCCCATATTAGTAAAGATGAGTCGCCTGGATTAAGTCCTCCGTTGTAAGTAAAAATATACTCAAAAAATGTATCTCCATTGTTCATATTAATTGCATTTTCTCCAAACCAATTTGCATGAATTTCAATACCATCATCATTGAAAGTCCAAGAACCTAAACTATAAGGCATATTAGGATGAAAATTTTGCACTCCAAGGGTCGGATTTCCACTCGTTCCTTTCCAGGAAAAAAAAGAATGATCGAAACTTATATAAAAATCCAGGTACGAAATTAAACTTCCCGATGTTTTATTGTTCAATATTACAGGTATGATTACATCATCTCCGGGATTCAAAGAAATAAAATCCAGAACGGGAAGTTTTAATGTTGCAGAATATTGAGCATTGGTATTCAAGCAGCCTATTAGTAAGGCATTAAAAAGAAATAGAATTATTGTAACTAATCAGTTTCAAAAACTGAACGATATTAACAAATTTCACGGTGGAATTAACAAATTTTGTGTTCCGAGGAATTAATAGTTTTAGAAATCATTGGATGTTAACAAAAAAGGGGTTGTGGCCCTTGATAAATAAGCGATTTAGTTCTTAGAAATAATGGATTTAAGGATTAGTTTTGCAGTTGAAATTATGCAAACAACTGAGCAAATAATCATCGAAGAATTAAAACGCATCATCTTGTTGCAGGCAGAGGAAATTACACTGTTGAAGGCTAAAATTGCCGAACTTGAGAAAAAACTTGAACAATACATTACCAGAAAAGACAGCAATAATAGCTCTATACCACCTTCCAGAGACGAAAACCGGCCACCACGCACCAGTAGCCTTCGGGAGAAAAGCGATCGTAAAGTAGGAGGTCAACCCGGACATAAAGGAAAGACATTGGAAATGACCGAAAACCCGGACGAGATCATTGAACATCGCGCATGTTTGTGTCCTGAATGTGGCAAAGATTTGAGTAACCAGCCGTTTGAGCTTTTTGGCAAACGTCAGGTAATTGATATCCCCACGATCAAACAGATAGTCACCGAACACCGTGTTTACCGGTGCAAGTGCACTTGTGGGAAGATGGCAGAAAGTGGATTTCCTGTTGGCGTTGATTGTCCGGTCAGATATGGCAAAAACATTGAAGCGCTGATTGGTTATTTCAACGTCAGACATTACCTGCCATTTAAAAGGCTTCATGAGATGCTGCTTGATCTTTTTGCGATTCCAATTAGTGAAGGTGGATTGCATTTTCTTCTGAACCGGTTAGCATCTAAGGGCGTTGATGCCTATGAAATGATCCGGCAAAGGGTATTGAATAGCAAGGTTATTGGCACAGACGAAACGGGTATGAAAGTTAACGGGAAAAAGCATTGGTTCTGGACTTGGCAAAACAAACGAGCTACTTTTATTGTTGCCTCCACCAACAGGGGAACTTCAACGATTCATGAAAATATAACCGGAATATCAGTAAATGCTGTACTAATTCATGATTGTTGGAAATCTCACTTTCAAACTCCGGTGAAGAAACACCAGTTGTGCACGGCTCATTTGCAGCGCGAAACCAAATACCTTGAGCAGTGCTACAAATCAGACTGGCCGAACCGATTCCGAATCATGTTGATGGATGCTCAGAAACTCAAAAAGGAACTTATACCTGCTGATTATTATTCCCAGAACCGTGCCCGGAGCAATTTGGAAAGAGAATTGGATAGTTTGTTGTCCGAACCTTTGAATCCAAAACACAAGGAAATGATTACTTTTCAGAAGCGAATGATTAAGTATCGGGATCATGTTTTTACTTTCCTTTATCATCCGGAGGTTCCTTCTGAAAATAACGGTTCAGAAAGAGCCATACGAAATGTCAAAGTGAAACAAAAAATATCCGGACAGTTCAAAATATTTAATGCTGCTGCAAATTTCGCTATCCTTAGATCTATTATTGACACTGCCATTAAGAATCAACAAAATGTGTTACAAGTTTTGAACGTTATCGCCGATTATAAAAAAACTGATTAGTTACGAATTATTAAATATTTTTTCATCTTTTTTTGTTTTAGGGGCTTTTGTTCATCAGGGAGAGTATTATTTTTCATGACAAGAATTAAAATTAATGCCCTCAAAGGTATAATAAATTTTCCGGAGAAAAGAAATAATTCTTTTTTCAAGTTTTAATCCATGAAGTCAGAACATAAATACATTTTATTCCAATAGGAAATTAACCTTTTTGAGGGAACTATATACTTAAATGTAATTGCCTGTTAATATCTTTATATTTACAAGTTATATTAAAAGAATTACTTTTAAGTTTTATAAAAAACGGTTCAAATAAGAATCGTATTAAAGGTTCATTTTTAACCCATTGTTTTATGACCGGCATCCTGCGAAAAAAGAGGAGCCGGTTTTTTTAATATATGGATTTGCCGATATTTAGATTTTTTTACCTTTGAATTAAGATTAACAAATAACGATATGAAAAGGATATTTTTAATTTTAATAATAGCTTTTTGCTGTTCAAAAATACTTATTAGCCAAACAGATGATTTGACAATTGCGCAACAATTGATAGGGAAATATAAAAAAGAAATAGATTCAATTCTGAAATCGTTAAATTTGGAATACTATAAAACACTTGAAGATGTCAATACAATAGAATTTTATTTAGCAAAAGGAAATGAATCTATTCGATGTTGGACACGTAAATTTTCTGATTTTACTAAAGAAAAGAATGGACAGGTTATATATACGATTAAAGATGTATGTACGGAGGTATTTATAAGATACCGTCATAACAACATCAATGATTTAAGGGATTTTTATTCAGTTGTTATGCCTGAAAATACTAAAATAATTTATGAAAAGTCTTTAGGTAGGGATGTTTCCCATATAAAATTAAACCGGAATTTGGACTAAATTTACAAATACATTTTTCAAATTTCTTTATTAAAAATGAAAAAACTGCTTTCTGATTTCATCCATTTATTCCTTGCCAAATGATAAAACTCAATTCTATTCATGGGGGGGGGGTCTAATTTCACTTATTTCAATCTTGGCTGGGCTTATAGCGTTTGTGGTTTTATTTATCTGGCAATTGAATACATGATAAAATTTATATTCTAAATAGTTTTTTATCTTCGTAAAATAATTTAGAATTGGAAATGAAAAAAAATGAGTTGAGAGAACTTCAAGATGATGATTTAAAAAGAGAGAAATTAATTTCTGAGATAAGGGATTTAAATAAGCCTTTATGGAAGCAACATTATTTTTATACATTATTAGCTACATTTTTTGTTTTGTTTTTTGGTTCATTAGGCGGATTTTTTAATTGGGATAAATTTCAGTTACAAAAGCAGATTATTAAAATGGATAATGAAATTATTAATAAGCAAAAGGAATTAGATTCTATTGATTCAACACTTTACTCAATTAAAAAATCAAATTTACTACTTGAGCAACAGCGTGATAGCGCTGTGAATTTAAGTGCGCCGGGCATGATTTTACACTAACGGGTGCAAGTCCCGAGAGAGCCGTGATGACCGGAATCTCATAGCCGAAAGCAAGGGTGTCCATCGTGAGGTGGAATCTGAAGGAAGCTGAAGGCAAACAATTGACACGACGAAGAGAAACCTGATATAAGGCTTGTTCTGCCGGGTAACTGACCTTTGAATCAGGAAGCCCGAAAGTCATTCGGAAGGCAGAGGGAGTAAATCAGGCGTGTCAATTAGAAAGTGTAGGAACTTACCCCGGGAGGTCTCCATAACTTCCCGCATAAAAGGGATAAGTCAAAGGGCAACTTTTGACGAAAGTTATGGAGAAGTCAGCAGCGAGCATAGTACCGCAACCATAAAAGCGGGAAGGCTCAAATCTATTAACAAAGGGAACGGATCGAAGATGCGTAAAGACAGAGCGCAACAGAAAAAGGAGAAAGTCATACAGTTAAATCTGTTCAAAGACTTAACAAAACCTGCAAACTATCATGAAGGCCGCACCTGCAATGATGGCAAGACAGGAGTTGAACTGTTATCGCAATTGGAGAAACGGCGTACCCTAACCGTAAATTTGATGGAGGAAGTGGTTGAATATGGAAACCTGCTCAAAGCCTACCACCGGGTACGACAAAACGGAGGTAGCGGAGGAGTTGACCAGATGGATGTAGAAGAACTCGGGGTATGGCTCCAGAAGAATCTGAATGCAATCTGCAAAGAGGTTTTAGAGGAGCGGTATCAAGTGGACTTGGTACGAAAGGCGAGCATACGGAAACCGGACGGTGGCCAGCGGCAATTGGGCATACCCACAGTCAAAGACCGCCTGCTACAACAATCCATCCACCAAATCCTTAACCGCTATTACGACCCGCAATTCAGTGAAAGCAGTTATGGTTTTCGCGTGGGACGCAATGCACATCAGGCCATAGAACAAGCCTGTGCATACATTAAGTCAGGCAAAGAATGGGTAGTGGACATTGACTTAGAGAAATTCTTTGACAAAGTAAACCACGACCGGTTAATGCAACGACTTAGCAAAGGGATAGGAGATAAACGACTATTACGGTTAATAAAATCCTATCTTCAAGCAGGCATTATGGCGGATGGTTTGATGGAGCAACGGACATCGGGAACACCCCAGGGGAGTCCACTTTCACCATTGCTATCCAATATTGTTTTAGATGAATTGGACAAGGAATTGGAAAGAAGAGGACACAGTTTCTGCCGCTATGCAGATGATTGCAATATCTATGTAAAGAGCAAGAAGGCAGGAGAACGGGTAATGAAATCCATGATCAAATTTATCGAGCAGAAGCTAAAATTGAAAGTTAACCGCAATAAGAGCGGGGTATGGCACTGTTCCGACACAAAATTTCTTGGATATACATTACTTTCTGAGGGTAATGTCCGCATATCCGATACCTCCATAAAACGATTGAAAGACAAAGTACGTGAAATAACCAGGAGGAACAGAGGCGTAAAGTTTGAACAGATTGTCAAAGAACTGAATACGGTGATAACAGGCTGGACAAATTATTTTCGTTTAGCTAACAGATGGCTGTCTAACCTTCGGGACATCGATGGATGGATACGAAGGAAACTACGATGCTATCGGTTGAAGCAATGCGGAAGGAAATACACAATTTTCAAATTCTTCAGAAGCTTTGGTATAGCGGAAAACACCAGTTGGAATGTAGTTATGTACTCACAAGGCTGGTGGGCAATGTCTCTCAAAGAGGCGGTTAACAAGGCGATGGGTATTCAATGGTTTGCCGAACAAGGGCTACAATCCATCCTTCAACGAATAGAACGGTCATAGTTATTAGAAACCGCCTTGGTACGAAAGGCGTATGCCAGGTGGTGTGGGGGGACAGCGGCGTGAGCCGCTTCCTACCCGATTAAAAAATATGGATTCAGTAAATGCAATAAGTAAAAGAGAAGTTGTGAAGTGGATACATGTTCCAAACAATCACCCTTAGATTTAAAAGTTGAGGTACTAAATTTTGTTAAGGATTTGAGAAATCTTATAAACGTGAGCAAACTTTTTCCCTATTCTGAGTATGGGCATTTGTCCCAATTTACCAATCCTATTTGCGTTGTATTTACCACAAATTACCTCATGAAAGCATATCAATATAGATCAAAAATCGACGAGGTTTTGGGAATTAAACTATATTTCTACGATCCAAACTATGTGCGAGCCCATCCTTTTTGGGGTGATACTCCGTATAGTTTAAATAGTATTGCTTTCATAGCAAATGATCTTGAGATAATGGCTGAGAAGATTACTAAATAATTAAAAGTTAAATCTCGAGAAAAAAACCTGGTTATTTATAATTCCTAAATTTCACATAGGATGTTTTCCCCCTTAGAAATTAATCATTTTTTGAATATCACTATTGGATCAATACCTTGTTGGTAATTTGGTGACCATCAAAGTTAACAGTCAATAGATATATTCCTCTTTGCAAACCTGAAACATCTAATGTTTTTGCAAAGTTTGCTGAAGTTGGTTTGGCCTTAAAGAGTGTTTTCTTTATGCTGCCATCCATGCTGCACAGTTCGATAATCAGGTTCTTCGCTGAACCTGTTTCAAACGAAACTGAAATCCAGTCTTTGGCCGGATTGGGATGGATTTGAAGATTAAAATCATCGGCAATAGTTCTTTCATCACTTCCTGACAAAAGATCAAATTTATAAATATCAAAACCGGCTGGACCATCGGAAACGTAAACATGCCCGGCATCGTAAGTTACATTCACTGCAAAGCACCCACTCCGTTTATAATATCCTTCGATAAATGGAGTCGGAGGATTGGCAATGTTGACCACCTGGACACCTTCATTAATATAGTTGGCCACAAACGCATAATTACCGAAAACATCTACTGCCCAGGCCACGTCGCCAAGAGGAAGGTAGGCTTCTTCCGTCGCATTGGCCGGATCGGTAACATTGATCACAGTAAAGCCGGCTTCGCTGTCGGCAAGATATGCATAGCCTCCTGAGGCATTGATGTCATAGGCTTTGCCGGTATATTCAGGTAAGCGTGAAATAAATTGCGGATTCGCCGGATCGGCAATGTCGAAGATATAAACACCTTTGGTATCCTCACCTTCAAAAGGACCATAATCCACGAGGTAAAGATAATCTCCATCCACATCCAGCGCCTGAACATAGCACCATTCCACACCCGGGATTCCGCCATTTACCCAACCCATTTCGTGGGCTGCTAAAACAGGAGCTTCAGGATTTGAAAAATCTATGACCCGGAAGCCATCCCACCAGCAGGCAATAAAGGCATAATTGTCCTTCAGGCTGATATCGTAAGTCATTACAGGCGCGAGATAGTGAGCAATATATTGAGGGCTGGCGGGATCAGAAATATCCATAATGTTTACCTTGTTGCTGGCTGTCATGCTTTTCGGACAAAATACAGCAATGTCCCCGCTAACCTCAACCAAATCTCCCGATGTTTGATGATAGCCCACCTGAACCGGATGATTTTTATCGCTGATATCATACACCCTGAATCCATTGCTGCCGGAATAGGCGTAATTGCCTGAGACCGCAACATCCCAGGTGGAAGAGGGCAATGAATAGGAATAAGCTTCGGCAGGGGAGGAGGGATCTGAAACATCGAGAAACAGACAACCTTCCGGCCCGCCGGTTGCATACACAGTGTTGTTTTTGCCGGCAATGTAAGTCTGGAAACCAGGATAATCAGCAATATGTTGCGGAGAAGCAGTATTGCTCACGTCAATTATATTCACCCCTCCGCCAGGGTTCGTTGTTGAATTAGCAATAAATGCATGGTTGCCGAAAACTGTCAGATTAAAAGGGTAGCCTGACTGCTGAACCTGTCCGGTCAAAACTGCAGGAATAGAAGAGAAATCATATATTTTTAAACCATAACCTGAATAGACTATATAAGCAAGGTCACCCATAACTTGCAAGGCTGATGAAGGAGCAGGGATAGTGAAGGCGCTTGTTAGAACCGGTGAGCCGGCCAGGCTGATCGCTCTTGTTCCGCTCATGTTTGCTGCCACGAAAAGTGTATCACCCTGCATATTGGAATTCCAGACAAGCTGTGAGCCGGTGAAATTATAATTACCAACTTTTTCAGGCTGCTGAGGATAACCAACAGAAAAAACATCCACACCATCCACTACATTAGCGAGGTAAGCGTATTCAGGCGCTCCCGCAGGGTTGTTGCGGAAATGAACTCCTCCTCTTGGCAATCCTGTAGCAGGCGCTCTTCCAAGGCGCTGAGGGTTGTAAATATCCGATACATCCCAAATCTCTAATCCCGAAAAATAGGCGGCAAGATACAGCAAATGATTGGAAGGGTCGTAACTGCTGCCGTCAACAAGGGCGCGGGCGTGTATTTCCGATAGCTTAACAGGATTGTAAGGATCGGTTGCGTCGAATATAATAACGCCTGCTCCCGAACCGGCAAAAACAGTATCCCCTGTCGGACTGCAGGATACAGAGATAACTCTGCCCGAAGCCCCAGTTGCCTGTGAAGGACATGTTCAGCGAATCATAATCGCTGAGTTTATTGATGGAATACTTACTGTAAATTGTGTTTTCCACAAGATTCAGGCTTCCGGAGCCAGCAATCTTCTGCTTTATGCAATTCGACTCTGTCCTTGTGAAAATAAACCTGAAAGCAGGAAGAAGGGAAAAAGAAGATATCTTTATTTTCATATTCATCAATTTTTATCGCGCCTAAAAATACAAAGGATTATTCAATTTATCCAAATGGATTTTTTAGGCGTTGATAAATAATAATCCTCTGTTTTCTTGACTTGGAGGTTTTATTGTATTACTTTTATCCGCAGAAATTTAGTGCCAATTAAAAACAAGAGTCATGACAAAATTTGTTCTTACCCTTTTGGCAGTGGCTATAAGTCACAGTAGTGTTTATTCCCAGCCCTGCCTGCCCGAAGGAATCACATTTAATTACTCAGGAAGCAGATTGATAATTTCCAAACCAATTATCCGGTGTGTTCGGAGATTGAAGGCGATGTTTTAATTCATGGCAACGATATTACTAACCTTAATGGACTGAGTGTGATAATTTCAATTGGTGGAAATCTGCACATCGGAGGAATAATTGGTACAAGTAACAATTCTTTAATTAGTCTTCAGGGATTAGAGAATTTAACAACCATCGGTGGATCACTCGAAATTACAAATAACAGCGCTTTGATCACAATAACTGGGCTTAACAATCTCTCCTCAATCGGGGCAGGTTTGATGATCCATGCTAATAATGCACTGGAAAACATAAACGGATTAAATGGACTTATCAATGTTGGAGGACCTATTTCAATAGGTTATTGCGGAGGACTTACAACTATTCAGGAATTAGGAAGTATAGATCCGGCTTCAATCAGTGATTTGGCAATTTATGAAAACGGACAATTATCAGAATGTGCGATTGAAAATATTTGCAATTATCTGACCTCGCCTAATGGTGTTGTTTCGATTTACAACAATTCGGATGGTTGTCAAAACCCTCAGGAAATTGCAAATATTTGTGGAATTACACTACCCTGTTTACCTTATGGTAATTATTATTTCCATACCCAAGAGGAGATTGATGGTTTTCAAAATAATTTCCCTGACTGTTATGATTTAGAAGGAGATGTCACCATTTACGGTTATTATATTTATAATCTCATGGGATTGATCAATGTAAATTCAATAGGCGGGAGCCTCTATATTCATGGTGGATTGATTAATAATATTCTGGGATTGGCAAATTTAACATCAATTGGAGGAAATCTTACACTGTTTGGTAATCCATGTCTTGTAAGTTTTTTCGGACTATCGGCACTTTCTGAAATAGGAGGATTTTTACGGATAGGTATAAATCAAAATTCAGCATTAATAAGCCTTTCGGGATTGGAAAATATTTCAGAAGCATCCATCACAGATTTGACGATTGTTGGAAATTACTCTTTATCAGAATGCGATATTCAGAATATCTGTGCTTACCTGGAGAATCCAAACGGTACTGTTGAAATCCATGGTAATGCAAATGGATGCAATAGCCAGTTGCAGGTTCAACAAACCTGCCTTACTTCGATAAAAGATGACAAAACTCAAAATGCAATTTTCATCCTTCCAAATCCATCAAATGATAAGGTCACAGTTATAACACCGGGGATAAATGAAATTATCCGAATTGAAATATTCAATACCAATGGGAAGAAAGTCTCTGAAAGGCAGCTGACAGAAACTGAAACCCAAATCGACATCAGCGCCCTGCCACGGGGAGTTTATTTTGTAAGGCTGCAGAATGAAAAGATGGTGGAGGTAGGGAAGATGGTGAAGGAATGAGATAGAAGGGATATTAATTGAGATTGATTGAAATAAGTTGAAATAGACTGAAATAAATGGAAATAGAGGAATAGGGTATAACGGGAATAGCTCCCTGTCGAAGCGCAGCGAAGATCCCGCTGTGCGGGACCCCAAGCTCCCTACCCTATGCTTTAAGTATTAATTTAACACATAAAAAGTTATGAAAAAGGTTATTGTTTTATTGGTTGCGCTGGTTGGGATGATCAGTGCCAATGGCCAAGGCTGCCTGCCCGAAGGCATTGCTTTTGAAACCCAGGAACAGATTGATAATTTCCAAACCAATTATCCGGAGTGCACGGAGATTGAGGGGGATGTTATCAATCAATGGAAGTAATATAACAAATCTGAATGGATTGAATGTGCTGACTTCCATCGGCGGGGATTTTATAATAAGTAGTACCGTCCTACCAAACCTGGAGGGTTTGGAAAATCTGGTCTCCATCAGTGGGTCCGTGAGGATCTGGGCCTTTAACAACAGTCTTACAACCCTGACTGGACTGAATGGGTTAACTTCGGTAGGCGGGGATCTGAATATAGAAAATAATACTGCCCTCATCAGCCTGGCCGGGCTTGAGAATTTGTCTTATGTAGGTGGGGATCTGTTAATACA
Organism: uncultured Bacteroidales bacterium; assembly: GCA_963708435.1. GTDB lineage: Bacteria > Bacteroidota > Bacteroidia > Bacteroidales > JAADJA01 > JAADJA01. Next base: position 75,835 of record CAVPSZ010000044.1, read on the forward strand.
CCAAAATTATGCGCTATCCTCCTGTGAGGCTGAAGGAATTTGCAATTATCTGAACAATCCGAATGGAGTGGTGGATATTAATTATAATGGTTATGGTTGCAATAGCCCGACTGAAATCGCAAATAAATGTGGCATCACACTCCCTTGCCTGCCTTATGGCAACTATTACTTTTACCAACAGGCAGATATTGACAGTTTTCAGGATAATTATCCCGGGTGTACAGAACTGGGGGGGCATGTTCAGATAGGGAAACAATGGGAAAATAGCAATATATCCAATCTTTCAGGACTTAATATTGTGACATCCATTGACAGCAACCTTATTCTTTGGAATAACAACCTCCTGTCCAGTTTGTCAGGACTGGAAAACCTGTCTTACATTGGAGGAAATCTTGAAATTTTTAGAAACAACCTCCTTTCCGGTTTATCAGAACTGGGAAACCTATCTTACGTTGGAGAAAATCTTGAGATCATCCAAAATAACTCATTATCCGGTTTAACAGGCCTTGATGCATTGCAATATATCGGAGGCGACTGCAAAATAATTGGCAACGAGGACCTCCTTTCGCTTACTGCCCTGAACGGATTGGATTCCATCGGGGGCAGCCTGACCCTTGGGGTACCTCCCTTTGATCAGGATCCCTGCCAGGGAAATCCCTTACTGACTAGCTTAACCGGTCTTGATAGCTTAAATAGCATAGGAGGAAACCTTGATATTCTCTGCACTTCCCTTTTTGACCTGACGGGACTGGGAAGCCTGACAACTATCGGGGGTAGCCTTAAAATTTTTGCTAACGGTTCACTTGTCAATCTGACAGGACTGGATAATCTGATTTCCATAGGGGAGAATCTTTCAATCGGTTTCGGTTCATGGGGTTCCTATATGCCGAATCCTTCGCTTATCAGCCTGGACGGACTGGGCGGACTGGTCAACATTGGCGAGGATTTTTCAATACAAATCAACGATGTCCTGTCCGATCTTACTGCACTGGGTCAATTATCCTCCATCGGGGGAGATTTAATGATCAACAGCAGTCCGTCGCTTACCACTCTGACAGGATTGGGAGGCCTGGATTCTATCGGAGGTGGGCTTTATTTAACTGATAATAATGTCCTGTCCAGCCTGGCAGGGCTCGGGAATATTTCGCCAGGCTCAGTCACCGATCTTACCATTACAAATAACAGCATGTTGACAGACTGCGCCGTGCAAAGCATCTGTGATTACCTGTCCGCGCCAAACGGAACAATCCAAATTTACAACAACGCCCCTGGTTGTGACAGCCCGGAGGAGGTAAAGGAAGAATGTCCTTAATGCTGTTGAAGAAATTAAATACAAAAATGTAATTGCTATTACCCCCAACCCTGCAAACGACAAAATCACCATTTCATCATCTGCATTAACAGGTAATAGCCAGCTTTCAATATTCAATGTCAACAGGGAAAAAGTAATAGAACGGCAGTTAAATGAAAACGAAACCCAAATCGACATCAGCGCCCTGCCGCGGGGAGTTTATTTCGTAAGGCTGCAAAATGAAAAGATGGTGGAGGTAGCAAAGATGATTAAGGAATAAAATATGAAACACATTCATAAACATAAAAATTAACCCAATGAAAAATTTTACTTCACTTTTAGCAATCCTGTTCTCTTTTGCTTTTTTAGCCACAGGACAAACAGACAACACAATTCAAACCGGAAATTCATTTCGGAATTCCATTCCTGAGCACATCAAGGAACGAAAAGCATATAAACGGGCTGAATGGTTTTTTGATCAACGGGCATTTCCTTACGACACCATCCCTGCATTAAATATCAGGCAGGAAATGACAAAAGAGATTCAGAAAGCCAAAAGCAATTTGTCAAAAAGTGTTGATGATCTGAACTGGACATCGGTGGGACCTGCAGGCGTTCAATTTTCGCTGGTGCCGCATTGGGGTATCGTTAGTGGAAGGGTAAGGGCATTGGCCATTCATCCTACAGATCCTCAAACAGTTTATATCGGTGCTGCCAGCGGAGGAATATGGAAAACTACAGATGGCGGCGAAAGTTGGCTGGACATCGGGCATGATCTTGAATCATTGTCTTTTGGAGCCATTGCCATCGATCCCAATAATCCTGAAACTATCTATGCCGGGTCAGGAGAATGTAATTTACTATATGGTTTTTTTGACTTTTCCGGAAGTGGATTATTTAAATCTACAGATGGAGGTTCGACGTGGATAGTCATTACGGATGGATTCGGATCACAGACCGACTTCAGCGACCTGGTCGTGCATCCGAACAATTCAAATGTCGTATTCGCCACCATAGGCGGAGGAACTGTATTTTCAGGGGGAACCTTGCCAAATGAAGGGATATGGAAAAGCCTGGATGGCGGAATTACCTGGAACAAAACGAAGGATGTGGCGGATGTGTCTGATATTGCTTTTCATCCAAACAATCCGGACATATTATATGCTGCTGCCGGAGGCTTTATGAGCCAGATGATGGGCTTTTACATTTCGACCGACCAGGGGGAAACATGGGAACAACACAATAGCGGACTGAACTTACCAGCCATTGGAGGCCGGATGCATTTTGATATTTCACTGTCGGATCCCTCCATCATCCACGCCGTGATATACGAATTGAGCTGGGATCCGGGTACTGGACCAACACGGGCATATAAGTCTGAAAATGGAGGATACAGTTGGATGCCGATTTCTGTCGGTACCCAATTAGGCGGGAATTACGGGAATGGATGGTTTGACCAGGGCGATTACGACCTGTGCATTGCTGTTGACCCGGATAACCCTAACCATGTATTGATAGGCAACATTGAACTTCACCGGACGACGGATGGTTCATCGTATGCACCAGTAAGGCCATACGGGAACAGCGCTTTTGGGAGCCTTTGCCATACGGATTATCATAAGCTGGTTTTCGCCCCATCAAATCACAATATACTTTATATAGGTTGCGATGGCGGTATTTATAAATCAACAGACAAAGGATATACGGCCACATCTCAGAACCTGGGGCTGGAAACCATGCAGTTTTACAGGATCGCCTCGCACCCAACCAATCCGCAGGTTATCATTGGGGGTATGCAGGACAATGCCACGGCAATGACCAATGATGGAGGACAAACCTGGGAGGAAGTAACCGGAGGCGACGGCATGGAATGTCTGTTTAATCCCAACCCAGATACGATTTATACCTCTTCACAAAATGGCTATTTCCGCAGGAGTATCAACGGTGGGGCGTCATTTAATTTCATATACAATGCCGAAGGTTCCTGGATTACCCCTTTGCTGATGCACCCGACCAATCATAAAATTCTATATACAGCCAATAAAAGGATCTGGAAATCAGTCAACGGGGGCAATTCATTCCAGTTGATTTCAGGATCTGCCAATTTAGTGAATTCGAACATAAATACCATGGCCCAAAGCCAGGTTAATCCGTCCAATATGATTTTTGGATCGGGATTGGATCACCCATTCTTTGATACCGTGGATGTCGTGAAAATCTCCATCGATGAAGGTGTAAACTGGACAGATGTAACTCAGAATATTCCCGGCGAGGAGCGATGGATTTCGAGGGTGGTTTGCGACCCGGTGGATGCGAATACGATGTATATTTTGCGCACCGGTTTCTCGGCAGGTAATAAAGTTTGGAAAACCACCGATCTCGGCCAAACCTGGACTAACATTTCCGGTGATCTTCCCGACCTGCCCTGCTGCGATCTTTTCATTGACCCGGAAAACACACAACACCTGTATTTGGCAAATGATATTGGTGTTTACCATTCGGGCAATGGCGGTATAAGCTGGCAATTTGCAAGCGAAGGAGTGCCATACGTTCCAGCCATTGATTTTGATTATGTAAAAATAGGAACCGACCGTTACCTGCGTGTGGGTACTTATGGCCGTTCCATTTACCAAACCCTCCTGCCAAACTATTGCCTGCCCGAAGGCATCACATTTACCACACAGGAACAGATTGATAATTTCCAGACCAATTATCCGGGGTGTACGGAGGTTGAGGGAGATGTTTATATTGGTGATTGGATGTCAGGGAGCAGCATTACCAACCTCAATGGTTTAAGTATTTTAACTTCTGTAGGTGGTAGTTTACAAATTGGCAATAATCCATCCTTGACCAGCCTGATAGGGCTGGACAATTTGAATGCTATCGGCGGTGATCTCTGGATTTATTGGAACAATGCCATGAACAGCCTGACAGGGCTGGACAATTTAAGCTCCATCGGTGGCATTCTTGGCGTTGATGACAACGATGCCCTTACTAACCTGATGGGACTGAATAATGTAAGTTCCATCGGGGGTGACCTTAAAATTACTAATCACAATGCACTGGCCAGCCTGATGGGATTGGATAACATACAAGAAAATTCGATAGATTCGCTTAACATTTATGCTAATCCTAACCTTTCTGAATGCGATGTCCTAAGCATCTGCGAATTCCTAGGCTCACCAAACGGCACTATTGAGATATACCAAAATGCCCCCGGCTGCAATAGCCCAGAAGAAGTCGAGGGCAGCTTGCCTTACAACAATAGAAGAATTTGACATAGGAAATGGAATTACAATTATTCCCAATCCTTCAAACGACAAGATAACTATTTCATCATCTGCAATAACAGGCGATACCCAGCTTTCAATCTTCAATGTCAGCGGAGAAAAAGTAATGGAAAGGCAGCTAACCGATACCGAAACCCAAATCGACATCAGCACATTGCCACGGGGAGTATATTTTGTGAGGGTGCAGGATGAGAAAATGATAGAAGTAATGAAGTTAATTAAACAATAAATAGTTCAGAGTTCAGTGTTTTGGGTTCAGGGTTGAAATGCAGAACTCAGAACACCGAACTCAGAACAAAACAAAAGGAGGTTAAAATGAAAAGTCTTTACATTTTATTAATTGCGCTGTTTGGAATAACCGGTGCAAATGCACAGCCCTGTCTGCCCGAGGGTATCACATTCAACACACAGGCAGATATCGACAATTTCCAGGCAAACTACCCGGGTTGTACTGAGATCCAGGGATTTGTGAGCATATATGGCGGACAAAACCCGATTACCAGCCTGGCCGGACTCAGTGTGATCACCTCCGTTGGTGATTACCTGACAATTTATGATACCGATATCCTCAGCCTGCAGGGCTTAAATGCACTGGTCAACGTAGGGGGATCGCTTGAAATCTCGGAATGCAACAATCTTAGCGATTTGACCGGCTTAGAGAATCTAATATCTGTTGCCGGAAATTTCACCATTGCATACAATGAGAATATCCAGGATTTTTCAGGGATCATCTCCCTCCAATCTGTTGGCGCAGACCTGAATATTTTTAGTAATAACAGCCTGGTGAATTTCAATGCTTTGTCCTGCCTGAGCACTGTTGCGGGAAACATTGACATTCATGCTAATCCTGCTTTGATTAACCTGGAGGGGCTAAGTGGTTTGTCGTCCATTCAGGCGGGGCTGGCAGTTGTAGACAACGACCAGTTAAACTCATTGTCAGCATTGAGTAATTTTACATCCGTCGGGGGATTTCTGACCATTAACCAGAATCCTGCTCTGACCAGCCTGGCAGGACTGGAAAACCTCACCACGGTCGGGGGCAATTTTCAACTTTGCGTAAATCCATCCATAACAAATGTCGATCCATTGTCATCACTCACGTCCGTAGGTGGCACATTCGCTGTCACTACAAACGGTTCACTGATTTCACTTACAGGATTTTCCTCACTGACCCAAATATCAGGCGATCTGATGATTGATTATAACAGCCAGTTAACCAGCCTAATCGGGCTCGAAAACATCAATCCGAATTCAATTATCAACCTGTTGCTTGAGAATAATGCACAACTTTCGGAATGTGATGTACTAAGCATTTGCGAGTATCTCACCGACCCGAACGGTCAGGCATGGATTTATGGCAATGCGAACGGATGCAACAGTGCCGGACAGATAGAGGATGCATGCAATGTGGGAGTAAAAGAAGAGACCATGGTAAACAGGATTCAAATCATACCCAATCCTTCCAGCGGTTCAATTACCTTGCTTTACTCCTATGTGATAGTAAAATCGATGGTTAAAATCTTTACTGCAAACGGTGACAAGGTTCTTGAAAAAGAATTAGATCACAACGAAACCCAGCTCGACATCAGCGCCCTGCCACGGGGAGTGTATTTTGTGAGGATGCAGGATGAGAAGATGATAGAAGTAATGAAATTAATAAAACAATAAATAACCGTTGCTGGTTGCGGATCACTTGTTTCTTTTATCGAGCAGCCAGTAACCAGTAACAAGCAACATGCAACCCTACCTTGCCACGGGGTGTCTGTTTTGTGATGCTAAATGATGAAAAAAAAATTAAGAAAAAATACTATTGATAAAATAAATTTGTTAATTTTGCATTAAAGACATTAGCAAGGTGTCCTTCCTTAATTGGTTTTGGTTAATAATTAGGTTTATTCTTTCCTTTCTTAAATCGCCTTGCTATAGACCGGTAGGGGTGGTTCCCTGCCGGTTTTTTTTAGTCCCGTATTTATCATTTGGAATGAAGTGAACTAATGACAAGTTCATGAACAATTATTTTGCATCCGGGTCAATGCCCGCCTGCGGGCGGAAATTTCTATTCGGGCGGGCTGACCGACTTAGATTTTGTCTTGTTACCTAAAGCGGTATGCGAGGCGAAAACCTTACAAACGCTTTGTCGCTGTGAAGCAGAAAAAAGTATAGTGTCTTTTCTGGGTTTATTTCACCAGTTCAAAACTATCGGCGAGCTTTTTCAGAATTGCGATCTTTTCGTCAACATTGCCGCTCTTGCTTACTGCCGAATGGATCATGTATATTTCGCCCTTGTTTGGGGCATGGAGGTATTTAACCACATTCATCACAGGCTGGCTGTTTTGAGTGTTTTCAAATTTAACCCAGTAGGAGTCGGCGCCGTTAAAATCCATTACACCTGCCTCAAGGACCTTCATCGCCTTATCATTTTTAAGAGCAGTGATTTCCTTTTTAAAATAATTCAATAGGGAATCCTCCGTTTGGTAACCCGTAAAAGAAATCATCAGGAAGTCATCAGGGTTATTTCCGACCAGGGTGCCGTTGGTGGCGATCATTCCGTACAAGGTATCGGTATAGGTTTCCTGTATTTCCCATTCATAGGGCAGGGTCACCATGAATTTATCATTAGGATCACCAATGGTGATCATTTCACCGAAACTGTATTCATCAATGCTGCACTGGTTGTAATAATCGGTCAGGAGTACCCCGGCAAGTTCAGGCGGTCCCTTGTGGCATGAGATTGCCATTAAGGTGATTAAAAAAGCATAAAGTGCTGGTTTCATAAGCAGATCAATAACCGTATTTGTTTTTCCATAAGAATTTCAGCCTTGCCCTTATTTCCTTTTCCTTTGGATTATCGCCGGGATCAAAGAATTTGGTCCCGACTATTTTTTCGGGTAAAAATTCGAGGTCGGCAAAATTGTTATCATAATCGTGAGCGTACTGGTAATTCCTGCCATAACCGATGTCTTTCATCAGTTTTGTCGGTGCATTGCGCAGGTGAAGCGGAACGGCAAGATCGCCTGACCGGCTGACTTCGCCGAGGGCTTTTTCAATGGCCATATAGGATGCATTGCTTTTTGGAGAAGATGCAAGGTAAACTGCGGTTTGAGAAAGGATGATCCTGCATTCAGGATAACCAATAACATTCACGGCCTCGAAGCACGACTGAGCCAGCAGTAGCGCATTGGGATTGGCATTGCCAATATCTTCCGATGCAAGAATGAGCATCCTCCGGGCTATGAATTTCGGATCCTCGCCCGCTTCAACCATCCTGGCCAGCCAGTATACAGCGGCATTGGGATCGCTGCCTCTCAGTGACTTGATAAAAGCTGAAATAATATCGTAATGTTTTTCTCCCGATTTATCATAGATGGCAAGGTTTTTCTGAACCACCTGCTGAACGAGCAGATTGGTTACTTCTATTTCCTTTGAATTTTCCGGTCTTGCCTGAACTACCAGTTCGAGGGCATTGAAGAGTTTCCTGGCATCACCGCCGGATATCCTCAGCAGCGCTTCATTCTCTTTGATTATTATGGATAGTGATTCCCGCTTTTCAAGATGAATCTTTCCCCGCTCAAGCAGTTGAAGCAGATGATGATGCTCAAGCTCTTTCAGTATATAAACCTGGCATCGCGACAGGAGAGGTGAGATCACCTCGAATGAGGGATTTTCAGTAGTAGCGCCGATAAGGGTAATAATTCCCTTTTCGACAGCGCCAAGCAGTGAGTCCTGCTGCGATTTGTTGAACCGGTGGATTTCGTCAATAAATAAAATTGCCCCGTCATTGCTTTCCTTTGCTTTTGCAAAGACTTCCCTCACGTCTTTTACTCCGGAGCTTATAGCGCTGAGGGTATAAAAGGGTTTATTCAGGTACTGACTGATGATGAAGGCAAGTGTGGTTTTACCTACACCGGGCGGCCCCCAGAAGATCATTGAGGGTATTTTGCCCGAATCGATGGCTGATCTCAGGATCGCACCCTTTCCAACAATGTGTTCCTGCCCGACATATTCATCGAGGTTTTTCGGCCTTAGTGTTTCAGCAAGCGGTATCGTATTCATCCCTGTCTTGACAATTTTCAATAAAAAAATCAAAGTTATAAACTTTATTTATTTTCGCTTTTGATTTTAAGTACTAAGAAATGAAATTTAATATGCAAATTACCGATACACCCTTACACTACCTGTTGTTGCTTATTCCACTAGCAGGTATTTTTTTCCTGCTGTCCTGCACTTCACAAACCCGAAAAAAAGAAGAAAAAAAGCCTGTACCTCCTGAAAGCTTTGTAATTCATCCTGAATGGAGCAGGAATGCAAATATTTACGAGGTGAATATCCGCCAATATACCCCCGAAGGCACTTTTAAAGCGTTTCAGGAACACCTGCCGAGGTTAAAAGAATTGGGTGTGGATATCCTGTGGCTGATGCCGGTTCATCCGGTAGGAGAAAAGAACAGGAAGGGAAGCCTCGGAAGCTACTATTCAGTCAGAGATTACACCGCAGTAAACCCTGAATTTGGAACCATTGATGATTTTAAAGCTTTGGTCAATAAAGCCCATGAGATGGGATTTAAGGTAATCCTCGACTGGGTTGCTAATCATTCCGCATGGGATAATCCCTGGATTACCGATCACCCTGAATGGTATACCAAAGATTCACTGGGGAAACTGATCTCACCATTCGACTGGACAGATGTTGCCGACCTGAATTATGAGAACAGGGAACTCTGGAATGAAATGATCAGGGCTTTAAAGTTCTGGATTACGGAATGCGATATTGATGGATACCGGTGCGATGTTGCAGGCATGGTACCCACTGAGTTCTGGGAGACGGCAAGAAAAGAGCTCGACCTGATTAAACCCGTATTCATGCTGGCCGAGTCCGAGCAACCTGATCATCACATCAGGGCTTTCGATATGACTTATGCATGGGAGTTACATCATATTTATAATGGCATTGCCAAAGGTGAAAATAATGCAAATGACCTTGAAAAATATTTTATCAAACAGGATACGATTTATCCACCTGATGCTTACCGGATGAATTTTATTACCAACCATGATGAGAACTCCTGGAAGGGAAGTGAATTCAAAAGGATGGGAGAGGCTGTAAAAGTCATGGCTGTGCTGAGTTATACATTGCCCGGTATGCCTTTGTTATATAGCGGACAGGAAGCAGGATTGAATAAAATACTTCGCTTTTTCGATAAGGACACGATAGACTGGAACCAACCCTCAGAATTGTTTTTATTCTATTCGAAGCTGAATCAACTTAAAAGGAACCAAAATGCCCTCTGGAATGGAGTATCAGGCGGCGCACTGACAAGATTAAAAACCAACAGAGATCAGGATGCTTTCGTTTTTATAAGGCAAAAAGACACGAGCAAAGTTTTGGTTTTTACCAATTTAAGTGCGAATGCAATAAAAGTTGAAATTATTGAGGATTTGATTGAAGGCAATTACACTGAATATTTTTCAGGAGAACAGGTGGAATTTAATAAGAAATCATCTGTGAATTTAAATCCCTGGCAATATTTGATTTATATTAACAATTAAATACTTTACATTATGAAAAAACAAGAATGGTTTATCGTTTTGGTTTTATTTCTTGCGTTTGCGGGAAATTTATGTGTTCAGGCTCAAATGCCGGCAGCCATTTCAATACAGCCGGAGAATGCTACTTTCTACGACGAAATTACGCTAACCCTTGACGTTGATCTCGCCTGCTACCAGAATGGCAGCCTTGCAGGATTATCTTCAGTGGGTATGCATTCAGGTGTAACTATTAACGGAGGTAACTGGCAATATGTGGTTGCATTTAATTCAGTCGGAGCAAACGGGCAATCCCCTGTTTTGGATGCTAATCCCGATGGAACCTTCTCCATTACTTTTATACCTTATGAATTTTACGGATTTCCTGCAGGTTCTGGAGTTACACATATTTGCGCTGTCTTCAATAATGGAACTGGCTGGGAACAGGATGCAAGAGATTTTTTACAGGGCGGACCAGATTGTACGGATTTCTTCATCCCTATAAATACAGGAACTCCTTATGAACCGGGGCTCAATTCCATTGTTCCTGACCATGGTTATCAGGGAGAGTCATTGAATGTTCAGATTTTTGGTGTAAATACACATTTCGTAAACGGGTCTACTCAAATTTGGCTCGATAAAGATGGGAACACCATTGATATTAGTACTTACTATGCAGTTAATGATACTTTAATAGCAGCTACTCTAATTATTCCGGAAGATGCAACACTGGGCAACTGGTCTTTAAATGTTGAAACACCTGAAGATGGATTGCTCACTCTTTCGGAAGCCTTTGCGATTAATGGTCTTATCATGCCTGCGGCAATCACAATTGATCCTGCCAATGCAAGTGCTTATGATCAACTTACCCTGACATTTGATCCTGCTGAATCTTGTTTCGAGGCAGCCAGCATTGTGGGTGCCGCACAAGTTTATCTTCATTCAGGTGTTGCTTTTTATTCAGGTGAAATCTGGCAATATGTTGTCAATTACAATGGGACCGGCGCAAATGGACAATCACCGCAAATGACCGATAACGGAGATGGAACCTGGTCAATTATCATTTATACCTTACGAGTATTACGGATTTGAACAAGGCTACTGTCGTTACACACATTTGTGGAGTATTTAACGATGGAACATGGGATAAAGATGGCCGTGATTTTGCTCCGGGAACACAAGATTGTATGGACTTCTTTATTCCATTGAATTTTTCAACAGGGATTGATGATATCTGTCCGGCTTCAATAGTCGCAAAACCGAACCCTGCGAAAGATTTTATCAACATTGAATCAACAACAGAATTACAATCCTTTATTATCATAAATTATTTGGGTGAAGTCGTAAAGGAAGGTGTTATTACTGGAGGTTTTTCCACTAATATCGACATCAAAGATCTGGCAAAGGGATTATACGTTATCTCTTTTATTGATAAAAATAATGGCCTGGTTACCACAAAGCTTTTGAAGGAGTAAGAGTTAGGAGGTCTTTAAAAAATTGTTATTAAATTTTAATAAAAAATTTGTTTTATTAAAAAAAGTCCTACTTTTGCACCCGCTTAAGTAACGTTCAGAATATAATTTATTGATTTTTAAAGGAATTAGGAAACCTGACAGATTAAGACGGTAAAAGGTTCCAACTTGCAATCGGATTAAGACTCGTTCTCCATTGATGAATTGCAGGTTCGTCTTGTAAAAGCCCGCCTTATCTATATTTCCACGATTCATTTATTAATAGTTAAACCGGTAATTAACATATTGTTATTAATTTTTTTTCTCTCCCGGTTTTTATAGTGAATTAATCTCTACTTTTGCAGCCCTTTTTTAAGGGCAATTGATTTAGAATATTTTAAACAACTTGATATGCCTACAATACAGCAATTAGTTCGAAAAGGAAGACAAAAATTGAATGATAAAAGCAAATCGCCTGCACTGGATTCCTGTCCGCAGCGCAGGGGTGTTTGTGTCAGGGTTTATACAACAACTCCTAAAAAGCCAAATTCGGCCATGCGGAAAGTGGCCAGGGTTCGTCTGACTAATGGGAAAGAGGTGAATGCCTATATACCTGGTGAAGGACATAATCTTCAGGAGCACTCAATTGTGATGATCCGGGGCGGCAGGGTGAAAGATCTTCCGGGTGTCAGGTATCATATCATCCGTGGAGCTTTGGATACATCTGGTGTTGAAGGCAGGAAACAGCGCAGGTCGAAATATGGCACCAAACAGCCCAAAGAAAAGAAGCATAATTTAGCATACTTAAAGATATTAATCCTTTAATATCAAATGAGAAAATCAAAACCGAAAAAACGAATTATTCTCCGGATCCAAAATTCAATGATACGCTGGTTACGAAATTCGTAAACAACCTGATGATGAGGGGAAAAAAAACATTGCCTACAATGTTTTTTACGATGCAATTGAAATCGTCAACAGACAAAATGAAAGAGGATGGATTGGAAGTATGGAAAAAAGCACTTGCCAATGTAACCCCATCGGTTGAAGTCAGAAGCCGACGTATAGGTGGCGCTACATTCCAGATTCCATCTGAGATCAGGCCTGGCAGAAAACTTTCCATTGGAATGAAAAACCTGATCGATTTGCCCGCAAACGTCATGAAAAAAGTATGGCACAGAAATTGGCAGCAGAAATTATGGCTGCATACAAGGAAGAAGGTGCTGCATTTAAAAAGAAAGAAGATACACACAGAATGGCAGAAGCGAATAAGGCATTCTCCCATTTCAGATTTTAATAATTATAATTACACAGGTAGTACAAAATACATGTCGGAAAAATTAGAAAATACAAGGAATATCGGCATAATGGCTCATATCGACGCGGGTAAAACCACGACGACTGAGCGGATATTGTATTATACCGGGATCAATTATAAAATCGGTGAGGTTCATGATGGTACAGCGACAATGGACTGGATGGTCCAGGAACAGGAGAGAGGAATCACCATCACTTCTGCTGCAACAACTGTTTACTGGAATTATCATAAGCAGGAATACAGGATCAATATCATTGATACCCCCGGCCATGTTGATTTTACGTGGAAGTTGAACGTTCACTAAGGGTGCTCGATGGTGCAGTTGCTATTTTCTGTGCCGTAGGTGGTGTTGAACCTCAATCGGAGACTGTCTGGAAACAGGCCAACAAATACAATGTTCCCCGGATCAGTTACATGAATAAGATGGACCGTACCGGGGCTGATTTTTTCAAGGTCGTCACAGAAATTGAGGAAAAACTGGGAACGCAAACCCATCCCAGTGCAAATACCAATCGGCGCTGAAGAGAATTTTACAGGAATCGTCGATCTGATTTCAGGATAAAGCTTATGAATGGGATGAAACATCCTTGGGAAAGAATTATAAGGAAATACCGATTCCTGAAGACTTAAAAGAGATAGTAAATGAATACAGGAAGAACTGATAGAAGGAGCAGCTGAGGAAAGCGAAATCCTGCTAATAAAATTCATGAATGATCCTGACTCAATCGCTGAAGAAGAAATAATTGCAATCATTCGTAAGGCAACGCTTGAAAACAGGATCACTCCTGTTATTTGCGGTGCTTCATTTAAAAACAAAGGCGTTCAGTTACTGATCGATGCAATAGTTGCGTTTTTACCCTCCCCTATGATATGCCACCGGTTACAGGTATAAATCCATATACTGACATAAGAAGAATTGAGCGACAACCAGATCCCAATGAACCTTTTTCAGCACTTGCCTTTAAAATTGCAACAGATCCCTTATGTGGAAGAATGGCATTTTTCAGGGTTTATTCAGGTGCAGATAGAATGCAGGGATCAATGTTCTGAAATGCAATACCGATAAGAAAGAACGGATTATGCGACTCATGCTGATGCATGCCAACAAGCAGAAATCCCCTCAAAAGGATTGAAGCAGGTGAGATCGGTGCTGCCGTTGGTTTTAAAGAAATACAAACTGGAGATACACTTTGTGATCCCAAACACCCCATTGTTCTTGAATCAATGGATTTCCCCGAACCGGTGATCAATATGGCTATTGAGCCCAAAACCCAGGATGATGTTGATAAAATGCTGGCCACACTCTTCAAACTTTCAGAAGAAGACCCTACATTTACAAGTTAACGTTGATGAAACCGGTCAGACAATTATCAGCGGAATGGGAGAATTTCATCTCGATATCATTCTCGACAGCCTGAGAAGGGAATTCAATATTGAATGCAATCGAGGCAATCCACAGGTTGCCTATAAAGAAGCGATTATCAATCCGGTGATCCACACAAGAGGTTTATAAAAAACAAACCGGCGGTCGTGGTAGATTTGCCGAAATCACTGTCGAAATCGCGCCTGCTGACGAAGAAATAAAAGGATTACAGTTTATCAATGATATTAAAGGCGGAGCAATTCCAAAGGAATTCATACCCTCCATCGAAAAAGGATTCAAATCAGCAATGACAAATGGCGTGTTACTTGGTTTTGCCCTTAATAGCCTGAAAGTAAGACTTATTGATGGTTCTTTTCATCCTGTTGACACTGATGCACTTTCATTTGAAATAGCTGCAGTATAGCCTTCCGGGAAGCATGTAAAAAAGCAAAACCGGTATTGCTTGAACCTATTATGAAATTTGAGGTTGATACACCTGATTTGTATGTTGGTGAAGTGACAAGTGATTTAAATAAGAGAAGAGGACATGTTGTGCACATCGAATCAAAAGTTGGATTCAGGCAATAAAGGCGATTGTTCCATTGGCTGAGATGTTTGGTTATGTTACCATTTTGCGTACCATTACTTCAGGCCGGGCTACTTATAGCCTTGAGTTTTCGCATTATGAGCAAACACCCCATCAGGTGCAGGAAAACGTTATTTATAAAATTAAAGGATATTTGGTTACTGTTTAATTTAACATAAATAATAAAGTGAGTCAGAGAATAAGAATAAAACTGAAATCGTACGATCATAACCTGGTAGATAAATCAGCTGAAAAGATCGTAAAACGGTTAAAACGACCGGTGCAATTGTAAACGGACCTATTCCGTTACCAACGAATAAAAAAATTTTTACGGTAAACCGGTCTACTTTCGTCAATAAGAAATCAAGGGAACAGTTTCAGCTTTGTTCTTACAAAAGACTGCTGGATATTTACAGTTCCACCACTAAAACAATCGATGCCTTGATGAAACTGGAATTACCAAGTGGGGTTGAAGTGGAAATCAAGGTATGAGTTGTGAATTAGGCATTGAATTTTAATTGATAATAACATGTCAGGAATTATCGGAAGAAAAATAGGTATGACCAGTATTTATGACAGCAATGGGAAAAATATTCCCTGCACCGTCATCGAAGCTGGACCTTGTGTTGTAACACAAGTAAAGACAAAGCCGAAAGATGGTTATGATGCCATACAAATGGCTTTTGACGACCGTAAAGAAAAACATACAACCAAAGCCCTGAAAGGCCATTTTGCAAAAGCTGGTGTGTCACCAAAAAGAATGGTGGCCGAGTTCACCCGTTTTGAGGAAGGGCATACGAAAACCTTTGGAGATGTATTGAACGCAGATATTTTTATTGAAGGGGAATTCATAGATGTAGTTGGTATGTCAAAAGGCAGAGGATTCCAGGGAGTTGTGCGCCGTCATAAATTCAGCGGAGTTATGGATCAGACGCATGGTCAGCACGATCGCCTCAGGGCGCCGGGTTCAATCGGAGCATCATCATGGCCTTCAAGGGTTATGAAAGGCATGAGGATGGCAGGCCAAATGGGAAATCACCGAACCAAGATCATCAACCTTCAGATTGTAAAAATACATCTGGATAAAAATTTGGTAATTGTTAAAGGATCAGTTCCTGGTCCTAAAGGTTCATATGTAATACTTGAGAGATGGAGTTAGAAGTTTATAATATTAGCGGGCAAAAGACAGCAAAGAAAGCCATGCTGGATGATAATGTATTCAGTATCGAGCCCAACGACCATGCCATTTACCTTGATATAAAACAATTCATGGCAAATCGTCGCCAGGGAACGCATAAATCCAAGGAAAAAGGTGAAATTACCGGCAGCACCAAGAAATTGAAAAAGCAGAAAGGAACGGGTACTGCACGATTTGGCAGTATCAAAAGTCCTTTGTTCAAAGGAGGAGGACGGGTTTTTGGACCTCAGCCACGTGAATATGGTTTTAAATTAAATAAAAAACTGAAACGCCTTGCCCGAAAATCTGCTCTGACTTACAAGGCAAAAGAAAATGGGATCATCATTCTTGAAGATTTTTCATTTGATTCACCAAAAACAAAGAATTTTGTGACCCTGTTGAAAAATTTTGAGCTCCAGGACAAAAAGGTGTTGGTTGTACTTACTCAAAATGATAAAAACGTTTATCTTGCCTCAAGAAATATTCAGAAGACCAAAATTACCGATGCAGCAAGCATAAACACCTATGACATCCTCAATGCTAACAACCTCATCATTGCTGAGAGTTCGTTAAAGGAAATTGAAAAAATCCATTCAGTAAATTAATAAATCAGCGATACAATGAATATCATAGTTAAACCGGTTATTACTGAAAAGATGACAGGATTAGGCGAGAAACTTAACCGTTATGGATTTGTCGTCCATAAAAAGGCTAACAAGCTGCAAATAAAGAAAGCAGTTGAGGAGCTTTACGGTGTAGAGGTAGAAACTGTCAATACAATGTATTATTCAGGTAAGAACAAATCACGGTTCACCAAGTCAGGAGTGATTTCGGGAAGGACCAGTGCATATAAAAAGGCTATTGTAACATTAGCCAAAGGTGAAACAATCGATTTTTACAGCAATATATAATTAAATAGATGGCTTTAAAGAAATTCAAACCGACAACATCAAGCCAGCGCTTTAAGCTGATAAGTGCGTTTGATGATATTACCACCTCCAAACCTGAAAAGAGTTTGCTGGTACCGGTAAAAAAATCAGGAGGTAGGAACAACGAAGGCAAAATGACCATGCGTTATGTAGGTGGCGGTCATAAGCAGAAATACAGAATCATCGATTTTAAAAGGGATAAGGAAGGAATTCCTGCTACCGTAAAAACGATTGAATACGACCCAAACCGTACTGCCCGCATTGCTTTGCTTAATTACGCTGACGGCGAAAAAAGGTATATTGTTGCCCCCAATGGTTTAAAAGTTGGAAATGAAGTAGTTTCAGGGAAAGGCATTTCTCCCGAGGTGGGTAATGCTTTGTACCTTAGCGAAATTCCATTTGGAACCATTATTCATAATATAGAATTGCGACCCGGTCAGGGTGCTAAAATGGCAAGGAGTGCCGGTTCATATGCTCAGTTGATGTCGCGCGACGGAAAGTTCGCAGTCGTGAAGCTTCCTTCCGGAGAAACAAGGATGATCCTGCAGGCATGCAAGGCTACCATCGGTATGGTTTCGAACGGTGACCATAGCCTTGAAGTATCTGGTAAAGCAGGCAGGAGCAGGTGGCTGGGCAGGCGTCCGCGTACCAGGGGTGTTGTAATGAATCCCGTTGATCACCCGATGGGTGGTGGTGAAGGACGTGCTTCCGGCGGACATCCGAGATCCAGAAAAGGTATTCCGGCTAAAGGATATAAAACCCGTGCAAGAAAGAATGCTTCGAATAAATATATCATTGAAAGAAGGAAAAAATAATAATTAAAGTATGAGCCGATCGATTAAAAAAGGACCTTATATCCATTATAAGCTTGAAAAGAAGGTGCTTCAAAATGTGGAGTCGAAGAAAAAGAACGTGATCAAAACCTGGTCGCGGGCTTCAATGATTTCCCCTGAATTTGTTGGACAAACCATTGCAGTTCATAACGGAAATAAATTTATTCCTGTGTATGTAACCGAAAACATGGTTGGCCATAAACTTGGCGAATTTGCGCCAACGCGTATATACAGGGGTCATGCAGGGAATAAGGATAAGGGTAAGAAATAATCAGTATACTTATAAAAATAATAACGATACAATGGGAGCCAGAAAGAGAAACAGCGCAGAAGCTTCAAAAAAAGCGATTAAAAAGATAGCTTTCGCTAAACTTAATAACTGTCCGACATCCCCAAGAAAAATGAGGTTAGCCGCCGGACTGGTCAGAGGACTTGAAGTTGAGAAAGCACTTCATGTTTTGAAGAACTCATCACCAGAAGCATCCATTAGATTACACAAGTTGCTTTTATCGGCAATTGCAAACTGGCAGGCAAAAAACGAAGGGGTAAGAATTGAAGATGCAAAACTTGTGGTTAAAGAAATTTCGGTGGATAGCGGAAGGGTTCTCAAAAGAATCCAGACCGCCCCGCAGGGAAGGGCCTACAGGCTTCGCAAACCCTCCAATCATGTTACAATAATCATTGATAATAAACAAGAATAAAATCATAAAGGACAAATAATACATCATTAATGGGACAAAAAACAAATCCAATCGGCCTTAGGTTAGGAATCATCAGAGGATGGGATTCCAATTGGTTCGGTGGCAAAAACTATGATCAGAAAATAGTTGAGGACGATCAAATCAGGAAATATCTTAATGCGAGGTTATCCAAAGCAGGAATTTCCAAGATTCTCATCGAGCGCACACTTAAGCTGGTTACTGTAACTATCTTTACTGCAAGGCCTGGTATTATTATAGGCAAGGGAGGTCAGGAAGTTGACAAATTAAAGGAAGAGCTGAAGAAAATAACTTCCAAGGAAATTCAGATAAATATTTCCGAAATAAAACGCCCTGAATTAGATGCAGTAATCGTTGGAAACACTATTGCCAAGCAAATAGAGGGAAGAATTTCCTACCGCAGGGCAATAAAAACGGCAATTGCCTCCTCAATCAGAATAGGCGCGGATGGAATCAAAGTTCTGATTTCAGGAAGATTGGGTGGTGCGGAAATGGCAAGGCGTGAAATTTATAAAGAAGGGAGGATTCCCTTGCATACCATGCGTGCTGATATAGATTATGCCTTAGTCGAAGCGCATACCAGCTATGGAAGAATTGGAGTAAAGGTATGGATTTGCAAAGGTGAGGTATATGGAAAACGTGATTTGACAGCCCAGTTTGTTCAGGATAAGAAAAAAGTCCAGCAGGAACCTGCCGAGGCAAGGCCAAAAAGAAAAAGGAATAGCAGATAATAAAATAAGGTGGATTCATTATAATCATATTGGATAATGTTACAACCAAAGAAAACAAAATACAGGAAACAGCAAAAAGGAAAGATGAAGGGGAATTCCCAGAGGGGAAATCAACTTGCATTTGGCTCTTTTGGAATCAAGTCATTGGAGGAATCCTGGATAACCGGAAGACAAATTGAAGCCGCTCGTCAGGCAGTAACACGTCATATGAAACGTGAAGGGCAGATATGGATTCGAATATTTCCTGACAAGCCAATCACCAAAAAACCTGCAGAAGTGCGTATGGGAAAAGGCAAGGGTGCACCCGAGGGTTTTGTAGCGATAGTTACGCCAGGCAGGATCATCTTTGAGGCTGAGGGCGTTCCGATAATCGTTGCAAAAGAAGCCCTGAGGCTTGCAGCCCAGAAGCTTCCTGTGAAAACAAAATTCATTGTTAGAAGAGATTACGTTGAAGAAACAAATTAATAAAAATGGAACAAGAAGTAATCAGAGAACTCTCGACGGCAGAGCTTAACGAGCGCCTTGAAGAAGAATTGAAGCAACTGGTAAAACTCAGGTTGAACCATGCGGTTTCTCCTTTGGAAAATCCAAATAAAATTAAGGCATACAGAAAAACAATTGCCCGCATTAAAACGGAATTAAGAAAGAGAGAGCTTGAAGAACAAATCAAAAGCACAAACTAATAATGGAAACCAGAAAAATAAGAAAAGAGCGAACAGGTGTAGTCGTCAGCGATAAAATGGATAAGTCCATTGTTGTGATCGTGGAAAGAAAGGTTAAGCACCCCATGTACGGGAAATATGTTAAGAAGACAACCAAGTTTATGGCGCATGATGAAAAGAACGATTGTAATGTGGGTGATAAGGTTCGCATCATGGAAACAAGGCCGTTAAGTAAAAATAAGTGTTGGCGGTTAGTTGAAATTATAGAAAGGGCTAAATAATCATGATACAGCAGGAATCAAGATTGACAGTAGCTGATAACAGCGGGGCAAAGGAGGTACTTTGCATCAGGGTTCTAGGCGGAACAAAAAAGCGGTATGCAACCATTGGCGATAAAATTGTTGTAACGGTGAAGAACGCCTTACCATCAGGTAACATAAAAAAAGGTACTGTTGCCAAGGCAGTGATAGTAAGGACTACAAAAGAAAACAGGAGGCCTGACGGTTCCTATATTCGGTTCGACGATAACGCAGTTGTTTTGTTGAACAGCGCCGGAGAAATGATCGGGACCCGTATTTTCGGACCCGTTGCCAGGGAATTAAGGGAAAAACAATACATGAAAATAGTTTCATTGGCACCTGAGGTGCTTTAAACAGATATTTAATCATGCGGAAGAAATTACATGTAAAAAAAGGCGATAACGTTATCGTTATTACCGGCGACTCCAGAGGACAGCAGGGTAAAGTTCTGGTTGTGGATGTTGATAAAAGCAGAGCTATAGTTGAGGGGGTTAATCTTGTCTCGAAAAACACAAAACCCAATGCAAAAAATCCGAAGGGAGGGATTGTAAAAAAAGAGGCTCCGATTCATGTTTCTAACCTGAAACTTTCTGATGGGGCTGGAAATTTCACCAGAATAGGAAGAAAACTGGATGAAAAAACTAATAAAAAAGTTCGCTATTCAAAAAAATCCGGGGAGGTCATTAAATAATGGAATACAAACCAAGATTAATAAAAAAGTACAAGGAGGAAATAGTTCCTGCTTTGCAAAAGCAGTTTAACTATACCAGTAGAATGCAGGTGCCAAGGTTGACTAAAATCAGCGTCAATCAGGGAATTGGATCTGCTACAACCGATAAGAAGCAAATCGATTCGGGCATCGATGAGATGACGAAAATAACCGGACAACTTGCCGTAGCAACCAAGTCTAAAAAAGATATTTCGAATTTTAAGCTGAGGAAAGGTGTTGCTGTTGGCGTCAGGGTTACGTTGCGTGGAAATAAAATGTACGAATTTCTCGACAGGTTGATTTCCGTTGCAATTCCGCGTGTCAGAGATTTCAGGGGAGTGAACGATAAGGGATTTGATGGTCGCGGAAATTATACATTCGGTGTCACTGAACAAATTATCTTTCCGGAGATAGATATCGATAAAGTTGCTAACATCAACGGTATGGACGTTACTTTTGTGACAACCGCCAGGACGGATAAAGAATGTATGGCACTGCTCAAAGAATTCGGATTACCATTTAGAAATCAAATTAAATAAGATAGTATGGCTAAAGAATCTATGAAAGCCCGTGAAGTCAAGAGACGCAGGATGGTTGAAAAATATGCCGCTAAAAAGAAGGAATTGAAGGCTGCCGGTGATTATATCGGTTTGCAGAAAATTCCTAAAAACGCGTCAAAAGTCCGCTTGCATAACAGGTGTAACCTGACAGGCAGACCAAAGGGCTATATGCGGCAGTTTGGAATTTCGAGGATTAATTTCAGAGAAATGGCATTGAAAGGTTTAATTCCCGGAATCACTAAATCGAGTTGGTAATTTTAATAATAAAGAAATATTAGCAATGAATACAGATCCAATTGCAGATTATTTAACCAGGATACGAAATGCCGTAAGGGCGAATCACAGGGTGGTGGAAATTCCCGCCTCCAACATCAAAAAAGAAATGACAAAAATTCTATTTGATAAAGGATATATACTGAATTATAAATTCGAAGATTCAACCAAACCCGGTAGTATCAAAATCGCCTTAAAATATCATCCGGTCACCAAGCTTTCAGCCATCAATAAACTGGAAAGAATAAGCAAACCGGGACTCAGAAAATACGTGGATGCCGACAAAATGCCGCGTGTTATGAACGGTTTGGGAATTGCCCTTTTATCCACATCTCAGGGATTGATGACCGATAAGGAAGCCCGAAAGCTGAAAATCGGTGGTGAGGTTATTTGTTATGTAAGTTAATAAAAGAGATAAGCATTATGTCACGAATAGGAAAATTACCCATTGAATTGCCTTCAGGTGTTAAAATTGAGGTATCCAAAGATAATGTGGTTACTGTTAAAGGCAAACTTGGGGAGTTGCAGCAGAAGATAGATCCAGGAATTACCGTCAATACAAAAGATGGAAATATCGTTTTGGAAAGAGCATCGGATTCACTCGATCACAAAGCAAAACACGGATTATACCGGGCACTTATTGCCAATATGGTAACCGGAGTATCAAAAGGATTTACTATTGAGCAGGAACTTGTTGGGGTTGGGTATAAAGTGGAAGCTAAAGGACAGGTTCTTGAAATGACCCTGGGTTATTCACATAACATTGTTTTTGAATTACCTAAAGAGATAAAAGTAGAAACGAAAACCGAAAGGGGTAAAAATCCAACCATTACCATGACTTCGATCGACAAGCAATTGATCGGTCAGGTGGCTGCCAAAATCAGGTCACTTAGAAAACCTGAGCCATATAAGGGAAAAGGAATTTTATTCAAGGGAGAAGTTATCAGGAAGAAAGCTGGTAAATCTGCTGCTGAAAAATAATAAAACAGAATAAATTTATAAAATAATGGCTACTAAAAACTGGAAGCAGTACAGAAGAAACAGGATTAAAATGAGAATCCGGAAAATCGTGCACGGGACAGCCGAAAGACCGCGCATGACTGTATTCAGAAGTAACAAGCAAATTTATGTTCAGCTGATCAATGACCAGGCAGGACATACTTTATTATCGACCTCCTCTTCAATTGAAGATTTGGCGGCCTCAAAAGGGAATAAAATAGATCAGGCTAAAACGGTGGGTAAGTTAATTGCTCAAAAAGCTAAAGAAGCGGGAATTGAAAGCGTGGTTTTCGATAGAAACGGCTATTTATATCATGGCAGGGTGAAGGCACTGGCTGAAGCTGCAAGAGAAGGAGGACTTAAATTCTAAAAATTATGTCAAACGTCAATATCAAAAGAGTTAAATCGAGCGAGATCGAATTCAAGGACAGATTGGTGAGCATCCAGCGGGTAACCAAAGTTACCAAAGGAGGCCGGACATTCAGTTTCAGCGCCATCGTTGTTGTTGGTAACGAACAGGGTGTGGTTGGTTATGGCCTTGGCAAGGCGAAGGAGGTCACTTCTGCCATTTCAAAAGGAATTGATGATGCAAAGAAAAACCTTATTAAGGTGCCTATTATGAATGGTACTCTGCCTCACGAGCAGGAGGGAAAGTACAGTGGCGCAAGGGTGTTTCTGAAGCCCGCTGCTCCCGGTACAGGTGTAATTGCAGGGGGTGCAATGCGTGCAGTTCTTGAAAGCGTTGGAATAAAAGATGTTCTTGCAAAATCAAAAGGATCATCCAATCCTCACAGTGTTGTTAAAGCAACCATCAATGCCCTGATCCACATGAAGGATCCTTATACTATTGCACAACTTAGAGGAGTGGAATTGAGTTCTGTTTTTAATGGTTAACAGAAAAAATACGGAGGACAACACATGAAAAAGCTAAGAATAAAGCAAATTAAGAGTGGTATCGGACAGCCATTGCGCCAAAAGCGAACACTTGTGGCACTCGGCCTTAGAAAAATGCAGCAGGAAAAGGAAATGGATGCAACCCCGCAAATTTTGGGCATGATTGCAAAAGTCAGACATCTGGTTAAAGTAGAAGAAATTTAACAATATATAAACTTAAATAAAAATGGATTTAAGTAAACTTAAGCCTTCTGAAGGCTCAACAAAAAAAAGGAAACGGATAGGACGCGGGCAGGGTTCAGGCCATGGCGGAACCTCAACAAGAGGTCATAAAGGAGCAAAATCTAGATCAGGTTATCGTAATAAACCGGGATTTGAAGGAGGGCAGATGCCTCTGTACAGAAGAGTTCCCAAGTTCGGATTTAAAAACATGAACAGGGTGGAATACAGGGGCATTAATATTGATGTTCTTCAAAAACTTGCCGACCAGTATAAAGTTTCGTCAATCGATCCAAATTTTCTGATTGAAAAGGGATTAGCCAATAAGAAAGACCTGGTTAAAATTCTTGGAAGGGGAGAGTTGAAAACTAACCTCGAAATCCGGGCTCATGCTTTTTCCAAAACAGCGATTGCTGCTATTGAAGCTAAAGGTGGTGTGGCAACAAAAATCTAAATAGTAAATGAAAAGATTAATCGAAACAATTCGCAATATTTCCAAGATAGAGGAACTCAGGACCAGAATCCTGTATACGCTGGGTATCATTGTCATTTACCGTCTAGGCGCATACATTGTTTTACCCGGTGTCGACCCTCATCAATTGACGAATTTGCAAAATCAGGGTAGTTCCGGATTACTTGGATTGCTCAATATGTTTTCGGGCGGCGCATTTTCTAATGCCAGTGTTTTTGCGCTGGGAATCATGCCCTATATTTCTGCCTCCATTGTAGTTCAGTTGCTGGGAATGGCAATACCTTATTTCCAGAAACTTCAGAAAGAGGGTGAAAGCGGAAGGAGAAAGATAAACCAGATTACCCGTTATTTAACTGTAATAATCCTGATTTTCCAATCACCCGCTTATATTGCAAATCTTGTAAGACAATTACCTCCGGAAGGCATTTATCCATTTGATCCGGGAATCACTTCACACTCAATATTTACTTTCTTCGGGATTTCATCTATCGTTATTCTTACTGCTGGTTCCATGTTTATCATGTGGCTGGGTGAAAGAATTACCGAAAAAGGAAT
The DNA here is from genome assembly GCA_963708435.1 of uncultured Bacteroidales bacterium. Taxonomy (GTDB): domain Bacteria; phylum Bacteroidota; class Bacteroidia; order Bacteroidales; family JAADJA01; genus JAADJA01. The sequence continues at coordinate 100,687 of CAVPSZ010000044.1, forward strand.
TGGAAATGGGATTTCACTGATCATTATGATTGGTATTATCGCCAGACTGCCTTTTGCCTTATTCAGTGAATTTATTTCAAGAATGGAAGAAAAGGGTGGTGGATTGGTATTTTTTGTAATTGAAATAGCTGTGCTTGTTTTGGTTATTCTCATTTCAATACTTCTTGTTCAGGGAACCAGGAGAATACCAGTTCAATATGCAAAAAGAATTGTCGGCAACAAACAATATGGTGGAGTCAGGCAATATATACCGCTCAAGGTCAATGCAGCCGGAGTAATGCCGATCATTTTTGCACAGGCAATCATGTTCCTGCCCATTACCCTTGCCGGTTTTGCTGAATCTGAGAGCCTATCTGGATTTGTAAATGCATTTGCCGATATAAACGGATTTTGGTATAATTTTACTTTCTTCATTATGATCATCGCCTTCACTTATTTCTATACAGCTATTACGATAAATCCTAATCAGATGGCTGATGATATGAAAAAGAACGGAGGGTTTATTCCGGGTGTTAAACCTGGGAAAAAGACAGCTGAGTTTATCGATAGCGTAATGTCAAGGATCACATTGCCGGGTTCTATTTTCCTCGGTTTTGTTGCGATCATGCCTGCGCTGGTCAGGTTACTGGGTGTAAGTACGCAATTTGCACAGTTCTATGGAGGAACTTCATTGCTTATTCTTGTTGGAGTAGTTTTAGATACCCTCCAGCAAATAGAAAGTCATTTGTTGATGCGGCACTATGATGGATTAACCAAATCTGGAAGGATAAAAGGCCGGTCTGCCTATAGCATGACCGGTTAATTATAGAGTAACAACCGAGGGATGATTTATATCAAGACTGAGGAAGAAATTGAATTAATTAGAGAAAGTTCTTTGCTTGTTGGTAAAACTTTAGCTGAAATAGCTAAACTTATCGCACCGGGAAAAAAAACGATTGAATTGGATAGGGTGGCCGAGGAGTTCATCCGGGACCACAAAGCTATTCCGGGATTTAAGGGATATAACGGATTTCCATTTACTCTCTGTGTTTCGGTTAATGAGCATGTGGTGCATGGATTTCCATCGGAAAGGGAATTAGCAGAAGGAGATATTGTTTCGGTTGATTGCGGTGTCCTGAAAAATGGATTCTATGGGGATTCCGCCTATACATTTGCAGTAGGTGGACTAAAAGAGGAAAGCCTTAACTTGATTATTCGGACAAAGGAATCGCTTTATAAGGGAATTGAAATGGCAGTTGCCGGCAACAGAATTGGTGATATTGGAAACGCGGTTCAAACTTATGTTGAGGGATTTGGTTATTCAGTGGTAAGGGATTTAGTAGGACATGGGCTGGGTCGGAGCCTTCATGAAAAGCCCGAGGTGCCCAACTTCGGGAAAAGAGGATCAGGTGCGGTTTTGAAGGAAGGAATGGTGCTGGCTATTGAACCCATGATAAATCTGGGGACCAAAAGGGTGATTCAGGAAAGTGATGGATGGACAATCAGGACAGCCGACATGTTACCTTCGGCTCATTTTGAGCACGATGTTGTGGTTCGTAAAGGGAAAGCGGAGGTTTTATCGACGTTTGAGTATATTGAAGAAGTATTAAAAGAAAAAAATTGAATTAATTATTAGTCCGGTTAATGGCGAAACAAGCCTCAATAGAGCAGGATGGAACAGTAATAGAATCATTGGGAAATGCAATGTTTCGTGTGGAACTTGAGAACGGGCATGTGATTACAGCCCATATATCAGGTAAAATGAGAATGCATTATATTAAAATTTTACCGGGAGATAAGGTTAGACTCGAAATGTCTCCCTATGATTTATCAAAAGGCCGGATAACATTCAGGTATAAATAAAAAATGACACTAGTATGAAAGTAAGGGCATCAGTCAAAAAAAGGACACCAGATTGCAAGATAGTACGCAGAAAAGGCCGTTTGTATGTGATAAACAAAAAAAATCCAAAATACAAACAAAGGCAGGGTTAAGCAGATCATGCAAACTGATGAATACTCTATAGTATAGAATATCCGGGAAAAATGTTTAAAAAAAACACAAACAATAAATTATGGCTCGTATAGCTGGTATAGATTTACCAAAAAACAAAAGAGGCGTAGTCGCCTTGACTTATATATTCGGAATTGGAAGGTCAAGGTCTGAGAAAATCCTTGCTGAGGCAGGAATTGATGTTAATAAGAAAGTCCAGGACTGGTCTGATGATGAACAGAATAATATCAGGAACATCATCAGCAGCCGGTATAAAATTGAAGGTGAATTACGTTCGGAAGTTCAGATGAATATCAAACGGTTGATGGATATCGGGACTTACCGGGGTATAAGACATCGTACAGGTCTGCCTGTGCGTGGTCAGAGTACAAAGAACAATGCCCGCACCCGAAAAGGAAGGAAAAAAACTGTTGCAAATAAAAAGAAGGCACCAAAGGGTTAATGCTTCTGTTTAATTTTTAAATAAGAGAAAAAAATCATTTATGGCAAAAAAAACCAGAGCAACAAAAAAAAGAGTTGTCAAAGTTGAACCTACAGGAAAAGCATTTATCAATGCTTCATTCAACAATATCATTATTTCCCTGACCAATAATGCCGGACAGGTTATTTCCTGGGCATCTGCAGGTAAAATGGGATTTAAGGGATCGAAGAAAAACACTCCCTATGCAGCGCAAATGGCTGCTGAAGATTGTTCAAAGATAGCTCATGATCAGGGTTTACGCAAGGTGAAGGTATTTGTAAAAGGCCCCGGCGCCGGCAGAGAATCAGCCATTCGCTCCATTCATTCTTCCGGCATAGAAGTAACAGAAATTAACGATACTACACCTCTGCCTCACAACGGTTGCAGACCGCCTAAAAGAAGAAGGGTATAAAGTTTAGTTTTGCTTTATATCGTTGTAAAGGCAATAATGAATCAGTAATAAATTAACAAATTGAAATTCAGATAAAAAATGGCAAGATACATTGGTCCAAAAACGAAAATAGCCAGGAAGTTCAGGGAGCCGATTTATGGTCCGGATAAGTATTATGAAAGGAAGAATTTTCCACCCGGCCAACATGGACAATCGAAAAGAAGAAGAAAACTCTCGGAATATGGAGTTCAGTTACAGGAAAAGCAGAAGGCCAAATATACTTACGGAATTCTGGAAAGGCAATTTAAAAACATTTTTGAACGCGCTTCAAGGAAGAAAGGAATTACCGGGGAAGTATTGCTTCAGTTAATCGAAGCACGTTTGGACAATGTTGTATATCGGATGGGTATCGCCCCGTCGCGTCCGGCATCAAGACAATTGATTTCACACAGGCACATTACAGTCAACGGCAAGGTTATCAATGTTCCTTCATTTACGCTTAATCCCGGTGATATTGTTGGTGTAAGGGAAAAATCAAAATCGCTTGAAGCTATTAGTAATTCCCTGGCGTCACGCAGTGGAAATTATCCCTGGATCGAATGGGACACTAACCTGATGGCCGGAAAGTTCATGAGTTACCCTGAAAGAGAACAAATACCAGAAAATATCAGGGAACAACTGATTGTGGAATTATATTCGAAGTAAAATAAATCTGATAAACCCGTATTATCAATCAAATAAAATAGCTGAAAATGGCAGTTTTAGCATTTCAAAAACCTGATAAAGTTATCATGAATGAAGCTGACGAATTCAAAGGTGTATTTGAATTTCGTCCGCTCGAACCTGGTTTTGGCATTACCATAGGAAATGCCCTCCGCAGAATCCTTCTATCTTCTCTCGAAGGCTATGCCATTACATCCATTAAGGTAGATGGCGTAGATCATGAATTTTCAACCATAAAAGGAGTTGTGGAAGATGTAACTGAAATTGTCCTCAACCTGAAAAAAATCAGGTTCAGAAGGCAGATTGATGGAGAAAACTCCGAAAAAGTCCATGTAGTGATTGGCGATCAGGAAGTTTTTAAAGCCGGTGACATCAATAAATTCCTCTCTATTTTCCAGGTTTTAAATCCCAATGAGGTGATCTGCAACATGGAAAACAATGTGAAATTCTCATTTGAATTGAATATTGAAAAGGGCAGGGGATATATCCCGGCAGAGGAGAATAAAGTACTTAATGTACCAGCTGGAACCATTTTCCTCGATTCAATTCACACTCCGGTAAAGAATGTGAAGTATTTTGTCGAAGATTATCGGGTGGAACAAAAAACCGACTATGAAAAATTAGTCCTTGAGATTGAAACCGACGGTTCTATCCACCCTAAGGATGCCTTAAAAGAAGCCGCCAGGATACTGATTCACCATTTCATGCTTTTTTCGGATGAGAAAATTACAATTGACCATGTCGAAAAGACTGTTTCGGAAGAATTTGATGAAAGCTCGTTGCATACCCGACAATTATTAAAAACGAAATTGGTTGACATGGATTTGTCGGTTAGGGCTTTGAATTGCCTGAAAGCTGCAGATGTTGAAACCTTGGGCGATCTTGTGCAATTCAACAAAAACGACCTTCTGAAGTTCAGGAATTTCGGGAAGAAATCACTTACCGAATTGGAGGAACTGGTTAAGAATAAAGGACTTGAATTTGGAATGAATATCGCTAAATATAAATTAGATAAGGAATAATTGAGATGAGACACGGGAGAAAAATCAATCATTTATCGAGGCAAAGCGCACACAGGAAGTCAATGTTGCAAAACATGGCCACTTCATTGATCCTGCATAAAAGAATTCATACAACCCTCGCAAAAGCGAAAGCCCTTCGCATATACATTGAGCCTCTGATCACAAAATCAAAGGAGGATACTACTCATTCAAGAAGGGTTATATTCAGTCATTTACAGAGTAAGGAAGCTGTAACCGAATTATTCAGGGACATTTCAGTTAAAGTTGCTAATCGTCCGGGTGGCTATACCAGAATAATAAAAATTGGTAACCGGCTTGGTGATAATGCTGAATTATGTATGATGGAATTGGTTGACTTCAACGAGAACCTTTTAGGGGACAAGCAAGCCAAAGCAAAACCGGTAAGGAAAAGGAGAAGCGCAGGTAAGAAGAAAACTGACGAGGTTTCTACCCAGCCAGTCAAAGCCGACGAGAAAGCTGAAGATATTGCTGCAAAAGATGAAGAAAAAATGCCAACTGGTAAACACAAGGGAGAAGTGAAAGCGGAAGCTGAAAATACGGACGAAAATTCTCCGGAAGAGAAAACAAATGAAGAATCCAAATAATTGATTTGAGTAAATTAATCGTAAACAGAAGGATATCGGATTAAAAATCCTGTCCTTCTGTTTGTTTTTATCTAAAAAAATACACTAAAAAACCATTTATATGAGTACCATTGTCAACCTAACTGCCAGACAAATACTGGATTCAAGAGGAAATCCCACAATAGAAGTTGATGTGATGACCGACTCCGGCATCATAGCAAGAGCCGCTGTACCTTCGGGGGCTTCGACAGGAATTCACGAAGCAGTAGAATTGCGTGATAACGATAAAAAAGTATATCTCGGAAAGGGAGTTTTAAAAGCTGTTCACAATGTAAATAAAATCCTCAATGATGAGTTGAACGGTTTGTTTATACAGGATCAGAATGGTATTGATGCCCGCATGATCGAGATTGACGGAACACCAAATAAAGCGAAACTCGGCGCCAATGCAATACTCGGGGTTTCACTCGCCGTTGCAAGGGCTGCTGCATTGGAAACGGGACAGGCGTTGTTTCGCTATATCGGTGGGGTGAATGCCAATACTCTTCCCATCCCAATGATGAATATTCTCAATGGTGGATCTCATGCTGACAACAGTATCGATTTTCAGGAATTCATGATTATGCCGGTTGGCGCTTCTTCCTTTAGCGAAGGTCTCCGAATGGGCGCTGAAGTGTTTCACAATCTGAAAGCCGTTTTAAAAAAACAAGGTTACTCCACCAATGTTGGCGATGAGGGAGGTTTTGCCCCCAACCTGAAATCGAATGAGGAAGCTATTAAGGTCGTTTTACAGGCGATTGAAAAGGCAGGATACAAACCGGGTGAGGATATTTGTATCGCGCTTGACCCCGCTTCATCAGAATATTTTATTGTCAAAGAGAAAAAATACCATCTGAAAAAATCTACAGGCGACAAACTCACTCCTTCACAGATGGTTGATTTCTGGCACGATTGGATCAAACGTTACCCGATCGTTTCGATTGAGGATGGCATGGCTGAAGATGATTGGGAGGGTTGGAAACTGATGACCAAAAAAATGGGAGATAAGATTCAGCTTGTGGGTGATGATCTTTTTGTAACAAATACCGACCGGCTTCAAATGGGTATTGATAAAGGCATCGCCAATTCAATTCTTATTAAGGTGAACCAGATCGGTACCTTGACGGAAACGATAAATGCCGTTGACCTTGCTACCCGTCATAGTTATACTTCAGTAATAAGCCATCGCAGTGGAGAAACCGAAGATACAACTATTGCTGACCTATCAGTTGCACTCAACACAGGTTTGATTAAAACCGGCTCAGCCAGCCGTTCCGACAGAATTGCAAAATACAATCAACTGCTCAGAATTGAAGAACAGCTTGGTGATCAGGCAAGGTACATCGGAAAGAATTTCAGGTACATGAGGTAATTATTTGCCTGAATTCTTTCAGGTAGCAGCCCCAATAATTTCTTTGATCATTACATCCCGGTTTTATTAAGAAGGGGTAAAGAAAGATATTGCAGTATCTTTTTAAGCCAGCATTACTTTTACCCTTCCAAAATGGTAATTGTTAAAATTTGTATTTTCTGATTCGAGGTAATCAATGATTATTTATATTTGTCGGGGAAAATAATTCAAATTCGACAACACATAAAAATCGTTTAAATGATCAATTTTCAAATTACCAAAGAACAAGAGGAAATCGTAGCGAAATACCGCGATTTTGCAAAACGGTGGATCATCCCCAACCGGTTAAAATATGATGAACTGGCTGTCTTTCCGTGGGACGTTGTCAAGGCTGCCTACGACGAAGGAATCATGAACGGACCCATGCCGGTACAGTTCGGCGGACACAATCATTCGCTGCTCGATGGTGCGCTTGCTTCCGAAGAGCTTGGTGCCGGCTGCGTGGGGATCGGTATCTGCATCGATGCCAATACGCTTGCCCTTACACCGCTTTATATTGCTGCCAACGAAACACAGCAAAAGAAATATTTTGGCTTGATCAACGAAGTGAAAGGTGTTGCCGCCTATTGCCTCACCGAACCCAATGCCGGTTCTGATGTGCAGGCTATCAAGTCTAACGCCATCAAGCACGGCGACAAATACATCCTGAACGGACACAAACGCTTCATCACCAATGCCGAAGTCTCTACTTTTTTAACGGTCTTTGCCCAGGTCGATCCTGAAAAGGGTTCCCGGAGCTTAACCGCATTTTTAGTTCCTTCCGATTCTCCGGGCATCGAGTTCAAACCTCGCTTGCAGAAAATGGGTCAGCGGGCTTCGGTTCAGAACGAGATCATCTTTACCAATGTTGAAGTTCCTGTTGAGAATAAAATAGGGGAGGAGGGACACGGATTCCTGATCGCAATGAAGACCTTCGACCGCACGCGTACCGGCGTTGCCGCTTTGAGCGTGGGCAATGCACGTGCAGCTTACGAAACGGCAAAAGAGTGGACCAAGAACAGGCGCCAGTTTGGTCAGCCCATTGCATCCAACCAGGCCATTGGGTTCATGCTGGCCGATATGGCAACCAAGATTGAAACCGCCCGCATCCTTACATGGTATGCCGCATGGGCTTACGACACGACAAGAAAAAATTCAATAAGCTTTCGGCCATGTCGAAGCTTTATGCTTCCGACATCGGGATGGAAGTAACCACCGATGCCGTTCAGGCCATGGGCGGCGATGGATATTCGCGCGAATTCATGGTCGAAAAGATGATGCGCGATGCCAAGCTCTGCCAGATATACGAAGGAACCAACCAGGTGCAGCGCGTGGTGATATCGAAAGCGATATTGAAGGAATAGCATGTTTATCCCGGCATCGAAACCGAAGTGTGGGCATCCGAACTTGGCGCCGACAGCAACACTTACCTGATGGTTTACAACCCCCATGCAACCATTGATGGAAGCTGGCAGGTGGTGGTGTGGAACCCGGAGTGAAAAAAGTAGATAAAGAGATTTCTTTTATTTATATGTTTGATGCATAACAAACTTAAATAATAGCTTATGGCAAATATTACCTTTCAGTTAGAAAATGCTGGTAGTAATATAAAAGTATTTATTGATGGCAATAATGCTGGTATTATTAAAGAAAAAGCAAAATCTTTTTATGTTACAGGTGGTACCCACAAATTTCAATTAAAAGCGGGTCTGTTTTACAGGAGTGCAATTATTGATTTTTCAGTAGATGAAACAAAGGAGATTAATTATAATATTATACAAACAAAGTTTAGAAATAAATTTTTATCTTTTCCTGCCATAGGCATTATATCATTATTTGTTGGAAAATTTGTCGGAAATTTAATTGGGTTAGAAAAGAATGCGGATGCTTTCGGATGGATTTTAGTACTTCTTGGATCCTTCACACTATTCATTGTTATTATTATTTGGATATCGATAAAAGGAATAAGGATAGAAAACGCAGCAAAATGAATAACCCGATCCGCCGCCCGCAACCTCCGTTGGGCGTAGTCTCCGGACTACGTACATCTTAAACAATAGTTTTGAACAATTAAAATGAATAAAGGGAAGCTAGCAGGTGGTGGTGGGTAACCCGGAGTGAAGATACGAATGAAGTTAAAATTAAATAAGATGAAAATCAGAACGAAAACTTTAAAGACTTTAATAATTATTCTTGGATCGTGCACTATTCTTGCCGGTGGATGGTCTATATTTGTTATTATTTATTCACATTATCATCCTGATTACGACCATATGCATTTTGATAAAGCACTTTCCGGAACTTTAATGTTGTGCACGCTTCTTCTTTCTTTGACATATAGCAAGAGAAAAAGTCAAGAATCAAAAAGCGGAGGATAATAATTCTGATATGTGTCAATCAGCCGCAAGTTTGTAACTTGTGGTAGATAAAGATTACTATAAAATGACTAATAGTTAGCAGACAAACAATGGAGGAGAAAAAGAATAAATTCGAATTTAAACCATGGCCAATGGTTGCTGGAGGAATATTCGCAGGAGGGCTTGGTCAAATTATGGCAGGTACTTTAATATTTAAAAACCCTATAGCTACTATAACCGGAGTGGTTTTGGTGATAATAGGTTTATTACTTGGGTTTATAATCAAGAGAATCAGTAAGAAAAAGAAGTAAAATGTAAAAAGTATGGATAGGCAATTCACCAGCAGCCGCAAGTTTGTATCTTTTGGCAGGTAAGCAAGGTGGGGAATCCGGATTAACTGAATATTTTAATTTCTTTTAAATAATGTTATTTTTATTTTAATTTAGGGGGATATAAAATCATTATAGTCTCATACTTAAACTAGCCCATTTGGAACAATTCGAACGAAAATTAGCTGCCATCATGTTTACCGATATCTTCGGTTACTCACGAATGATGAGCCGGGATGAAAATAAAATGATTCAGCTTCTTGCAATACATGATGGCATTATTGAAGATAAAGTCAAGAATCATAAAGGACAAATCGTAAAAAAAATAGGTGATTCTATTCTTGCTGAATTTAATTCATCTATCGAAGCATTATCTTGTGCAGTCGAAATTCAAGCATCATTAAAAGATTATTGTAATGATAAGAATGAAGAGGATAAAATTATTATTCGTATAGGTATTCATGTTGGAGATATTATTGTTAAAGATAATGATATTTTTGGTGAAGGCGTAAATGTTGCATCAAGGCTCGAGCAATTAGCCGATCCCGGGGGAATATGTCTGTCGAATGCAGTATATAATTCTGCTAAAAGTTCAAATCAATTCAATATCGTAAAGCATGGTGAAGTAGAATTAAAAAACATACTGGAAAAATATACCATATACAAGGTCCCTTCTGTTTATGGTGACCAATATCGAAGAAAAGAGACTGATAGTGATAGCAAGAACCAATTCAGTTATAAAGTAAAGAAAATTACCAATTTACCAGTGAAGTTTTTATCACCAATTGAAGTTGCAACATATCCAGCATTATTTGTTTTAACTTATTTCAGTATTACATTATATTACATTACATTAAAAAAAGGTATTGGTTTATTTGAAATTTTAGGTAAATCATTAGTTCAATATGATATAATATTAATCTTTATAGCAAGCCTTGTTTTTTTTATAATTGGTGGAAGTTTATTTTTATGCTGCCAAATCTGTCAGAGTAATATTTTCTGATACGCGCGATCCAGATAAAGTGATCGAATTCTTAGTAAATCATATCGGCTACAAACCTCCGGTTAAAAAAGATGAAAAATTAGTTTTCAAGCCTACACTGTACCAATTTATAATGTATAGTGCAAGAAAAATTAATGTAATTATTGATGGCAATTCTGTTGTAATTTCCGGTAATTATATGATGATTCGAAAGCTGTTAAAACTATTAAAGCAATGGAAGGTTGAAAATGGAATTTAACTTACGAAATTTTTAAGAGAAAAATATTATGGCAAAAATTACAATTTAATATAAAAAATCCTAGCTGGACCAGTAGTAACTAATATATATTTAAATAACAAAAGAATTGGAAATGCAAAAAATTCCATGGAGCAAAGTAAATCCTTTAATATTTTGCCTGGAAATCACTATTGCAATAATATGCCATGAAATGGTTAAACTTAAGTCAAGCGTAAAATAAATTTTACAATAAAAGAAAATGAAGAAATAAAGTTCATATATAAATACACAAAGTTTTCAAAATTTATGACCTAGTAAGTGCATTTACTATACTTTACCTGCTTGTTATATTAATATCTTCAGAATACTGATTCTTATTTAAATAATATTCTGCGTATCCTTTCTGTATTTCTTCCTTTATTCTGATAATTATTAGTTTAAGATATCTTTTAAGAAACAATTTTATCAAATTAGAAAAATTTGAAAGATTTTCAATTCAATTAAATAAATGATAAAAAATAAATGACACGATGAAAAAAGTATGGTTTTTAATCCTTGGGCTTTTAATAGCTTACATTGCCGTAGAGAATTTTATTGAAAGTCCTCAAATGCATAAATTTTTTGGTTTTCAAGTACCTAACTGGTTGTACCAACTATTTATGATACTGTGTAGTTTTAGTTGCTTATGGGAATATTACAAAGCAAACTGGGGAAAACAGGGAATAAAATAATATTACTAACAGTAAAAATTTTAAAGAATGGAAAACACACAACCAATTCCTTATAAAAAGTGGCCCTGGTGGGTTAAGTTAATAACTTCAGGCATGCATAAAAAAATGGATCCCTTAAAGACTCTGGGAGGAACCATAATATTAAGCGTACTTCTGATATGGACTCTGCTAGTGTTTTTCTTTGAAAGGGATGATAGCGGAACCAGACATATTCTAATTCTTTTACTCGTGGATGGTATAATGATTAACGTATGGCAAATCGCAGGGACATTGTGGATTGAAAAAAAGAGCCAATGGGAATTGATCAATGTCGGCATAGTAAAACGAATATTCCTGATATTGCTCTCATTACTAATCATAGTAATTCCCTTTATTCTTTATTTTTTAAGGGATACTGGAATATTTTAAACATTTTAGTGGCACTCCCACTTTGGGCTAAGTCTGCGATTTCGTCCTGAATAAAAATTATTCTCAGCATTATAATTCGCTAATTGTTTTTCAATCTCTGCGTTAATCAGCGTAATCAGCGGGAAAACATATATATCGGCTAGCTGCAAATAAAAAAGCCTGGAAACTATTCCTTTCCAGGCTTTTTTTAGGCACTTTAAGTACTTTAGTCACTCTAAGTACTTCATTTAATAGCAATACCGGTTTTCCTCTATCAGTTTATTGGCAATCCTGCGTCGTGCATCCTTCACATTCACCGGCGCCACCCTCGTAAACTTCTCAATCCTCTCCAGCATCGTCGCATGATCGGCGTCAGTCACAAAGGAGTTGATCGCATCTTTTGCGCTCTTGTTAATATGACACGCCGAATCGTAAATATACACATCCAGCATATCCCTGATAAGTCCGGTGGATTCAAAGCTATTCTTCATCGAAAGCTTCTCAGCCCTCAGCATCGCCGATTCAGCCCCGTACACCACCATGATCACATCCGAAATGTTAAACAATATCTCCTGCTCATTCAGAAAATCCCTTTGGAACTTATCCGACAGCGTCCCTAGCAGGAACAAAGCCGTCTTTTTAAAGTTCTTTACATAATGCCGTTTCACAGCAAAGTAATCATTCGTTGGAACCGTTGACTCTTCAATGGTTTCAAGGTTACGCACAATGGCATTGGCATACCGCACCACATCAAAACCGGTCTTCAGCGCCTTCTTGATCGTCGTATCCGAGACAAGCAAGCGGTTTATCTCGTTCGTTCCCTCAAATATCCTGTTGATTCTCGAATCGCGGTAGGCACGGTCAACATCCGTCTCCGCCGAGAAACCCATTCCCCCGAAAATCTGCACGGCTTCATCCACCACGTAGTTCAGCGCTTCAGAACCGAAAACCTTCAAAAGAGCTGCTTCAATGGCATAAACGGCAATTCCCTCAATGGTAGCGGTGGGTTTATCGGTTCCTTCATCGATCATGATTTTAATCATGTCGTCAATGTTCTTGCTCACGCGATACACCGCCGATTCTGTTACCCACGTCTTGATCACCTGTTCGGCAAGCTTATATTTTATAGCTCCAAAGCTCGATATCTGAACACCAAACTGCTTCCGTTCGTTGGCATAATTCACCGATTGTGTAATGGCACGCTTGGCTGCACCCAGAACAGTCCCGCCCAGTTTAATCCTTCCCATGTGAAGGATGTTCAATGCAATCCTGAATCCCTGTCCACGTTTACCAAGGAGGTTCTCAACCGGAACTTTCACGTCATTAAAGAATATCTGAACCGTTGATGAACCTTTGATCCCCATCTTCTTTTCTTCCGGGTTGATCACCACACCTTCCCATGCCCGCTCAACGATGAAGGCGCTGTGCACGCGGTCGTTGTCAATTTTAGCAAACACCGTAAGCACATCAGCAAAGCCGCCATTGGTGATCCACATCTTCTGACCGTTCAATATATAATGCTTTCCATCTGCTGACAAAACTGCCTTTGACGAACCGGCATTGGCATCAGAGCCTGCATTGGGCTCAGTAAGGCAATAAGCTGCAGCCCATTCCCCCGAAGCCAGTTGCGGAAGGTATCTTCCCTTCTGATCATCATTACCATAGTAAACAATAGGAAGGGTTCCAATCCCTGTGTGTGCTGAATAAGCTACCGAAAACGAATACCCAGAGCCCATTGCAGCACTTGCCAGCATAGAAGTGACAAATGACTGTTCAAATCCCATATATTTTTCGGGAACCGAAATACCCAGCAATCCCAGTTCACCGGCCTTGTGGATCAGGCTTCGCATTAAACCTTCTTCCTGAGAATCAATCCTGTCGAGTATAGGGAACACCTCAGTCTCCAGAAAACCCCGGCAGGTTTGCTCGATCATCTTTTGCTCTTCATTGAATTCTTCAGGGATGAAGATAGTGCCAGCTTCCGTTTCCTTGATGAGAAATTCGCCGCCTTTTATTATTTTTGCTTTTTCCATCCTTTTCAGGTGTTTATTAATTCGGCGATAAAATTAGAAAAATATTGATAAGGTTAAATATTTGTAAAGCTCAGATAATATGGAATTTCTTTTGATTTCTATCCTTTTGATCGCTGTGCCTGTCTCTGTTATCCTATTGATTTTTCAAAAACAAATCAGGATTACACTGGTTCGTTTGAAGTATGGAAGATATAGTTACAGGTACGTAAACCAGTTTAAAAAGTATGCTAACAAAAGCCCATTTCCCTATTGCTTTAAAGATGAAATCTTTTCCTACCTTCGATTGACCAGCTATAAAAAAGCTGAAACAGTGATTTACGATTCGGAAAAAATCATTTTGTTTGAGGATGTTCCAACTCGTCTGACTTTTGATGCTATACTGCGTCAATATGGGAAACCTGATTGCTTCAATGCATATCAAATTCAAAATAAGGAATTAAGGTCATGGGGTTATTACAAGAAGCTTTTCGGAGTTGAAGTTCAGGCTGTATTTTTTACGCTCAACGAAAACTATGTTATGGGTGAATACATCATAGAGAATTCAACTGCTGTGGATATTGATAAATTTACCGCCGCTCTGAAAACCAAATATGGTATAGTCGATACAGGACAATCATCGCCTTTCAAAATCAAAGGAACCGAGACAACCTCTCTTTTATTTTACGACAATGGATTTTCTGCCTTAGTCAGATATTACAACATGACCGATAACGGATTAATGGAATTGATAGGATAACAAAATATCTATTTAGTTTTTACTACTTCCTTTTTTTGACGCTCCACTTCAATTTTTAGTTCACTTTCTTCGTCCGTATGGTCCACAATTATTTTGTCACCTTCAGCAAGTTTAGTTTTAATGATTTCCTCAGCCAGCGGGTCTTCGATATATTTCTGAATGGCTCTTTTTAGAGGCCTTGCGCCATATTGTTCATCCCACCCTTTATCAACAATAAAATCCTTGGCTTTTTCTGTCACATCCATTGCATAACCAAGATTTTTAACCCGTTTATACAGGTAACCAAGCTCAATGTCAATGATTTTATGGATGTTTTCTCTTTCAAGCGGATCGAAGATTACAACGTCATCAATCCTGTTGAGAAATTCAGGTGCGAATGCTTTTTTTAATGCGCTTTCTATAACGCCACGTGCATAATCAATTTTAGCTGATCTTTTTGATTGTGTGTTGAAACCGACACCCTGTCCAAAATCTTTCAATTGCCGGGAACCGATATTTGAGGTCATGATGACAATTGTATTTTTAAAGTCGACCCTTCTGCCAAAACTATCTGTCAGAACACCATCATCTAAAACCTGGAGAAGTAAATGAAATACATCCGGATGAGCTTTTTCAATTTCATCAAGCAGCACAATTGAATAGGGTTTCCTTCTGACTTTTTCAGTCAGTTGGCCTCCCTCTTCGTAACCGACATATCCGGGGGGAGCTCCAACAAGCCTTGATACAGCAAATTTTTCCATGTATTCACTCATGTCAATCCTCACAAGAGCATCTTCCGAATCGAATAAATACTTTGCCAGTACCTTAGCCAGATGCGTTTTACCAACACCGGTAGGGCCTAAAAATATGAATGTTCCTATAGGTTTTGTTGGGTCTTTTAGGCCGGCTCTGTTACGCCGAATGGCTTTAACAACCTTTCTGATTGCTTCAGGCTGTCCGATTATTGATCCCTCAAGGTCAACCTCCATGTTAATTAGCCTGTCACTTTCATTTTGAGCTATCCTCTGCACCGGAACCCCGGTCATCATGGCGATGACTTCAGCCACATTTTCCTCGGTGACTTCCTCGCGATTGATCTTGGATTCCTCTTCCCATTTCTTCTTTTCACGTTCCAAATCTTCCTGCAGCTTTCTTTCAATATCTCTGAATTTGGCCGCTTCTTCAAATTTCTGATTATTGATAGCTTTTGTTTTATTCAGTTTTGTTTCTTCAATCCTGTTTTCAATGTCAATAATTTCAACCGGAACATGAATATTCGTAATATGCACTCTGGCCCCTGCTTCATCGAGTGCATCGATGGCCTTATCAGGTAAAAACCTGTCTGATATATATCTGGTTGTGAGGTTAACACAAGCTTTTAAAGCATCCTGTGAATAAGTGACAAGGTGATGATCTTCGTATTTTTCCTTGATATTGTTAAGAATTTCATAAGTTTCTTCAGGTGTTGTTGGATCGACAAGTACCTTCTGAAATCTACGCTCCAGCGCCCCATCCTTTTCGATATATTGCCTGTATTCATCAAGTGTGGTGGCCCCAATGCATTGAATATCTCCACGGGCAAGTGCTGGTTTAAACATATTGGATGCATCCAGTGAACCCGACGCATTACCTGCACCTACAATCGTATGGATTTCATCGATAAAAAGAATGATGTCGGGATTTTTTTCAAGTTCATTCAATACAGCCTTCATCCTTTCTTCGAATTGGCCGCGGTATTTTGTTCCAGCAACAAGGGAGGCAAGGTCAAGTGTGACAATTTTTTTATTGAACAATGCTCTTGAGACTTTTCTCTGGACAATCCTAAGGGCAAGTCCTTCTGCAATTGCAGATTTACCCACTCCTGGCTCCCCAATAAGTATAGGGTTGTTTTTTTTCCGCCGGCTTAAAATCTGGGCAATCCTTTCCAGTTCACGCGCTCTTCCTACAATAGGATCAAGCCTTCCTTCTTCGGCATATTTGGTTATGTCCCTCCCGAAATTGTCAAGTACAGGAGTTTTTGACTTCGAATCAGCCATCTTTTTAATGTTGCCTCCAAAACTCTGGCTGCTTTCTTCAGGGTCTTCATCAGCAGTACCTCCCGGTAATTCATCCTTGGGATCAGTCTTTATGCCGTTGTCTGCGCTTGAATTAATTGCCTTCAATTCCTCCTTCACAGCATCATAGTCAACTCCATAAGTTTGGAAAGTTTTGGTGACGATGTTATCATTATCCTTCAAAATCGCAAGAAGCAGATGCTCGGTTCCAATCAGATCGCTGTTAAACAATTTGGCTTCCAGATAGGTGATTTTCAAAGCCCGTTCAGCTTGTTTAATTAAAGGGATATTGTCAGTAGTTCTGATTTTATTGAAATCTGAATTGGCAACAGCCATTTCCAGTTCCTTCCTTATTTTCAGCAGATCTATTCCAAAGTAAGTAAGTATCTGTATTGCCATTCCCTCTCCTTCACGTATGATTCCTAATAAAAGATGCTCAAGCCCGATATAATCATTGCCAAGTCTTATGGCTTCTTCCCGGCTATAGGATAAAACATCTTTGACTCTTTGAGAAAATTTAGCTTCCATTATATTTCTAATCAGTTGTTATTCAAATTACAAACGCATTGTTATGTTCAATTATTACCTTTTTACGTTCAATAGTACGAACAGTTATACACCAAAAAAGTTGTACTTTCAAAAACCCCGCCTGATTTTTGTTTTCTATTGATACATGCCATAATTACTGCAAATTCAAATGTAGATGCAAATATACTGAAAAAAAGGCATAAAGGTGGTTTTTATTAACACGGCTTTGTTAGTAATAAAAATCAATAAAATTCAGCGTTTTAACCATCAAAAAAGACTACATTCGTAACCTTTTATGAAAATACGTAATTAATTGTTTTTGAACTTACTGAGAGATGGAAGATATTCAAAACGGAGAAAAAATAATAAAGGTTAATATCGAGAACCAGATGAAAACGGCTTACATTGATTATTCAATGTCGGTCATCGTTTCACGCGCCTTACCTGATGTAAGGGATGGATTGAAACCCGTTCATCGCCGGGTTCTTTATGGAATGCTTGAATTAGGAGTGCTTTCAAATAGACCCTATAAAAAATCGGCAAGAATCGTTGGTGAAGTTTTGGGTAAATATCATCCTCATGGCGATACATCGGTTTATGATGCAATGGTCAGGATGGCTCAGGAATGGTCACTACGTTATCCGTTGGTCGATGGTCAGGGTAACTTCGGATCAATGGATGGTGATAGTCCCGCAGCGATGCGATATACCGAAGCACGTTTAAAGAAAATCGCCGAGGAAATGGTGGCCGATATCAATAAGGAAACTGTTGATTTTCAACTCAACTTCGACGATTCTCTTGAAGAACCGACAGTTTTGCCTGCCAAAATCCCTAATCTGTTGATTAATGGTGCATCAGGTATTGCAGTTGGTATGGCAACCAATATGCCTCCTCACAACATATCTGAAGTAATAGATGGAATCATCGCCTATATTGATAACAAGGAAATATCAATTGCTGAGTTGATGAAATTCATCAAAGGCCCTGATTTCCCTACAGGTGGCCTGATCTATGGATATGACGGTGTGAAAAGTTCCTATGAAACCGGACGCGGACGCATTATATTAAGAGGTGAAGCAACTATAGAAGAGGATTCTGGTGGAAAGGCGAAAATAATTGTCACTTCGATTCCCTATCAGGTTAACAAAGCGGAAATGATTAAGAAGACAGCTGACCTTGTTAATGAAAAACGAATTGATGGTATTACCGACATAAGGGATGAGTCGGATAGAGAAGGTCTCCGCATAGTCTATGAGCTCCGCAAAGATGTTATCCCGAACGTCATTCTGAATAAACTTTATCAATTTACTCAACTTCAGAATTCCTTCAGTGTAAACAATATTGCACTTGTCAAGGGAAGGCCTTTATTGCTTAACCTAAAGGACATGATCAGGCATTATGTCGATCACAGGCATGAAGTATTGATCAGAAAAACAAAGTATGAATTGGCTGAAGCTGAAAAAAAAGCTCATATTCTTGAGGGATTAATAAAAGCATTGGATCACCTTGATGAAGTTATTGCCCTTATTCGAGCATCACAAACACCTGAAGAAGCAAAGAACGGATTAATGGAGCAGTTTGAATTATCTGAAATTCAATCAAAAGCTATACTTGATATGCGGCTTCAAAAACTGACGGGACTCGAGCAGGAAAAATTGAAAGAAGAATATACAGAATTACTTAAATTTATTGAGAGTCTAAAAGAAATTCTTGAAAATGAAGTTCTGAGGATGCAAATAATAAAAGATGAACTCAAAGAAATCAAGGAGAAATATGGCGATAAGACAAGAACAGAAATAGAGTATACCGCAAAAGATTTCAATATTACTGATACAATAGCGGATGAAGATGTGGTGATCACAATTTCTCATCTGGGATACATTAAGCGGACTCCTTTATCTGAATACAGAAGGCAAAACAGGGGAGGGGTTGGCGCCCGCGGAAGCGACATAAGGGATGAAGATTTCCTGGAACACCTTTACATTGCAAGTAACCACAATTATATTCTCTTTTTCACAGAGAAAGGAAAATGTTACTGGTTGAGGGTGTTTGAAATACCGGAAGGAACAAAAAGTTCGAAGGGGAGAGCTATTCAGAATATGATAAACATTGAGCAGGGGGATAAGGTTAGGGCCTTTATTAATGTCAAAGATTTAACGAATAAGGAATACGTCGAAAATAACTATATCATTCTTTGCAGCAAGAAAGGAACTATTAAAAAAACTTCACTGGAAGCCTATTCACGCCCCAGGCTAAATGGAATTATTGCCATCAACATCAGGGAGGGTGATATACTACTGGAAGCAAAATTGACAAATGGCCAAAATGAAATGATCATGGCATTAAAATCAGGAAGGGCAATTCGGTTCAATGAAAAAACTGTCCGACCTATGGGAAGAAATGCTGCCGGAGTGAGAGGAGTCAAGCTTGCCAATGAGCAGGATGAGGTTATTGGGATGATTTGTCTGCAAAATATTAATCAGGATATTTTAGTGGTTTCAGAAAACGGATACGGGAAAAAATCAAAACTTGATGATTACAGGGTCACAAATCGCGGCGGAAAGGGTGTTAAAACCATTAATATTACATCCAAAACCGGAAATTTAATTGCAATTAAGGATGTTAGCGATAATGATGATCTGATGATCATCAATAGATCTGGAATAATTATAAGAATGGCCATTTCTGAACTTCGTGTTATGGGACGCGCAACGCAAGGGGTGAGGTTAATCAATATAAAAGATGGAGATGCCATTGCATCCGTTGCAAGGGTTGAAGTTGAAGAAGAAACCAGCCAACAGGAAACAGAAAATAAAATTAATTTGCCTGATAATGAAATAATGAATGAAACAGAAAATAACGAACAATCTATTTCTGAGTTAACTGAAGAATAGTATTTTACAATAATTATTTTAACAAATAGTTTAATTTGTTGATTTTTATTTATTTCAAAATTGGCCTAAGGATTGTAATTTAGATATTCGATAATTAATATTTTTGGGGAAATTTTAAAACAGATAAATATGAAGAAAATCATCCTGATCTTAGCTCTTTGGATAATGTCTGCAGCAGCTTATTCACAAGCTGTTGTAGTAAGTGCTTTCAACTATCACCGCGAGGGAAAACTCGATAAAGCCAAAGCATCGATAGATAAGGCAATTAGTGATCCTAAAGCGGTTACAAGTGCTAAAACATGGTTTTACCGCGGTAATATATACATCGACATCAGCAGAAGCCAGGATACGGTGTATAAAAAACTCGACAGCGATGCTTTAAACAAGGCTTATGAAGCTTATACTAAAGCAATGGAACTGGATACAAAAAAAGAATATCAGCTCGACATTCTGCAAAGGATGCCACTGGTTGCTGATGGCTTTTTCAATGATGGTGCCAATAAGTACAATAAAGGAATGAATGCTTTTGCTGTTAATGACAGTTCAAATGCAATTATCCATTTCAATTCTGCAGTCAGTTCATTTGAATCCGCATTTAAAATATATGAACAATCAGGGAGGATCGACACCACAACTATTTTTTATATAGCCACATCTGCAGAGCTTGGTGAGGATTATAGTAAATCTAAACAAGCACTCGAAAAGTTAATCATAATGGATTATCCAGAACCATCAATTTATAGTTCAATGGGAAATATTTGCTATAAACAGGATAAAGATGTAAAAAGAGCCCTTGAATATTTTTCAATTGGAAGGAAAAAATTTCCGGATAACTTATCCATTCTTCTCAATGAAACCAATGTTTACCTCTCAGAAGGACAAACTGAAAAAGCGTTGGAAAATTTAACACTCGCAGCAAAAATTGATGAAAGTAATCCGACGGTTTTTTTCGCAATTGGTGCAAAATACAATGAAATTGCCGATGACACAACAAAGACCAAAGAAGTAAGGGAAGATTCATTTCTTAAAGCAGCAGCGGCCTATAAAAAATCTGTGGAACTGAAGCCGGATTATTTCGACCCAAATTACAATATGGGTGCACTTTATGTTAATAAAGCGGCTGCAGTTATTGAGGTAGCAAATAAATTACCACTTTCGGAGCAAAAAGAATTTGACAGATTGAAAGCCGAAGCTGATGAATACTTAAGGAATTCCATTCCTTATTTAGAGAAAGCTCACGAGTTACAGCCAAAGGATCGAAGCACGCTTGCTTCGCTGAAGGAAATTTATACCCGTTTGAATATGTTAGACAAATTGAAAGATGTTAATACCAAACTTCAGGAATAGTCTTCAAGATTAATTAGAAGGTTTAGGTAATAAAAAGGAGAGAAGATCGAATTTCTCTCCTTTTTAGGCTTAATTCAATTTAACATAATATTAATTATAAGACAAAAGATGTTTTTATTAAAATGTGTCATTTGGAAACTTTTCTTTGATTATTTTTCGTTGGTTTCTTTGATAAGCTTGACTCTAACCGCGTTTAATCCTTTTTTGCCTCTATCGATTTCAAATGTAACCCGGTCGTTTTCCTTCACATGATCAAGTTGATCATTGATGTGAGAAAAAATGCTATCATTTGTTTCGTCATCTCTAATAAAACCATAACCTTTCGATGTGTTAAAGAAGGTTACTATCCCTGTTCGGATGGGGTTTGAAATATCAATTGCTTCTCTTCTGGGAACACTAATTTTAATGCTATCAGCATCAATCTTTATTTTTTTGGAAGGATCAGGTGGCGTTGAAGAAATATTACCAAATTCATCTACATAGGCAATCATTGACTCCTGATCACCTGGCAAAGTATTAGCTTTTCTTTCTTCTTTTCGTTTTTCTTTTGCCTGTTTCTTCTTTTGTTTTTTATCTTCCCGGTCTTTCTTATTCCATGTTTGTTGCGATTTTGCCATAATTTTAATTTATTGCATTAATTATTAAAGATTTCTATGGCAAATGCTCCAACTTATTGACCAATTACCGGTGCAAAATTACTAAAAAGACAGTTAATGGAAATCTATGTTTTAATTAAGGCTTTTTAATAAGTTTTTCTACACCAAGTATCTTTTTCCCTGAATTAATATATTTGCAAAAATAAAGCCCATCCGGAAGATCAGATGTCACAATAACTATCCTTTCGTTATTAATTGCACCAATAGTTTTTACAACATTTCCAAAAACATCATAAATTTCGATTTCAGCATTCCGGACTTCTCCAGAAGTGATTTGTATAATTGCTTCATCTGAAACAGGATTTGGATAAACAACAAATGAGAATTTAATATCAGGAGATTTGAATTTATTGTAATTTACCACATAACTGTTTTGTTCTCCCGGAGTACCATTGAAATCAGAAGCAGCCCAGCTCCCAGGCAATGCATTATCAT
This sequence comes from uncultured Bacteroidales bacterium, assembly GCA_963708435.1. GTDB lineage: Bacteria > Bacteroidota > Bacteroidia > Bacteroidales > JAADJA01 > JAADJA01. The sequence continues at coordinate 122,974 of CAVPSZ010000044.1, forward strand.
ACTGCCATGATTTCAGTTCTAATGTTGGTCCATTTCCGTTAGGTTCACTGGGCCATGGATCGGATACCCCATAGTTTACAGTATCAATTAAAGCTTCGTCTGAATCAAACAAACGGATCAACTCTCCTTCACTGCCAAATCCAAAGTTCATTTCACCAATATAATTTTCGACATCTGGAAATACTTCATGAAAATTCGCCGAATCACGGCAAAGAACAAGATATCCAAATGGATCCATTACTGTAGTTTCAGGGAAGGTGAAAATATGTGCATCATCACTGTCTTTAAAAAACCAACCGGAGATATCCAAATTATATTCATGTGGATTATAAAACTCCACCCAATCACCCGGATCAACTGATTGAGAGGAATTATAGTTTATTTCATTAATTACAAGAGAATCTGCAAAGGTTTTTAGCTTAAATTTGGCTATGATATAATCCCCTTCTGAAAACTCTATATTTACTTCCTGGGTTGTGTCATTTGGAGTTACCTGATGATTATATAATATCCATTTTTCAAATTCGTAATTTGAATTTGTTTCTTCGGCTATAAGTTTTGTATCTATTCCTCCGTAATAATAACCGCCCCATGGTGAAATTGGTGGATACACAGAATTAACTTTAATTGTGCCTGAGCCTGATGGTATCACTTCAAAATTTACCTCATAAGGTCCGTTAAGATCATAGCAATCATTAAGACCCTCTGGTATTATGCTGTATCTTGTATTAATGAAGTTCCTGATTTTTTGAACATTATCCTGCCATTCGGTGACTGATCCTCCCCACCTCTCGCAATGAGCATACATTTCAGGAAGTACATAATTTTCAATCGAATCGAGGAAGTTGATCATCGTATCCGGCCTGTAAACTGTATTCAATAAATCGATATAGCGGCTTACATAATATTCACTGAATTCGTCATTTTCTCTCAAGGCATTAAGTATTTCAATGTGGTCTTCCGGATCAGAGGTAATACCTTCCGGAAAGCAAGGTGAGACATAAGGGTTTTGGCCGGGTATACCGGTGTAATTGATATAATGACCGAAGGTTGCATCTTCATCCCAAAGAATGTACCCCCATTTCTGATGGCCGCCATCCGGATTAGTGCCTCTCCACCATCCAACATTCCAGTTGATCCAGTCGGAGCAAACAACGAATGAATTGGTAAGAATGTAGTCAACAAGACTGGTGACATCATACTTTGTTTTGACATATTCATAATTTGCCTGAATGGCCATATTGTTATTAAGTATAAAGTCATGCAGTGCATTCCAGTCATTCCATGCGGCTTGTCCGCCATATTCTGCCCATGCCCCACCCCAAAGCATCAGGAAATATAAATGGTATTTGTCCTGATTGTAATAATAATCGGTAAAATCATGGTCATGTACCTTTTCACGATAACTATATACACCCCAAAATTGGCCATTTACATACAGAACGAATTTTTCACCCTGCCTAACATCAAGATTGAGGTGCGAACGATGGGCAAGATTTTGAATGAGAAAATCTCTTAAATGAGCGCTGGTATCGATTCCTGGATAATTGTCATCACCCTCAGCCCTGAAAATCAATCGCTGAAATTCATCCCTGTCCGAACGGGAAAGAAGGTTGCCATGCAATGCATAATTATAACCGCATTCATCCCTCGTGATATAATCCATGCTGCGCTGATCATGTACCCATGAATCCTGACCGTGCTCGTTGTATTCTCCATAGGCATAAGTGGTTCTTACGCCCTCTTTATCGAAAAACTCAATGGTTCCGAATGGTCTGAGCGAGGCATTTCCATTCAGCAGGTTATCAAGTGTTTCGGATGAAGTCGAAATGACAGCAAGAGAATGGGTTACATCAATAAAATAGGTATTGAACTCGATAAGACCGGGCAGTATAGCATTATCATTGCTAAAAGCCCGGGCATTGATAATTGTGGTAGAAGTTACATTTATGGGATCGCTATAAACCGCAGAAGAAGGTCCAGGCTCAAGGCCGTCGAGGGTATACCTTAAAACGGAGTTAGGTTCATTATTAGTGATGGTAACTGTAATTGACCCAGAGTAGAATCCTGCTGCCAAATCCATTGAAGGTCTATTCGTATATTTCTGATAACCTGAAGTGGAATTATTTGTTGCACCGGGTGTTGGATTGGTGAAAACCACCCAATTTCCGGAACCATTAGGTTTTTGTCCTCTCGAATGGTCCTTTTGAGTGATCTGAATTTGCAAATTTTGAAGAATCATACCTGATGGATTAGTCAGTACAAGATATTCTGGTTCAGCATTTGTTTGGGTCAGCTTGAAATTTGCATGATAATGTCCTCCAGCAACCTCATTTCTTCCCGAAAGCCATATTTTTATAAAACCGTTGGCAGCAATGGTGACACTTTCAGGAATCATCCATTTGGCTGAATCGGCAGGATCATCACTCAAAAAATAGCCTGCAAGACTTACCTGAGAAGTACCTGTATTGAATAGCTCGACCCAGTCCTCATTACTATTATAGTTATCGAGAACTGTAAATAAATTAGACGCCGAATACTCATTAATAACCACTTGTGCAATGACAATCACCTGGTGAATAAATATCCAGGTTATTAAAATCATGCATTTTATTAATTTACCGGTTTTCATGTAAATTTTGTTTATGTTGAAAATATTATCCTATCATAGAATATCTAAGACAATTTAATTAAAGAGTGCGTTGTATATTGCAGTCAAAATATTCCTTTCCCCGAACCCTACAACAGTAGGTAATTTGTTAAATTAACCTGGTGTTGTTAAGTTTTTTTTAGAATCCTTGTAATATAGAAAGATAATTTTATTTAAAATTGCACCCGACTTTTTTCTATGGAAAAAATTAAGAAAGTAATTAAATATGAAGATATTCCTGCTGAGGCAATGCAGGCATTATCGAAAAAATATCCTGATGGGTGGAAGGACCATATTAGGAAAATTACAAAACCCAACGGTGATTTTTTTTATGCAATAGATATTGACACCGATACAGCATCTTATCTGGTAAAAGTTAATGTTAAAATTGACTCTAAAAGCGATGTCGAAAAAATTCATGAAAGTTTCGTAGATAAAGATGCAGAAAAAGAAGCTGAAACTGACTCGCAAGAGGAACCTCCGGCAACTGAAAACGAAGAATAAATTTCACAAAAAAACCCGGCTTATCACCGGGCTTTTAAAATCATTTTCAAACCGAATAACTTTATTAAGCTAATTTAACGTCTACAGCGTTTAATCCCTTTTTGCCTTCCTTAAGCTCAAATGTTACTGCTGCCTCATCTTTGATTTCATCTACTAGACCCGAAACATGAACAAAATATTCTTTGCCAGTTTCGTCATCAGTAATAAATCCAAAACCTTTGGATTTATTAAAGAATTTTACTTTTCCTGTTTTCATTGTTGTTGTAAATAATTTATTATAAAAAAAATAGCCCGCAAAGGTAAAATAAATTTTATTTTATTGAACTTTTTTGCACATAATTCATTTGTATAAATCTAAAATTTATTTCTTTATTGCCAAAGGATTATAAATAACAGGATACTTTCTTTAATGTTTACACAAATCATACAATTCTGCCAACTTATTGATTGTCGGTCAGAGGAACCAGTGGTTCGATGATCTCTTCAGGCTTTCTTGTCCTGTCCATAATATCTATATACCAGTCATGTTCAAGGGTAAAGACCCCACCAATAAAAGGATTTAGCATGTAACCCCATGATGGGTTCTTTCCTGCAGGGCATTCCCAATATTGATCTTCAAAATAGAATTTGAACTTTTCATCTTCATGCTTGATAATACAGTGATAAATTTTATTGGGATAAATAGTATCAAGAATAGCTTGCTGGTTGATCCCTTTATCAGGATGAACACCATTTACATAACAATAGCTCCCAACAAGAAGCAGGGTATCATCAACGCATTTATATACAAGCCTTGCCGAACCCTGGTCGTGATGCATCCCTTTGGAAAATCCTCTTAATTTATTCCACCCGTTGCGCACAGGTTCCTTGTAATACCATGTGTTATTAGGCCTAAAATAAAATTCAATCTGATCGAGTTGGTAGATAAATTGAATGGTGGGATAGTAGCTGTGTTTTCCCTTTTTGATTTTAATCCTTCTCCATTCATTGGAATAATCGATAAATGTAGGCCGGCTCACAAGAAAAATTTCTGTAAGGGGCAACAGGATAATGACTATAGTTAATATCCGTATCCAAACTCTCATTCTAATCTTAAACGAAATAAAGCCCTATTTGGTTATAATTAAAGACCGGCTTTTATGCACATTAAAACCAGGCCATTTTGCCTGTCTTATTGATTTCGCCCCCCTCCCCTGCAATTAAATAGATATAAATACCAGTACTTAGTTCTGATGCCTGTATTTTATTGATCTGTCCTGAACTTAAATAATCGGTCAATTGCAATTTACCTGTTTCGTCGTAAAGAAAAAACTTATATCTGCCGCTAATTCCGGTGAGATCGACAGCAATTGTATGAATACCGGGATCAGGAATTACTGAAATCTTATCGCTAAATAATCTACTACCTGTATTTCCGGTGTTTGGATCATCGGCCAGTGCAAAGTACATTCCTGCCGCCACTGATATTTTAGCCATTTCATAAACATAATCCAGGTCGAGATTGGCAAGACTATCGTGAATGGTATGAGCATAAGGGGAATAATTGTATTCAAAAATACCTGTTATGATTTCACCATTTATTTGAAAAGGAACATAATCAGAGCCATAAGCAAGGTTGATTTCAGGAATTAAACCGGAATACAGACCTGAAAGAGCTACAAGCGTATCGGTAATGGCCCAGGATTCGCTATTATTATAGGCAGGAGGTGATTCATCCCGCTCACAGACGACAATATTGTTGACCATTCCCTGAACCCCCCCAACTTCATCGATATTGAAAACAATCCTGATTGCCATATTTTGGGGTATCACAACATTCTGAACATAATGAGAGCTTCCGATCAACCCATATTCTTCTGCACTGAAGTTGATGAACCTGATAGAATACTTTGTGGGAATATTTGCCATAAGCCTTGCAATTTCAAGTATGATAGCAACTCCGGTTCCGTTATCATTCACACCCGGTCCTGTTTTGGTATCATAATGGCCATCGATAATTACATATTGATCGGGAAATGAGGTTCCCTGCTTTGTTACGATAATATTATAGGTGCTGTATCCTGAAAAATTAAATGGATCTGTTTCGATATCCTCATAGCCATAGCCGGAATATTTATTCATCAGCCATTCGGCCGTATTTTCCAGTCCTGGATCATTGATTTGTTTGCGTCCGAAACTTTCAAGGGTCTGCAGGTTCGATTGAAGGGTATCGATTGAAATTTGATCGACTACAGATTGAATGTAGGGATCAAAAGTTTGAACCACAGCAGATTTACTGAATAAAGCAACAATAACAAATAGAGCTAAACCTGTTCGAATTTTCATTTTTAAGGTTATAAAAATATTATTTAACCCATATTTTGACGGCTAAAGTATATACATTTGTTTATCAATTGAAATAAATATTTTATGAAAACATCATTAAGCATTTTTGTTATTCTTTTATCCTTAGCAATTAACCAAAGTTATGGACAGCAAATAGCTAAGGATGACCAGGCAAATGAAACCAGATCGATCCGTAGTTTTTCATTTAGTAAAATACAGGATGACCAAATAAAGGCAGACCCCTGGGTATCGATTGGTCCATATGGTGGTGATGTGTTTGATATCGCTGTCAGCCCATTGGATCCGAATACCCTTTTTGCCGCTGCCGGTGTTCCCTATGTAAGTCACAATGGTGGTGAAACCTGGGAGGTGCTGGATGCACTTAAAAACATAGCCAATTCACAGATCAATACTTTTGAAGTATCATCCGGCGGAGTTCTTTATGCTTCAGGTCCGTATTCCTATAATAAGATATTCCGGTCAGTTGATGGCGGAACAACCTGGGTGCAAAAATCATTTCCTGTAAATGCTGCAGCCCTTGATATTGTTGTAGACCCTGCTGAACCCAATACGGTATATGCAGGTCTGACTTCACTTATTGGAGTCACGGTTAACAATGTATTTATTAAATCAACCAACCAGGGAGACAATTGGACCATTTTTAATCTTGTTTCAGTATTACCTGTAGGTTATTCGGTTGAAAGTCTTTCGGTTGATCCTGACAATAGTCAAACTATATTTGCCATTGGCTCCGAAGGATTAAGCAATGCAAGGGTTGTTGCGTCTTTTGATGGTGGTTTAAACTGGGAAAACCGGACAGGTAATCTTCCTTCCGGAAAACCTCTTAACCATATTACAATAGCTGAGCAAAAGGTCTATATCGCCGGGGGGCAATTATTTGGCGGACAGAATTGTGGGTGTTTACAAAACAGAGAATTTTGGTCAGTCGTGGCAAAACATTTCAGCATCTTTTCCAAATAAAGTTACTAATTATCTCTTGACTGATCCCAGTGATCCGGATAAAATTTATGCTGCCAGCGAAGGCGATGGTATTTATTCCTCAACGGATGGAGGCCTTACATGGAACTTTAATACACAGGGTGCCGGGAACAATGGAGCAGCGCGTTGTCTTTGCTTTTGAACCCGGAAATACAAACGTGATCTACGCAGGATTTCTAAGCCTTGGTGTTTGCAGAAGCGAGGATGCCTCCAATTCATGGGAGCTTAAAAACAAAGGTATTGCAACCCTGTTAACTAACGACATTGAAGTCAATCCATCCAATCCCTTACAAATACTTGTGGGATTTGAGGCAGAAAATTCAGGAGGATGTTACATTTCGAATGATGGGGGCGAAAGCTGGCAAATGACAAACGGTTTGCCTGGTACAAGGTTTTCACAGGTTGCGATTGGCTTTAATGGCTTTATGTACGCATGGTCAAATGGTCCGTCATCCATTGCTCAGGAAGGATTGTACAAATCGGTGGATGGCGGCTCAACATGGACGAATATGGGACCCAATATCGGCGGTCTTTTTGAAACGGAGATTTTCGGACTTGCTGTATCTGAAATTAACCCAGATCTGATTTTTATTGGAGGAAACAACTTTGGTGTCAATGGATGGGAATCGGTTGTTTACAGAAGCATTAACGGAGGAACGGATTGGGAAAATGTTTTTATTGGACCTGAGTTCAACAGTTTCAGGTATGTTTTTATCGATCCCAATTCGGATGACGAAATTATCTATGCAGGATATGCTTCACAATCCGATCATGCCGGGATTATTAAAAGTATTGACGGAGGTTCTACATGGATTTACATCAATAATGGCATTCCGGCGATGAACAAATGGAGTGGTGCTGTCATTACCGAACCGGATAATCCGGAAATTGTATATTGCGCTGTAGGTGGCTCAGGTGAATTAAATGCTACGGTATTCAAATCTTTCAATGGCGGCAACGCATGGGCATCAACAAATCTGAACCTTGGATCATCTTCCAAGGTAACCGATTTGCTGATAAGTCCCCTTGATAACCAGATTGTTTATGCTGCTACTGCAGAGAATGGTGTTTATATGACGCTTGATGGCGGGCTCAACTGGCAGGCAACTGAACCTGAGATTCCGGCCGGATTCGTAACTCATTTTTCCCGGCCCTTTTTCACGAATGACACCGCTTATTTATGCGCTTCCACCTATTCCAGCAGTGCTTACCGGACTAAAATTTTCGATCCGATCTCTTCCATAGAAAAGGAGTCTGAAAACGAAGCCTCTCTGTATGTACAAAATAATCCTTCTTTTGGAAATTGTATAATATTATTCGAACTGAAAAAATTCTCTTTCGTGAGCCTCGAAGTATTTAACCTCAATGGACAGTTTGTAGAAAAACCAATCAAGGGCAGCTTCCCTTCAGGAAATTATAAATTTGAAATAAAACTCCAACCCGGAATGTATTATCTGATAATGAAAACAGAGAACTCCGTTGAATCGGGAAAAATAGTTATTCTATAAATCAGTACCCCGGTAGTTTTTGTTAATCTGCGATATTTTGCGTATTATACGGGAGCAGTTCGTGCTTTCATGAAACGGAATGGTTTGCGTTACATCAAAACCGGACATATCCCGGCAAAAGCAAATGTTGAGAAACAACAGCTCTGGGTGAAAACAACATTAGAACCTGCTATTAAAGAAGCACAAAACGGAGAATGTCAATTACTATTTATGGATGCGGCCCATTTTATTTTACAGCCGTTTATCTGCGCATTGTGGTGTTTTGTCCGACTATTTATCAAAGCATCTTCCGGGCGCAATAGGATTAACGTATTGGGTGCTGTAAATGCTATCACAAAAGAAGTAATCACTTTCAGCAATACCACCTTTATTAACGCTGAAACCATTGTCATTTTTTTGAAGCAACTCAAAGAACATTATGGAAATTTGCCTTTGAAAATCGTTTTAGATAATGCCCGTTACCAACATTGTAAGTTTGTTGAGGAAGTTGCAATCAAATTAAACATTACGCTCTTGTTTTTACCTTCTTACTCCCCGAATTTGAACATCATTGAGAGATTATGGAAGTTTACAAAGAAAACAATCCTTTATGCAAAATACTATGAATCACCAACTGTATTTCATCATGCAATAACCGCTTTTCTACTAAAAATCAACCAGAATTACAATGCTGATTTACAAAATTTGTTGACTCTAAAGTTTCAATTTTTTTAAAATGAAAATGTACTATTTTATCCCACTTGATGTATAACTGCCTTTTTTCCAACAGATATCGCAGATAGACGCAGAAGCATCAATTATTGTATATCTGATTATTTTTTATATGACTCAAGATTTGAAAAGAGTAAGGTTCTGAAAAATAGCCACCAAGCCTCTAAGCCACCAAGAAATCACGAAGATATTTATTCATTAATCCCTCGGCCTTTCAATTGCATCACGTTCTTTTAACCTCCTTGTTTTCAGCCCAAATAAAATATCTTCACCATTTCATTTATTTCCTTATTTCCCCTATTTCCCATTAGGATCGTAACTTTTCGTGCTTTTACAGCGTACAAAATGCGATGTGGTAGTTGCCATGTTTTTTTCACAGTAATTAGTTTAGGTTAAACAATTCAATCGAAAAGCCCGCAGTTGTCGGCTGCGGGCTTTTGCTATGAAAAAGTTTACTATTTATTTTACTGAATCTTGGCAGGTTTGTAAACGCAAAGCTGCTTAGATTCAGTTATAATGAGCGTTTGGGTTTACATTCTTTCGTAAACCCAAATAGCCGAAGTAATTATTCTTGTTTACAAAAATGATTATCCCCTATTAAATTTAAGAAAGCAAGTCCTGTTACTCCTTAATTACTTTCTTGCTATCATGTGCATATCATTGGGCTCAGGCAGATTGTCGGAGGCAAGATAATCGGCAACCCTGTCAGGAACACTCCTCAGCCAGTCAAACGACTTTTGCGACAAATCACCGATCTTATCATAAACATTAACCGTTGGTTGAGCTTCATCTGTAATATTCCACTCGATGGTATTGTTACCTATGGCCTCAACTGCAAGCGCACCGCTTGAAAATGTATTGGCTTTATTTTTATCTGCAGACTCCTCGAAAAGAAACGAGGAAATATTATAAACCCCGTTTGCAAGCTTATCTGTTTTATCATCAATCTTCCGGTTGATTTGCCTGCTGAACTGTTTGATCTTTTCATGATCGTTTTTAACCTGCGTTCTTAATGCCTCGATGGCTTTGCTTTTCACAGTACTGGTATAACCCGATTGAACAGCATCAGGAACTTTTTTAAAGAAGGATTTGTAATTAAATCCCTGAACTTTTTTCAACAGCGCATTTCGTTCTGCCGAGATTTTTGTATTCAAAACAGGTTCCTGGACTTCAGGTTTCTGTTCTTCTGCTTTTACGATTTTTTCGTTTTCTTTATTTGAATTAAGCTCGGCATAAAACTTCATTTTATTTTGCCTGATGCGATTATATATTTCGTTTCTCATATTAAGTTAAGTTTAATTTTACAATAATTAAAATAACCTTTGCAATTATAATTTGTGACAAAAATATTATATTTAATAATACAAAGTCAAGTATTTACGAATAAATAAGTCTTAATTAAGTGTCTTAAGTATGATTACTTAATAACTTAAAAATATTTATTAAGCTTAAAAATAATCTTAATATAATTTGGTAGACTTAAATATTGTTGTATTTTTGCTTAAAATTTTTCTTATGGAAAATTACTCTTTTATCGATCATCCCATAGAAAAACTGCACCAGATCATTCCCGGACTGCTTCCCGGGATAGAAAAAATAATTACAGTTTACCGGGATGAAGACAGAGGCAGAATTGTCGGCCAGCTTTCTGAAAATAAAAACCATCAGTACTCAAAAAGCGAACTGAATCTTGACGACAATATCCTGGTAATCCTTGAGCGATTGATGGAAGAAAAAAATCCTTATGACTGGCGCAGCCAGCAGAACCTTCCTTTTGATATCGATGTTAAAAGCTCCTACCCTTCTATTGGTCTCTTTCAAGAATTGCAAAACATCATCTTACTGATCAGGATACCCGATTCGAACCACGACCGCAGCGATCTGGTTTTCCTGTACCTGAATGAGAACCAAAGTAACTTCGGCCTCACTAACTCTAACAAACCGCTTACTACTGATCATAAAACTATAATTGCTTCGGTGCTTAACAACAGCATCAGAGCATTTGTAAACCTGCAAAAACAAGATAAGCAGATACTGAAGACCAACAATCAACGAACTCGTCTGATCATTGGACAAACCGAATCGCTTAAATCGGATATGCAGCGGACAAAAGAGAATTACGGGATCAGTTTAGTAAAGCTGTGCCAGCAGATTATAAAGGAATGGTCGGCTAAAAACGGGAAAAACTACAAGCTTTCGGCTGGAGCGCTCGATAAAATAAAAAATTATAAAGGTGATATTAAAGACCTGGAAGTGATTATTGCCGAAACCCTCGCCTATGCTGACAGTCTTAATGTTGAGCACACCAGCAACATTGATATTCTTGAATGGCACATAGTATTTGATATTCCTGCTGACAAAAAACATGAAAGGATCGAAGTCAGAAGTTCCGATGATCAGTATGCAAGAACAATCTCTCTTCTTGACAGGCTTGAAAATGCTGCACTTGTTGCCAAAAGTAAACAGCTCAAACTTACCGGTACCAATGTCGGCAATTCATTTCAACAGCCAATAACAGCGCCGGCAATTTCGGATGCTCTTTACAATCATAAATCAAATATTAACAGCCTGGTAAAAATGTATCCGGAAAGATGGGAAACCATTCGTACTGATTTCAGACCGCTTAAGAATATTTTGGTTAAAGAAAAAAAAGATTAACAAATTTTTCGGCAAGTATCAAGTGACTCCCCGGTGGCTCATTGTGTATTTGTATTTTTTGTTACACTGAAGTTCACGGAAAATTCACAGAGCCACAGAGTTAATATCTATAACGGTTTAAAAACTCTTTAAGTAATGTAATACTGGTATTATTCACAATTTTCAAATAGGTCAGGTTTTGGGTTTTATAAACAGGCGCATAAGCTTTATTTGTTCTTTTCGTTCTGGAAAGTCATCTGGGTTAGTTCAGGTTTAACTTTAATTGTTCAACAACCGGCTGCCCCTCATCCCACTCCATTCCTTTGATGATTACCATATACTTTTTTAACTGAATAAAGCAGAAGCTGATCATGTCCTTATTATCCTTGATCGTAAAGCCTGAATCCTTTTGAACAAAATCAGTAAACCTCCTGTTCATTTGCATCTTTCCCTTTGCGCTGGCGAACCATTCACGGCATTTGAAGTCATTATCATATTTAAATGTAAATAGGATTTTATCTCCCTTATAGCCGATCACTCCTTCTTTAAATCCTGCAATAGCCCCGTGTCCGAAATTATAAACGTTGCCCAATCCGGTTAATCCCACAACGTATTTCGAATTGATAAATTCCGGATTTGCTTTGTTACAAGCCCCGACAAATATGGGTTCCCGTCCATCGTTGTGAATAGAGGCATCTACTAAACCGGCAAAAATTTGTAATGTATCCCGTATGCTTTTTTCTTTAATAGATGCAATACAACGTACGAAGTATTCGCCTTTCCAGAAATCAAGATGATAATCATACAGAATACCTTTATTGCCGGCATTAACAAGAATTCCATTGGCAGAGGAACTAATTGAAAAAATTCCAAATGCTGAACTATCGCTATCCATTCTATACAATTCAATTTTAATGCTCTCTGCCTGATAGTTTAGGTATTTAATGATAGTCACGTCCTTAAAACCGTATTCAAGATAAAGATCTGCTCCCCCGTTTATGTAATTGTAAAGATTATCACCGGAATAAACTTCGACGGAATCTTTGGCTTTCCAGTTTTTGAATTGATCTATATCAGGAATAAAGGGAATACCTATATTATCTTCCTGGCCAAACCCATGAAGGATTGATAAAAAAAATGATACAATAAAGAAGCAAATTCGAGTAAAAGAATAAATGAATTTCATGAGTATTACTTTGAAAATGAATAACAGCGTTTTGCGAATTCCGGGATTTTATTTCTAAAATTATCTTTTCAGGCCTGTATTTCGATAATATTAAGTTTCGTGATGTCAATCTCGCCGATACCCGCTTCGTGACCCTTGACATTGGTTAATATTTCGTCCGGTTCATAACCAACGATTACAGATGATAAAGCATCGATGGCTACAATATCGGTTCCGGCCATAATTTTAAACTCCTTTCTTATGTCACCGGGGCCTCCCGGACCATTATTGATAATAAACTCAGTTGCATCAACAATACACAGGTCTGTTTTCCTCAATAGATTTTGATCGACGATACATTGAGCAAGGTAATCAGGATCATTCTTCTTGCCCGATCCAAGATGAAAAGAAACATTGGCTTTTCGCGTGGAGACGCCCATAACATTTTTCAGAGCACCTGTTAGAAATGTAGATCCATGGTGTTTGCTGATAGCAATATTGATAAAGACATCGCAATCGAGCCAGGCTTTGACCACTTCAGTTTCTGTCAAAGACTTTGCTCCGGGAACGGGATTGAATCTAATAAAATCTGTATCATTAAATTCAGAAGGAAAAGTGTTGCTGCTCACCTCTTTTAATGAGTCAATAAAATCTTTATTGTTCTCGTAATGGCTGCTACGTTGCCAATATGCTGGCTTAACCACCTGAAGTTTAACGATTTCAGAGGCTCCTGCTTCGAAAATCATCTTCACTGCGGCAATACTGACGTCAGGATTGACAAAAGTGCCGGCTTCCTCAAAATCTGAATTAATAAGCAAACCTACTCTGGAACTTGGTGGTACAAATTTTTTCATGCCTCCCAAAATATCAATGGCCTTGATGGTATTCTCAAAATAGTTTGTCCCTTTCACTACTGCAATATCCGGTGGATTGAATAAGGAAGCAAATGATGAATTGGCATTGAATGCCAGACTGCCTGCAAGTGCTGTTGCTCCAAGTTTACCAGTATCTTTAATAAATTTCCTGCGATTCATTCTTTTTGACATATCCAATTGTTTTGAAAACGATTCAAATGTATAGAAATTAAAAACAACTTAATCAAATAAAAAGGGATAATCAGTATAACCCTTCTCCCCTCCGTAATAAAAAGTATTTTTATCCCATGTATTAAGTTGGGCATTTCTGGCAAAACGTTCCACCAAATCCGGATTTGATATGTATAATTTGCCATAAGCTACCAAATCAGCATGACCTTGCTCAATTATTTTATTACCACTTTCAAAGTCGTAACCTACATTGGTAATCATTTTACCTTTAAAGTATTTTCTGAAGTAAGGTGTAACAACTTTCATATAATGAGCGAATTTATCCGGCGGATCAAGAGGAGCATAAGGTTCCATTAAATGAAGATAGGCAAGGTTAAAATCATTCAGTTTCTGGATCAGAAATTCATACAATTTCACTACATCCGAGTCAAACATGCCCTGATTTGAACCACTGGGTGAAAGCCTGATCCCTACCCTGTCAGATCCAATTGATGAACAACAGGCTTCTAAAATTTCCAAAACAAATCGCGACCTGTTTTCAAACGATCCTCCATACTGATCAGTTCGTGTATTGGAGCCGTCGTGTAAGAACTGGTCGGGCAAATAGCCGTTTGCGCCATGAATTTCCACTCCATCAAACCCGGCTTCAATTGCATTCATTGATGCTTGTTTATAATCATTTACAATTCCAGGAATTTCATCGGTTTCAAGTGCACGGGGAACGACCATTTCTTTGTGTCCCTGTGGTGTATTAATTATGGCTTTAGCACTTATTGCAGATGAGGAAACCGGAAGATGTTGACTGGGTTGTAACAACGGATGTGAAACCCTGCCAACATGCCAGAGCTGTAAAAAGATTTTGCCTCCTTTATCATGAACAGCTTTGGTAATCGGCTTCCATGCGTCAATCTGCTGCCTTGTAAAGATACCGGGCGAATTCATGTAACCCACTGCCTGAAGTGAAATATTTGTTGCTTCGGCAATGATCAGCCCGGCTGACTGCTCTTTGCTCATAATATATCCTCATGATGTCAGTCGGAACATGATCATCAGTCGCCCTTCGGCGGGTAAGCGGGGCCATTACAACTCTGTTCTTCAAAGCTTAATCCCCCTGACGAAAACGGTTGAAGCAATTCAGGTATCTTTTTCATTAATGGTTATTAGAATGAATGATTTGAACAAATTAAACATGCATGAGTTTATAATGCAAAGAAAGAGATTTTCTGCTATCTTTGCCCATCGCATTTGACTTATTTGAATGACGTTCCCATGAACATTAATTTATTTTTCATTATTAAAATCAGATAAAATAAGATGCCTCATTATCATAAACTCGGACAAATTCCTTCAAAAAGGCATGTTCAATTTCGCAAACCCAATGGCGACCTTTATGCAGAGCAACTGGTTTCGACCGAAGGTTTTTCCGATTTTTATTCACTGACTTACCATTGTTATCCGCCAACGATGGTTCTGTCGGTTGATGAACCTTATTCCGTTGCACCTGAGATTGCCGTTGAAAAGAACTTACTTTCACGCAGTTTCTATGGGTTTGATGTAAAACCTGAGGAAGACTATCTGAAAAGCAGGGTTCCGGTACTTGTAAACAATGACATTCATATCAGTCTTGCAGCACCGCAAAAGTCGATGACCAATTATTTCTTCAAAAATTCAGGAGCTGACGAAATGATCTTTATCCATAAAGGAGAGGGAACACTGAAAAGCATGTATGGAATTATTGAATTCAGTTACGGTGATCACCTGGTTATACCACGGGGAATTATTTACCAGATTGAATTCAAAACGACGGATAACAGGTTATTTATCGTTGAATCATTTACGCCAATCCGTTTTCCAAAACGATATGTTAACCGGGCAGGTCAATTGCTTGAGCATGCTCCTTTTTGCGAACGGGATATCAGAAAGCCTGATAATCTCGAGACTCATGATGAAAAAGGTGATTTCAAGATTTTGATAAAAAGGGACGGAATGATTTATCCTTATCATTACGCCAGTCATCCTTTCGACCTGATTGGCTGGGATGGGTATCATTATCCTTACGCTCTTTCCATTCATGATTTTGAGCCGATAACCGGAAGGATCCATCAGCCTCCGCCAGTTCATCAAACATTTGAAACACCAACATTCGTAACTTGTGCATTTGTTCCTCGCCTATACGATTACCATCCACTGGCAATTCCTGCGCCCTATAACCACAGCAATGTCGATTCAGATGAAGTGTTGTATTATGTAGATGGGGACTTTATGAGCCGGAACAATATTAAAAAAGGACAGATCACCCTGCACCCCATTGGAATACCTCACGGACCGCATCCGGGAGCCGCCGAAAGGAGCATCGGCAAAAAGGATACACAGGAATTGGCGGTGATGGTTGACACTTTTAAACCCCTGAAATTAACCAAAGCAGCTTTGCAGATTGAGGACAGGGATTATTTTAAATCGTGGCTCTTTTAAATTAATGGTTTTGAATTTTAAATGTTGAATTATAAATAACTGCTAAATTAAATGACTAAGGAAGATTTTTTACCGATAAACGGTACCGATTTCGTAGAATTCTATGTAGGCAATGCCAAACAAGTGGCGTATTATTATCAAACAGCCTTCGGTTTTCAGCCCCTTGCCTATCGCGGACTGGAAACAGGTGACAGGGAAAAGACCTCTTATGTTTTGCGACAGGGAAAGGTTACTTTCGTTTTTACGACTTCATTAATTGCCGATTCGGTAATTGGAGAACATTGCAAATCACATGGGGATGGTGTAAAATTCGTGGCGCTTTGGGTTGATGATGCAACCAAATCGTATGATGAAACGACAAAGCGGGGTGGTAAATCGTATCTTCCACCAAAGAAATATACTGATGATCACGGAGAAGTTGTGATGTCAGGTATACATACTTATGGCGAAACTATTCACTTGTTTGTTGAACGGAAAAATTATAAAGGTACATTTCTGCCCGGATTCAGGGATTGGAAACCAGCTTACAAGACAACCGAAGTCGGGTTTCAATATGTTGATCACATGGTAGGAAATGTTGATTGGGGACAGATGAACCTGTGGGCAAACTTTTATAAGAATGTAATGGGTTTTAACCAACTGATTTCTTTTGATGACAAAGATATTTCAACTGAATACACTGCTCTGATGAGCAAAGTAATGGCCAATAGTAATATGCGGATTAAGTTCCCGATCAATGAGCCGGCAAAGGGAATAAACAAATCACAGATCCAGGAGTACATTGAGTTTTACAATGGACCGGGTGTTCAGCATGTTGCCCTGGCTACTGATAATATTATTCACACGGTGGGTGAATTAAGGAGACGTGGGGTAGAATTCCTGTATGTCCCCGATACTTATTATGAAACCGTTGTTGAAAGGGTCGGGCATATAGATGAGGATATGGAAGCACTGAAAAAGCTGAACATACTTATTGACCGTGATGAAGAGGGTTATCTGCTCCAGATCTTTACCAAACCGGTCGAAGACCGTCCGACTGTCTTTTATGAAATTATCCAGCGCAAAGGGGCATTATCTTTTGGCAAAGGCAATTTCAAAGCACTTTTTGAATCCATTGAAAGGGAGCAGCAGAACAGGGGAACCCTTTAGGATTTACGATTTACGATTTGGGATTTAGATTTTAAGATTTAGAATAATATTTAGATATGATTAAGGCAAATGATCCGGAATTAAAATCATGGATTGAGGTTCCAAAAGACAGTGACTTCCCGATTCAGAATATCCCATTTGGAGTCTTTCGTAAGAAAAATGGGACGGAAAGATGTGGTACGCGAATCGGGGACCAGGTAATAGACCTTTTTGAACTTGCTAAACTTGGCTATTTAGATGAGCTTGGAATTCCTGATTTGCGGGTTTTCGGCAAACCGGCTCTGAATGATTTTATTTCTTTAGGTAAACAGGCAAGCGAGATCTGTTCGTGACCGAATTTCTAGCCTTTTCGAAATATCCAGCACTTTCATTCCGGTATAGCAGCAGGGAAAAATCTAAGATTTTAAACGATGTTTCCGATGTGGAAATGCTCATGCCAGTGCAGGTTGGTGATTATACCGATTTCTATTCGAGCATTGAACATGCTACAAATGTCGGAAAAATGTTTCGTGATCCCGAAAATGCATTGCTGCCAAACTGGAAACACATTCCTATCGCCTATCATGGAAGAAGTTCCTCGATAGTTGTTTCAGGCACGAACATTCACCGCCCTAAAGGACAAACGAAGCCCAATGATGCCGAATTACCTGTTTTTGGTCCAAGCAAGTTAGTTGATTTTGAACTTGAAATGGCATTCATCACCGGAAAGAAAAGTAATCTTGGTGAAAGCATCCCGACCAAAGAAGCTGAAGATTATATTTTCGGAATGGTTTTATTCAATGATCTTTCTGCACGTGATATTCAAAAATGGGAGTATGTTCCGCTTGGACCATTTTTAAGTAAAAACTTCGGATCGGTCATTTCTCCATGGATTGTAACTCTGGATGCTTTGGAAACTTTCAGAGTAGATGGACCTGAACAAAAACCAGAGGTTCTCCCCTACCTTAAATACTCAGGGAAAAAGAATTACGACATAAAACTTGAAGTATTCATTCAACCTAAAAAAGGAGAAGAAAACAGGGTTTGCCAATCAAATTTCAGACACATGTACTGGAATATGTGCCAGCAATTGGCCCATCAAACAGTTAATGGTTGCAACATCAATGTTGGTGACATGTATGGATCAGGAACGATTTCCGGTCCGACTCCCGATTCATTTGGTTCAATGCTTGAAATTACCTGGAACGGAACAAAACCCATCCATCTTTCCGACGGATCCGAACGCAAGTTCATCGAGGATAACGATACGATGATCATGCGTGGCTGGGCTGAAAAAGATGGCTTAAGAATAGGATTTCGGCGAATGCAAAACAAAAATATTACCGGCAAAATAGCATGATGATCCAAATTGACCCATACCAAACCCCTGCTCCAAAAGTTCACCAGATTCTGCTTGGCAGTGTTGCTCCAAGGCCCATTGCTTTTGCAAGCACAGTGGATAAAGACGGAAATCCCAACCTCTCCCCTTTTAGTTTTTATAATGCTTTCGGTGTAAACCCAACAACCCTGATATTCTCACCCTCACGACGGGGAAGGGATAATACAGTTAAAAATACTTACGAGAACCTGAAGGAAGTTCCGGAGGTCGTGATCAATGCGGTTAATTATTCACTGGTTCAGCAGGCAAGCCTTGCGAGCACAGAATATCCAAAAGGGGTAAATGAATTTATCAAAGCCGGTTTGACGCCCATTCCAGTCAGAAAAGATCACGACCTTTCAGGGTGAAGGAATCACCGGTTCAGTTTGAATGCAAGGTTCGGCAGATCATTGAAACCGGTGACCAGGGCGGAGCAGCAAACCTGATCATCTGCGAAATCCTGCTGATCCATATCGATGAATCCATACTTGATGAAAAGGGCAATATTGATCTGAATAAAATTGATCTGGTTGGCAGAATGGGCGGCGACAATTATGTCCGCGCCTCCGGTGATGCCTTATTTACAGTAGAAAAACCATTGCAAAAACTTGGGATTGGGATTGATGCCCTGCCTGAGAAAATAAAACATTCTCCTTTCCTCACCGGGAATGATCTCGGGCAATTGGGAAATCTTGAAGCACTTCCGGCTGAACCTGAAATCCAGGAATTCAATTCATCAGATGATAAAGGAAAGTATAAGAATGAAAGGGAACTGGTGGATGCTGCAAGAAAATTACTCGCCAAGAACAAAGTCGCAGAGGCATTGAAACTGCTGATGGGAAATATTTAATGTCTGTCTGTTGTAAAGAATCTCCCGCAGATTTCGCTGATTATTCGCAGAAAAGTAGGACTTGGACTTATGACCAAGCTATTTAACCATTTAAACCAACAAGCTTAAAACCGTTATCAAGCAGCATAGATAGCTCCGGTTTTTGGGATTTGAGATTTAACAGGTATTTTTTCACTTCATCAGCAAAACCATTGGACTTTTCTGCAGATTCAAGAATCTCCAGTGCAAGCAGCCACTCTTCGGGATAATCAGTAAGCAAGTGGTTAAAGAGGTTTTTAAGTTCCCCATTTTTATTTCCGGTTTCCCTCCCTTCACGAACCTTGCTGTAAATCGAATGAAGCGTTTTATCACGGTCGGAATAGACAATTTTATGTGTCTTTTCCTGTGGAACTTCAAATGACAAATCATAAGCATCCGGATCAGCAACGCCGGAAAACACAGAAAAGATTTCAGAACCGACAGCCATATCATAAGTTCCCCACGACGGCTGGAATAAAATCCTTCCTTCATAATCAACCGTGCAATCTTCAAATGAAAGAAGCAGGTTTTTACCTGCCTGGGTGACTATATTCTTCAGCACTCCCTTTACCCTGACACCTGATTCAAACTCAAGATTTACAGTTTTTCCCCGAACAATATTCCTGTCAATGAGATCGCCTTCCGAAAACAATTCCAGTGGAGTAAGCATCCCCTTTAACTTCCCGACAGGTGAACCAAAACCATGTGCATGATAATCTTTTCCATGGCCATCAAGTTGCTTGTCTTTAAAACTCAGGGCAGTTGGGCCATCAGTCATAATGTAAACCGGCTTTCCATCTTTCTCGATAAATTCCTTGATCAGTCCGGAAACCTGCAATCCCGATTTATATTCGCAGGTTGCGAGTGTTCCTGATTCGATGGCTTTGTTAAGTCCGTACGAACCTCCCCTGCGCCATGCCATGCGGCAGGCGAATTCATCCAGTACTGCATTCAGGCTGTGGAAATCAGGCGTCACAAACAACTGTGGCTGACGGGTGGTGATGTCGAATGTAAAGTTTACCGCATCAAGCGTATACGGGAGCTTCTTAACTTCCGGCTGAAGCGAAGAAAAACTTTCGCCAATGGATGAAAGCAATCCGGCGCCATAGATTTTGGGATTCTTTAAATCACCGATCAAACCATACTCAACCGTCCACCAGTGCAGGTTGCGGATGAGCGCCATTTCTGAAAGTTCACCCACGATGCTTTCCAATGCTGCCAAATCCTTTTCGGCCTGTTCAATTTCCTTAGCCGGTGTATTGGGATCGGCTTTCAGTATGGATAAATGGCGGATGGCATTGTAAATCTGGTAATCCTTTTTTGAGGAAAAAGCTTTTGATCCAATTTTACCAAACAGCCTGAGATAATCGGCATATTCCGGGTCGGCAATAATGGGTGCATGACCGGCAGCTTCATGGATAATATCCGGAGCAGGAGTATATTCTATCTGATCAATCGGGCGGATATCAGCAGCGATCACCAAAACATTATAAGCCTGAAATTCCATAAATGCAGAGGGCGGAATAAATCCATCAACGGCGACAGCAGCCCAGCCGATTTCCTTCAATATCCGGTTCATCCCGTACATGTGAGGAATACTTTCGATGCTGATCCCGGTCCGTTTCAATCCATCGAGGTACGAATGATGAGCCACCGTAGGAAGATAACGGACATTCTGCCGCATAACATACCGCCACACAGCATGATCCTGCGGCGTATAACTGTTGTATGGCTGATCAATAACCAGGCTTAGCAAATGCCGCGGTAATTTATCTAATACTTCATTGTTTTCCATCCGTGACAATTTTTGAGAACGACAAATATAGAAAATCTGGTTATCCTCACTGCAGAATTTTCATTTTTACAGATTATTCTCAGCTATTCTGTTTTATAAACAAGTCATTTTGTACTTTTGTTTGAAATAATATCCAAATATGACTGATAATATTTTAGGACTTCTGAAGATTGACCCCTGGCTCGAACCCAGTGCGCAGGATATAAACGACAGGTTCAACCGCTACGAATCAAAGCTTAAAGCCATTGAAACCGACTTTAAAAGCATCGAAGATTTTGCTGATGGCTATAAATATCTTGGCATCAATTACGATGCAAAACGCAAAGGATGGACTTACCGCGAGTGGGCGCCACAGGCTCATGCACTTTTCCTTACCGGCGACTTCAACGAGTGGAGTGAGTTTTCGCATCCCATGAAAAAGGATGAATATGGTATCTGGGAAATATTCCTTGACCAGAAAACCTATAAAAATTCATTTTGCGCACAAGTCGGAAATAAAGGTATTGGTTGAATCGCAAAAGGGCCGCCATTACCGGATTCCGGCTTACATCAAAAGGGTCATCCAGGATGATGAAACCAAAATGTTCTCAGGGCAGGTTTGGCTGCCCGAACCGTTTAAATGGACAGGTGATAAGTTCAAACTTTCAAAAGATACCGACCTGTTTATTTACGAGTGTCACATCGGTATGGCGCTGGAAGAGGAAAGGGTTGGAACCTATCGTGAGTTTGCCGATGAAGTTCTTCCGCGCATCAAGCAGGCCGGGTATAATGCCATACAGATGATGGCCGTGCAGGAGCATCCTTATTATGGCTCGTTCGGTTACCACGTTTCCAACTTTTTTGCACCGTCTTCGAGGTTCGGCACACCTGAAGATTTAAAAGACCTGATCTTTAAAGCCCACAAGATGGGTATCGCCGTTATCCTCGACATTGTGCATTCGCATACGGTGAAGAATACCGTTGAAGGCATCAACCAGTTCGACGGATCTGAATCGCAATATTTTCATGCCGGCGACAGGGGCGATCATCCGCAATGGGATTCCAAAATATTCGACTACGGGAAGACCGAGGTTCTCCGGTTTTTGCTTTCGAACCTTAAATACTGGCTCGCCGAATTTCATTTCGACGGATTCCGGTTCGACGGCGTGGGCTCCATGATGTATTTCCACCATGGCAATGAAGCCATTGATGCCCAGGATAAATACTTCAGGCAGGGTGTGGAATTTGATGCCATTACCTACCTGCAACTGGCCAATAAACTGGTTCATACCATTAATCCGAACGCCATTACCATAGCGGAAGATGTTACCGGTATGCCGGGACTTACCTCGCCGGTGGAAGACGGAGGGCTTGGTTTTAATTACCGCCTCGGGATGGGCATCCCCGATTACTGGATCAAACTGCTGAAAGAATACCGCGACGAGGACTGGAACATCTGGGAGATGTGGCATGTGCTGAACGACAGGCTGCCTCATGTGAAGACCGTGGCTTATGCCGAATCGCACGACCAGGCGCTGGTGGGCGACAAAACCCTTGCGTTCCGGCTGATGGACAAGGAAATGTACTGGCACATGCACAAGGATGACCCGGATATCATCATCGAAAGGGGAATCGCCCTGCATAAAATGATCCGGCTGTTCACCATTGCGTTGGGTGGTCAGGCTTATATGAATTTCATGGGCAATGAATTCGGGCATCCCGAATGGATTGACTTCCCGCGCCAGGGTAATAACTGGAGCTATAAATACTGCCGCCGTCAGTGGTCGCTGGTGGATAATCCTGAACTGAAGTACCAGTATCTTGCCGCCTTCGACAAAGCGATGATTGAAGTGATAAAGGATAACAGGATACTGAATTCGATGTTCGCCCAGCAACTGAACATGGACGACTGGAACAAGACCATCATTTTCGAACGCAACAACCTGATCTTTATCTTCAACTTCCATGTGAACCATTCGGTTTATGATTATGGCTTCCGCGTTCCGCAGCCCGGCAAATACAGGATCATCCTGAATTCCGACGCTACATCAATTTGGCGGCCACGACCGCATTGACGACCATCTTACTTATTCCACTTTCCAGAACCAGGGAAACAACAATCATTACCTGCAGCTTTATATTACCAACCGCACGGCGCTGGTGCTGAAAAGAGAGGAGGAATAGATTTTAGATGTAAGATTTTAGATTTTAGACGTTAGATTTTAGCCCTAAGATTTTAGATTTTTTTCAAAGAAATACTGGCGGGAGGCTTTCGATAAGGATTTGCGATATTCAATAGCCTTTCTTCTTACATTTTCCGATAATTTTCTTACGACGGTAGCAAATGATCTTTTGTTCGAGGGTCGGATGTATCATTTTGTCAGAAAGATGTTTTCTGTTCTCAGAATGGTCTCTGTTCTCAGTTGTCTGGTCTCTATTCTCAATTTGAATGATTGCAGTACTTATTGGTACTTTGTCCCAGTCAGTTGATGATTTGCTTCACTCCTTTGGTGTTTTGTATCCGTTAGTTGATGATTTGTACTTGTCCGTTGATCATTTGTCATCGTTAGTTGATGATTTGCTTCACTCCTTTGGTGTTTTGTATCCGTCCGTTAATGTTTTGCTTCACTCCGTTGGTCTTTTGCTTCACTCCGTTAGTGTTTTGCTTCACTCCGTTGGTCTTTTGCTTCACTCCGTTGACTGGGGGACGCGGGTTTCAGGAGAATAAGGAAAAAGCAGTATTAACGGATTTGTTTGCCGGGATGAATAAGTTTAACGATGATATAAATAAGAAAATGGTGTAATTAATGGATTAGATTAATTGGATTAAATAGGAATGGAAATGTGCAAATGGGAAAATGAGTTAATTGACGGATTGGGTTGATTGGGATGGGAATAGGATATTTAAGCAAAGCAAACAGGTATAGAAGATTAAAAATTGGGGGAATTTACTTTTTAATAATAATTATTAACTGTTTGTATTTCGGTAATCATACTTTTCAGTATTTTTGAAGGGTAATGAAACACAAACTAAGACTGATGAGTGAAACTTGGAGGAATGCTAATTTGAATAGAAAACAAAATTAGAGATTGATGATATAAAAGAATAAAAATGAAGTTCAACTCTGTCCTAAAAAATGGTTATCCAACCATATTCCCGGAGATAATCTCAATGAAAAGAAAAGAGAAGAGAAGAGAGAAGAGAAGAGAGTTGAGAGCTTAATGGAGTTATAGTAAATTTTATAACGAAACTGTACAACCTTTAAATTGATTTAACAATGGATATAATAATCTACATTTCAATCAGTCTTATACTTGGTGGATTAATTGGCTTTTTAATTTTTAAGCTGATATTACAAAAAAACTATGTACTAAAAACCGAATTTGAAACTTACAAGATACAAATTTCTCAAAACCATGTTGCAAAAGAAAGTTTTGAAATTATAAATGGATATTTGGCAACTGCTAATATAGAATTAGATAAGAGAGAACATACAATTCTTGATTTAAGCAAGCAGCTTACTATACTTCAGGAGAAGGAAATAAATCTCAATGAGAAACTTACAACATTTAAAACCGAGATTGAAGCTTTGCATTTATTATCTAAAGAGCAGTTTAAAAATCTAGCAACTGATATTCTTGAAGAAAAGAAAAAACTTTTCGTTGAGACAAACAAGACAGAACTGAATACAATTCTTGACCCTTTTAAAACAAACTTAACTGAGTTTAAGGATAAAGTTGAAGCAACAAGGAAAGAGGACATACAAGATATGACTTCATTAAAAAAGGAAATTGAATCACTTCAAAAACTCAATACACAGTTAAGCGATGACGCAAAAAATCTTGCAACAGCCTTGAAATCAGAAGTAAAAATGCAAGGTAGTTGGGGAGAGGATCGGTTAAATATGATTCTTGAAGTTGAAGGATTACAAAAGTATATTGATTTCACCAGAGAAGAAATGTATCGAGACGAAGAACAAGAAAAAAATCGTAAACCAGATTTTATTCTAAAATTGCCAAACGGAAAATGTATCGTAATTGACAGTAAAGTGTCTCTTACCGCTTATGTGAACTATTTCAATGCAAACACTGCAGAAGAGAAGGTGGAATTTCTAAAACAGCATTTAAGAAGTGTAATTGACCATATTGAGAAATTAGCGGATAAAAATTATCAATCACTTGCTGGCCTTACAACTCCCGATTATGTATTTATGTTTATGCCAGTAGAGTCAGCACTGACATTGGCGTTAAATCAAAGCCCTGAAATTTTCAATAATGCTTTGAAAAGAAAAATTGTCTTAATTACTCCTACTACTCTGGTTGCAACTCTTAAAATTGTCAAAATACTTTGGCAGAAAGAAAATCAAGTAAAGAATGTAGAGGAAATATTTAGACAGTGCGGAGAACTATATAATAAGTTCGTTACTTTCCTTGAAGAAATGGAAAAAATTGAAACAGGGCTTAATTCTGCAAGCAAAGCGCATCAGGATGCAATGTATCACTTGAAAGCAGGAACTAAAAAAGGTAATACAATAATGGGAAGGTTTGAAACGATAAAAAAACTTGAAGCAAAAACAAATAAACAAATACCTGCCAAATATATTGCAGAGATTGATTTGCTTGAAGAAGACAATGAAGTGAAAGTGCTTGACACTGGAACGACAGACATTTCGAATAATGAAGGATAAAATGCGCTATAACGACACCTTGTAAATAAGAGTTGTTTTTTTACCAACATATATTCGAATTATATAATATTATTAGCTGATGGAAAGCCAAATTATTAAAAACCAAGAGTTCCTAAACATTTTGAAGGAGAAACTTTCAAAAGGTAATAAGCGTTCTATTCATTTAAATGTACTTCCTCGTAATTCAGCTACTCGGATTGATTTAACTGAAATAGACTTGATTGATAAAAGCTTTTCTGAAAAATTCATTCAAAAACTTCTCACTAATTCCAAATTTAAGCTTGATATTACTTTTGATTCCAATTTTGATTTTAATGAATTAGATGAAAAAACTCAAATAAAAACTCAAAAAGCAATACGCAGATTAAAAAGCATATGCAAGCAAAACAAGGACTATTTCTTAGAGCATGGTATTGAACCTTTTGGATTTGGTTTCCCGATTATATATAAAAGAGATAAATCTGACCCTAAAAGTATTATTAAAGCACCATTAATAATTTGGTCATTTGAAATTGAAGAAAATCGTCAATATTCAAATAAATGGACAATTAAACGAGATGAAGACTTTCCGATTTATTTTAATGACGTACTAATTTCACATATTGAAAGAGATGAAGGAATAAAAATTGAATCAATATCGAAGGAATTTTTAGAAGATTCACTTTTAAACAAAGATGAATTAATAGCCCTTACACTTGAATTTATATCCAGATTTGGTTCTGAACTTGACCAAGATACTATAAGTCAAAAAATATTTAGTATAATACATTCTGAATCACTGAATGATAAATCAGATTTAATTACTGAAAAGCCAGCTATATCTGGCAGTGGCGTTTTTGGTTTATATATAAATCAAAAACAAAGTATTATTGAAGATGTTAAGGCTCTTATAGAAAGAATTGAAGAATTTAATTCTGAAGAGTTGGTTAATGATAACTTCAGAATAAATCATTTCTCTTCTGTAGCCACTGACCCTTCTCAACAAAGAATTTTAAATAATATTTACAATAATCAGCGAATAATTATTCATGGTCCTCCAGGTACTGGGAAAAGTCAATCTTTAACAGCAATTATTACAAATGCATTATCCAATAGCGCTAAATGTTTAGTCGTTTGCGAGAAAAGAACGGCATTAGATGTTATTTACAATAACCTTAAATCAATAGGTTTAGAGCAACTTTGCGGCTTAATTGAGGACACATCAAAAGACAGAAGACGTACTGTTGATAAAGCAAGAGATACTATTGATAATGTTTTGCAAACAAAATTCAGATACACAGATTTTCACTTTGATGCAAGACGATATAAAAATTTACTTGAAGAAACGAAAAGCTTAGCAAATGCTCTTAACCAACTTCACAAGAATATTGACAAATCATTGATTGGAGATTCAAATTGGACTAACATTGTTGGTCACTATCTTCGAATATCAAAAAACAATAAATTTATTGAGTATCTTGAAACTAATTTACCAAATGACCAATTTAAATTTGATGAAGATGAATTCAATGAATTAGCAACAATAATAGATAAGGTTCAGAATTTAAATTCCGATTACAATCAGCAAAATAGTAAGCTTGAGTTATTAAACTATTTAAAATTCAAGGACAAGCAATTTCTTGATATTAAAAAGGTATTTGATTCTGATTTCATAAAATTTGTAAAGGAAATAAACGAAACTTTAGAACAATTGCCAAAAAATAATTCTAAATTTCGCAAAATACTGGTTATACTTTTAAGTATTGTCAGCAAACAGCAAAAGTTAATAAAGAAATTTTACAATTCTTATGAAATTTTGATTGACAAAATCAATGACACTAAATATTTTAGAATTCCATTTGATAAGAAGCTTATATTCAAAGAAATTGAATTGCAATTAATAAGTATAATTAAAAACATACATTCCGTAATAAATGAGAAAGATAAAGTTCATGAATTTGTTAATTGGCATTGTTTTAAAAATGAACTTAGTAAAAACCAGCTCATTTTAGTTGAGGAGTTAATAAAAAGTCCTGTAAATATTAAAGAATCATTTATTGCTTGGTATTACAACCGTCTATTAAACTTAAATTGTATAGCTAAAATCCCTAATGAAGAATCTTTACCAGAAAAACTCATAAGTTCTTTTGAAGAAATAAAAAGTGAAAACACCAAAAATGCACTCACTTTTTGGCAACAAAGAAGAATTGATTCAGTTTATAAATACAATAGCAAGCATGATTTTATGAATGCAAAACAATTGTATGCAAAGGTTAATCGAGATAATAAAAAGAAAAGTTTACGACAAATAATAAAGCAAGATTTCGAATTATTCACAGACATTTTTCCTGTTCTATTAGTTAATCCTTCTGTTTGCAGTTCTATATTTGACTTAAAAGAAAATCTTTTTGATGTTGTAATCTTTGATGAGGCAAGTCAGTTAAGGATTGAAGATACTTTTTGTGCTTTAATAAGAGGGAAAATAAAAGTAATATCAGGTGATGAACATCAAATGCCACCCTCTTCCTATTTTAGTTCCACTGATTTTTCTTTAGATACAGAAGAATATAGTGAAGAAGATGATAATCTAGAGAGACAAAAGCAAGATGTAATTATAGAATTAGCCAATAAAGAATCTCTATTAGAATATGCAACTGATTTAAATTATTATGACTTATTTCTTGACATTCATTATCGCTCTCGCCATCCACAATTAATTGATTTCTCTAATGCTGCATTTTATGGTAACAGACTACGTCCAATGCCTCCAATTTCAGAATATAAACCTATTAGATATATTCAGGTTAATGGAAAATATGACAACCAAGTTAATCTTCTTGAAGCAAAACAAATTATACTCTTACTGAAAAATGAAATTTACCCGAACAAAGATGGGGAATTGCCAAGTGTCGGAATAGCAACTTTTAATCTTCACCAAAGAAATCTGATTTGGGATGAAATAAATAAAGAGGCGAAAGCGGATTATAGTTTTGGCAATAAAGTTGAAAAGTTATTTGAAAAAGGTCTGTTTATTAAAAATTTAGAAAACATTCAGGGAGACGAAAGGGATATTATTTTTATTTCTACCACTTTTGGCATTAATAAATCTGGTATATTCAATGAGATGTTTGGCCCATTAAATATAAAAAATAAAGGTCATCGGCTTTTGAATGTTATTATCTCACGAGCCAAATATAAAATTTATATCTGCACGTCTTTTCCAATTGAGCGTATCCAGCAATATAAAGAACACATCATTAACTATGGTAACATTGGTAGAGGCATTTTATTTGCTTATTTAGCCTATGCCAAAGCAATTGAGGACAATGATTATGAAGCCAAAGATTTCATTTTAAATCTGTTAAGCGAGAATAGTAAATCGAAATCTTCTGTAACAGGTTATAATACTTTATTAGGCACAGAATCACCATTTGAGCAAGAAGTTGTGGACGGTTTGGTAAACAATGGATTTGAACAGAATAGAATAGAATTACAATATGTTTGCGGTGGGTTTAGAATTGATATAATTGTAAAATCAATAAAAACAAACAAACCTGTTATTGCAATAGAATGCGATGGTGCATCATATCATAGTAGCAATGAGGCATATGTTTGGGATATATTTAGACAAAAACAATTAGAACAATATGGGTTTAAATTCTTTAGAGTTTGGTCGACTAATTGGTGGCAAAATCAAAAATATGAGATTCAAAAATTGTTACAGTATATTCGCGATTTTGACAATGAAGAGATAGATATTATTAGATACAATGTTATTGATGACAATCTGAATAACAATAAATTATTAACTATAACAGAAAAGGATAAAATTGTAAAAAAGGATTCAACGATTAAGATACTTAATATTAAACAAGGAAAAGAATTGCAAATTAAATTTTCTGAGCAACAAAAAATGAAATTAAACCTAAACAGTAAGATTCAGCAGATATACTATAAAGCACCTTTAGCAAAATTGTTAATGAACAATAAAATTGGAGATGTAATAGAAGTTGAGCATTCAGGAGAATTATATAAAATATTGGAAATTGATGAATAAATTGCTTAACCTCCACGCCTCCTTGAGTGTTCAGCAGGATCACTTGTGGGGATAAACCTCCCCTTCTGGCTTAAGTCTAACAATTCCAGAAAGGTTTACTTTCTATTCTCTAAAATGTCATTTTTCATTAAAATTCTTGCATGCAAAAGGTCACACTGAATCTTGCACTGAGTTTGCTGAAGTGAACACGAAGACATGAAGCGCAGGCAAACAACTCCGGTTCAGTATTTCGAGACATCCCGAAAAAGGCAGGACTCCTCAGACTGACCTCTTTCAAAACATAGAACCTTTATGGCAAGAGGATCCAGCATTTGAATAATAAATAATACCCATTTGTATTTCCGTAATAATACTTTTCAGTATTTTTGAAGGATACTAAATGAAAAATTAAAAGTAAGAATATGAAACTGGAAATAATACTTAGATAAGCTTAATTCATTTGAGAAGAATTCTTTTCTCAAAATTATCGATAGTTTATTGGCAGACAAGCCAAAAAACGACAAGCGGTTGATAAAATACTTACTGATCCTACCAGAGATTTGAAAAATATGGACAACATCAACGTTACCAAAGCTTTTAGTCTGGTTGAGACTGAATTTACAGAATATATTAAGAGTGAGTTTGTCAATACAACTTCCCAGCTTGACATTCTTACTGACATTATTATTCGTGACGGGAATTGCATTATTAAACACGATTGGTTTTTCCGGTTATATGAAAAAGAATTATCGAATCTTACAAGTAAACTAAAAGAATTTCAAAAAGTAATAGACGGCGATCAATCAGATATCACCGAACACAGAAAAAGAGATTATAAGATTTATCGCACTTGTCTCAACAAGGCATTTCGGAATGATGAGGAAAATAATCAAGAACGTAAAATTACAACCGACGAGTTATCAATCCTACTCACACTATCCAGCGAGCTTGGACTTTCACAGGAAGAAGTAAAACTCATTAACTACCTTATTTTACCTGTAAAAAAGTTAGAAATTGACGTCATAATTAATGAGCTAAAATCAATTGGCGTTATTTTCTATTCAAGAAAAACCGGCACAATTTACATAGCTGATGAAATTATACGAATTCTTCGCCGGGTAAGAGGCAAGGAAGTAGCGGATAAGTACCTCAGACGTGTACTACGTCTTTTGCGAGAACCACAGATAAATCTGATTTGCAAAAATCATGGAATCGACTGGCGACTTCCACTAGATCAGAAAAACAAAGAAATAATTAAAAAAGGAATTTCTTTTTCAGCTTTATTAATGGATGATATTCACAAGGAGGGCACAAAAGTCACTGACAAAAAGAAATTTATTAATGACCTGTGTGATAATGGGCTTAAAATTTCTCCTCCTTTAAAAGGTACGATCATTGAAGAAAAAACAGCCAACCTGATTAAATACTTTGAAGACATAGAGCGTGATGAAAAAGTCGGTATCTCCATTGATGGTTATGAGAAAATGCTTATTGAAATGGGCGAAATGCTTCCCAACCTAAACCAGCAACTAAGAAACGAATTTGAACTCCAGGAGGAGAAGGTTCTGAAAAGCAATTACCTACTTGACCATAACATAAAACCAAGAGATGTTCTTGAGATCGTTCCTGAAGCAGAATTAGAAACTTATTGTAAAACAAAACAATTTAAAACAAGAGGTGACCTAATTCAAAACATACTTGATGCATATAAAGATGCAGCAAATTTATATCTTGAGAATTACGAGAACATTGGTTTCCGTAACCTTGCTGCGCTTAAAGAAAATGGAGTTATAATAAAAGAAGTTGACCTGGGAATAAAATTTGAAGAACTGACAAAAACTATTTTCAGTAAATTGGGCTTCAATGTTGACGAAAAATTACGAAAAAGCTTAAATACCGCTAAGGATAAAATTGACATTGTATTAAACATTGGAAACAATGAATTGATTTTAATTGAGTGCAAGACAATAAAAGAAAGTGGATATAATAAGTTCAGCTCTGTTTCAAGACAACTAAAAGCATACACTGACCTTGCAAAAATCAATAATTATAAAGTCATTAAATCCCTACTTGTTACCCCTGACTTTTCAGATGATTTTATTAAGGACTGCGGACTTGAGTACGAATTAAATTTATCATTAATTACAGCATCAGCGTTGATAAACATATTAGATGCATTTAAGGATTCAAAACTTAAACAATTTCCTCATAACTTACTCATGCGTGATGTTTTGATACAGGAAGATAGAATATTAAAGGCAATTGATAAATAAAACCCCCTGCACTGCTTCAAATCATACATCCAAATCTATGGTGTAAGAACGACTTGGAGCAGAATGGAGGTAGATTAAAGCATTGCAGATTTGTGGCTTGTGCCAAAGGATAGTCAAATTTAGAAAAATATAAATCAATTAAATATGAAAAAACTATTCTTTCTTTCAGCGTTAACATTGTTTATTGCGATCGTCAACAATACATTTTCGCAAACGGGTTCGCAGGTTTTTACCTCATCCGGAGTTTTTACTGTTCCGGCGGATGTTACATCAATTACAATTGAGCTTGTCGGTGCAGGTGGTGAAGGAGGTATCAACGGCGGAGGTGGAGGAGGTGGCGGCGGTTACGCATCAGGCGTTTATTATGTTGTTCCTTTAACGGATTATACGGTAACTGTTGGAACTGCCGGCGGAGGCGCTTCCGGGGGTACAACAAGTGTGGGTGATTTAATTTCAGCAACAGGAGGAGAAAATGGAACATGGGTTCCTAATCCCAATTTAGGCGGTGGAGGAACAGGTGGAATGGGTTTAAACGGAACCATTGCCAATAGAATTGGTGGCATAGGCGGTGGTGGATACTGGACCTATTTTGGTGGTGGTGGCGGTGGCGCCGCCGGTTCTGTGAGCGATGGTTTTGCGGGAGGCAACACCATTACGTGGACCGGAAATTGCGTTACGCCTGGTGGCGCTAAAGGTTTGAGCGGCGGAGCACCGGGAGGTGCCGGAGGAAAAGGTGCAGGATTTACAGATGTGAATTGCAATGTCACTGATCCGGCTGGAAACGGAGAAAATTATGGTGGTGGTGGTGGCGGTGGAAATGGAAATGGAGGTGTTCAGGGTACCGGTATTGGGGGTTATGTAGTAATAACCTGGGAACTGACTTCAGAAAATTGCTGCGATTATGCTAACAACGGCCAGAATATCGGTATCGAAGGTGAATCGTTTGGAGTGGCATTAGGAGATTTAGACGGGGATAATGACCTGGACGCTGTAAAAGTGGATGCATACAATGACATTGAGGTATATGAAAACAACGGCAATGCCGAATTTACACTGATGCAGAATGTGGGACAGGATGGCTGGCGGTATGGAGTTAAAATAGTTGATGTGGACATGGATGAGGATTTGGATATTATTACGGCTGGTTTTGGACTGAATTATGGCTGTGAAGTTTATAAAAACAATGGATCCGGAAGTTTTACCCTCACCCAGGGCGATATTGCAACCAACCTTACGATCAATAAATTTGATATTGCCGATCTGAATGGCGATACATTCCCTGATCTGTTTTTGCCTGCTTATTCCGGTGGTGGCAGCCAGGTATTGTTTAACGATGGTTCCGGGCATTTCGATTATTCCGTTCAAACTCTTCTTACCGGTCAATCCTGTACTGACGTGGCTTTGGGCGACTTCGACGGTGATGGTGATGCGGATGCGTTTATATCGTGCACCAATTCTGCTCCGGGCATGGTTTGGATAAACAATGGGTCAGGCATTTTTTCCAATAGCGGACAATTGCTTGGCACCGGCAACAGCTATGGAGTGGATATGGCTGACCTGGATAACGATGGAGATAACGATGTAGTTTGTGCCAACTGGACGGTTCCATCTCAGGTTTGGCTCAACGACGGCGATGGGAACTTTACTGAAGGATTTGTGATTGAGAATAACAATTATGCTAAATCGGTTAAGCTGGTCGATCACGATTATGATCATCTGGTTGATATTTTTATCGGGAGCTATGGTTCAAACGGATTGCAGATTTGGCACAACATAGGATCAGGCAATTTTGATCTTTGCTATGAAAATGACGGAGAAGTTTATGCTCAGGACCTTGAGGTTGGAGATTTAAATAATGACCTGATGCCGGATGTGTACCTCGGAAATTTCAGTTCCGACGATGGCGACCAGGTTTACATAAAAGCTTCTACGATGGTTTTAAATGAAACCGCTTCTATTTGCCAGGGCGACAGTCTTTTTGTCGGCGGCGGATGGCAAAATATTGCAGGCAATTATATCGATGCATTGAATTGCGATACGATTATTCAAACCACACTTACTTTAATCGTCGTTGACACTTCTGTAACAATGAATGGTGAAACATTAACCGCCAACGCTGCAGATGCTTCCTATCAGTGGCTGGATTGTTTAACCTGGCTTCCGGTGGAGGGTGAAACTGCACAATCTTTTACGCCCACTGAAACGGGAAATTATGCCGTTGAAGTGACCCAGGAAAATTGCATTGATACCTCGGGCTGCTATTATGTCGTCATTACTGGCCTGCCCGATACTGCGGAATTGCAACATTTACGTGTATATCCCAATCCATCCGATAATAAGCTTTTTATTGAAACGGACATTAAGAATGGATGGATGGAAATCAGGATTACTGATATCATGGGGCTGGAGATAATCCGGCTCAATTCTGTTTCAACCGAATCCATGGTATTGGATGTTTCTGATTTGAAAAACGGATGTTACTTCCTGCATGTTCGGAGCAGTGATTTAACTGTCACCCGGAAAGTGCTTATTTACCGATAATAAATGAGTAAGGATGAATGAAGAAAATGACTGAACTTATCGGCAAGGCGACAATTAATCCGCTCTTGTTTTATTCCGGGAAGTTTTCAGGATATTTTACCTGGATTGTACTTTTATCTTCTCTGCTCGGAACTGAATTAATACCAAAGGTATCGTTCAAATTTGTTGAGTATATTGCCTATTTTTTGATGGGATGGGGATTATTGGCAATTGTCATCAGCCTCATTAATTTGGGTAGTTCAACACGGTTTGGATTACCTATAAAGAATACCAAATTTAAAACAAATGGAATCTATAAAATAAGCAGAAATCCTATGTATGTTGGGTTTAACTTGTTGACAATTTCTGCAATCCTTTACACCTTGCATTCCTTAATTATTGTAATGGGTATCTACAGCATTTTAATTTATCACCTGATCATTCTTGGCGAAGAGCGGTTTCTGGATAAAAGGTTTGGTGCTGACTATGAACAGTATAAGCATAAAGTCAAAAGATATTTATGAACCGTCATACCTGAAATTAGGATTATAAAATGAAACCAACATCAGTCAATTTTCAAATGGTATTGATGTTAAAGATAGGTTTTACCGGTTTTTAGTAGCTTAAGGTAATTTAATTCGGGACCTGATTATCTTCTCCTTTGTTTATAAGCCACATTTCATTTTTATCCTTGTTATCTACCTGTGTGTCTGCATTGCAATCAGCAGATAAATAGTCAAATAATCCGGCTTGAGAAAACCATGTGGCTGTTTCATCGGAGTTATTTATAGCTCCGTCACCATTGGCATCACCACCATAAAGGCCAAATACTCCTGTTCCCAAATCTTTTTGTGCATTATTACCAAAGGCTTGTAACGATAAAAGTGTGAAATCATAACTGTAAATCTCCCCATTAAGGTTAAGCGGAAATGCAGACATTACCGGCAGGTGATTTCTGTGCCAGATGACTGCGAACAACTGGTTATTTGGCGGATAGTCAAGAATCAGGTTTGATAAACCATCCAAACCAACAACAGAACCATCATACAGAATAAAAGCTGCTTGTATATTGATTCTCGTTGCCGGGATTGCAGAAGCTGCATCCAGTGCATCTCTTAACTCAATTAACACCCAATCGCACACATCCGGACTGGGAATAACTCCTACTTCTTCAGTACCAGGATAGTTCCATGGAATACCAGTGTATGGTTGAGATAAGGGCAACATGGTATTCAGGTCCGTTTTCATATTTATTCCGTTATAAAATCCTTCAAGAATAGCTTTTAAATTAATTTGATAGCTGACACTTGGTACTGAATTCCAACTGGCTATATGGCTTGCACTTGTTGAACCTGCGCTTGAAAACAAACCACCAGCAATAAGATCAGTTCCATAAACACAAAGCGTATTGGGTCCAAAGACATTCGAACCACCATAAAAGAAACCTCCATTTAAACCTGACCAGGAACTACCATCCCATTTGGCAATTCCATTAACCGTAGAACCTCCTGCTTCTGTAAAATACCCACCGGCAACCAGATCACCATTATAAACTGTTAAGGCCAGTACATATTGATAAAAGATTCCTGCCATACCACTACCCAATGCGCTCCACGAACTTCCGTTCCACATCGCTATATGATTTGCCGGTACACCACCGGCTGATAAAAACAAACCGCCTGCAACCAGGTTGGTACCATGAGGAGTAAGAGAATAAACAATATTGCTGATTCCGTTTGCTGTTCCGGTTCCCAAAGATGACCAGCTTGTCCCATTCCATTTAGCTATATGGTTGGCTGGAACTCCACCTGCCGAAGTAAAAAAGCCACCGGCTATTAATTCATTATTGTAGACCGTTAACGCCATTACCTGCCCCTGGCTACCTCCCATACCACTACCTAAAATAAACCATCCGTTATCATTTCTTATGGCGATATAATTTACGGGAAGATTGTCTGCTTCAAGGAAATATCCCCCAACAATTAAATCGGTTCCGTAAACAGTAAGTGCTGCTACTGTGCTACCCACACCTCCTAATTCGTCGGACCAGGAAGTGCCATCCCACTGGGCAATAAAATTCACCTCAAGGCCGCCGGCCATTGTAAATTCACCTCCTGCAACGAGTAAGCCATTATAAACAGTAAGCGCGTTTACTTTTCCATTCATACCTGTTCCTAAAGGTGACCAGCTAGCGCCATCCCATTTAGCGATGTAATTTGCATTTACACCTCCGGCAGAAGTAAATTTACCCCCGACTATTAATTCGCCCTGGTATACCACTGAAGAAAACACCCAGTCATTCATGCCTCCGGCCATATTTGACCAGGATTGTGAATAAATATTCTGGGAACAAAGTATAATAATGATAAATAATAAATAAATGCAGGCCTTTCGGCTGATTGTTCTTAATTCGAGTAGACTTTTTTTCATGTTTATTTTTTATTGAATGATGATATTTCAAAAGCACTTTTTTGATGTTGCAGCTTAATGCAAAGATAAATATAAAATCATATTCACAATTCAACATGTTTTTATCAACTATTAAATAGTCTGTGCTTTACCTGTTGATGTCCTCACTTACTATTTTTGACCCATTTGCTGTGACTTCAGTAATGGTAAAGGTATGGATGCTGGTTTATGCAATAGTAAGGTTTAATACTTATAATGATTCCTTACTCGTTAGCTTGAATCTTTATTATTTGAGTTTCCGAATATCTCAACATAATTATGAGATAAATAAAACAGCAATTCCAAGATTAGCATTTCTGAATAACTATGTTTTTAAATGGAATTCATTTCGTAATGTTATTCAATAATTAATGCAGTTATGCTACAAAAAAAATAATCTCAATCTTTTCAGCAGCATTAAAATTATCTATCTTTACCTGAAAATTTATAGATAGATTAATCTCAATAAAAATTTATTCTTTTCATTAAATAGTATACGAATTCAAGGATACCGGTAAGTGTTAATCATGTGAAATATACACTTAAATAAAATAAGAATTAAAGTAATGCCCTGAGTCAGGATACAGTAGCGAATTCACAATTAAATAGGATGTTCTTTCTTAATTTTATAATCAATTTAAAAAAGGAGGTGTTATGCGAAATTTTACTTTTTTCATTTTAATGCTTTTCGGATTGATCCCGTTATTGTTATGCGGACAGGATCAGCAGGCAAAACCTTTAACTTCGGTTAATGTTCATTCGCTGGGTCCGCAGAAATTAGGAAACCTGCCACCTGTTGTTGCTCCGCTGAATAATCCTCAATCCAGCCTGAAAATATTGCTGGGTAAACAGCTTTATTTTGATACAAGGCTATCGAAGGATAACACAATCAGCTGTGCAACCTGTCACAGTCCGACGATGGGCTGGTCTGATGCCGGCCCGACAAGCAAGGGAATCAATGATCAAATGGGTGGGCGAAGAGCTCCGCCGGTATCGAATGCTGCATACAGCTTGTTGCAGTTCTGGGATGGCAGAGCCCCCAGCCTCGAGGAACAGGCAAAAGGTCCTATCCAGAACCCGATCGAAATGGGCAATACCCATGATGTTATGATCAAGTCGGTTGATAATATTCCAGGCTATGTGGAAGAATTTGAAAAAGTATATGGCACAAGGAATATTACGGTCGATATGGTGGCTGATGCCATTGCGGCATTTGAACGCACGGTTGTTACTACCGACTCGCCTTTTGACCGATATGTTAATGGCGATGACCAGGCTCTTACCTGTGAAGAAAAGAAAGGCCTTGAAATCTTTAATGGCAAAGGTCATTGCACGTTATGCCATTGGGGAGGTTATTTCAGCGACAGCCGCTTTCATAATCTCGGTGTTACAGAAACCGATCCGAGTAAGCCCGACCTTGGAAGGTATGTTGTGACCAATGATCCCGATGACAAAGGTGCTTTCAAAACACCAACCATTCGCGATGTGGGATTAAGAGCGCCTTACATGCACAATGGGACTGAAAAAACTCTTGAAGATGTGGTAGACCTCTATGATAAAGGCGGTCGGGTAGGTGATCCTAATCTTGATCCATTGATTGTGCCCCTTGGGCTAACCAAAAATGAAAAGAAGGCACTGGTTGCATTTATGAAGCGGGCAATGACAAGCACCAATCCCGAAGTTGCCAATGTGAAACCAATTCTTGCGTCAGAATTCCCTAAATAAAGGAGGTCAAAATGAAAAAAATTTATATTAGCATCATTGTTATTTTAATAACCGGCATTATTCAGCCTGTCAATACCTTTGCAATACCTGCATTTGCACGCAATTATGGCTTTAATTGTATGATGTGTCATACGGCCTATGCAAGATTGAATGATTTTGGCCAGCGCTTTCGTGATAACGGCTACCAGATACCAGGACAGGAAGGAAAAGAAAAGACTGTATTTGATCAAAATATCCCTGTCTCGATGCGATTGTCTATGGGCTATACGGGTTACTACAATGAAGATGGAAAAGCCTCCTCATTCAATCTCTATGGATTTGATCTGCTTGCAGCAGGTGTTCTGCATAAGAATATCTCTTTTCTCCTGATCTATACGCCAAGAGTTGATATCCCTGCCAGTGATTACAACGGACCCAATGCCTGGTTTGCTAATCCTGCACAGGAAGGCGCCCTGGAATCGGTCAGCCTGATCTTCAGCAACATCATAAAGGATGCACTTAATATCAGGGTTGGAAGGTTTGAGCCTGCATATCATGTATTCAGCTCCAAAAGATCGTATTATTTGTTCCAGCCTTATGAGGTCTATACATTGACTACTCCTAATAACAGTTACTCTTTTGATGAAAACCAGATCGGCATTGAAGCAACGGGCCATTTCCGGTTCGGGTTTAAATATGCTGCAGGTGTCATCAATGGCAATGGAGGCAACTCGGATAACAACAATAATAAAGACATGTACCTGAATGTCACCCAAACCATCGGGAAGGGCGACGGACAAACTGCAGGTCAGCGCATAGGCTTATTCGGCTATTATGGATGGCAGCCACTTGAAACACCGGGCACTGTGATTGGAACCCAGGGGCAAACAAACGGTACACTGAACAAAACATTCTACCGCATCGGCGCCACAGGAGGATTAAATTATAAAATGCTCAGTCTTCAGGCAATGTATATGATGGGAACTGACGAAAGCGGGTTTGATATGGATACAATTCCACCGAATGGAGAATATAATTATAATGGTGGCTTTGTGGAATTAAACTATGCCGCTTTGGCAAATAACAGGCTGGTTGCGTCTTTGATGTATAACTGGGTTAAACCCGAATCTGATGATCCAGGCAGGAAAGTAAATGCTTACTCTGCGCTGTTACGTTATTATCTGGGTGGATGGAAAGCGGTGAATATTGCCATTCATGCTGAATACACTCATCGTATAGGACAGAGTATAAATGAGTCCGGTGATTATGTTGATTACCCGGAAGACATGTTTGCCCTTGCGCTGGATTTTGCGTTTTAAAATATTTTAATTTATGTTCGAGAGACCGGGGTCAAATTACTGGAAACCTTAATTTAACCCCCTACGTAAAGTCCGTAAGCCAGGCCTATTGGGTAGGCATGATTATGAGCAGAATGAAGTAGGTTTATACTTCGACTCCTTGTGGTTTGATCCGCAGGTAAGTCATACGATTAGGAAAATTTAAATTAAATAAAAATGAAAAGATTCCTATACTCCATAGCATTATTATTCAGTATGGTTTTTGTTGCATTTTTACTGTTTGTGCAATCCGGCAAAGTATTTTCACAGCCTGTTTTTCCTGTTCCCGACCATATTGTTGTTGCAATATTTGAAAATCATGCCTACTCACAGATCATCGGTTCAGCAGCAGCGCCTTATATCAACTCGCTGGCAAGCGATACAAACTCGGCATTGTTCATCCAATCGTATGCTATTGAACACCCAAGCCAACCGAATTATCTTGATTTATATTCCGGCTGCAACCAGGGAGTAATCAATAATGATTTTCCGGCAGTGAATCCGTTTACCACTGCCAATCTCGGGAGACAGCTGATTGACGCCGGTAAGACATTTACCACTTACTCTGAAGATTTACCAAGTGTGGGTTTCAACGGAGTTTCATCTGGAAGTTATGTGCGTAAACATAATCCTGCAGCTAACTGGATGGGAACGGATACAAACCAAATTCCCGAGACAACCAATCAACCTTTTTCAGCTTTCCCTTCCACAGATTTTGCATTACTGCCTACAGTATGTTTTGTAGTTCCAAATCAGGACAATAATATGCATGACGGAACCGACCCTTCGCGCATTACGAATGGAGATACATGGCTTTACAACAACCTGAGTAGTTACATCGAATGGACGAAGACCAATAACAGTCTATTTATCCTCACTTTTGATGAAGGTGATGACCTGAGTGGCAATCAAATCACAACAATATTTATCGGAAAAATGGTGATGGCAGGCGAATACAACGAAACAATTAATCATTACACCATTCTCCGGACAATTGAAGATATGTATGGATTGCCTTATGCCTGCAATGCATCAACAGCCACTCCTATTTCCGATTGCTGGAATGTTGCAAACGTTGTACATGAATCCGAGTCGGATGATAATTTCTTTTCTGTTTATCCTAATCCATCGAGCGGAAATTTCACCATTCAAATTAAATGGTTAAAGTTTGTTAAGTCTGTGAGCCTTGAAATCTGTAATATGTTTGGTAAAAAAATTTATGAAGAAATTTTGACCATTCCTTATTCAAAAGAAATTCATTTGAAAAATATTTCTTCCGGAATTTATTTTTTGAAAGTAAATGATGAAACAAAAACCTATACAAAAAAACTCATTGTTCAATAACACTCTGACGGATTAGCTATAATAGATACCGGCACATTCCCGAACCAGAAAAGGAAATTAACCCATTAGTATTGAGATACTTTATTTCATAAAACATAATACGCAAATTGATGAATACACAGCAAACAATTAAGAAATCTTCGAACAAAATTTGGCAAAAATGGTCAATTGCTTTTAAAATAATGCCTTTGGTAATATTAGTAGCTATCTTAAAGTTTCTTTCTCATAAATTTGGACTAGAGGTCATGGAGTTGAATACTCTATTTACAAGTTTAGTAGCCGGCACCATTTTCCTCATAGGATTTCTTATCAGTGGAGTGCTGTCAGATTATAAGGAAAGTGAAAAAATACCAAGCGAGCTTTCAGCCGCTATGAAATCATTATTTGATGACACTTACACCATCTATAAAGGTAAAAACTCTAATACAGCTTATCAATTTATTGAATTTCAAAAGTCATTTATGAATTCTTTGATGGATTGGTTTTACAAAAAGGAAAGGACAAAATCAATATTAGAAAAAATCAGCATGATGAATGACTTTTTCATTGAGCTTGATAAAGAAGGTGTTCAGGCTAATTATATTATAAAATTGAAGAATGAACAAAATAGCATCAGAAAGATGATATTAAGAATTGATACAATCAGGGACACTGAATTTGTTGGCTCAGCTTATGCAATTGTGGAAGCCATGGGATTTTTAGTTGCAGTCGGTTTGATACTTATAAAAATTGAACCCTTTTACGCATCACTCTTTATTACCTTACTCGTTACTTTCCTTATATCCTATATGTTTTTGTTAATTAAAGACCTTGATAATCCGTTTGAATATTCTAGTCACGGCGAAAGTGGAACAGAAATTTCATTAAAGCCACTTCACGACCTGGAATCGGTAATAAAAGATTTTGTGTAAAACACAAAGAATGAAAAATCAACAAATAAGGTTTTCTTTCTGCTTAAGTACCTGGTTTAAAATTATTCGGGTTCCGGATGGACAAAAACTTCACAGCGGGGAATGTTTTTTCCAATCTCGGTCTCTATCCTGTCGCAAATCTCATGGACTTCAGGTAATGAAAGCTCGGGTTGGAGGTGAATGTTAACCTTTACGAAGGTGTCGGCTCCGGCCGTCCGTACCTTCACATTATGGAAGGTTTTGATTTCGGAGAAGCTTTTCAATATTTGCTCAACTTTTATTACTACCTCAACGGGAGCTTTATCCAGCAGGACATCGATGGTCCTTTTACCCAGCTTGTACGAAATAAAAAACACGATCAATGCTACCACCAGGGCAGCGA
Organism: uncultured Bacteroidales bacterium; assembly: GCA_963708435.1. Taxonomy (GTDB): domain Bacteria; phylum Bacteroidota; class Bacteroidia; order Bacteroidales; family JAADJA01; genus JAADJA01. The sequence continues at coordinate 165,761 of CAVPSZ010000044.1, forward strand.
TCGGGTCGGCAAAGAAAAGGCCGAAGTGGGCGCACACCAATCCAAGCAACACTACTGACGAGCTCCAGATATCCGTCGAAAAATGCAATGCGTCCGCTTCCAGCGCCTGGCTGTTGTATTTCTTTGCAACTCTGTACAGGGCTCTCGAACGCGAAACATCAATAATGATCGATGTTATGATGACAACATAACTCCAGACATTCACTTCGATGACCATTTCTCCGGTAATCAACCTGTTCAATGCTTCGTAAATGATCCAGATACAGGTAACAAAAAGAAGAATCGTTTCAACCAGTGCCGAAAAGTTTTCAATCTTACCATGTCCGTAATTATGTTCTTTATCCGGAGGTTTATCGGAAATCCTAACTGAAAAATAGGTTATAACAGCAGCCACCAGGTCAAGGCCTGAGTGCAATGCCTCCGAAAGCAAGCCAAGGCTGCCGGTTAGGATAGCTATCACAAACTTAAACCCGGTTATAAAGATCGCTGCAAATACCGATATTCCCGCAACCCTTCTTTTTTCGTTAACCATATTTTACAATAGAAACCAACTTCGAACATTTGCCAAAGGCATCCCTTCGGAAAAACTTCGAACCTCGAACTATTTAGTAGGTTTTCGTCATTTCTGTCGGAACGCAAATGATATAGTCGGCCAGCTTCAGCGATTCAGCCTTCATGGAATCAATTGTGTCCTGCTCAATAGTTGAAATGGTCAGGATTTTCAGTTCCGGCTTTTCCTGTTTCAGGTACCAGATGATTCCTTCATAGTTATCGGAATGGTATGCGCCATTGTAATGGAGAAAAGTTGTTCCGGGTTTCCAGTATTTCAAGATGGAATTCGCCATGGTGGCATCTTTGATGGCCTGTGCTTTTGGAAGATTTTCTGTGGCATGCCCTCCTGCTCCCCCTTGTCCTTCCATCATTTCCAGCATGGATTTATATCCTTTAAGCTCAGGGTCGTACTTTACTGGCAGGGGCGCAATATATTTTTTGGCCTCGGCATAGAGACTATCGAGTCCTTCAAATCCTTTTTTATTAACTACACTTGCATACCTCCTGGGGATGTTGGTTGCTACAAAAATTAATTTATTAGTTTTAGCAAATTCAACCAGGGGCTTGTAATCTGTCTGATAGTTATCCCACAATTTAGCTTCCTTTTCAAAATTCTTTTGTGCGATCTGTCCTGACAGGTATTCATCCAGAACTAACTGGTTATCGGTTTCAAACATCTCGGCGCCGAGGATCAGGTTACCTTTTTTATCAGCATATAAATCTTTTGTTACCTCAAGTTCCAACCAGTGACTGATGGGATTGTTATGCTGCTCACCAAAAAACACAATATCGGCTTTTAGGGCATCGTCCACTATGTCTTTATATTTTGCCTGTTTGCCATCTGTATCGTAAACTATATAGGCCGGCTTATCGCCTTTCATAGCTGCAAATAGAATAATCAGCATCAAAAAACCAACATTTTTAATCATTTTCATAGTTATTATTTTTTTAAAGCGTTAAATTTTACACAATCATCAATCAGGGCTGCCTTGCCGTTTTCATCAATTTTTACAAACAGCATTTCAGTAGAGCAAACACTTTCTTCTTCATCATTTCTGAAATTGATCCGTTTGGCTTCCACCAAAACTTTTATAGAACTGTGGCCAATATTCAAAACTTTGCCATAAATTCTAATATGTTCTTTTACTTTGACCGGTTTCTTGAAAATCACTTCATTTACCTTGAGTGTGATCATATTCGGGGAGCAACATTTAACCGATGCAAAAGATGCGCCTGCCTCGTCCATCCACGAAAGCATGGTTCCGCCAAAGAGGTTATCATTTACGCCGATGTCGCTTGTTTTGCAAATTTTAGTAGAAATAAGTTCCATGATTAGGTTGGATTCTGATTATTTTTTAGTTCTTCTGCTGTAAACATGAGCGGGAGAATATTTTTTACGCCTTCCACAATGATGATCTTACCGTTTTCGCCATGCATGATCAACCTCATTTCACGGTGAAACCTGTTTTCAGTTTCTGCCATTACCTGGCGGCATGATCCGCAGGGAGTGACGGGAGATTTGATTCTGAAATGTTTGGCTTTTGCTGAAACGGCAATGGCTTTAACCGGCACCTCAGGAAACTGAGATGAGGCATAAAACAAGGCTACCCTTTCGGCACAGATGCCCGAAGGATAAGCAACATTTTCCTGGTTATTCCCGGTAACGATCTGGCCGTTGTCTAACAAAACGGCAGCTCCGACATGATAGGTTGAATAAGGAGCATAGGCTGATTTTATTGCTTTTCGGGCATGCTCAAGCAAAGAACGATCATCAGGATTTAGCTCTTCTATGCTTGAATATTCCTTATAAGAAATGGTAAAATCAATTTTATTCATACACTAAATTTCGGAAGGCGAATATACAACTTTCTCAGAGATTGCTTTCCGGGGGATCATCTTTTTGCACAAACAGCAGAAATGAATTAAAGAATGCAAACAGTGTAGCGCCCATCTGGGTTTCAAGAGTATCCTCAAACAACATCGAAAGGCTGATGATTGCAAAAAAAACAAAATACCTGAAATTCCTGAATGCTTTTAATTGAATGGGTGGATAAATCAGAGTAAAGATAAACCAAAGAAACCCAAAAACTCCAAAAGCTGTAAATATCGCCAGGAACTGATTATGCGAACGGTGCCTTAACTCAGGTGGAAGTTGGGTTTTCATCTTTTCGTACTGAATCCTGAAGGCCTCATCCATATCACCGGTTCCTACTCCAAACCAGAAATTTTCACTGATGATTCCGGTTGCTGCTTTCCAGTATTCAAGACGTTGAACAAATGAAAGTCCACCGGGGCCAGCACCTCTTTTCATCGACCTGATATTCCCATAAGAATTTATAAATTCTTGAATTCAGGTTAAACTTCTTTGCATAATATTGATTGGCAATTCCCTGTTCAACATTCCGGATATCCTTTTCATCCAATTGATCCATCCCTTCAGCATCTTTTCTTAAACCTTTGGAATTAAGGTAACGGATGAGGGTCATTTTCAATTCCTGCCCTTTTTCATCCTTGCCATCGTAATCCAATTTACTCCTGTTATTCCAGCTTTCACGCAATTCCTTATCGCAAACATATAGGCCTATAAAGCTTCCATTTTCAACTGTAAATTTGGATGTGTCATGTGAATAGGCATTACCCTGAATGGAATAGTTTTCAAGATTTTTCAGGTCATTTCTGTGGGGGCTGAGATATGCCTTTGCAGTAAAATAAAGGTACGATACCTAATACAACCGGAATCAGGAGGGCAAGGATGATCACAAGGCGTTTCAATCTTGTTTTTTGAATACGGGTGAATCCCCAAATGACAAGACAAAACAATGCTCCGAACAAGACATAGAAACCAGTAGCCGACTCGCTGAAAATTAAAAAGGCGATGAGCCACAAAATACACAGGCCAAGCAAAATCTGAAATTTAAGCTGATCCTTAAATTTGCTGAAAAGAAAATATCCCGAAAAGAAAATGGCAAGGCAAATGTTAAGGCTTAACCTGATATGAGAGATAAAAGGTGAAATTTCACGGATATCACTGATATCTTTAAACATTAATATTCCAAACCCAATAAAGGTTGCGGCCAAACATGCTCCGATGAAAAGCCATACTAAAAGATCGAATTTTTTGGGAGTCAAGGGGTTGGGTGGTTGCAAAAATTATGGGTAAGGCAAGCAAAGGTAATTTTATGCGCAAATCTTTTAATGCATAATTGAAATCAGTTGTATAAATCAAGCCTGCGACATGCAGGAGAAATAAAGAGACAAGAATAATAGCAGCTTTATTTGAAAGGAATGATTTTATTTTACTTTTGAAATTCATTTCCAAAAGCCAGTTGCCAACCAGCACAAACTGGCCAACACTTAGAGCAAATTGCGATAAAGGCAAACTGATGATCGTGATAACCAACCCGGTGAAATAAAGTGCGGAGTGGTTTACCTTGATCTTTTTCAGCATTGCATTATCAAATGAGGAAGGTTGATAATTATTTATTTCTTGACACCTGACTGCTCTTTAGAGCCGTCAAGAATGGCAAGGTATGAATCCTTTTCATCGAGAATCTGGATGGCTTTTGCAATATCAGTATCCTCAGCAAGTGAGGCAATGATCTGACCTTTCTGGTAATAATATCTCGAAACGATTTCGAGTTTCAATATTTTTTTAATTTCATCTTTATGCTTTGAAAGATCATGATCTTTATTCTCTTTCAATGTTGCAGCCAGCTGATCATAACTCGCCTGTATGGCATCAAAATACTTTTCATCCTGTGCATGCTGCTTGAGCTTATCAAGGGTTTCTTCGCACTTTGTAGTATAATCATAGTCCTTATCAGCAAGGTAAGCAATAAAATCGTTGTAGATTTCATCTGTAACCTGAAATTCTTGTGCTGACGGAATTGCCGGATGCTCTCTCTCGAACTTAGTGGCATAATTAAAAAACAAATATTTCATCAGCAGTGAGGTACTTAACGGGCTCAGGTTTGCCTGTTCTGTTTTAACATCAGGATCAATTCCAAGACCATCATAAACCGTTCGGCCATTCTTTGTTTTATATGCAGTAATCAGTGAATCAGGAATTTTTTCTGAATCACCATTCACATTCTTCTTTGAATAATCAATAGCCTGAATGCACCGGCCACTTGGAATATAATATTTTGCCACTGTAATTTTCGCCTGAGCATTATAGGAAAGTGGAATTACATTTTGAACCAGTCCTTTCCCATAAGTTCGCTGACCGACGATCACTCCTCTGTCGAGATCCTGTATTGCTCCAGCCACAATCTCGGAAGCGGAAGCACTGGAATTATCGACAAGGACAACCAGCGGAATATCTTTATCAATGGCTAAGTTGGTTGTGTTATAGGTATAATTTTTATTCGGAAGTTTTCCTTTTGTGCTTACAACCATGTTACCTTTATCCACAAAAATATTGGTGATAGAAACTGCTTCCTGAAGCAGGCCGCCACCATTTCCGCGCAGGTCAAGCACTAATCCATCAGGGGGTTATTGGTTTTCAAATCTGTAAAAGCATCTTTTACCTCTTTGCCTGCTTCCTGGGTAAAGCCAAGCAACCGGATATAACCAACACCCTCTGAGATCATACCGTAATAAGGAATATTTTCTATTTTTACATATTCCCTTTCAAGATTTTTTTCAATAGGTTCAGCAACACCTTCGCGCTGGAACAGAACTTTAACAAAAGTACCGGGCTGGCCTTTTAAAATAGCACTGACATCGGAGGTTGATTTTCCTTTCACCGATTGACCGTCTACTTCAAGAATGATATCTCCGGCTTTAATCCCGGCCTTCTGTGCAGGATTTCCCTCATAAGGTTCAGCAACGACGACGTGTTCTCCCTGTTGCTGAATCAATGCTCCTACTCCTCCATACTGCCCGGTGGTAATAAACTTATAATCCTCAACTTCAGATTCAGGAATATAAACCGTATATGGATCCAGAGATTCAAGCATAGCCTCAATACCGGTTTCCATCAAATCGCCGGGAGAAATCTCGTCGACATAGTTTTTATTTAATTCCCTGAAGAGGGTAGCATAGATATCGAGATTTTTGGCAATTTCGAAATTATTGCTGGTTTGGCTAACAGCTTGAAGTGGAACCAATGCAAAGAAATATACAAAGATCCCAACAAAAATTATTTTTGAAAATCTGTTCATGATTAAGAAAATTTATGGTTTAAATTCATTTAGTTTTATGGGGTTCAGGTACCGGATCATAACCACTCCCACCCCAGGGGTGACATGATAAAATTCGTTTGAAGGCAAACCAGCTTCCTCTAAAGGGTCCATGTCTTTGAATGGCTTCAATACCATAGGCAGAACATGTGGGTGTATACCTGCAGGATGGTAAAAAATAAGGGGAAATAGCTCCCTGATACAACCTGATGAAAGAAATAAAAAATTTACTTAATGCTTTTTTCATATTCAGTTTGAAAACGCTGTAAAAGTAAATTTATTTTCTCTTCAATTTCTTTGTAGTCAGCTATCAGATCTGAATTGTATAGCAATGCAAAAGCACATTTTACCTCATTCCGATTAAGAAATTCGTAAAACTCATCTTTGTTTTTCCGGTATGCTTCCCTGATGCGTCGTTTTACCAGGTTTCTGTCGACAGCTTTTTTAATCCTTTTTTTTGAAACCGATATCAGTACCTGCGCCGGGGATTGTCCTGCAAGTTCATATTCAAGCCAAACTACCCTGAAAGGACTAACCACAAAACTTTTTCCTTCTGAAAATAAAGTATCGATTATTTTTTGACCGGATAACCGTTCCTGTTTCTTAAAGGTTTGCATCGACTATCCCCTTATTGGGATCATAGTTTGAGACGAAAATGGATTTCTATTTCTTATTGATCGAAATGGAGATACTGATCGATGGCATCGGTCATCGATAAAGCTGTTTTGGTCGGAGCGGCTATATCAAATTTCAGTCCGCTTTCTTTAACTGCACTGATGGTGGTATGGGCCAAAAGCACCAATTAAGGTTGAATTTTGTTTAAAATCGGGAAAATTCTTAAACAGAGATTTAACCCCTGCCGGACTAAAAAATACCAGCAAATCATAACTGCTAATGTCAATATCCGAAAGATCACTTGCGAGTGTTTTATAAATTATAGCTTTGGAATAATTAATTTCATTTTCATCGAGAATCTTTGTAAGATTGGCCTTGTGAATATCGGAGCAGGGCATCAAAAACTTTTCTTCCTTATGCTTATTGATGATCTCCATCAGGTCCTCGAAAGTTTGTTTACCACTGAAAATTTTTCGTTTCCTGTATTGAACATATTTCTGAAGATAAAAGGCTGAAGCTTCCGAAATACAAAAATATTTCATCGTATCAGGTATTTCAACCCTCATTTCTTTCGCAATACGGAAAAAATGATCAACTGCATTCCGGCTGGTAAAAATTACAGCTGTATGATCCTGGATATAGACTTTATCCTTTCGGAAATCACTGGCCGTAATTCCTTCAATCGCAATAAACTTCCTGAACTCAATATTGACTTTGTGCTTTTGAGTGAGTTCTCCATAAGGTGATTTCTCAAAATCTACCGGCTGAGGTTGAGATACAAGAATTCGTTTAACTTTCAACTTCTATTTCTCCCTTTTATTAAATAAAATCCCGAAATCTTGTTTTTATTATTGTTAAATAATTAATTTAAATAACTCATTATTAATTTAGTAACAACTAAAAACGGAATTATTTCGAAGGTGCAAAGATATAAAATTCTTGAAAACAACGAAAAATTTGCATAAGAGAATCCGGTAAATAACTCCCTTACAAACCGATAGAAATAAATCAATAGCCAAACAACAACTCCTGCATATACCAGATAACTCAAATGACAGTAAACAGAAAAAATAATAAATGGCAATAAAATTAATCCGGTTACCATGTTAAAAATAAAATTAATTTGCATATAGTCAGATAAAATCAATTGGTTTTTAAACAATACTCCTATGAAATTTAAAGCCAAATTTTTAATAAACCATGTAAGCAAAACCGAAATGACTATAAGGGAAAAAAATTTAAGCCCGCAAGATTCATAAAAGTCGGCTCAGAATCACCGGCAATGATCAGGTAAATTAAAAGTGAAAATGACAGAGGTAAATAATAAACAATGGAATTGAAATCCGTTCCCTGAACAAATTACCTTCTTTGCTTAATATGCTGGTATATCTCACTCCTCCAAAGGCTTTAATAATTTGCTGAAATCTTTTGCCATAGTAGCATTTGAACTCCTGCAAACAATAACAGGCAAATGACCAGATGAAAAGTAATCCAATCTCGCCCTATGATATTTCTTTCAATCGCCAAATGATTTTTTGGAACCAGTTCATGTGACCTGAAAATAGACTTTCTGTATAAAGGTTTCCCGGAAAGAAGGTCTTTTTCTGAGTCCATTGAATTTCCGAAATAGGTTTGAAAAAAAACTTTTGAGCTGTCGAGCGGAAAAAAAACAGTATCAGGCTTTATATACCCACTATCATGCTGAATAAATGGCGGAATCGGATAGCGGACACTGAATCAAAGAATCCTGAGACTGTTGTGTACTCAATTTTAATAAATATTTCCGGCAAAATTAATTATAAAAATTATTGGTCATTTGCCTTATATTTGCAGCGATAGTATATTACTAACCTTTTAATATTACGAATATGTTCAATTTTATTTTATTTGGTCCTCCTGGTTCAGGAAAAGGAACCCAATCTGTAAAGATTGCTGAAAAGTACAACCTGGTTCATATTTCGACGGGAGATATTTTCAGAAAAAACATTCGTGAAAAAACACAGCTTGGATTAAAAGTACAGTCCATTATCGAAAAAGGTGAACTTGTGCCGGATGCCTTGTTGATCGAAATACTGGAAGATGCTTTGCAACAGCACTCAAAAGCGCGTGGTTTTGTATTTGATGGTTTCCCGCGAACGATCCAGCAGGCTCATGACCTCGACGCGATGCTTGCAAAGAAAAAAGAATCAGTATCCCTGGTGCTGGCTCTGGAAGTTGGTGATGATGAGATTTTGAAAAGACTGATAAAACGTGCCGAAATTGAAGGAAGAAAAGACGACACCAAAGAGGTAATCGAAAATCGTATCCAGATTTACAATAACCAAACCCAACCGTTAATTGAGTTCTATAAAAAGAAAAAGAAATTTCAATCCCTGCATGGCATCGGTGGGATCGATGAAATATTTATAGGCATTTGTAAGATCATTGACCGGCATATATGGATAGAGAAGAATCAATAGCCCATTCAGAAAAAAAGGAGATTGCATTTAAATTTGCTTAACTCAGTACCGTTAAATCCTTCGAAACGGAAACGGTGGTATCGTCATTAAAATTCACTTTAAAGCCGAGTTTTTTAAACACGGCAATCATTGACTTATTATCTTTTGTTGTTTCAGCAGCTATACTTTTAATTCCAGAATTTCTGGCGATTTCGAGGCAATAATTGGTAAGAATTTGTCCCAGGTCTTTATGCTGCCAGGCATCAGTCACCAGAACGGCATATTCCGAGACCTCCACATCCGGGTCGCCAATAAGCCGACCAACTCCACCAGTTTTTCTTCCCTTCGACTTCAACCTCAGCCACTATCGCCATTTCACGGTCGTAATCGATAAAACAAAACTGGGTAGCAATTTCATGAGCATCAAAAAAAAAGTCATACCTGAACCTTGAGTAAATTGATTGTTTTGAACAACTGCCAAGCATTTCAAGCCACAATGGTTCATCTTCGGGTTTGATGGGTCGCAGTAAAACTTCATTACCGTCGCTAAGGGTAGCAGGACGAATCCACCTTTCGGATAAGGTCTTAAAATCAGGTGATCATAATCACGATGATCTTTTCCAAGCAGTTTTTCATCTACCACAATAGTTGCATCAAGTGCAATAACATTTTCGGGAGTAACAATCAAAGGATTAATATCTAATTCCTCAATTTCAGGATAGTCAGCAGCCAGATAGGATAATCGGATAAGTACTTCAACAAGCTTTTCAATATTCAAACTTTTGCTTCCCCTGAAAACCTGTCAGCAAGGGATAAATCGTCAGTGATTTAAGCATCTGCATGGCAAGCTTTTCATTCAGAGGAGGAAATTCGAGCCGGTTATCATTAAATAATTCGGCAGTTATACCGCCCATCCCTACAAGCATAACAGTACCAAAGATAGGATCTTTTTTAATGCCAAGAATCAACTCAACTGAATCTTTCGACCTGATCATCTTCTGTACAGTAATACCCTCTAACTTTGCTTCGGGTACATTTTGAGCAACCGTTTTCATCATATTCCTGAAGGTCGCTCTGAGCATTTCTTCATTTTCAATGTTCAATGCCACACCTCCCACATCGGTCTTATGAATAATATCTGGAGAATGTATTTTTAAAACAACAGGATAATTCTTCTTTTCGGCAATTTTTACAGCTTCATCTTCAGTTTTTGCAAGTTCAGGATGCGTAGTTTGAATATCGTAATCATTGATAAGCATTTTGGAATCATCCTCCGATAAAATTTTTCCTTTCGGGAAAATTTCCTTAATGTATTTCTTTCTGAGTTCATCCCGGTCGTATTTAAAGTTTACCGGGACTTCCCTTGGGGTTTCGAACAATAAATCAAGATTTTTAGAATAAAGCGACAAAGTCATAAATGCCCTGATGGCTTGTTCAGGTGTTTCAAATACTGAGATTCCGGATTTATTAAAATAGGCGATTCCTTCATGCATGCTTGCTCCTCCCATCCAGGCAGCCATAATGGGCTTGGAAGTATTATCAGCTAAAACAGTGATTGCTTTTGCAGTTTCGGTCGGAGCTGTCATCGCCTGAGGGGTAAGGATCACAAGCACAGCATCTACATTCTCATCATTTAAAACCATTTCAGTGGCTTTTGCAAAACGCTCCGGAGTGGCATCTCCGAGAACATCCACCGGGTTTCCATGCGACCAGAAAGGAGGTAAATAATCATTCAGTTTTTGTATCGTATCATCAGTTAGATCGACCAATTGTCCGCCTAAGGAGATCAAAGTATCGGTAGCCATTACACCCGGTCCCCCGGCATTGGTAACAATTGCCAGGCCATGTCCCCTGGGAGCCCGTTTTCGGCCGATCAGGTCAGTAAAATCGAAAATATTACCGATGTCGTAAACCCTGGCTATTCCTGCTCGTCTGAAAACCGCATCATAAATATCATCTTCCGAAGCCATAGCTCCTGTGTGCGAAGCTGCAGCTTTTGCCGATTCAGGAAAACGGCCCGACTTATAAACAATGATCGGCTTCTTACGCGCAAATCCACGCGCAGCTGACATAAAAGCCCTGGCGTTGGTGATTGATTCCACATACAAAACAATGGATTTGGTACTCGGATCCTGACCGAAATAATCGATCAGGTCACCGAAGTTCACATCCATCGAGTTACCAATGGATACAAAATAAGAGAATCCCAAATTAGCTTCCTGAGCCCAATCCAGCACAGAAGTGCACAACGCACCTGACTGAGAAATAAAAGCCACATGTCCTTTTTTGGGCAAAGTTGTCGCAAAGCTCACATTCATGCTCAATCCCGGCACCAAAATACCCAAGACAATTGGGACCAATAACACGCATATCGTGATAACTTTTCACTTTTTGCATAACCTGGTCTTCAAGTATTTTCCCTTCGGGGCCTGCTTCTTTAAACCCTGCTGACATAATGATAACACCATGAACACCCGCTGCACCGCATTCATCGATGATCTGAGGGACAAATTTGGCAGAAGTCATAATGACAACAAGGTCGGGAGTTTTGGGCAAACTTTTTATATCGGGATAACAAGGAATTCCAAAAACCGCTTCGCGTTTGGGATTGACAGGGTAAACGACACCATTGTATCCGCCGGAAATCAGGTTTTTCAAAGTAATTCCGCCAACACTTTTCGGCTCATTTGAAACCCCAATTAATGCAATTCTTTTTGGCTTGAATATGCTGTCTAATTTCTTTATCGGCATTTTATATTACTTAATTCTTTAAAAATCAATAAC
>CAVPSZ010000045.1:0-80977 GCA_963708435.1 uncultured Bacteroidales bacterium
TTTGAGGCCGGGCATGCCAATGATACTGATATCGAATTATGTCGCAGCACAAACAGCGGAGCAACATGGTCATCACCCTCAATATCAGCAATGCCATAGCTGCAGGCAGCCACAACCAGGGCGTTAATGTCCAGACTGGCCCATTCAGGGCAGGTTTATGCAGTATGGGCAGTCTACGATACCTGGGGGCCTACAAACTATTACGAAAATGCCCTCGGCTTTGCGAAATCCACCAACGGTGGTCTTGGTTCGGTGCAGCAACACGGATTCACAATAATATTAAAGGAATCAGGGCTAAACCCAGCACAGCAACCACCAACGTTACAGGAAAAAACATGCGCGTTTTCTCATTTCCGTCCATGGCTGTGGATGTAAGCGGTGGTGCATATAACGGATATATTTATGTAGTGTGGCCGAATGTCGGAGTTCCCGGAACCAATACAGGAACCAATGTCAGTGTGTATTGCATGAGATCCGCCGATGGAGGAACCACCTGGGGCACGCCGGTGAGGGTGAACCAGGGAACCAATGCCGCAGATTACGCTTCGTATTTCCCCTGGATAACCTGCGACCCTGTAACCGGAAAACTTTACTGCATATTCTATGACGACCGGAACCTTGGAAGTACAAGCACGGCCTGTGAAGTCTGGTGCGCTTACAGTGAAGACGGAGGAGCCACATGGAGCGATTTCAGGGTAGGTGATGTTTCCTTCACTCCAGCGCCGATTGCCGGACTTGCTTTCGGTTATATGGGCGATTATCTCGGGATTTCAGCCCGTGACGGCTGGGTTTATCCCTGCTGGACAGACAACCGCTCAGGAAGAGCACTGACCTATGTATCGCCTATACAGTTCGGCGATAATTGCGTTGCAACCGGTGGTTGCGATGAGTATATTTCGAATGTTTCCATCGGTTCGATCAACAACAACTCGGCCTGCGAAGGATATATGAATTATACCAATCTTTCTACAGATGTTCCTGTGAACGCCTGGGCAAATTTAATCGTTACCAACGGTAGTCCATATAGTTCTGACCAGTGCGGTGTTTGGGTCGACTGGAATAACAATGGAGTTTTCACCGATGCAGGTGAGGCTGTTTCAGTTACAGGAACACCAGGTAACGGACCTTATTCGGCAACCATTGATCCCCCTGCAGGAACTACCCAGGGAGCCAAAACCATGAGGATCCGGATCAGCTGGAGCGGATCGGTTTTGCCTTGCGGATCCACCACATATGGTGAAGTGGAAGACTATACGATCAATGTTACGGCACCAACAACCAATGTCTGGGATGGTTCCTTCAATTCTTACTGGCACAATGACAACAACTGGTCGCTGAACCATATACCGACCGCAGATGAGCCCGTCGAAATACCCAATGTCGGAAATCAGCCTGTCCTCATTGATTTTTATGATGAAGCCTGCCTTGACCTTACCCTTGGAAGCGGAGCCACATTAAATATTTATGACCAGGCTCTTACAGTTAATGGAGTAATGAATATTAACGGAACACTTGGCACACTGCAGGACAATGCTACTATCAATGCAATGAGTAATGTTGTATGGAATTCAGGTTCACAATGGAACGGAACTGCATATAGTGCATATATTAACGTTTACGGAAACTGGAATTATGAAAGCGGTTCAAATGTCAACCCTGCACAGGGATTTGTTGATTTTGAAGGAACCACCGATTGCTGGATACGATGCTACAGCAGCACAGCAGCTTCTATATTCTCCGGATTATAAATCGGGAGGGGCTGCCGCAAAATTCAGTAATCTCAGTTCGCAAAACGCTGTGATAAACGGTTTGACCTTTATCAATTCAGGAGCGATTATCCAGAGTTTTTCAAGTTACAACATTGTTATGAAGGGGAATTTAAATTATTATGGGACATTCGATTTTACCCAGCTTGGCAATACCGGCTCTTGTATTTTCGACGGTACATCCCAAACCATCAATAACTACAGCTCCGGTTCGGGTATCTTCAATAATGTTGTTTTCAGCTCATCTTCAAGCACAAGCGTCGCAAACGGGAACCTGACGGTTAACGGTAACCTTACTATTGATCAGGGTAATTTCAATTCAGGGACTGTTAATATAACTCTGGGCGGGAACTGGAATAATACTGTTGGAGCATCAGGCTACACTCCCGGCACCGGTACCGTTACATTCCATAGCGCAGGAAGCGCACAGGATGTTAATGGGACCAATACGTTCAACAATATTATCCAGGATAACACTGGGCAATATCTCCGTTTTAACGGTAACACGACCATCCAGAGTAACCTTGAGCTCCATTATTTATGCTGGGCTTATCAAACAATGATTATCAACGGCATTTTAAACATCAATGATCCGGTTTCGAAATTCACATCCAATGGCTCCGGCGCAGTTACGGCAGCCAGTCTCGACCAGGGAGGTACACTCGTGAGCAACGGTGGCGGAATGATTACAGTTGCGGATCTTGTTGAAGCCGGATTATACGGAAAGTATAATGTTAATACTGCAGGAGGGGTTATAAATTTGACAAATAACGGCTGGGTTGACTTAAACGGTGAAATCTATATTACCGACGGTACTATGAATATATCAGGTACCGTCAGCGATTGGGCATGGGCAGGCAATGCAGTTATAGAAATGAGCGGCGGTGTTCTTGATTTCAAAACCTGCGGAATAGGCATACCTAACACATCGTTTACCCTTACAGAGAATATTACCGGTGGAATTATCAGGACTGCCGCAGGATTTTACGGCAACAGGGCAGGTTTTACACCCCTTGCAGGCACCTTTGAATTTTATGGTCCTTCTGATGCCACAATTAGTCAGTCGAATGGATGTACAGTTTATAATGTCATTATTAATAAAACATCGACAGATGGATTAGAGAGCAAACCCAATATCTCAGCATCTGATGAAAGGAAGGATAAAACTTATATTGAAGGCGGAAAAGCCAACTCTGTTTCTCTTGGTTCTAATTTTCTGATTACAAATGATCTTTCAATAAATGCCGGATCGTTTGTTCTTAATGGCTTTCATGCCACAGTCGTCAATTTTTGCAACGTTTATGGATCGCTTGTAATGACTAATGCTGCCGATAAATTATTTTCGGGAATGGGTTCTTACGATAACCTCACATTCTTTAATGGTTCGAGCAGTGTTCTTACGGCAGGTGAAATTTATCCGGCTTCATGGATTTGGTCGCAGGCAGGAGCATCCATTAACAGTTCAATCGGAAATACAATTTATTTTACCGGTACTAATATAACTGGTATTGAAGTGGATGGTCCCGGTTCAGTTTTTGGTAATGTTGACATCAATAAATCCGGAGGGACTATGCTTCTTTTCGCTTATGCAAGCCCTGTAGAACTTTCCGGCTATTTCAACATTCATGCGGGTAATTCTATTCAAATGCAAGGTTCATCTGCAATTGTTCATGGAATTGTTACTGACAATGCCACCAGTGCAATCCACCTTGATTATGCTGACAAAGGAAGTAATCAGCAAGTTACAAACGCCGGCAATGAATTATTGCCACCTATGCCTGGTGCCAAAGGAGGTTCCCTTGTCATTGAACCTGATCTCACCATCAATGGATTGTGGGACGTTTTGAGCGGCAATGTATTGTTGCACGGAGGTCTGACCATTGCCAGTACTGGACTTTTGAATATTACAACCGGTTCCTTCATTGCCGACAAGCCCTATTACGCTGCCGATGCATGGCAATATCTGAATGGAACAATCAATCTTTCTTCCGGGCTGTTTGAAATAAGTCATAACAGTATGCGATTCAGTGCTTCTTCTGTTAATAATATTACCGGAGGAATTGTACGTTGCGGATTTACCTTCTATGCCACCGATGCGAATGTTTATAAGCCGACAGGAGGTGTAACTGAATTTACCGGAAGTGATCCAAACTGTTATATCCTTTGCAGCAATGGCAACTGGTTTAACGATCTTACAATCAGCCGGGGAAGCATGATTGAACTCTGGTCGGATATCACTGTTAAGAGACATGTCAATATTGTTTCTGGTCCGTTAAATACAATGAGTTCTTCTTCTGTGCAATACAATATGTATGTCGGCGGAAACTGGACCAATACAGGAGGACCAACTGCTTTTAACGAAGGCACCGGAACTGTATTTTTCAATGGTGTTGGAGCAGTTCCATTCGGCAATCAGTATATAAACGGTAATGAAACCTTTTATAACCTTGAGAATGCTAAAAGCGGCGGTGGTAATTTGTTTTTTGACGGGGCGATCACTGTAAGCAATAACTTCCTTGCCAACGATGAAAATATAGTTAATGGACCTTCACTCAATGTCAATAATCTGCTTTTAGCAACCGGAATATTGGGAATGACAACGGGTGCACCAAATGTAAATGTAACCAACTTTACTATGGGAGGTTATCTTGCGGTTACCAATGGAAGTTTCACCTGCACCGATATCACCAACAATGGTGTTTATGGTACCATTGATATTTACAATGGCTCTGTTACCCTTAACCAGGATGCAGCTAACTGGCCCGACCTGAATGCAACATTAAATATTCAGGGCGGATACGTTACAATTAACGGCGGCAGTACAGGCAGCTTCTGGGGTTACAATGCGCCATGTAACATTACCATGAGCAATGGCACGCTTGATTTTAACAACAATGGCATTTACATGGACAATGCTGAACCTGTAACTGAGAACATAACCGGAGGTACGATAAAGACAAACCGGGATTTCTATACCTCTCACGTGAACTTTACCCCAACCGGCGGCACTTTGGAAATGTACGGCGGAACCGACGCAATGCTTGGTGTTTTCAATAACTCCAATCTGTTTAACCTGCTGATCAATAAATCGGGAGGTGACAAGGATTTCTATTTCGAAACCTTAACAAATACAAAGCAAGGCAATGAAGACGATATGTCTCTTATTGGAACAG
The DNA here is from genome assembly GCA_963708435.1 of uncultured Bacteroidales bacterium. GTDB lineage: Bacteria > Bacteroidota > Bacteroidia > Bacteroidales > JAADJA01 > JAADJA01. Next base: position 4,940 of record CAVPSZ010000045.1, read on the forward strand.
AAACATTTTCAGCACAGAAATCAGACAGGCCTGAATTCCCTGTTACAGATTCTAAATCCAATATGGTTTATACCAGCGCTCTGGTGAAAGTGAATGGAACAACTACCGTGGAGGAAGGTACCTTCCTGGTCGATAATTATGTGACTACCTGTATGAACAACATTGTCGTTAATTCAGGCGGTAAGCTGGCCATCGGAGATTATGGTACACTGGCCATCGAGAATGGGAAATCACTTACCATTAACAATGGAGGATTCCTTGATATGACAGGATCAGCTGCCGGAGCAGCTACAATAACCCGTAATACCGGCTACTATGCTCTTAATGTTGAAACCGGTGGAACAATCGGTGCAGTTTATGGCGTTTTTGAATATATGAACACCAGCGGGGTCAATATCAAGAACGGATCGCTGGTTGATGTCCTGAAGCCTTTCAACTACTGCACGTTCCGTCTCGGGCAGGCTGCAGGTAGACTGATGTCCATCGAGAACAACCAGACCTTCTATGTCGAGAATGCCGTCTTTCCTCCTAACACATGGGGAGGCACTTATAACGTTTATAAATCCGCCAACCAGGGCATGGTTTATTTCGTCACAGCTTCCGGTGGGTTTGCGGGGTCAGCTTTTGAATTCGATCCCAACAACCGTATCTTCTGGACAGGCCGTTCACTCGCATTGAAGGCTTACTTAGAAGGACCATTCAACGGGACTAACCTGAATACCACACTGAACGCTATCCTTCCGACAAGCCATCCGTTCAATCCTGCTTTGCCTTATTTCGGCAACCTTTCGCCTGACTGGTATTATACCGGTGCTGGCAGCGTGGGCGCCATTCCGAATGTGAATATCGTCGACTGGATTCTGATCGAATTAAGGGATGCAGTAAATGCTGCAAGTGCAACGCCGGCAACAACAGTTGCAAAGTTCCCGGCATTCATCCTGAACAACGGGAACATTGTAGCATTGGATGGCGCTTCCAACCTTCAATTTTCCAATCCGATCCTGAACAACCTGTTTGTAGTTGTTTATAACCGCAACCACCAGGGCATCATGAATGCCAACGTCATGTCGTATGGCTCAGGTGCATATACCTATGATTACACCACTGGTGCAGCCCAGGTTTACGGAGGTGCGGGAGGACATAAAGAGCTTTCACCCGGCAAGTGGGGCATGCGCAGCGGCGATGGCAATGCTGACGGGAACACCAATATTACCGACAAAACTGCTGTCTGGGGAATATCAACACAACTGGGTAAAACGGGTTATCTGCCTTCAGACTTTAATTTCGACAGGCAAACCAATAATAAAGACAAAAACGATAAATGGCTCCCGAACCTTGGAACCGGTTCTCAGGTGCCGTAATTATTCTTTAACAGCTTTAACTAATTTTAATTCAAAGAAGCCGCCGGAATATGGCGGTTTCTTTTTTTTGTATTTTAACACAGATACTTCCCACAGACAATGGCTCTGGTCATTAGTTCGTTCCTCCTAATGACCCTTCCGGGTTAATTATTGCCTTGTAAAATACTTTACAACCATTTTACAAGTGTAATTCAAAGGTTAAAATGGATGTGATCTTAATTTTGGCCATTGATAGCTAATTTAATGTCGAATTTAAATTTTATGACTATGAAATATCCATAAGAATAAAATCATACCCACTGTAAATGAATATATTTCTGAAATTTGACTTCGAATCAAATTTCAGAAATATGGAAAAACAACAAGTAAAATTCCCGCAAATAGTAAATGTAGGATGCGGGTTGGATGTTCATCAAGCAGTGATAGTTGCCACCGTAAGGAAGAGCGATGCTGAGTTTGAGACACGTTCATTTGAAGCCTACACAAGTTCTTTGAAAGAGTTGAGAGAGTGGTGCCAGAAACGTGGGGTAACCCATATTGCAATGGAAAGCACGGGTATTTACTGGAAACCTGTTTACAACATTCTGGAAGAATACTTTGAGGTTATTCTGGTCAACGCCCGTCATGTAAAAAACATACCGGGGCATAAGACCGACAAGAAAGACAGCGCATGGTTAAGTAAATTGTTGTTAGGCGGATTATTGAAAGGAAGCTTTATCCCACCCAAGGAGATAAGAGACCTTCGTGATATAGTCCGATACAAGAAAAAGCAGGTGCAACAGGTAAGTTCGGAAAACAACCGGATTTACAAGATACTGGAAGATGCCAACATCAAGCTCAGTACGGTGATGAAGGCTGATAGTGTAAGCGGGCAGAAGGTCATCGATGCTTTGATAAACGGAGAGACCAAAGCCGAAAATCTCCTCCGGTTTATACACCGTAAGACCAAGGCAAGCAGACAGGAAATATTGAAAGCACTGGAAGGTAATTTGACCGATCATCACCGGTTTATGCTGAAAATAATCAGGCAAAGCATCCGGGACAAGGAGCTGTTAATTGCCGATTTGGATAAGCAGATTGATCAAATGGCGGATAAGTATTCTGTAGAAATAGAGTTGTTGAGTACCATTGACGGGGTTGGGCGTGATAGCGCTATTGCCATCATCAGTGAAACAGGGACGGACATGAGCCGTTTTCCTGACGAAAATCACTTGAGTAGTTTGGGAGGAATGAGCCCGGGCAATAATGAAAGCGCAGGTAAAAAAAAAGTTCAAAAACCATCAAAGGGAACAAACATCTCAGGACAACGCTGACAGAGTGCGCATGGGGAGCAACACGCAAAAAAGATGGGTTCCTTAAACGAAAGTATTACAGTATTGCGGCTCGAAGGGGCAAAAAGAAAGCGCTATTTGCTGTAGGTCACAAAATCTTGATTGCAACCTATTTTGTTCTCAAGAACAAAGAACGGTACAAAGAGCCAGGTCTTATTGAGAATCCCAGACATAAAGAAAAACTGATCAACAATTACATCAGGAAATTAAATGAGTTAGGTGTTGCTGTATAGATCAATCAATATAAAAGGTCGTTTTTTTACTGGGCAAACAAAAAAGTTATCCCGACTATGAAATTGACATCAAACTAAGTTAAGCACCCACTGTTGTTGCCACGTCAGTTTTTCCTGGCCGGAGCACGTAGATGAAAATTTACTTTCTTAACTTATAATTAATTTTATTGATTTTTAAACACTTACTTAAATTATATACAGATGAAAAACTTAATTTCTTCTATGCTCATCCTTATGATGATCATGGCATTCCAGTTGACCGGAGCTTGTTCTTCCGGTGGAACAAAAACAGATAAAGAAGTACAAAAAGCATTTGACCTTAGAATGAAAGGCCAGGTGGATGAAGCCAAAACACTACTTGAAAGTATCCTTGCAAAGGATTCAACAATCGCGATGGCTCATTATGAATTAGGAAGATTAAAACAATATATGTTTGTGGGTGGCGGCAAAGCCAGTTTAGATGAAGTAACGGATGCGGCAAATAAGGCTGCAGCCTGTGAACCCAAAAATGTGGTTTATTCCTACTTTCTGGCCATGGCGAAATTCATGAATGCATTTATGGCTATGCAGATGCAAAAGGAGGATGTGAAGAGTCTTGTTCAGGAGGCCTGTGTTCAGTTTGAAAAGGTGCTTGCCCTAAAACCCGATTATCATGAAGCGATGCTCTATCTGGTTGAAATGTATGGAATGCTTCCTCCGGATATGGGCGGAGACAGCCTGAAAGCAGCCTTTTATGCTGAAAAACTTGTTGAAGCGGATAGCTATTTGGAGCAATGGCTAAAGCTGCCCTTGCGCCTGAAGACGCTAACTTCGTTAAATTCTGGGAAGACCTGCTTGCAAAAGATCAGAAAAATCCGCAGCTCATGACGGAAGTCGGCAAGGCATACCTCTATAAAGATGATCTTGTCAACGCTGAGAAATACTTTAATGAAGCCATGAAGGCAGATCCTTCAAAAAACATTCTGATTCTTGATTTGTCCAGGTACCACATGTACACAGTAATGCAGAACCAGAATAGCTAGCACCGAACTGCCCATTGCAAAAGCCTATGTTGAAAAATACCTGAACAGTACCCCTGAGCCTGTTATCCCGATGAAAGCATATGCCATAGGGAAGATATCCATTTTTGAAAGATTCATGGGTAACAAAGAAGAAGCTGATAAACGGGAAACCGAGGCTAAATCGCTCGATCCCTATTTTTCACAAGCCAGCGGACTTCCTATGCTTTTATTATTTGATCCTCCTGATAAGGTGTGTCACCATTATTTTTCCTTTTTCCGACCATTTTAATATTAATAATTCGTAAATTTGATGTCAACGCTTATAATATGTGGTTTTAAATTAAAATAAGAATCATGAAAGCCAGGAGTAATACTTGTATGACACGAATATTGGTATTGGGGGTGACAACAATTGTATTGACCCATTAGCAACAATTTAAATAAATTTCGAATAATGAGAAAAGCTCCTAATTATTATAATTATCGGACTGGTGATTTTCAGCTATAGCTTGGGCCAGACAGATCCTAAAATATGATTCAATTATGGAAGAAGCAGCACCATTTATCGAAAATAAGGATTGGCTTAAAGCTGCACAAATATATTCTGAAGCATTTAAAACTGTTGGAAACACTGGCTTTCTTGTTGACACATACAATCCCTCAATGTTACAGGAAAGGTATGACTTAGCTCGTTTATGGGCAATGGTAAACCAGCCTGATTCTGCGTTTCCGCAACTTTTCAAAGCCATTCAAAATATATATATCTGTGACTTGAACTTTCTGAACTATTTGACGATCGATACATGTCTCATCTCTCTTCATAATGATAAAAGGTGGTCAGAATTTACCGAAAAATTAATGGCAATAAAAAAGAATCTGGATGAAGACATTATCTCACATCTTGATGTAATATATAATGAAGACCAAGACCAGAACATTCGTTCTCAAATAGAAGATATTGCAGCAAGGAAAGGTTATGATTGCGATTCGGTGCATGCTCTTGAAAAAATAATGTTCGCAAAAGATTCCGTTCATTTAATATATGTAAAAAAAATATTGGATGAAATGGGCTGGCTTGGACCCGACAAAATCGGAATTCAGGGAAATATTACTTTATGGCTGGTAATACAACATTCTGAATTGGCGGTACAGGAGAAATATTTACCCATGATGAGAGAAGCCGTTAAAAACAAAAATGCATTTGCCCGTCATCTGGCACTTCTGGAAGACAGAGTTGCAATAAGACAGGGGAAAAAACAAATTTATGGCAGTCAGATAGGCTATGATTCTTTAGCAGGTACTGTTTACCCGTTGCCCCTTATTGATCCGGATAACGTCGATAAAAGAAGGGCTGAGGTAGGTCTGGACAGTCTTCAGGAATACTTATCAGGTTATGACGCAACCTGGGATTTGGAAGCCTACAAAAAGAAACTTCCGGAATATGAAGAAAAGCAGAAAAAATAAAACAGGTGCTAACTTCGGCTGGCTATCAGGGGCATGCGGGGATTTGAGGACAAGTAAGTGTTTAATCAGGCGTGGTTGCTGGTGGACAAGAAAGTGCTATGAGTTTCGCCGCCGAATAGCCAGCCCTGGTCGTTGTGTCCAATGCTAAAAAACGACATTAACTTCTTGAAAATAAATGTACAATAAGATGGAAAAACTACGCTTATTTGGACTATTGCTTTTGCTTAGCTCATTGACTGCATCAGGACAGAACAATTCTGAATGGGATAAATGGATTAAGTCAAATTCGCACGGACTTGCATTATCCGACACAAGTAACTATCAAGACCTATCCATTTTAAAAGACATTTTAAAGGATAAAAAAATTGTTTTCCTTGGCGAAAACAGTCACGGTGTTTCCGAATTTACTTTATTAAAATCAAGAATGATAAGGTATCTTCACGACTCATTAGGATTTGATGTACTTGCTTTTGAAAGCAATGCTGGTGATGCTTATTATGCTAATTCAAAAATTACAACTTCGGATATTCAAACATCAATCTATAATTCGCTTAGTTCGCTTTGGCATACAGAAGAAATTGTCCCCCTGTTTAATTATGTTAAAAGAACGCACTTAACAAAAAGTCCTTTAATCATAAGCGGAGTTGATTTCATTACAAGCAATGGAAGTTATTCTTTTTCCCGCTTTTTATATGAATTGATTTTGCCGGTAAATCCAGGTTATGCAAAAGAGATCAGGGAAACGGATTCTGTGGTTACTCGTGCGGGCGTTCGCGGCTGGACGATATTTAGTGTATTAAGTGAGGAAGAAAAAAATGCATACTACAACCAAACAGACAAATGGCTTTTGTGCTATTCAGATTTGAATGATTTTCTTAATAAAAATGAAAACAGATTTCAAAAAGACAGAAAGCAGGATTTAGCAGCAGCAAAATATTTTATTCAAGACCGCATTGATTGCATTCATTGGGCAATAAAAGACAGTGTTTATATGGCAAATAAATTTCCCTGCATTGGTCATATGGAAAACATTATTGATTTATGGGACCGATACCGTGATTATAAAATGGCTCAGCATTTGAAATTTTTATTTTCGGATTTATATGCTGGAAAAAAAATTATTGTGTGGGCTGAAAACGGACATATTGCAAAAAGGGAATGCCGCATGGCAGCCGATGGTTCTGTGATAAATACATCCTACACAATTTCATTTCAAAGTTATAGCGGAAAAGGATGTTATGTTTTAGGACAAGAATCTGAAAATTCAAAACCTGAAAGACCAATTTATGACTTCAAAACTCCCACAGACAGTTTATCTGTTGAGAAAATAATGCATAGTAGCGGTCACGAAATAACTTTTATTGATATGGTTAATCAAAAGAAGTGTGCGGGAAACTCATGGATGTTTGATAAAGCAAAAATAGGAGATAATGCTAGCGAGACAAATAATATCAGAAATAAATGGGACGGTTTTATTTTGGTAAACAAAATTTCCCCGCCACACTATTTGAAGTTTGACTATGAGTATTTAAAAAAATAATGACAGTCTGTTTTCTTGTGGACAATGCAGACACGGACGACAGAGAAGCACAGGGCGCATCATTGTTTAGCCGGCCATGCCGCATGAAACGGCTTTACGAAATTTGAAATTAATTAAAAATGCGGCACAGGCGGCTACACATGTTTGTTATTTGGTATTTACATTCGTAATCGAAAGCATATGACAAAATTTATATTCACAGCATTTCTTCTGTACATCCTGTCTGTTGATGTACAAACGCTCTTGGCTCAAGACGGCGTGAAGTATTTTACCATAAGGGTAATTGATCAGAAAACAGGACGTGGTGTGCCTCTGGTGGAACTCAAAACATTAAGCAGTCTTCGCTACTATACCGACAGCAAGGGTATCATTGCTTTTGAGGAACCCACCCTGATGAATCAATTAGTATACTTTGATGTGTTCAGTCATGGATATCAATGTCCCAATGATGGAGTTATTCTCAACACCATACCCGGTACAAATGCAATTGTAAAGATCAAACGCCTCAATGTCGCTGAACGGCTTTATCGTATCACCGGCCAGGACATCTATGGCCAAAGTGTTCGTATCGGGTTGACTGTTCCGGTCAAAAATCAGTCGCTGAACGGAAAGGTTATGGGCCAGGACACTTTCATTGAAACGCTATACAAGGGAAAACTTTACTGGTTCTGGGGCGATACCGAAGGTCTGTACGAGTTCAACGGCGCGGTGTCGGGAGCAACATCTGAATTGCCGGGGAAGGGTGGACTTGATCCGGGTATTGGAATAGATATCACCTACTTTATAGGCAACGACGGTTTCTGTAAACCGATCTGTCCTTTTCACGGTCAAACGCTGGTATGGATCCAGTGGCTGGCCACACTGACCGATGAGAAGGGGAATGAACGATTGTATGCATCGTACACGCGGATCAATAAAGACGGGAAGCCAGGGGAGTCAGGCTTTGCGGTGTTCAACGATTCGACAGAAAATTTTGACCGCATCAAGGTCATTGATGCATGGTACGGCATGACTCATCGTTCAGGACATCCCTGCCTTGTCGGCACCGAAGGACATGATTACATCTATATCATTAATCACACTGGCATAGTACGCGTCCGGGCAGACATCAGCCACCTGACAGATCCTGATAGTTATGAACATTTTACCTGTTTCGCTCCCATTGCTTTAAATGACACGGCGGCATCAACACTGGATCGGGATGTCTCCCACAGACTTATTTACGACTGGAAATCGAACTCGGCACCACTGAACCACAGACAGCAGAATGAACTTGTCGAATCAGGAAGAATCAGCAAAAGTGAAGGTCTATGGCAACTGCAAAATGTTGAGACTGGAAGTGATGTTTCTGTAGATCCTGCGTCGGTCTTTTGGAACAATTACAGGAAACGCTGGGTAATGATCGCGTATGAGTTCGTCGGCGGAGTATGGTATTTTGAGGGTGACACTCCGACAGGCCCATGGGTGTATGGAAGAAAAATTGTTTCGCATGACAATTATGATTTTTACAATGTCGGGCAGCACCCATTATTCGATCAGGAGGGAGGACGACTTATTTATTTTGAGGGTACATATACAACAGGTTTTTCCGGAAATACTAATGAGACCCCTTTGTACGATTATAATCAGATGATGTACCGGTTAGACCTTGACGACCAGAGACTTTCACTTCCGGCACCGGTATACCTTGTTAAGAATGAACACAACAGGGAACAGTACTTCATGCGGGAGGGCATAGACTCTCTTCATCTGTGGGAAAACATACAAGGCATTCCTTTCTTTGCATTACCGGTTTCAAATAAAAATGATGAGGCTATTCCCATATATGCAGGACAATCAAGACAGGGAACAATCCTAACAACTTCACCCAGGTCATCCAAAGATACCCGGCCACTCTTTTATGCTTTGCCTCTTGTGACCAAGACTCACTCTCAAAGTGATCCGATATCAGGGATATGGAAATGCAAGCCTGTTGTGCAGGACAGTTTGCATTCAGATTTTGAACTGTCGATTGAGAAAGAAGGAGAAGATGTTACAGGAAGCTTATCTATGGAAGGACATTTCATTAATGATACATTAGTGATCTCATTTAGAATTTTCGACTATTCGTTGACAGGACGATTACAGGGTGGAAATTTAATCGGAGAGTACAGAAAGGATGACGGCACGGATACAGGCAATTGGAGCGGCATACGTGCAGAAATGAATCAGAAAGAGCAGGAGGCTGTCTCTTCTTCAGTAGTTTTTCTCTACGAATATCGAAAAGTCGGCAGTGAAGAGATATTCTACTCGGTTGACCCGGATCTTGCAAGCTCCTTGATAACGCGCACAGCATATCCGATTTGCCGGGTCTGGCTCAATCCTTCATCGGTGCTTGCGCTGGACTATAAGGCGAAGCCTGTTCAACCGGGTAAGTAACAAATATAACATGGAAACGCTAGCATATCATTACAAAAACATACTATTATGAAAAAACATCTCTGGAATAAAACGAGTACATATTTAATCTTGATTGGGGTATTTATTGGTATCCTTTTACTTGATTTGCTTGTAGTGTCTATGCTTGATAAAATGGGTAAAGGTGAATCTATAAATGATACTATTGCTGAGGGTATAATATTTTTTATTTGTTTCCCGGGAATTTTATTCGGCATAATAGGTGCAATAATTTGTGGCTTTAGAAGGAAATGAATCAACAACCTTAAAACTTAATAATTATGAAAAAATCAATTTGTTTTGTTTTTTTTATTTCTTGTTTGATGTTTTTATCATTTACAAGTGCTCAGAATTTTAATTTTATTAAAATTGGTGACCATACATGGATGACTGAAAACCTTAATGTTGATAAATTTCGAAACGGCGACTCCATACCAAAGGTTATAACGGAAGAAGAATGGGAAAATGCAGCAAAAGAAAAAAAACCTGCGTGGTGCTATTATAATAACGACCCTGCCAATGGAGCCATTTATGGCAAACTCTACAATTGGTTCGCAGTTAATGACCCTCGTGGTTTAGCTCCAAAGGGTTGGCACATTCCTGCAAATAAAGAATGGAGGGAATTAACTGATTATCTTGGTGGATGGAAAGTTGCATGTACAAAATTGAAGAGCAAAGAAGGGTGGTTTGATGAAGGTAATGGCACCAACGAAAGCGGATTTTCAGCGCTCCCCGGTGGCCGCCGTTCCAGTTATGACCAGAATTCATACATTTATAAAGCCATTGGTAAGTGGGGCTATTGGTGGTCTTCAACAAAATTTACAAAAAAAACTTCCAAAACCCGATCCATGTATTACAATGGAACGTTTCAATGGCTTGATTGGGACAAGGGAGAAGGGATGTCAGTTCGGTGTATTAAGGATAAACAAGAGTGATGATACAAAAGAGGAAAAATTAATCAACGGCTGTTATGAAAATTTATAAGAGATATATCAATTGAACTAACATAATATTAAAATGAAAACAATTATGTTTCTGAAAGTTTTAAAAAGTTCCTTCTTTGGATTTATTCTTTTCCTTTCTGCTCAATTGCAGGCACAGGTAAAAGATAACAGAACTCCATCAACTCTCCAGAGCGCTAACCCCATTGAAGATACTGTGAAGGCCTTGACCTCTGAATCTGAATGGTTACCTACAACATCGGTTTATGTTGAGTTAGGAGGCAAAGGGTGGTTATCATTGAATGTCGATTTCAGAAGAAAGGAAACGTATGCAATAAGTATTGGTGCAGCATTATTTGAAGAGGGAGTTGGCCCAAATGTTATGGGTTACTATTTCGGAGGTAAGAGGCATCGGCTTGAAATAGGTGGTGGGGCCAGTGGAATTATCGAGGATGGAGGTTTTAATAGTATGATGGTTCATGGTGTAATTGGATATCGCAATCAGAAAAAGAAAGGATTGATTTTCCGTGCAGGATTTACACCCATGTTTGAAATACCGTTTACTGATGATGGAAAATTCGTATTTATACCATGGGCGGGAATAAGTCTGGGGTATAGTTTCTGAATCTGTTCTTCTTTTGCTGAAACTGAATTTTATCTTGATTAAAAATGATTGATTTTAAATTCTAAAACAATGAAAAAGTCCATCCTTATTATCTTTTGTCTGATATCGGGATTAGTTGTTACAGCCCAGACCTGGAAAACCGAAATTCAAAGAACAACAGGCAGACCGGCCACCAGGAACCTTAAGTTAAGGCCAAAGCGCGATCTTTACATCGGCACCCTTCTGCTCGATGCGGATACCATTAAAGAAAGTAAGTTTTCCAGGGGTAAATTTTTAAGCGGTACCAAAGATTCCATTCGGCTTAAGATCAACTCGTTCGAAAACCTGTATAAAGAAACCAATGGACTTAAGCGGTCGGTATTTACGCCGGCAAAGTATTATACCCGGAACAGTACCGATTCGGTTTATGTGGTCTCCCTTGCACTTGATGACGTTCATTATATCCGGTATCAGCAAGGTTACCAGAAATTCTTCGGAGCATGCGAGGATGCCGTATTGTTCAGCTCACTGGCAGTACTCCTGGTTTCACCATTTTTTTGCTATAATTATAAAGAAGGTTCATTTAATGCGGATGCTTACAAATACTGGGCGCTGGGTTGCACAGCAGGTATCGTGGTGGGTTTCAGTTTCCAGATGCTTGGCGGGGAACGGAAACTGCAATTCAAGCCCAACTGGCCTGACAAAGATGCAAGGGTATGGAGCTTTAAACAATGATTTGATACGCCATTCCTATTCAAAGTTGATACAAAATATTTCGAATAGATCAATAAAATTGGGAAAAATATCTTTACAAATATAAAATAATTACCAAACATGGAACCATTGACAAACAGGGAAAAAATAATATTCTGGAAAGACTGGACACTATTAAGTTCCGGAATAATAACGTTGAGCTATTTGCTAAGTCTGATTGCAGTTCTTCTGGTGCATGGAGCCTTCGGTTTTAATATGAAGGAATGGGGAACGCCACTTTCACAAACACTGATGCAAATGGCTGGCGGAGCTGTAATAGGCCTTGGGACAGGTTTATATCAGAAATCATTATTAATAAAATTGTTTGATGTAAAATCATCCTGGATTTACACCTTGATTACCGGCTTTGTGGTGACTGAACTGATAACAGGCCTTGTCCTCTGGCAAATGGGACTCAACAGGGGTGAGTTAAGGTTCATTGAGTTCAATCCATTGCCCGAATCCCTGATCTTTGCCTGTATTGGCTTACTGACCGGTATCTTGCAGTGGCCGCTGTTAAAAAAGTATTTCAGCAGGAGCGGATACTGGATCATCGCATGCATAACAGGTTGGGGTGTATTAATTTTAGTCAATTTCCTATGGTATATTCCTTTGATAAGAAGTTCCATTTTTATTTCCATTTTCGTCTTTGCATTGGGTGCCTTATTATATGGTGCAATAACCGGTGCCACACTGGCATGGATAATGGGATTTCAATTTTCAGATGCTGGGAAAGGAACGGAAACTGCAATTCAAGACTAACTGGCCCGATAAAGATGAAAAGGTATGGAGCTTTAAACAATGATTTGATTTTTTCACCTACTCTTCCGGATTTACAAAGAAACTCCGATAAGGGGCAATCTGGATGGATATAATTTAGGGTTTTAAATATCACAAATAACAATGATTAATAATTCACTTTTTACTACCCTTACAGATTATCCGGGGCTCAGGCTCAAACACAAATCCGAAAGAGCAGATGGGCTTTTGGAAGACAGCATAGATTACGAAAATTGAGCGTACATTATTTAAAAATATGTAACTATGGAAAAAAGAAAATATGCCAATACAACGACCGAACAACTTCAGAAAAGAAAAAAGTATGCATCTATACTTTTAGTGATCTTGATTGCTGCTGTAGTGATAGATGGATTTGCGCTAATCTATAATTTAGTAATTGGAAAGGGCTTCATTAATTCACTTTTAGTTTCTGCTGTTGCTTGCATTATGATATTGTTGCCAATTTATATGGGCAAAAAGAAAATCGAAGAAGAACTTAAAAAAAGAGAAGAAAACTAAGATAAATATACAAGTTACCGATCTTTTATTGATTTTTTCGAAGTAAGTAGGTTTACGTCCATTGTAAAAACAGAAATATGACTGAAAAAACAGATGATATTAATCGACTTTATGAAAAGCTGGAAACGCTTTTGAAAAAGCAGGAAATGTTTTCAGGCGAAATAAATGAATTACGCAATGACATAAACAAGCTGAAGGTTTCCAAAACAAAGCAAACTGTTATGCAGAAAGAGCCGGGACAAACAGCAGATGAAATTTCCGGAGTTCAATCTAAAATTACAACAACTGATTTTCTGAAACAAACTCAAGTTATCCCGCCAAAACCTTTACGATCAAAAATCAATATATTACCCAAAGTAAATAAGAATCTTGAGAAATTCATCGGTGAAAACCTTATTAGCAAAATCGGGATTCTCATAACCATTCTGGGAGTTGCCATTGGCACAAAATACTCAATAGATCATCATCTTATAAGCCCGTTGACGAGAATAATTTTAGGCTATATCGCAGGATTAATCCTGCTCGGATTTGGTGTAAAACTAAAAGACAAATATGAAAATTACAGTGCCGTACTGGTGAGCGGTGCTATGGCTGTTATGTACTTTATAACCTATTTTGCCTATGGCTTTTACGACCTGATGCCTCAGTTTATTGCATTTGGATTAATGGTCTTATTCACGGTTGGTGCAGTAATTGCATCCCTAAAATATAGCAAGCAGGTAATTGCCCATATTGGTTTGGTAGGGGCATATGCAATCCCGTTCCTGTTAAGCAATGATTCGGGAAATGCAGCTATTCTTTTTACTTACATAGCAATCATTAATACCGGCATATTGATCCTTGCTTTCAAAAAATACTGGCAACTTCTCTATTATTCATCCTTCCTGCTGACGTGGTTAATATATTTCGTATGGTATGCAGAAAGTTACCAGATTGATGCCCATTTCGGATTAGCGTTAACCTACTTATCCATTTTCTTCCTGATTTTTTATATCACATTCCTTGGTTATAAACTGATTCAAAAAGAAAAGTTCGATGTCGGGGGTGTAATGCTATTGCTGACAAATTCATTTGTTTTTTTTGGCATTGGTTATTCAATTTTGGACAACCATACCACCATGCATGGTTTTTTGGGTTTGTTCTCGTTATGCAATGCGGTAATTCATTTTACGGTTGGTTTCATTATTTACAGGCAAAAACTTGCTGACAGAAATCTGTTTTACCTTGTCACAGGTTTAGCATTGATTTTTATAACTATTGCAATACCTGTTCAGTTCGATGGCAACTGGGTCACACTTTTATGGGCCGGAGAAGCAGCATTACTATTCTGGATCGGAAGGACAAAAAGCATTTCTTATTACGAGGTGCTTTCTATAGTGCTTATGATATTATCCTTTATCAGTATAGTGCATGACTGGAACATCAATTATTCAGCGGATGAACCGCTGAGACCAATTCTCAATATGGCTTTCCTTTCTTCAATATTATTTGTTGCTGCTTTCTCATATATTAATATATTGAACCGCAATAAGGACTATTCTTCTTTTCTGGTAAATCTGCAGGAACTTTTAAATTTAATATCTTACATCATTCCGGGCATTCTGTTAATCAGCATTTATTATACTTTCTGGATGGAAATTGCCAATTATTGGAATCGTCTGTATTCCTTCTCTTGCATATCAGAAACAAACACAGCAAAATTGGGTCCTGACTTTATCAGGGACTATGATTTACAAGGATATAAAGTCATCTGGCTCATCAATTATACCATGTTGTTCCTGTCGGTTCTGTCTTTTGTGAATTACAAAAAAATGAAAAGCCAGGCATTAGGCTTCATCGTACTCGCAATCAACACATTGGTTATCCTGGTATTTCTGACGACAAGCCAAACCATTTTGAATGAATTGCGCGACAGCTATCTTGAACAATCCCTGTCTCAATATTATCACAGGGGGATCTTTAATATATTGATCAGGTATATTTCGCTGGCTTTTGTTGGATTAACGCTTTTTTCAAGCTATAAATACATCTACAGGGTATTTCTGAATAAAGCTTTTAAAATAGTAGCTGAGCTTATTTTTCATCTGGTCGTTTTATGGCTGGCCAGCAGCGAACTGATTAACTGGATGGACATTGCCAATTCAACCCAATCCAATAAGCTTGGGCTGAGTATATTATGGGGGGTTTATTCTTTGCTGCTGATTGCTTTGGGAATCTGGAAAAAGAAAAAGTATCTTCGGATTGGTGCAATTGTATTGTTCGGAGTTACCCTCATTAAGCTGTTTTTCTATGATATTTCGCATCTTAGCACCATTGCAAAAACCATTGTTTTTGTTTCACTGGGGCTGCTGCTTTTAATAATATCCTTTCTCTACAATAAATATAAGAATATCATAATGGATGAACTTGAAATGCCGAAATAGTTAACTGATTGCTTTTCCCTTCTCTTCATTATTGCATTGAAAGACTCAGGCAGACATTTCGTAATCATTTGGCTTAATCAGTCCACTAAACTTAAAGCAGTCGGACAAATTGGCTAATACAAACTAGGTAAGGACATAGGATAATAGGCAAATTTCGGATTTTAAACCCTTTCCAATTGGGAAGGAGGGCAAATTTAAGTTTTTGTACCCTTTCCGATTTTGGAAGGTAGGCAAATTTGAGTTTTTATACCCTTTCCAATTTGAGAAGGTGGGCAAATTTCAGATTTTATACCCTTTCCAATTTGGGAAAGTGGGCAAATTTGAGTTTTTATACCCTTTCCCATTTAGGAAGGTGGGCAAATTTTTAATAATACTCATAAACCACATTCAACAGAAGTAAATTTTTATTCGATTTCTATGGTATAAATTTAAATTAAGGATACAATTGATAAATTTTTCTACAAAAAAATTAATACCCGCGCCAAATGAGTTAATGGGTCCCTATGGAAATTTTTATAGTAGGCCAAATTTTGAAATTGATGGTACTGTAAATATTTATAATAGGGCAAATTTTAAACTTTATGGCACTTAAAATATTTATAATGGGACAAATTTTAAAGTCTATGGCATTGCAAATATTTATTGAGGGGCAAATTTTCAAATTGATGTTGTAAATTTTTATTATGGGGCAAATTTTGGTTTTGGGACTCTTTAGGTTTTTTTAAAGAGCTAAAAATATTTTATATTTTTCCCTGGCAATCTTACAACTCATTAAATGTAAACAAATAGTCCATAAAGATTTTTACAGGTCTGTTTGACTGTCTCAATATTTTATATTTTTGAGCAGCATTACCCTATGACAAAAAAAAATAAGCATAAGGCCACCCAGCACGAACCTGAAAATTATTGCCGCCCGGCATAAGAATGAATTCATTGGGCGCATAAAAAATTATATAGATTTATGGGCCGGAGAAAATACAAGCAAGCTACTTCCCGACTCTGCTCTCGAATCAATTTACAACCACCGGTTTACTAAACCCCGCCTTTGTCCTTCAGATGAAGTAAAGATTAAAAGTAATTTGCTCAATGAGATGAAAGATACTATGGTTCACTTTCTCGATATCAGGACTATTGAAATCGTTAAGGGCAAATCACAAATTTCACTCCTGCACTATCATACTTATTATTTAACCATATATAATTATGCCTTGATGCTTAAAGATGAAGAATTCAGCAAGGCCAGGGAATTTAAGGAAAGGTTCAGAGAAGTAATCAGGAACCATAAAAATTTGCAGGATAAGGTGGTTGATATAATTAACAGCACCATGATCCTGCTGGGAACCATTTTCAGTAATCCTGACAAGAAATATTATTGGTTCAGTATCATTAGTCACACAGCTACCAGGTATGGAGAAGCCAATTATCTTGTTCTTACCCTTCATGAAACAAAGGCTGAGATCCATAATTTTTCGGTAAATGATGATACACGTCCGGCATTTAAGCTTGGATTCCCCCTACCCCATGTGGGTGTAAACTGGTTTGCCATAAAACTACCAGACGATGGAATCAGGAAATGGGTTAACCGGTATGAAGTGTATATCCAGAGCCACGCTCTTGAACGACTGATGGAGCGAATGGATTGCATGGTAACCTATCATCTGACATTCGAGTTGTTTTTTTCGCTGTTCGAGCCCGTCATTATTTATGAAAATGGAAGAATGCTGATCACTTATTCTTTTGGGACTACAAAAATGTGGTTATTTCGTAACCGATATCGTGGAAGGTAAATTGCTCCTGCGAACCTTCCTTTTTCTCACCAATGAGGGAACACCTGAAGCAAGAAAATTAAAAGAAATTTCAGGCATGGGCAAAGCCGACATCAAATACTGGAATATTGACAAGTTAAGAAACTTTGTACAGTCTGATATTGCATCAAATCCGTCCATAAAAAAAATGTTTATAGAAGCAGGATGCGGTGATTTATTCAACCTTAGCATTGAGGGAAGTGATGTTTATTCAGGCAAAATCCATTTGGCCAATGCTATGCTCAAGTATCTTGGAAAAGGCATTGAAGAAGAGGCAGATGAATTTGTTCAGCCTGAAAGCGATCAAACATCGCTATGAGAAATAAGGTAAATATTATAATAAGTAAAGGGATGAAAATTAAATTCAAGTAACCATTCAAATTAATTTCTATTTTTATCCTCAAATAAAATTTCTTCTCTATAAATTAAATGTCGCTAAGCTGGAACGAAATCAAAGACCGTGCTATCCGATTCTCCAAGGATTGGGAAAATGCCTCCAACGAAGAAGCCGAAGCAAAACCCTTCCTGGTCGAATTCTTCAATGTCTTCGGTATAAGCCAGCGCAAGGTAGCCACTTTCGAGCACAGGGTAAAGAAGCTCGACGAGCACGAGGGGTATATCGACATGCTCTGGAAGGGAACCATCCTTGTCGAAATGAAAAGCCGCGGAAAGAACCTCGATAAAGCTTACGAGCAGGCAATTGAATATACCCATGGATTACAGCAATTTGAGCTGCCAAAGGCAATACTCGTTTCCGATTTTCAAAAAATTCAACTTTACGATCTCGACGAGAATAGTGTTAATGAATTTGAGTTAAAGGAACTTGTAAAGAATGTTCATCTGTTCGGCTTCATTGCTGGATACCAAAAACGCACATATAAGGATGAAGATCCGGTAAACATCGAGGCTGCCGAACTGATGGGCAAGCTTCATGATGCTTTAAAAGCCATCGGATATACAGGCCACGACCTTGAATTGTACCTCGTCCGGTTGCTATTTTGTCTTTTTGCTGATGATACCGGCATATTCGAAAAAGGATTGTTCGACGAATATATCCTCAATAAAACCAACGAAGATGGCAGCGACCTGGCATTTCATTTTGCAGCCATTTTTAATTTGCTCAATCAACCCCGCGAAAAACGACTCACCAATCTCGACGAAACGTTATCCCAGTTTCCTTATGTCAACGGAAAGTTATTCGAAGAAACCCTTCCCATGGCATCCTTCGACAGCCGGATGCGAAAAATCCTCCTCGAATGTTGTTCGCTTAACTGGGGCAAAATTTCACCCGCCATTTTTGGGTCACTTTTTCAGAGTGTAATGAACGAAAAAGCGCGTCGTAACCTTGGCGCTCACTACACCAGCGAAAAAAACATTCTCAAGGTCATAAAGCCCTTGTTTCTCGACAACCTCTGGAAGGAGTTTGAACAGGTAAAGAGCAACCGGAACAAGTTAATCACATTCCACGAAAAAATTGCCGGGTTGCGTTTCCTCGATCCCGCCTGCGGTTGCGGAAATTTCCTCGTGATCAGTTACCGCGAATTGCGGATGCTCGAACTTGAGATCATCAAAGTTCTTCAAAAGGGTCAGATGGTTACCGACATTGCCGAAAAGATAAAGCTTGATGTAGACAGGTTTTACGGCATCGAGATCGAAGAATTCCCTTCCCAGATTGCACAGGTAGCTATGTGGCTTGCCGATCACCAGATGAATATGTTGGTAAGCGAAACCTTCGGCGAATATTTTATACGTCTCCCCTTGCGCAAAAGCCCCAACATCATTTGCGGAAATGCTCTTCGTATCGACTGGCAAAGCCTCATTAAATCCGATACCGTGGGAAAAAGGCGAACCTAAATTCAATTATATTTTCGGCAATCCGCCATTTAGCGGAAAACAATACCAAAATAAGGAACAGAAATTGGATATGGAATTGGTTTTCGCAGGAGTTAAGGGAGCTGGAGTTCTCGATTTTGTTACAAGCTGGTATATTAGTGCAGCACAATATCTGCAGAACATATAATCATTGAAAACAAAAGATGTAAAATGTGCCTTTGTTATCCACCAATTCAATTGCACAAGGTGAACAGGTAGGAATTTTATGGAATGAACTTTTTAATCGGTATAATATTAAAATTCATTTTGCCCATCGAACATTTAAATGGGGTAATGAAGCCAAAGGAGTAGCAGCTGTACATGTTGTAATTATTGGATTTTCAAATTTTAATATTACCTGAAAAACTGATTTTTGAATATGAGAATATTAAAGGTGAACCTCATGAAATAAAAGTAAAAAATATAAATCCATACTAGTTGAAGGGAAAGATTTATATATTCTTATCAAGAAATACACCGATTTGTAAAGTTCCGAAAATAATTAATGGAAGTCATGCCAAATGATGGCGGAATTTTTTTTACTATCACGAACTGAAAAAGATAGAATATTATAAATAAGGAACCAATAGATGAGAAATTATATTAAACCATTTATTGGTGCGAGAGGAGTTTATTAATGAAGATTAATCGATGGTGTTTTTGGCTTAATAGATGCTAACTTCAAGATATTAAGATCATTTCCGTATTTATATAAAAGGATTGAAGAAGTGAGAGAATATTCGATTAGCAAGTAACAAGAGAAGCTACAAATAAATTGGCATGAAAATCCTACCTTGTTTAGAGAAATTCAGACAACCAAATTCTAGATTATATTTTAATTCCAAATCTATTCTTCAGAGAATAAGAAAATATATTCCAATTGGATTTCTTAACAAATGAACTCACTATTGTCAGCAATTTAGCTTTTATAATCCCAAATGCTAACTTTTATCATTTTGGAATTATTAACCTTCTTATATGCATATGACATGGATAAGATACGTTTGTGGTACGATTAAAAGTACGATTTTCAGGTATTCAAATAACTATTGTTTACAACAACTTCCCCTGGCCCGAAAACCCATCAGAAAAGCAAATAAAAGCCGTCGAAGAAGCAGCCCAAAAGGTATTGGATACCCGTGCTTTGTTCCCCGACAGTTCCCTTGCCGTTCTATATGACCCGCTCACCATGCCCCCAGCCCTTGTCAAAGCCCACCAGGCACTGGACAAAGCCGTCGATCTCTGTTACCGTCCCCAGCCCTTCATCAACGATACCAAACGGATTGAGTACCTTTTTGAGTTGTATGATAAATATACTGCGGGACTTTATAAATTTGAAACAAAAAAAAGGAAATAATTATTGCATACCTGGCGCGCTATCCCTAATAGCGCAATAATGAATAAAATCATTTATCAAGCCTGATAAACCAACCAACAAGAACTACATCAGGCAATTTTCAGTTGGAATATCCTGATCAAAAAATTTTCAATAAATTATGTTTATTCATTTTTTTTGTAATTAAGTTATTTTTTTTATTACTATTTTTACTGCCATGAAACGCTAACCTATAAAAAATGTCCTATGAAAGTTATTATTATTATCTTATCCATGACAATATATTGTTATGGACTTGCACAATCATTGACCCCGACCGTTATTGCAACCTCGGGTGAGTATTCAACCAATGCCGGAGTCAGCTTAAGCTGGACTCTCGGTGAAATTGCCACCGAAACATACAACAACGGTGGTTACATCCTTACGCAGGGTTTTCAGCAACCTGTTGAAGGTGTTGTTATCAGTATCAACCTCGACCTGCTTGTTTTTTTGGAAGGTCCCTTTTCCGTTTCTGAAATGGGTACTTCCCTGAATTCAGCAGGAGTAATACCACTATCCCAGCCCTATAATTCGGCGCCATGGAATTATCCGGGCACAGAATCCGTTACATCCATTCCAAATCCGAATGTCACCGACTGGGTGCTCATCGAATTGCGGGATGCAGCAACCGCCGGTTCGGCCACTTCTGCCACACGGATTGCACGGCAAGCGGCTTTCCTTCTTAAAGATGGTTCGGTGGTAGGGACAGATGGTTCCTCCATTCTTCAATTCAACAATTCATTCATTCAGCAATTGTTTGTCATCGTCTGGCACCGGAACCATCTGGGCATCATGTCAGCGAATGGTGTTACCATTTCAGGTGGCATTTATGCCTATGATTTTTCAACGGCTTCAACCAAAGTTTATGGTGGCACTGCCGGCTATAAGAACATATACGGCAGCGTTTGGGGAATGGTAGCGGGTGATGCTACCCACGATGGACTAATAGACCTTGCAGATAAGACGCAATGGGCTGCCTTTGCAGGGAAAAAGGGATACCTCGATGCCGATTTCAATCGGAATGCGCAGGTAAATAACCCTGACAAAGATGATAAATGGGTAACCAATACCTCCAAAATTGAACAAGTACCTGACTAAAATTTATAAACCTTAAAATATTAATCACAATGAAAAGATTTACTTTAATAATCAGTATTAGTATTCATTTGCTGCTTCATTATCAGCTCAAACTCCGCAGGCTTTCAAGTACCAGGCAGTAGCCCGTAACAGCAGCGGCGGACTTATCCAGAACCAGCTGGTGGCATTCCGCATCAGCATTCTCCAGGGCGGCCCGACAGGTACCCTTCTTTACCAGGAGCGCAATACGGTATACAACCAATAATTACGGGCTGGCCAACCTTAATATCGGAACGGGAACAGTCCTTTTTGGTGTGTTCAATACAATCAACTGGGCTTTAGGGCAGATGTACCTTAAGGTGGAACTCGACCCGGCAGGAGGCACCTCCTACATTAACATGGGAACCTCACAATTGCTATCCGCACCTTATGCTCTTTATAGCGAAAAAACCGCGCAGACATACACAGGTGGTACCGGAATAAACGTTACCGGGACTACCATCACCAATACCGCTCCCGACCAGACAGTCGTATATGAATGCAGGCACAGGGATTGGCACCTCCGGGACTTATCCCAATTTCACTGTTTCCAACACCTCCCCCAATGCCACCCATACCGGCGATGCCACCGGAGGCAGCGCTTTGACAGTTGTCAGGTTACAAGGCAGAAACAGTTGCTTCCACTGCACCCACTACAAACCAGGTACTGCAATGGAACGGCACACAATGGACACCCGCCACACTTTCAACACCCTCACCCGGATGGCTCCTTACCGGTAACAGCGGCACTTCACCAACCACGAATTTTATCGGAACCACCGATAATGTTACCCTTTCATTCAGAGTCAATAACCAGAAAGCGGGGAAAATTGATCATTTGTTGTACAATACTTCGTTTGGATTTAATTCACTCAACGCAAATACTACCGGAGGCAGCAATGTCGCATTTGGGTCCACTGCACTTAGAGACAATACTGTCGGAGATGGAAATACAGCATTAGGAGATGGAGCGCTTTCACTAAATATTTCAGGAGAATACAATACTGCACTCGGATTACATTCGATGGATGGAAATATTTCCGGAAACTATAATACCAGCGTCGGTCAACTTTCGTTAAGGGCAAATTCAACAGGTAATAGTAATACTGCCATTGGATCAGGAGCACTATACAATAACAATGGTAATGGAAATTCAGCCATAGGAGCAAGCTCACTATATTCAAACACGACAGGTAAAAATAACTCAGCCACAGGAGGATGGGCACTTTATAATAATACAACAGGATATTCGAATGTAGCCAATGGAGTTTCTGCATTACTCAACAATACTATCAAAAGCAATTTAGTAGCAATTGGTGATTCAGCACTTTATAACAATGGATCTGGGCGCTGTAAATGATTATGAGGCTAACAGCAATACCGCTATCGGATCAAAAACGCTTTTTTCCAATACAACGGGGTTTGTAAATACTGCTATTGGAGCAAAGGCGCTTTATTCAAACACAGGTGGGACCAGTAACACAGCCATCGGATTTCAATCCATGTATTCTAATATTTCAGGAAGCGCCAATACGGCCATTGGTAACCAATCGCTTTATTCTAACAATGGTTCTTATAACACTGCTCTCGGAGAAAGAGCGCTTTATTTAAACTCAGGATCTGATAATACAGCCATTGGATCATTATCTCTTTTTGCCAATTCTGGATTTGGTAATGCGGCATGCGGTAACTATGCACTTTACGGAAATACTTCAGGATCTTATAATACAGCGATCGGATGGTCAGCTCTTGAGAGTAACAATGCCGGAGAAAATAATACCGCTTGCGGTGCACAGGCACTCAGCAGTAATACAGGAAACAACAACACTGCTGTCGGATATTGGGCGCTTGACGCCAATCAAAATGGTTACAATAATACCGCCGTCGGACATCAATCACTAAATTGGAATTCAACAGGTAGCAATAATTCCGCATTGGGCCAGGGAGCTTTGTTCAATTCCACTGGAACCTGGATGACTGGTCTTGGTCATAGTGCCGATGCTTCTGCCGGCGTCACCAACAGTACCGTTATTGGAGATGCAGCGGTAGTAAATGCATCGAATAAAGTCCGCATCGGTGATGGTTCTATGACCGTTATCGAGGGGCAGGTGGCGTGGAGTTACCCATCGGATGGCAGGTTTAAGCTAAATATAACCGAAGATGTAAAAGGACTTGATTTTATCAAGCTCCTGCGGCCGGTAGTTTATAATTTCGATACGCGCAAATACACCGAATTTCTCACGCAAAACATGCCCGACAGCTTACAGAACGAATACCTGAAAAAAGATTTCGGGCCTTCCACAGCTATGCGCCAGAGCGGCTTCGTTGCGCAGGAAGTTGTGGAGGCTGCCAACCGTGTTGGTTATGATTTCAACGGCGTCCATGTACCTGAAAATGCCGACGACAACTACAGCATTGCTTACAGCCAGTTTGTAGTTCCGCTGGTAAAAGCGGTGCAGGAGCAGCAGGCAATGATTGAAAAACTTCAGAAGGAAATAGAAGAGCTGAAAGCTGAGAAATAGAATTTCCCGGGGATATTTTCACCTGGTATTTTTCCTCATTGAAATGTAAAGGGATTACCTTCACAGGATACTGCAGGCATTGCATAATTTGAAATGATGATAAAGACGATACCGGAAAGCAGAATTCTTCTTTTGAGATTAGCTATTAATCCGTTTGTAAGTTAATAATATCAATTAAGAGTTGAAAAGAGCAAAATACTGAAAAATAGGAGACTCGAAGACAAAAAGAAATCACGAAGTTCTTCATTCAATAATAGTTTTAACTTTGTGAACCATAGAGCCCCTGCCTTACCGGTTTTGCTGCGCTGGAGCTATGCGAAAGCAAAGCAGGCAAATTGTGGTATTTCGCCTTTGCACTCTTGATTTGCATTAATAATTAAAACATCATAAAATGAAAAAAAACTATTTCCTATTTTTCATCCTTTCAGGAGTTGCGATGATATTGCTCCTGGCTTCATGCTCCAACAAAGAAGTTGTTACATCCTGCCTGCAGGGCTATACCTATGGTTTCTGGAGCGGCTTATGGCATGGCGTCATCGCCCCGATCGATCTTATCTTCATGCTGTTCCGCGATGATGTTTCGGTTTATGCCGAAAACAACAATGGCGCCTGGTATGCTTTCGGTTTTCTCATCGGGAGCGGCGGCTGGGGATTGCTTGGAGGAAGGAGCCTGAAGAGGTAATGAAATCAAGGTGACAAAGAATAAATTCCTGAGGTCAAATCGTGCTCCATGAGTAAAATCATCACCCGCACCATCTGGCTTATTTCGCTGGTCAGCCTGTTTACCGATATCGCCAGCGAAATGCTCTACCCCGTCATGCCGGTGTATCTCCGCTCCATCGGCTTTTCGGTTTTACTTATCGGTATCCTTGAGGGCCTTGCAGAAGCTATCGCCGGCCTGAGCAAGGGATATTTCGGCAACCTGTCGGATAAAAAAGGTGTCAGGCTGCCCTTCGTGAAGTGGGGATATTTATTGAGCGCTGTTTCAAAACCGTTGCTCGCAGTATCCGTTTATCCGCTATGGGTTTTCGCGGTCCGCTCACTTGACCGCATCGGAAAGGGCATCCGCACCAGCGCCCGTGATGCACTGCTCAGCCAGGAAACAACCAAAGAAAACAAAGGCAGGGTATTTGGCTTCCACCGCGGCATGGATACGGTGGGCGCAGCTATCGGACCGGTGGCCGCTTTAATCTTCCTTTACTTCTATCCTGAGCAGTACCGATGGCTTTTCCTCATCGCCTTTCTGCCGGGGATTGTGGCAATAACGCTTACTTTCCTCTTAAAGGAGAAAAAACAACCGGTCGAAACAAGGGGGACGAAAAGGACAGGATTCTTCTCCTATTTCTTTTACTGGAAAAAGTCTCCGCTGCTTTATAAACAGCTTGTCATCGGCCTTCTTGCATTTGCACTTTTTAACAGCTCCGATGCATTCCTGTTACTCGCCATTAAAAATCAGGGCTACTCGGATGTGCAAATGATCGGATTTTATATTTTCTACAATCTTGTTTATGCCTTGTTGTCCTTTCCGGTAGGCATCATTGCTGATAAACTGGGAATGAAAACCGTATTGACATCCGGACTTGCAGTGTTCGCCCTCGTTTATTTTTTCTTCGGTTTCGCCCAAACACTGTGGCACTTTGCTATGCTCTTCATGTTTTATTCCCTTTATGCTGCCGCAACCGAAGGCATTGCCAAAGCATGGATATCGAACATCAGCCAAAAAGGCGACACTGCTACAGCCATTGGCTTTTACAACAGCTTTGCGAGCATCATGACCTTTGCGGCAAGCGGCCTGGGCGGACTCATCTGGACGTTGTACGGTGCAAAAGCTATGTTCATCACTTCCGGCATCGGAGTTGGATTGGTCGTCACCTATCTTTTTACCATCAATTTGAAGAAGAATATTGAATAAAACAATTCCAGGAAAAATTCATATTATCAGGTTTTGCGGTATGAGTACAAGATAATTTATATAATCAATAGTTCGGTAATAATTTATAATAACCAGATTAACAATGCCTGAGGTCTTCTGCGAATTTCAGCGTTATCTGCGGGAAAATAAGACAATCAGCTCTCGCAGAATTCGCAGATTATCGCAGATTTAGAAAAACTATCGAAGTATTGATAATAATAAATTCTCTTACAAAACCAACCCTACAAACAACCTGTTGATAAAGGCTGTTTCAAAAGTCATTTCTACCTCCACAGTCATGTTGAGCCTGCCTGACGAATCGGGCAGGCCTGACGAAACATGATTGATGTGTAAGGATGATACACATTTCGGCAAGCGTTCAACTAAGATCATGCTGAAGTCTCAATGGGACTTTCTTTTAGGACTTATAAGGCAACCTCTTCCTAATTTTTTCCGAATCCCAATAAATTAAATGGTCAATTTCTTGACTTTAGCTTCTGATTAGCTTATCTTTACGGCAATTTTAAAAATATCAATTTAATACTTAAACTATGAAAAAATTTTTACTTTTTCTTTGCATTTCAGCTGTCTTTTCTGTACAGTCACAATCATTAAGTCCGACTGTTATTGCCTCTTCTGGCGGAATATGCATCCGGTACCATTGTCAGCCTTAGCTGGACACTGGGCGAAATTGCCACCGAAACATTCAGCAACGGTAGCTACATCCTTACCCAGGGCTTTCAGCAGCCCTTTGGTATTTCTATATCAGGGATAAACCTCGACCTGCTGGTTTATCTTGAAGGCCCTTTTTCGGTTTCCGAAATGGGTACTTCGCTCAATGCTGCAGGATTGCTACCTCTGGCTCAGCCATACAACCTCGCACCATGGAATTACTCCGGGACAGAATCCGTTACATCCATTCCTAATCCTGATGTTGTCGACTGGGTTTTGATCGAGTTGCGAGATGCGGCTGATGCTGCTTCTGCCACACCGGCGACACGAATTGCAAGGCAGGCAGGATTCCTTTTAAAAGACGGTTCTGTGGTTGGTACTGACGGATCTTCGATTGTTCAATTCAGCAATTCGTTCATTCAGCAATTATTCGTCATCGTATGGCACCGCAATCACTTAGGTATCATGACTGCCAACGGTGTAACTGCATCAGGTGGCGTTTATGCTTACGACTTCTCAACCTCTGAAACCAAAGCCTACGGCGGAAGCGCCGGTTACAAGAATATTGACCGGCAGCGTTTGGGGAATGGTTGCAGGCGACGCCACGCATGATGGGTTATAGACCTTTCTGATAAAACGCAATGGGCAGCCTTTGCAGGGAAAAAAGGATACCTCGATGCCGATTTCAACAGGAATGTTCAGGTGAGTAATCCTGATAAAAACAACTACTGGTTACCCAACAAAAACCTTAGCAGCCAGGTACCACAGTAATACTAATAAAAAAAACAATATTCTCACAAATAAAAAAAATTACTACATGAAAAAGTTTACATTAACATTAGTCAGCTTTTTGCTGTTAGCAGCAGTTGTCATTGCCCAGCCACCGCAGGCATTCAAATACCAGGCAATAGCCCGCGACAATGCCGGCAATTTAATCACCGACCAAAATGTATCCTTCAGGATCAGCATCCTGCAGGAAAGCACAACCGGTAATGCAGTTTATGTGGAAACACACAGTGCTTTAACCAACCAGTTTGGACTGGTTAATCTCGAAATCGGGAGCGGGAATGTTGTCTCCGGTATTTTTACGAATATCCCCTGGCGAAGCGGGCTTCACTTTTTACAAATTGAAATGGATGCCACTGGAGGAACGGACTATCAGTTATTGGGCACTACCCAGTTGATTTCTGTTCCCTATGCGTTGGATTCACAACATTCACATTCGCTTACCCTGACTGATGAAAACGGGAACACTTACCAGGTTGGTGTTGATATGCTTGGTAACCTGACCACAACCATCATTAACCAATGGCAAATCTGCGGTGATTTGCTTACCGATGTGCGCGACGGGCAGAAATATGAAACTGTTCTTATCGGCACCCAATGCTGGATGGCTGAGAACTTTAACGCAGGGATAATGATACCAGGCCCTACCGAAATGGCAGACAACAGCACAATTGAAAAGTATTGTTATGATAACAATACAGCGAACTGTGATACCTATGGCGGCCTTTATCAATGGGATGAAATGGTGCAATACACGACAACACCCGGAGGGCAGGGCATTTGTCCGGAAAACTGGCATTTACCGACCGATGCTGAGTGGACAATATTAACTACTTATTTAGGCGGTGAAAGCATAGCCGGAGGTAAAATGAAATCAACGGGTACAATTGAAGCGGGCACAGGTTTGTGGTATTCTCCAAACACTGGCGCAACAAACGAGAGTGAATTCACTGCCTTTCCGGGCGGCGGCCGTTATGACGGTGGCAATTTCAGCTATCTTGGTTCCAACGCCGGCTTTGGTCTTCGACTGTGTACGGTACCGATAACGCGTGGTACATGGGATTGTACTACGCGCACGCCAGTGTAAGCCGTTACAATTACGATAAGACCTGGGGTTTTAATGTTCGTTGTCTCAAAGATCAGGTCAACCAGCCACCGGTAGAGCCGTCGAATCCCAGTCCGTCGAACAACTCGACAAATCAATCGATCAACGCCCAGTTATCCTGGTCATGCACCGATCCTGAAAACGATCCTTTAACCTTCGATGTTTATTTCGGAACAACAAATCCACCATCACTTGTTTCATCCGGGCAAACAGGAGCGACCTTCAATCCCGGAATACTGCTTTACAACACTTCGTATTACTGGAAAATTGTTGCACATGACAACCATGGTAACACATACCGAGGGACCGGTCTGGACTTTTACAACGATGCAACCACCCTGGCAGTGCGGTGATCCACTCCTTGATACCCGTGACGGCCAAACCTACAACACCGTACAGATAGGCACCCAATGCTGGATGGCAGAAAACCTGAATATCGGCACCATGATACCTGGTGCTAACAATATGGCAAACAACAGCATTATTGAAAAGTATTGTTATGATAACAATACAGCGAACTGCAATACTTATGGCGGTCTTTATCAATGGAATGAGATGATGCAGTACACAACAACGCCTGGAGTGCAGGGTATTTGCCCGGCAGGCTGGCATTTGCCAACTGATACCGAGTGGACTACACTGACTGATTATGTAAATAATCAACCATCGTATCAGTGTAACAGCACTTCCGGATGGATTGCCAAAGCTTTGGCAGCTGCGATATTATGGAATAGTTCATCTGGAACTTGTGCCCCTGGAAATAACCTCTCTTTAAACAATGCCACCGGTTTTTCCACCCTTCCAGGCGGCTTGCGCTCATTGGATGGAACTTTCAATTTTCTTAGTTTTCGTGCATTCTACTGGACTTCTACAGAGAAAGAATACGAACCAGATTATATGTGGTATTATGGGATGTACTACAATGGTGCCTTTGTATTTCGTGACTACGGAAACGAAACCTACGGTAGAAGTGTGCATTGCGTTAAGGATTAGTATGCGCAAAGGGCGAAGCAGCGAAGGGCGCACACCCTTCAGCACCGAGCGTTCAACTGTTGCAACCCAGAAGTGATGACTCTATTTGCGGTTTTCATCTTTCGATTGTTATGAAAAGCATTATGACGGGAGACTGTCACAGCCTGTCCCGTTTCAGCGGGAAACGTTTCAGTATGAGGCTGGGAGTGAAACTCCTGTTCGACATAATTCAACCGCAAGCATTAGCCCATAAGGCTAATTAAAGTTATTTATTATCGGGAATGAGGGTTAAACAACTTAAGTAAAATTCATAAAACAATTTCATCATGAAAAACCTTACTATTACTTTGACATTCATTGCTCTGGCAATTACTATCCATGCCCAGCCGCCGCAAGCCTTTAAATATCAGGCGGCGGCAAGAGACAATGCAGGAAATATTCTTGCAAATCAAAATGTTTCATTCAAAATGTCCATTCTTCAGGGAACACTTCCCGGAACAGTGGTTTATTGTGAAACCCATGCGGTAACAACCAATTATCTCGGGCTTGTTACTCTTGACATCGGCAGGGGAACTGTAATTTCAGGAGATTTTAATGCCATAAGCTGGGGATCAACTCCGTTCTTTATGAAAACAGAACTGGATCCGGCAGGGGGTTCTGCTTTTATTAACATGGGTACTTCAGAATTGCTGAGTGTGCCGTATGCTTTATATTCTGAGCAATCGGGCAATCCCCCCGGCTGGTCTTTAACCGGCAACAGTGAAACTGACCCATCTGCAAATTTTTTGGGAACGACTGATAATAAGCCGCTGAAATTGCGGGTGAATAACATTCTTTCCGGGATTATTGATCCGACACTAAACAATACATCTTTTGGGATTAATTCCCTCTTCAGCAATACATCTGGGATTAATAATACTGCCTATGGACAAGGTGCCCTGTTTACCAATACAACGGGATCAAACAACACCCTGATAGGTTCAGGTTCTGATGTGTCTTCCAATGCCATTAGCAATGCTACCGGTATAGGTTATAATACCCTGGTAACTGGCAGCAACCAGGTGCGGCTCGGTAACAATGATGTTACATCCCTGTTTTGCCAGGGTGCTTATAATGCAACAACCGCAAATCCATCTAATCTTTATGTAGATGCCAGCGGACAGATCATGCGATCCACTTCGGCTAACGACCATGTTAGGCTGCACTTAATGAACTCAGTTAGCGATCATTCGGCTACTAACTGGCGAATGTTTTATTCAAACGGCATGGGCTCAGTTTCGGAACTTGAACTGGGTAATTCAGGACAAATTCTACAGTCGAACGGCAATTCGGCTGCCCCATCATGGACAACTATGGCGACTGAGAGCGATGGTGTAATTGGCAATGAAGTGCTCGATGCCAGCGCAGGCGGCGGGCTGTTGAGAAGCGGAGTAGGAACAGGCATAGATCCCTATACCCTTGGCATTTCCTGGGGAGGTAATGGTTTAGCCACCACTGCATCCAGAAGTGATCATACCCATGCGAATGACCACCTTAAATGGCACTCAATGACCTCCGTGACGGATCATTCGGCTAATAACTGGCAGATGTTTTATTCAAATGGTTCAGGAAATGTCATGGAACTCCCAAACGGCACTGCCGGTCAGGTAATGCAGTCGAATGGCACAGAAGCTGCTCCTTCATGGGCAGCCGAGTCCGATGGTGTGATCGGCAATGAAGTGGCCAACGCCACAACCAATGGAGGGTTGCTTCGAAACGGGATGGGTACTGCTGCTGATCCTTATACACTTGGTATCTCGTGGGGAGGAAACGGGATCGGCCACGACAGCATCGAGAAGTGATCATACTCATGCCAATGATCATGCAAGACTGCATTCTATAACCTCGACTGTAGACCACAATGCAACCATGTGGAGAGTGTTTTATTCCGATAACTCTGGCAATATTGCTGAATTACCGCTTGGCGCTGGGGGTACGGTACTGCAGTCAAATGGTGCTTCCGCAGCACCAACCTGGGGTTCAGATTACATCACAGGTGCAGGTTCAGCCACCCGAATGGCATTCTGGAACAGCGGTAATACCCTGTCAAGCAATCCCAACTTGAATTGGGACAACACCAACAGCAGGCTGGGTATCGGTACTTCAGCACCCACACAACGCTTGCACATAGACGGTAACTTGCGTCTCGCCGGGGCTTACTATGAGCCAACTTAATAATGCAGGTACAGCCTTTCAAGTATTGTCAAGCACAGTAACAGGAACTCAATGGATCAACCTGGATTATGTATCCGGATCAGGGACACCTACGACGAATTGCTTTCTGGGATGGTTCAAAGAACCTGTCGAGTAATGCCAGTTTAAACTGGGATAATTCCAATAACAGACTGGGACTGGGAATAGCTGCACCATCCAGCAATTTGCATGTATACAATGGTGCAGGAGGAGGCGGTGGTGCTTACTGTCCAATTATAGATGCCATTATTGAAGACGATGATTATGCATTCCTGGAATTGAATGGATCGTCTATGCAGGTATTACTGTTCAATGATGATAACCTTTGTTTAAGGGCAGGCATGATGTATCAATTATTCAGACGATGCCTTGTCCTTCAGAACAGGTGGTACAGATTACCGTATGGTCATCAACGAATCTGGAAATGTGGGTATTGGAGTTACCGCCCCGTTACAAAAATTGCATATCGGCGGAAATATGAGGCTTACCGGAGCTTACTATGATGTCAACAATGATCCGGGTACCGTTAGTCAGGTATTATCAAGCACAGTCACAGGTACTGACTGGATCAGCTTTCCTTCTCCTTTGGTGTCGGGCTCAGGGGCAGCAACACGGCTTGCATTCTGGAACGGTCCAAATTCCTTGTCGAGCAATGCCAGCCTATATTGGGATAACACAACAACAGGCTGGGCGTTGGTACATCCTCTCCTTCGCAACCTTGCAGGTGCAAGGTAATATGAGGCTGACAGGCGCTTTCTATGATCTCAACAACGATCCAGGGCTCAGTGGACAGATATTAACCTCCACTGCCTCGGGTACAGACTGGGTTACCAGTCTCTCTCCGACAGGTTCCGGTTTTGCAAACAAGGTGGCTATCTGGACAGGATCAGGCACGGTGAGTTACAACAATAATTTTCACTTTGACAACACAAACACCAGGCTTGGGATTGGTACTTCTGCGCCCTATTGCAAATTAGAGGTACAGGAAACGGCTTCACCGTGTGCAATTTTGGGTGATAATACATATAATGCTGACGGTGCAGCTGGGATAAGGGGTGAAAGTGATGCAATAAATAACGCATCAAACCACGTGGCAGGAGTCATTGGGTATAGTTATGGTTCTGGTACAACCAAATTCCTATGGTGTTGTAGCTCATAATTATTTAGCCGGGGTAGCCATGGGCGCCTGGGCTTACACTGGCGACCTTTATAGGGGTTATAGCGGTGATTGGCCTGGAGGAACTTTGAAGTTTTATGTTACCAATGCGGGTAATGTCTATTGCGACGGAACTTACAATACCTTTAAATCGGCACAGTCGAAAAGCGGTGAAAACCATGTAACCCTAAAAGGTACACAAAGTCCCGAAGCATGGATCGAGGATTTTGGACATGGAGAACTTATTAATGGGCAAAGTATTGTAAATATAGATGAAACATATATCCAGGTCGCCAGTACTTCTGATGATTATCTGGTATACCTTACCCCGGTGTCAGATAAGCCGGTACAGCTTTATGTTTTCAAAAAAGCATCTGATGCTTTTACTGTTAAAGGAGTATATCTCGACGGAAACCCTGCTGAATGCACCTTTGACTACCGTATTGTAGCCAAAGATTCCGATAGCAGGGGCGAACGCTTTGAAGGGGTAAATATTCCCGATCCGATTGTTGTTCCCAGGACCAGATAAGGCAACTACATGATAAATTGTTATTAATAAAATTTCGGTTCCGGCATTTTAAGTATGCATATCCTGCAAATTACTTATTGAATAGCTTTATTTTGATAAGATTTAAAAAAAATAGCCTGTTTTCAATGCTTAAAAGAACCTCTGTATACTTCACTTTCATAACAAATCCGGTTCATGCAAATGAAGCATTCTCTTCATTCCAGAATTGTTAATTTCGTTTAGATGTGTCTTTAAGAATATTACATTTTCATGTCGTGGATAATACAAAACAAATACAAACAAATTCGGGAATTATTTTTAATTTTACAAATAATTAATAATAAAAGTAATTCTATGAAAAAAATAATCCTTAGCTGTTGCTTATCCATAGTTATTATACTAGTGATCGCCCTAACCTCCTGCGAAAAGGATGAGAACAATGAAGAACCTGCTGATCCCATTAATGGTACAGTCCAGGATATAGAGGGCAACGTTTACCCAACTGTTAAAATCGGCAATCAATGGTGGATGGCTGAAAACCTGAATACCACAAAATTCCGGTCAGGAGATGATATTCCAAATCTTGCCGGGGCGGGTGAATGGGCTACAACAGGAGAAGCGGCCTGCTGCGCATCGGCAAACGATCCTGAAAATGCTGAGGTCTATGGCCGGCTTTATAACTGGCATGCGGCTGCAGATGGTCGTAAAATATGCCCCAGTGGCTGGCATATACCCGGCGACAGCGACTGGACCACCCTTATCGAATTCCTGGGAGGAAATGAAGTTGCCGGCAGCAAGCTCAAGCAAACCGGTACCGTGCTTTGGAGCGCTCCGAATAGCGATGCAACGAATGAATCCGGGTTTACAGCTATTCCCGGGGGAGTTAGAAACGGCAACACCGGTGATTTTGCCGGTATGGGAATAAACAGCAGCTGGTGGAGCGCTACCCAGCAAAACGCCGAGAATGGTTTTGCCTGGAACGTCACTTCTGTAAACGGATTTGTCGCCCATTACGGTGTTGATAAAAACACCGGAATGGCGGTGAGGTGTGTGAAGGACTGAGGTACTTTTTAAAATCCGGGCTCATCAGAAATTAATTCTAATCTGATCCTGAGATTTTGCAGGTTGGCAAAAAGACCTGACAGGTTGAAAAAAACCTGTCAGGTCTTTTCATTAATTTTTGCTCATGGGCATTCCTGAAAAACCAATAGGTTTTATCTGGTATCTATTATTGAATGCTTCTGGTTTCCTGCCTCACCACGAATGATTTTTGTTCTGAAAAGGCATCATTTCTTTCATTGTTTTGTATTCATGGTTGGTTGGAAAAAACCTGTCAGGTCTTTTTTAAAACTTCTCTTCGTCACACCCTTTTTGGCAGATGTATCATCTCAAATGACAAATCTGGGATTATTTTATCGTGATTTCTTTACAACATGGTTATATTTAATTTGTATATTTGCATGGATGGATTAAGTGGATGTGATAGGCTGTTTTAAATTATCCTTGATGAAAAATTTTATAAAACTTGTCCTGTTGATTCTCTTCAGCTTTCTGCTTTCATGCAGAACCTTCGAAGGGCGGATGCCCTATGCGAAAGACGGTATAATCGATTTATCACAAAGAAATTTTGAAACAAGCGGAAAAATAACCCTCGATGGAAAATGGGAGTTTTTCTGGAACCATCTTTATACTCCTGAAGATTTCGAATTCGACACCGCACTCATAAAACCGGATTATATCAGCGTTCCCGGTATTTGGAATCAATTGAAAATACATTCTGGTAAAGTTCCGGGAAAGGGATTTGCTACTTATCGTCTGAATGTGGAACTCGATACCACCTATCATCTTTTGGGCATAAAAGTCAGCGATGTCTCCTCAGCTTATAAGTGATGGGTCAATAAGGCATTGTTGTTGCAAAATGGCGAGGTTTCTGCCGACCAGGATTTAATGAAGCCCCAATATCTGCCACGCGTTAAAAGTTTCGTAGCTGATACAAATAATCTTGAAATCGTAGTTCAGGTTGCAAACAATTTCCACCACGAAGGAGGCATAAGGGCAAGTATCACTTTAGGAACAACAGAAGATGTCATTCAGCTAAGGGAAGAAAATCTTATGTTCACCCTTTTTATGGCAGGAACACTTTTCATCTTGTTTATTTACCATATCTGGTTTTATTTGTTCAGGCGAAACGAAAAGACAGCTTTGTGGTTCGGCATTCTGTGCCTTACCATCCTGGTCAGAACACTCTTTATCAACGAAAGAATCATTTACAGTCTTATTCGGGCTCTGAATGCCAACATCGGTTACAGGATCGAGTACCTTGATTTCTTCCTGATTGCGCCCTTCTTTGCTATGTATCTTTTCAATCTGTTCGACAGAGCATTACCCAGAATCGGTCTGATGATCATTGGGCTCATACTCATTGTGGAGGGAATAATTATTATATTCACGTCATCTGCTTTCTTCACCTCTGCAATACTGGTTTTCTCCAGCATCATGTTCCTGGAGCTTGTATATTTCTTTATCCTGACCATTAGCCAGCTTTCGAAAAGAAGGAAAATTGCCGTTTTCCTTATTCTTAACTGGATGCTCCTGTTGGTTTGCGGGATTAACGATTTTCTTTATGTGAATTATATTATCAATACCAGCCAGATATCGCAATATGCATTCATTCTATTTCTTATTTCACAGGCGTATATAATCGCTTACCGGTTTGGCAGGGATTTTCGGACAATAGAAGACCTTTCCATTAACCTTGAGAATAGAATTCTTGAACGCACCCATGAACTGGAGGTCGAAAAAAGAAGGCAGATGACCTGTTGCTCAATATTCTCCCTGCCGAAATTGCCTATGAACTAAAAAATCAGGGACGTACCAATCCCAGGACCTACAGCCAGGTCACGGTAATGTTTATCGATATAAAAGACTTTACCAGGATAAGTGAAAAAGTAAGTGCTGAACTATTAGTAGCTGAAATAGATTACTGTTTTAGTGCTTTTGATCGCCGGGTACAAAAGTATGGAATTGAAAAAATTAAAACCATCGGTGATTCGTATATGACAGCTGCAGGGCTTCCAGCACTCACATTCACACATGCTGTCGACACCATTAATGCTGCCTTTGAAATACTCGATTTCATGCACGATCGCAGGCACGAAAAAGAAGCTAAAGGTGAAATTGCCTTCGAAATACGGATCGGGATTCATACAGGTCCTGTTGTGGCCGGGATAGTCGGAACAAATAAATTTGCCTATGATATCTGGGGCGACACAGTTAATGTCGCAGCCCGAATGGAAGGATCGGGTGAGGCTGGAAGAATCAATATCAGTGGTGCCACCTGGCAACTCGTAAAAGATAAATTCAATTGTATTTATCGCGGCAAGATATCGGCGAAGAACAAAGGTGAAATCGATATGTATTTTGTGGATCGTTTATAAGCTTAAACCGGTTTCATAAATAAAATGGAAGTTTCATATTGCTTATGCGGGTTAAAAAATACTTGCCTGCCTGCATGAATAATATAATATCAAAGTAAATGCTTTCCGGGATGAAATGATCCGATAAAATCTCTGTCTGGTCTACAAAATTATTTAAGACAGATTACCTCGCGTATGATTTTAACATTGACCGGCAGATCAATAACAAAGACAAAATCGAAAAATGGTTCCCTAATCTAAACAAGGTTTCGCTGGTACCTTAGATTAATGTACATTTAAGACGTTTAAATTTCACAATAAGGAATATTGCAGAAGCTTGATTTGTGATAAATCTTACTGAAACTCTAACTAGAGCTTTTATGGCAAAATATTCCTGTCACTGAATCTCAAAGACATAAAAAACCACAAAAGATAAAACATTAAAATCAAATGTTAACTAAATTTAAACAGTCTCTTAATCGACAAAGAAAATGTAATTCAGTATCTTTAAAAACACTGAAACATTTACTAAGTCGGGATTAACCTAAATTAATCAGATAGTTCGGCTTTTAAAGCCTCCTACTGATTAATTTGGGTTTAATTTTTTTACTGCGGTGTAACCCGGAAAAATAATTTGCGTAAAATGCGCATGATTAAATTTTCAGAAGTACAAATTTCAAACAACTAGTGAAGCCTTTTATTATCAGAAACCAAAAACACGTATACCATAAAGCTACATTTCATTCAGCTATGCTTTACATTAAGTTTCAAGACATTGTAAATACAGTTCATTTATAAACATTAAATTTAAAGATCAATGAAGAAGTTATTATTTACCCTTTCGATTTTAGTTGTTTCAGTAACAACTTTAAATGCATTGAACCACAGTGGTACAATTTCATCCAGTCAAATCTGGTATGCAAGTGATAATCCTCATATAATTACAGGGGATATCACAGTCAATAATGCGGTAACCCTTCTTATTCAGGCGGGGTGTCAGGTCTATTTTAACGGCAACTTCAGGATTCTGGTCAATGGAACATTAAATGCGTCCGGAACTGCTGGAAGCCCGATATTATTTACATCCAATCAGGCTGTTCCTGCAAAAGGTGACTGGCGAAGCATTTATTTTAGCAATGCCGATGCCGGGTCAGCTTTGGATTATTGTCAGATCAGCTATGGAGGATCAGACTTTGCCCTGGTCGGAGTTTTTGCCTCTTCCAATAATGTTATTATCAGTAATTGCGCTTTTTCAAACAGTGCATCTTATGGCTTCAGGCTCGCAGACAATTCAGCAAATCCCTCTTTAAGCAATTGCAGCTTTACCAATTGCAACGATTATCCAATTTATACTTTTGGAGACCGCGTAAAAAATATAACCGGGACAAATCTGTTTTCGGGAAACACTCCTAATGCGATCAGAGTTGATGCCCAAAACATTACTTCAGGAACATGGTTCGACCATGGAGTGCCTTATGTTTTATGGGCAAGTATGAGCATCAGTAATTTGAATACATTGACCATTAATCCTGGCACACAAATCAATTTTAATACCGGTGTAAGATTAACTATCTCAGGTGCTCTGGTAGCAGTTGGAACATCTTCAGATCATATCGTATTCACCTCCAACCAGGCGGTTCCGGCGGCCGGTGATTGGGATAATATTTATTTCAACTCAGCTGATGCAGGATCAACCTTCGAATATTGCGACATAACCTATGGAGGCGGAACCAATGGAGCCGTCTATATTAATCATTCGGGGAGCAATGTTACCATCAACAATTGTCAGATTAAGCATAGTCTGACTTATGGAATTTATCAGCAGTCTGACTGCGAATCCATCATATCCAACTGTACCATTGAGAACTGTACCAATTATGCAATTAGAATTTTTGCCAACAGGGTCAGATCACTTTGGGGGACTATGACGTGTTCGGGAAACGGTGCTGACGCTGTTCTTGTAGAAACCCAGACCATTCAGACCGGAACCTGGCGGAACATCGGTATTCCTTATGTTATCTGGGCGGATGTTGCGGTTGCCAATCTGACTACCCTGACCATTAACCCGGGGACTGTAATAAAATTTAACGCCAATGCAAGGCTTAGAATTTATGGAAAACTTGTTGCCGTTGGCGAACCACTGAATCGTATTGTGTTTACATCAAACCAGGCCATTCCAACTGCGGGTTACTGGGAAAGAATATTGTTTGATATCGCAGATCCGGGAAGCATTATGGAATATTGTGATATTACCTATGGGGGCGGAACAGAAGCTGCAATTGATATTTATAACGCCAGTAGCAATGTCATTATTAATAATTGTTTTATATCCTACAGCGGAACATACGGTATTTTTAACAGGTCCACCTCAACCTCAACGATTTCAAACTGTACTATTCAAAACTGCACCAATTATGCTATCAGAACCTACGGCGACCGGGCTAAAGGAATTACCGGCACAATGTCGTTTTCGGGAAATAATCAGAACGCCATTCTGGTAGAGGCTCAAACCATTACTACCGGTACGTGGCAAAATGTGGGATTTCCTTATGTCATGTGGGCTGATATGGATGTTGCCAATGCCAATACCCTGACAATTAATCCGGGAACCCTAATAAAATTTAACACCAATGCAAGGTTAAGAGTTTACGGAAAACTCATTGCAGTTGGCGATGCATCGAATCATATTATTTTTACATCTAACCAGGCAATTCCAACTGCGGGTTATTGGGAGCGAATTCTGTTTGACGGCGCTGATGCCGGAACCATTATGGACTATTGTGATGTGACCTACGGTGGTGGAACGAATGCAGGCATCGACATTTTTAATTCCGGCACAAATGTAACCATCAGCAATTGCTTAATCAGCAACAGTAGCACTTATGGAATTTTTAACCAATCAACATCCTCAGCTTCAATTTTCAATTGTACGATTCAAAACTGTGGTAGCTATGCAATCCTTACTTATGGAGATAAAGTAAAATATATCACAGGAACAATGGTTATCGCCGGTAATGTAGTCGATGCAATTCGGGTAGAGGCTCAAAATATTAACAGCGGTACATGGTTAAATCACAATGTCCCTTATGCAATCTGGAATGACATTGACCAGGTAAACGGAACGACACTCACGATCAATCCGGGCACTCAAATCCAGTTCAATGCAAATGCAAGATTAAGGATTTACGGCCGACTCATTGCAGATGGCGATGCGCTTAATCATATCATTTTCACCTCTCATCAAAAGACACCCACCGCGGGATACTGGGAACGGATATTATTTGACGGAGCGGATGCAGGGACGATAATGGATTACTGCGATGTTTTATACGCAGGGGGAACTACTTCAAATATCGATATCTATAATTCAGGAAGCAACATTACCATAACAAATTCGACCATTAAATTTAGTTCAAAAGATGGTATTTATATACGCACGAATAGTTTCCCGACTATAAAAAATTGTGTAATAACTCAAAATCTCAGCGAAGGTATTTACATCGATGGAGCTACCTCTGCCACTTTCGGCAGCAATGCTTCTGAATGGAATGAAATTTACAATAATGTAAGTTATGAGCTGCGAAACGGAACCCTGAATACAGATGCGAAATATGTTTACTGGGGCAGCGTTGACTGCGGTGATGTTGCAGCCTATATCTACGATAAAAAGGACCTTAGCAGTCTGGGACTGGTCAACTATGTGCCGTGGATCGATAACGGGCATGGACAGGCTTCACTGGCTACAACATGGACAGGAAATAATAATACCGTGTGGAGTGATAATGGTAACTGGACCGATTTTTCACCTTGCGAAATGATGAATGTCACAGTGCCAAAGGCCCCTGCAAATCAACCTATCGTTTCTTCAGCAGAAACCTGTAATAATCTTACCCTTGAGGCAGGTTCAAAGTTAACCGTACTGTCAGGCAATACACTTTCAGTAAAAGGCAATCTGGAACTGGAAGCAAATGCCAGTGGAACATCATCTCTGGTCGAAAATGGAAATCTGTCAGTTGCCGGAAATACCACTGCTCAGTTTTATGTAACTGCCAACAGATGGCACTATGTTTCATCGCCTCTTTCAGCTACAATGGCCGGAATATTTTTAGATATGTATTTATATTCTTATGCAGAGGCAACGGATACCTGGAATGTGATAGTTCCTGTGGAAACTCCGTTAAATGTCGGACGAGGATATAAAGTATGGTCCTACCCCGGCAATCCCGGTACAAAATCGGTAACCTTCGATGAAGGGACATTGAATACAGGTACAAAATTCCTCCCTGTAACAAAGCTTGGTGCCGGATGGAACCTTGTAGGTAATCCTTATCCTTCAGCTATTGATTGGGATCATCCGAGCTGGATAAAGACGCAAATTGATGGAACAGTATATGTTTGGAACGGTACCCAGTACATTACATGGAATGGCACTATAGGATCTTTGACTGATGGCGTGATACCGGCTATGCAGGCATTTTTTGTCAAAGCTACAGGAGCAAATCCTTACCTGGTTGTGAATAACAATTCCCGTCTGCATGGTGCATCTCCATATAAGGAATCAAATGTGGCAAACCTGCTCGAGTTAACGTTGACCGGAAACGGTTATGAAGACAAGACCTACATTAACTTCAACAGCAATTCATCACCTCAGTTCGATTCAGAATTTGACGGATATAAATTATTTGGCATTGATGAGGTTCCTCAGATCTATACTTATATCGGAAATGAAATGGCTTCAATAAATGTCCTGCCTGAAGCATCTGATGGCTTAATTATTCCGGCAGGTGTTAAGGTTAATGCAGAAGGCGAATATACGGTTCAGGCATCGGGATTAAATAGTTTTTATAATAATGCAATTGTCTTTCTTGAAGATGTAAAGTCAGGAAGCAAGGTTAATCTTTCACAGCAAAATACATACTCCTTTATTGCAAGTCCGCTTGATGATGAGGCCAGGTTCAGACTGCATTTCATGGCTGGGCAAGGGCCAGGAAGCTGAGGAGTTTAATTCTCTTATTCCTGATAGTGACCTGAGTATTTATACCTACAATAACCGGCTCTATATCAAAAGCAATAATGAAGAGCCGCTCAATGGAAAGGTCCTGGTTTACAATTTGATGGGACAGGTGATGATCAATAAGAAACTCGAAAATAATTCAATGAATTCCATTAATATTGATGCTCAATCAGGTTATTATATAGTGAGAGTTGTGACTGATACAAATACTTACTCACAAAAGATATTTATCAGGTAATATCATAAATTTCAGCTAAGTATAATATGATTTTCAGCTAATCAGACGAAAGTATAGCAGTTAATTTAACTCGCACAACTAAGCTAAAATAGCGTGTTTTCAGACATCCCGCCCTGATAGGGCGGGATGTCTGTTTATGATCCTATACCATAGTAATTCCGGTTGAGAAAACATTCGCGCTAAAATGCGATTGTATCCTGTGGTTTTAGAGGATCAATGGAAAAACTGTAATTAGAAACATGCGAAATGGAGAGAAGCGGTCAGAATGTTTGTGGATTTCTGCTGGCGCAGTAATGCTTTTCGTTTTTCATGGGCATTCCTGAAAAACCGAATAGGTTTTATCAGGAATCCATTTGGGCTGTTCTTGTAGATTCGTGCTTGCGCAGGAATGCCTTGCCTTTATCAAGGACATTATACAAAACAGACCTGACAGGTTGAAAAAAACCTGTCAGGTCTTATCATTTATTATTCTACATTTGCCTGTCGGATTTCAAATTTCATTTTATGAAGATCACCTTCAGGCAAATCGTCTGGATTATCCCTTTCCTTGCTGTTTTATTCAACAGCTATATAGTCAAACACAGAAAGAAATTGTCGGCTACTATCCCAACTGGCAATGGTACGACCGTAACCATCTGGTCAATCC
This sequence comes from uncultured Bacteroidales bacterium, assembly GCA_963708435.1. Lineage (GTDB taxonomy): Bacteria > Bacteroidota > Bacteroidia > Bacteroidales > JAADJA01 > JAADJA01. The sequence goes on from CAVPSZ010000045.1 coordinate 47,673, forward strand.
CGAATCGATAATGTATGAAAAATACACCATCATCAATTATGCTTTCTTCAGGCCACAAGCCGATGGAACAGTCACATCAACCGATTCCTGGTCCGATGAAAACCTGTTGCTTGGTCCGATGATCTGGTGGCCGGTGGTTACGCATGATTCCACCAAAATGCCTTCCTTACCTTGCGCATCAGGCCGGGGTAAAAGTCCTGCCTTCCATCGGCGGATGGAATGATTCATATAATTTCCCCGGTATTGCAGCCAGTGCTACCAAACGGCAAACTTTTGTCAATTCCTGCATCAGCCTGATTGAAGCATATAACTTCGACGGTATTGACCTCGACTGGGAATATCCCGGATATGCACCAAACGGCGGAACTCCTGCTGACAAACAAAATTTTACATTATTGCTTCAGGAATTAAGAACTGCGCTTGATATTCTTGAAATCCAAAACAACATGCAATATCTGCTCACTTCCTGCTTCAGCGCAGACGAAGCAAAGATGATGAACATCGAATGGGCAAATGTCTTGCCCTTGGTGGATATGGTGAACCTGATGACCTACGATTTCCATGGTTCATGGGATCCGGAAAGCAACTTCAACACGCCGATGTACCCTCCACAATATGGTAACCCTGACTGGTGCATCAATGGCGCTTTCACCATCCTGACCCAGACCTTCAATGTTCCCGCTGAGAAGGTAAATATTGGTGTTGCATTTTACGGAAGGTCTCTCGCCAATTGTACTCAGCTTTACGGATCACATACAGGTTATGACCAGGCCACTTTTCCCGAAGATGAAGGTGTTCCGCTCTATTATAACGTTGTTAAAAAAGATGAACCTGTTTACCCGTTACTGGGATGACCAGGTAAAGTGCCCGTACCTGCTCGGAAACACAATTAATACTTTTGTTACCTATGATGACCCCGAGTCATTGCGATATAAAGCTCAATATGTTAAAGATCACAATGCAAAGGGAATCATCATCTGGGAGATTACAGGCGATTATATTGAAACCACCCCGGGTTCGGGAATTATTGCCGGTACTCCCCTGCTTGATACGATCCATGTGGTATTCAATGAAGCCATACAAAACGAATTTGAATTAAACCTGAAGGTTTACCTTGAAGGAGCCTTCAATGGATCGAATATGAATTCAACCCTGAACAGCGTATTGCCTTTGGTGCATCCGTTCAATCCTGTCCTGCCTTATTTTGGTAATCCGATGCCCGATTGGTATTATACCGGAACAGCCAGTGTGGCCTCAATTCCCAATCCCGGCATCGTTGACTGGATACTCGTCGAGCTTAGGGATGCTGCAAATGCAGGAGCTGCCACTGCTGCAACCAGAATAGCCCGGCAGCCTGCTTTTCTGCTCAGCGATGGAGTCGTTTTGGGAATGGACGGAATGCCTGGTCTAAAATTCAATAATTCAATTAGCCATCAATTATTTATAGTCATTTACCACCGTAACCATATTGGCATAATGTCAGCTTTTCCTGCGGTTAATAGTTCAGGCACATATAGCTATGATTTCACGAACGGACCTGAAAAGGTGTATGGCGGCGTATCAGGTCATAAACAACTGGCACCGGGCAAATGGGGCATGCATCAGCGGCGATGGTAACGGTGATGGTTTAATTCAGGTAAGCGATAAATCCGGAGTCTGGAGTATTGGCGGGGCAAACCGGAAAATCGGGTTACCTGCCCTCGGACTATAACATGAACCGCCAAAACAGCAATAATGATAAAAACGATTACTGGAAAATCAATTTAGGAGCAACCTCTTCAATTCCGGACTGATGGATCACTTATTACCAATAACTGACAATCCATCAAAATAAATTTGGATAATTTGACTTTATTGATAAATTTGCCGCTTCATTAAATAAATTTAATATGAAAAAATTAATTTTTACTTTTTTACTGGTTAATCTTTTTTCCGGTTTGATGGCTGATGAATTGGTTATGCTTAATGCTAAAACCAGCCAGGATGTAAGGTTTCTGGCACAACTGGAGAACCTTACAATTAATTATCAGGGGAATGGTTTTGTGGTAGCCACAAATAAAGGGATGTTGAAAGAAGAATTTATGCTGATCGATAACAATGCCTGGCAACCCGGACAGAATTATTTTCTTATTTTCGTTAACAAAACAAAAAACCCTTCTTATCTCGCAGAACTAAAGAATATTTCACAAATATTATGCAGACGGAACAATTGACTTTTATCAGAGTACCTGATCAAAACATTAAATGAAGTCGTTCCACCGGCAGATGGCAGCCTTACCAGAATCTTAAATAAACCGGCGAAATTGCCGGTAGCGAAAATTTCTTTTCCCGAGACAAAGACTGATCCTGATCCTTTTATCGTAGCAAGGATGGCTGAGGTGAACACCACAACCATGCAATCCAATATTCTGCACTTGCAGAATTATGGAACAAGAAATTGCTATACATCTCAATCCGTACAGGCGCAAAACTGGATAAAAGCCCAGTTTGAAAGCTACGGATTAAGCACACAATTATTCGACTTTACAATGCCTGGAGGTAGCGCAAGCGACAACGTGATTGCTACCAAAACCGGAACAGTTTACCCTAATGAATATGTGATAATCGGCGGGCATTACGATTCCTATACCGGCAGTTCAAGTGCTCCGGGGGCAGATGATAATGCAAGCGGAACCTGCGGGGTGATGGAAGTTGCCAGGATATTAGCTCCTTATACTTATGACCGAACCATAATTTTCTGTGCATTTTCGGGCGAGGAATACGGACTTTATGGAAGTGCTGCTTATGCCTCCTGGTGCGACGCACAGAACCTGAACATACTCGGATATCTTAACATGGATATGATCGGATACCTGAAACCAGGAGATCCAATCCATACGGATATTATCGCACCCTGCATCAGCCCAGGATTTGGTTGATTATTATACATCAGTTGTGAACCTTTACCTGCCGACTTTTATCACAGGACCCGGAGCGCTTTCAGGTGGCGACAGCGATCATACTTCTTTTAATAACCACGGCTTTATGGGGATATTTCCTTTCGAAGACAGCGAGTATTACAGCCCATATATCCATACCACCAGTGATGTAATTGGTCAGAGTGTAAATAATTTTGAACAGGTTGGCGTTTTCACAAAGGCCATTCTGGCAACAACTGTCAGTCTTGCGAATATGGTTCCGCCGCAATTAGTTACAGTTACAGGTGTTGTAACTGACCAGGCAACAGGATTGCCCATTGCAGGAGCAACAGTTGAGGTTTTAAACGAACCGATTTCGCCGGTAACTACAAATGCATCAGGACAATATACCATTACGAATATACTTGAAGGCATTTATGACTTTAAAGTAAGTAAAGCGGTTATGCTACTACCTATCAGCAGGTTGAGATAACTATTAACAGTCTTGTTTTCAATTTTCAGTTAGGGGTAAGCACTGCCTGGAGTTTCGAGACCGGAGTGTTCGAACCTCAATGGACTTTCGGCGGAAGCGCTCCCTGGTACATTACCAATGTAGGAGCTTACGACGGACAATACTGTTCACGATCAGGAGCCATTGGTGACAATGCCTTTTCGGACATGAGCATTACATTGACATTTTCTTCAGGTGGAAATATTTCATTCTTCAGAAAAGTTTCCTCCGAAGCCGGTTATGATTACCTGAGATTTTATATTGATGGCGTTCAGCAAGGCCAATGGGCAGGTGAAGTTGCCTGGAGTGATGTATTTTATCCTGTTACTGCCGGCACCCATACCATGAAATGGAGTTATGTTAAGGATGCAAATACCATCGGTGGCAGCGACGCTGCATGGGTGGACTTTATCAACTTCCCTCCCTATATTCCTTTACCTGAACCTGCTGATATAACCGTCAATCCTGCATCCTTTGAAGTTACCCTGCCAACTGATGCTTCTACTTCAAAGCAGATGAATATCGGCAATGCGGGTGATCTTAACCTGAATTATTCCATCACAAAGCAATACATCGAAAACGATAAAGCGCCTAAGGCTTATTGCACGGCCAGCGGCGGTTGCGATGAATACATCAGCAGCATCACTTTCAACACCCTTACCAATACCTCAGGAACATGCAGCAGCGGCGGATACGCCAATTATACTGCAATGTCTACAACGGTTGACGCAGGGCTTTCCTATAACTTTTCCTATACCATAGGAACCTTCTACTCAAGCGATGATATTGGCGTCTGGATCGACTGGAACCAAAATGAAGTCTTTACCGATGCCGGTGAAAATGTGATTTGTGTTGCCAGTTGCCCGGCCAGTGCAACTTATTCCATAACTGTTCCCGCCGATGCTCTTGACGGTCCAACCCGTATGCGCGTCAGGATCAAGTATACCGGAGCCGATGCGGTAGTTCCTGCGGTACTGCTTCCTACGGCGAAGTGGAGGATTATACGGTCATCGTTAACAATACCTCCTATTCCTGGCTCACTGTTTCTCCTTTGACCGGAACCATTACAGGCCAGGGAACATCGCCTGTCACACTTACATTTCGATTCCGAAGGTCTTGCTGAAGGCGATTATTTTGCCAATGTCAAGATCAGCTCCAACGACCCGGATGAACCCCTGGTTATTGTACCCTGCACCCTGCATGTTGCCAACCAGCTCAATATCGACCTGACGGCATTGCTTGAAGGTCCTTTCAGCGGTAGCTGGAATGAATACCGATTCTGAATTCTGCAGGACTTTTACCGCTTAAGTCAGCCTTATAACACTGCTCCCTGGAACTACAACGGAACTGAAAGTGTTGCGGTTATTCCCAATGCCAATGTAGTTGACTGGGTGCTGGTCGAACTCAGGGATGCGCCTTCGGCTGCTGCTGCTACTTCGGCTACCCGAATAGCACGGCAGGCTGCTTTCATTCTCAATGACGGCTCAATAGTCGGGTATGGATGGGTCTTCCATTCTCCAATTCAACAATTCAATAAATCAGCAATTATTTGTCGTAGTCTACCACAGAAATCACCTCGGTGTCCTTTCCGCTAATGCTTTAACTCAATCCGGCGGGATCTATTCCTACAACTTCTCTAATGGCTCTGGTCAGGCGTTCGGAGGGGCTGCGGCTCAAAAACAAGTCGGTGAAGGGATTTGGGCGATGTTTGGAGGTGATGGCAATGCCAACGGAATCATTGACCAGAATGATAAAGTCCTGGAATGGCAAATGGAAGCCGGACATGCCGGAATGATGCCGGAAGATTATAACATGGATGGACAGGTCGATAACCAGGATAAAGATGATTGCTGGGCACCGAATCTTGGTATTGAATCAGCTATTCCGAATTAATAAATTTGATAATCAGGATTATTTATACATTTGAAGGTTTTAAAATGGTCGTTAAGATCCTCCTTTGTTTTCAGTTTGATAACAACGTCGTTTATTAAATAATATAAATTCTTATAAAAATGAAAAACATTGTTTCTCTGTTGATTGCATTATTGCTGGTGATGGCGTTAAATGCACAGGAAAAATCAGTGGTGCGGATTTCAAATCCACAGCCCGAAGATTTAAAAACATTTTATTCACAGGATTATGATATTGCGGCATATAGTCCTGGAATTTTTCTTGACCTTGTTGTGGATGAAATTCAATACAACAGTTTGGTGGCTCAGGGATATACCCTGACAGTGACCCAAACCGAAAAACAAATGAAGGAAAACTTAAAAGCAAATTCTGATCTTCCCGGCTTTAGGAGTTATACAGATTTGCTGACCGAACTTCAGAACATCGAGGCAGCTCACCCTACCATTTGTAAACTCTACGACATCGGCGACAGCCGCGGCAAGGAATATACCGCACCCGCTTATACCAATTACAAGCACGATATCTGGGCATTGAAAGTTTCGGATAATGTTGCAACAGAAGAGGATGAACCCTGCATTTTCTATATGGGAATGCATCATGCCCGTGAGCCTATCAGCCTGGAAGTGGCGATGTATATTTTAAATCACATTGTCAACAATTATGGTACTGATCCCGATATAACAGCCAGTGTCAACAATAAGCAAATCTGGTTTGTGCCCCTGGTAAATCCTAATGGGCATAAAATTGTTTGGGACAATGTTGATGTCTCCTGGAGAAAGAATATCCGGGATAACAATGGCAGCAATAACCGATCAATACCGGCACAACGGATGGTGTGGACCTGAACCGGAATTATAGATGGGAATGGGGCGGACGGAGGAAGTTCAAGTGATCCGACTGATCATTACTTATTGCGGACCTTCACCTATTCTCCGAGCCGGAAATCGTTGCCATGAAAAACATGCTTGACACACATCATTTTGTTGCAGGTATCACTTATCACAGTTATAGTGAGCTGGTTCTTTTTCCCATATGGTTATGAAACCTACGGCTTTTGCTCCCGACCAAAACAGCCTCGAAGCGCTTGCCATCAGCATGGCAAATACTATACCTGCCAGCTGGAGGAGGATATTATACTCCCGAAAAATCATCATCCCTTTATCCTGCATCTGGCGATAACCGATGATTATGCTTATGGGCAACGTGGGATATTCTCTTACACCATCGAGATGGGAACACACATTCATACCTCCCCAGAGCGAAATTCTTATTATTTGCGCGAATAATCTCCAGGCTGCTAAAATTCTCCTTAACAGAGTAAATCAATCAACCCTTACAGGACTTGTCAAAAGACGCCAATACCTTACTTCCGGTAGTTGCCGAAGTTTATATAACACGGAATTGACAATACCGGAGCTTACCGGGAACCCTATGAAAGTGATGCAGCATTCGGAAGGTATTATCGATTTCCTTCAAAATGGAAATTATACGGTTACGTTTTCGGCTTATGGATATATTCCACAAACATTTAACAATGTCAACATCAACAGCGTTGGTCAAACCATCCTGAATGTAAATCTTGTTCCGGCTATGACGGTATCGGTTACAGGAGTTGTCACCGATCTGGCAACCGGCTTACCTATTCAGGGAGCAACCATTGAAGTGATGAATACTCCTGTTCCACCGGTGACAACCAATGCATTGGGTGAATATACAATCCCTTCAATGTAATGGAAGGAACTTATGATTTCAGGGTAAGTAAGATAAATTATGCCACCATTATTCAGTCAAAAAGTGTGTCTGTCAGCAATCATGTTTTTAATTTTCAGTTGCAAATCAGCACAGCCTGGAGTTTTGAAACCGGTGTTTTTGAGCCTCAGTGGACTTTCGGCGGAAGCGCTCCATGGTACATTACCAATGTCGGTGCATACGACGGACAATACTGTTCCCGATCAGGAGCTATTGGTGACAATGCCTAATTCGGATATGAGCATTACACTTACATTTTCTTCAGGAGGAATATTTCTTTCTTCAGAAAAGTCTCATCCGAAGCCGGTTATGATTACCTGAGATTCTATATTGATGGCGTTCAGCAAGGACTATGGGCAGGAACTGTCGATTGGAGTGAAGTCTTATATCCTGTAACAGCCGGAACACATACGATGAAATGGAGTTATACCAAAGATGCAAATACCATTGGGGGTAGCGACGCTGCATGGGTAGACTTTATCAACTTCCCTCCTTATATTCCCTTACCAGATCCTGCTGATATTACCGTCAATCCTGCTATCCTTCGAAGTTACCCATGCCAACTGACGCTATCTACTTCAAAGCAAATGAATATTGGAAATGCGGGTGATCTCAACCTGAATTATTCCATTACAAAACAGTACATCGAAAACGATAAATCGCCTAAGGCTTATTGCACGGCCAGCGGCGGTTGCGATGAGTACATCAGCAGCATTACTTTCAACACGCTTACCAATACATCAGGAACCTGCAGCAGCGGCGGATACGCCAATTATACAGCAATGTCTACAACGGTTGACGCAGGGCTTTCTTATAACTTTTCCTATACCATAGGAACCTACTACTCAAGCGATGATATTGGCGTCTGGATCGACTGGAACCAAAACGAAGTCTTTACCGATGCCGGTGAAAATGTTGATTTGTGTTGCCAGTTGCCCGGCCAGTGCAACTTATTCTATAACTGTTCCCGCCGATGCTCTTGACGGTCCAACCCGTATGCGCGTCAGGATCAAGTATACCGGAGCCGACTGCGGTTGTTCCTGCGGTACTGCTTCCTACGGCGAAGTGGAGGATTATACGGTCATCGTTAACAATACCTCTTATTCCTGGCTCACTGTTTCTCCTTTGACCGGAACCATTACAGGCCAGGGAACAGCGCCGGTCACACTTACATTTGATTCCGAAGGTCTTGCTGAAGGAGATTATTTTGCCAATGTAAAGATCAGTTCCAACGACCCGGATGAACCTCTGGTTATTGTACCCTGCACCCTTCATGTTGCCAACCAGCTCAATATCGACCTGACGGCATTGCTTGAAGGTCCTTTCAGCGGTGCCGGAATGAATACCGTTTTGAATCGGCTTAACTGATTTCCCGTTAAGTCAGCCGTATAATACATGCTCCGTGGAATTACAACGGAACGGAAAGTGTTGGCGGCTATTCCAAATGCAAATGTTGTTGACTGGGTGTTGGTCGAACTCAGGGATGCGCCTTCCGCTGCCGCTGCTACTTCGGCTACACGAATCGCCCGTCAGGCTGCTTTCATTCTCAATGATGGCTCAATAGTCGGGTTAGACGGATCTTCTGTTCTCCAATTCAACAATGCAATTAATCAGCAATTATTTGTCATAGTTAATCACAGAAACCACCTCGGTGTCCTTTCTGCCAATGCTTTGACTCAATCCGGAGGAATCTATTCCTAGAATTTCTCTTCAGGAGCCGGCCAGGCGTTCGGAGGAGCTGCTGCTCAATCTGAGATTATTTCAGGTGTTTGGGGCCTTATTTCAGGTGATGCAAACCATGATGGTATTATCAACGAAACGGACAAATCAGCCCATTGGAATTCAAATGCAGGTCAAATTGGTTATCATCCGGCTGATCTGAATTTTGACGGACAAATCAATAACATTGACAAAGATGATATGTGGATTCCGAACCTGGGCAGGATTTCATATATTCCACTTTAAATTGAATTAATCATTAATAAAAATGAAAAAGCTGCTGAGTATTGCCTTATTATTTTCTTTCACCATCAGCATATTTGCAGGCGAAACTGAAAATACTTATTCTTTTGGAACCATCAAGCAGTTTAAGAAAGGAGAGTTTGATTGCATTTCACTTCCGGGTGCTCTTATTACCGGTAAAAGCGGTGAGCCTGCTCTTCCTTATTTTGCAGTTAAATTGCTTTTGCCTCCGGGTGAATCGGCTTCCGGAATTGAATTTATCGGCAGTAATGAGATCATTTTACCGGGAAAGTATAAAATCTATCCTCAGCAGCCCTCACGCCCACTGTCAGATCCAGAAGGGGGTGAAATTATAATTAAAAATGAGGTTTACAACAATGACTCGTGGTACCCTGTTTGTCAGACAGGAGAACTTGTAACAGAATATCTTAAAGGATATTCAATTGCTATGACTACCTTCACTCCGGTGAAATACAATCCGGTTAACGGCCAGATCAGCATCTATCAATCGGTTACCATAAAAATCCGGAGCGATTCACATCCCATGGCAAGCATGGCGCTCCTCAATCTGAAGTCGGATAATACCACCATGAAGATGTTAAGCGGTTTTATTGAAAATCCCGATGCATTGTCAGCTTACCCTGAATCTGGTAAAAGCTCCGGCGACTATCAGCTGCTGATCATCACCCCCAGTCAGTATTCCGGCAGCTTCGGAAGTTTAACCGATATTTACCTCGAAAGAGGTATTTTGTCCGAGATAAAAACTACTGAATCCATCTATTCAACTATCGCCGGGCAGGACAACCAGGAAAAAATCAGGAATTATATCATTCAGGAGTACCAATCGCATAATGTAGCGTTCGTTTTGCTCGGAGGTGATGTTGAATATGTTCCCTACAGGGGGTTCTATGCTTATGTGGTTTCGGGGTCAGGATATGAGGATTTTGGAATTCCTGCCGATCTCTATTATTCCGGGCTGGATGGCAACTGGAACACAGATGCCGACAACCGATGGGGAGAACCTGGAGAAGATGATCTTTTACCTGACATTGCTGTAGCGCGTTTTCCGTTTAGCAATTCAACCGAATTGACCAATCTTATCCATAAATCAATTTACTACCAGAACTATCCGGTGCTGGGTGAGTTCAACAAAGCGACACTGGCAGGTGAATGGTTATTTGACAGTCCACTTACTTATGGTTCGGATTATCTTGAGCTTCTGATCGGCCACCACACAGATAATGGTTATGAAACCTTTGGCATTCCGGAAGATTACACTTTTTATAAACTTTATACGGAAGTTGCTTCCTGGGGCGCTACCCAGATTAAAGCGGAAATAAATGCAGGAAGGCAATTCATCCATCATGTTGGCCATGCCAACGAAACTTTTGTTTCCTATTTATATAATTCGGATATTACGGATGCAAATTTTTCAGGAGCCAATGGTGTGACCCATAATTATACCATCATGCAAACACACGGCTGTATATGTGGAGCATTCGATTACAGCGATTGTATCCTCGAAAAGATGGTTACCATTCAGAATTTTGCCGTAGCTGTTAGTTGGGAATTCAAGGTATGGCTGGTTCAATGAAGGACAAACGGAAGGCCCTGCCGCTCACTTCACCGTGAGATGATGGATGCGCTCTATCATGAAAAAATGAATCATATCGGTCAGGCTTTTGCCGAATCGAAGATCCAGACTGCTCCATGGGTCACGGCACCAGGCCAATGGGAAGAAGGTGCCTTGCGCTGGAATTTTTATGATATCAATATTCTTGGTGATCCTGCATTAAGCATATGGACAGATGAACCAATTGCTATCCAGACTGCTTACCAGAGCGCTATTCCTTTAGGTGTTCCAACAACTTCTGTGACCATCACCAGTGGCGGAAGTCCGATGGCGAACTTTTCCTGTGTAATTGTGAAAGATGGTGTCGTACATGGGATTGGCATTACTGATGCACTTGGAATAGCAGAAATTAATTTCGATCCGGTATTTACTGCTGTTGGCAATGCAGAGTTGATCGTTTCGGGTTACAATTGCCTGCCAACAACATATCCTGTTACCATCATTCCGAATGCCGGTGCTTATATAATTTATTCTGGTCATACCGTCAATGACGTACTTGGCAATAATAATGGTTTGGCGGACTATGATGAAGCCATTTTTCTCGGAATTGAAATTGAGAATGTTGGAACCCAGGTTGCTGATTACGTTCAGGTTACACTCAGTTCCAGTGATAGCTATATTACAATTACTGATAATGCCGAAAATTATGGAACCGTTGCTGGCGGTAGTAGTGTGAATATTTCCAATGCTTTTGCTTTTGACATTTCCGGCAACATACCGGATCAACATATCGTTGATCTCAATCTTGTAATAACCGGGAATGCAAAAGATGAGTGGAATTCCTCGTTTTCAATTTTAGTAAACGCCCCCTCACTTTCTTCCGGAGCCAACCTCGTTATCAATGATGCCATCGGTGGCAATAACAACGGCCGCCTCGATCCGGGAGAAACGGCAACAGTAACATCCGTCGTTAGCAATACAGGCCACAGCCTTTCGCCATCGGCTACAGCCACCCTGACATCCGTATCGCCTTATATCACTATTATCAGCGGAAACGATGTCCTTGGTACAATTGCTGCTTCCGGCTCAGCCAATGCCGACTTCAGTATCTCCTGCTCACCCTCCACCCCCGTCGGTCAATCAGTCGATCTGGCCATGAATGTAGCTGCAGGCAATTATGGATTTAGTCATACCTACTACACCTCTGTTGGCCTTGTACTTGAAGACTGGGAGTTGGGTAACTTTACACGGTTCCCCTGGACCTTCGGCGGCAATGCCAACTGGACCATCGCCAATACCGGGCAATACGAAGGACTTTATACAGCCAAATCAGGCGTCATCAACCACAGCCAGAGTTCCGAAATGAGCGTGATGCTGGGTGTGACCACTGCCGGAGTCATCACCTTCTACAGGAAAGTCTCTTCCGAAGCAAATTATGATTACCTCAGGTTTTACATCGACGGCGTTCAGCAGGAACAGCAGTCGGGTGAGGTGGCCTGGGCGCAGGTTAGTTTCCCGGTAACTGCCGGGACTCATACCTTCAAATGGGCTTATTCAAAAGACGGATCAGTAGTAGCAGGCTCCGACTGCGCATGGGTCGATTATATCGTCTTCCCGCCTTCGGTGGTCATAGCTCCTGAGATCGGGATCAACCCTACAGCCTTCAGCATTACGGTTGAACCTGACGAAATAGCTACGGCTCCGCTCACCATCTCCAATACCGGCAATTACGGCCTGACCTGGAGCGCAATTACACAGGTCAATTCAAAGGAGGACGGAAGCAAAGCATACTGCACCGCCAGCGGGACCTGCGATGAATACATCAGCAGTGTGGCATTCAATACCTGACCAATAATTCAGGTCATGCATGCAGCGGCGGATATGCCGATTATACATCGATGTCAACAACCGTGAACCGCAGGCGATGACATACAATATTCTCCTACATGATCGGCAATTATTATTCAACCGACGACATGGGTGTTTGGATTGACTGGAACCAGAACGAAGTGTTCACCGATGCAGGTGAGAATGTGGTATGTGCTTACAGCAATGTCCGAGTTCGGGCACATATACCATAACGGTCCCTGAAACAGCATTACCTGGTCCAACACGTATGCGAGTCAGGCTGAAATATACCGGTGACGATTGCGGCAGTTCCTGTGGAACAGCAACCTATGGCGAAGTGGAGGATTATACAGTCATTGTGGAGGCTTCCAATAAATGGCTGACCATTGCTCCCGCCTCGCGGAACCGTTGCCCAGGGCAGCAGCCAGAGCCCGACAGTGACCTTCGATGCGACCGGACTGACTGCCGGTACATATACCGGCCAGATCACGGTCAACAGCAATGACGGTGATGAAAGCCAGATCCAGATCCCCTGCACCATGATTGTATCACTGGGTCTCTCTTTAGACCTCACTGCAATGCTTGAAGGAACGATGACAACTACTCCTCTCAATCTCGGCGGAATGATCCCGCTGAGCCAGCCTTTCAACATGGCTCCGTGGAACTATAACGGAACGGAATCCGTTGCTTCTATACCGTCCGGTGTTGTAGACTGGGTACTGGTAGAGCTGAGGGATGCCACCTCGGCAGCCAATGCCACTTCCGCCACAAGAATAGCAAGGCAGGCAGGATTTATCAAAACTGACGGCAGCATTGTCGCTACCGATGGTACAAGCCCGATGTTCTTCTCTGTCTCGGCAGTGAATGGTCTTTATGGTGTTGTTCATCACAGGAATCATCTGGCGATATTGTCTGCCAATGCCATTACCGCCCCGGGAGGAATCTATACTTATGACTTCACCACCGGCTATAACAAGACCTACGGAGGAATGGCCGGCTGCAAAGAAGTTGCTCCGGGAATCTGGGGGATGATCGGAGGCGATGCCGATTGCGACGGGATGATTTTGATGCAGGACATGAGTGTCCTGTGGCATCCCGTAGCCGGAACTAAAGGATATAAACCCGGCGATTTCAACATCGACGGACAGGTGAATAACCGGGATAAGGATGATTGCTGGTACCGAAATATCGGCAAAGATTGCCAGGTGCCGGATTAATTGTCTTAAAGAAGATTTAGAAATAGCAGGAAAGCTCATGGACAAGAGCTTTTCTGCTTTTATATAACCTTAAATATTTCAAAATGAAAAAGAGATTAGCAGGATTTATGTTCGCTTTGTTCCCGGTTATCCTGATCGGGCAGACATTATTAACCCAGGATTTCAGCGGAGGTGTAATGCCCCCGACCGGCTGGACTATTTCAGCTTTGCCAGCCCAGTGGTCGAGTAGCCAAACCAACCTGGCAGGTGGAACAGCGCCGGAGGCCAAGTTCACCTACACATCAGGAACCAATACCTCAAGGTTAATTTCGCCAAACATTAACACAACCGGAAAAACACAGTTGTATCTTGATTTCAGGCAATATCTTGATCATTATGATATCGGATACACTGTAGGCTTAGCAACAAGAGCATCCAATGGCACCTGGCACAATGTATGGACAATAAACCCAACCGGAAATTTGGGCCCTGAACTAAAATCTATATTGATTTCAAACAGCGATGTAGGATCTGCAACTTTTCAGTTTTGTTTTTTCATAACCGGCAATCTTTATAATATTGATTACTGGTATTTTGATAATATTATCCTTTATGCTCCATATAATCTTGACGCAGCCTTGCAAAATATTACTACACCGGTTTTTAACGCAGACTATGAGGAGGCTTCAGGGACATTAAAAAACTCAGGACTTACAACAATTTCATCTCTTGAAATAAATTATCAGATTGATAACGGGGAAATATATGTAACCCAGTATAGCGGACTCAATATTCCGTTCAACAGTATTTATTCTTTCACATGTTCGCCGTTAATGCATCTGCCAATGGGTTCTTATGTATTGAAGGTTTGGATTGATAAGGTAAATGGCACAACCGACAATGATCCATCGAATAACTTACTGACTAAAACAATTCAGATCATTTGTCACACAGTTGCAAGTAAACCTTGCTTTGAAGAATTCACCAGTTCAACCTGTCCACCTTGTGCAACTTTTAATACTATCTTTTGTTCCCTGGTGCGCTAATCATGTTAATGATATCACGCTTATTAAGTACCAGATGAACTGGCCGGGTTCCGGCGATCCTTATTATACTGCTGAAGGAGGGGTGAGGAAGTCATTTTATGGAGTCACCTGGGTTCCGTGGCTTGTTTTAAATGGAAATTTCACTGACACAGATATTTCAGCGGTCCAAAACGGATATGACAATACATTGAATCGCCCCGGGATTGCAAGCATTGTTTCCTCATTTACACAGAATGGAACAAGCATGAATATCAACACAACAATTTTACCCTATTATAATCTTAGCAATATTAAAGTTTTTGTTGCTGTCTTCGAAAATAAAACTACTGGCAATGTTGGAACTAACGGAGAAACCGAATTCCACCATGTGATGATGAAAATGGTTCCTGATGCAAATGGTACTTCGTTGAGTTTGACCGACCGAGTTCCTTATGTTCTCAATCAATCCGTAAACCTTGCCGGAACTCATGTTGAGGACTATAATGACCTTGGGGTAATTGTGATTTTACAAAATAACACAACCAAAGAAGTTTACCAGTCGGCCTATTCTTTGAAAAACGGCGCCTTTGCAAACAATTCACTTCTGGCTGATCTTACAATTGACGGAGTTACAGTTCCTGGGTTCTCCCCTGCCCAGTATGTTTACAATATTGAGCTTCCCTATGGAACTACAGAAATTCCTGTTGTTCAGGCTACCTCGGCTGATCCCGGATCGTCGGTTATCGTCCTGCAATCTTTTACTTTGCCGGGAACTGCAACTGTAAATGTTTTCGCTCAGAATCTGCAAATACAATCTAATTATTCTATTAATTTTACTGTTGCAGAGCATATAGTACTTGAGCTTAAAGCTTATCTTGAAGGTCCTTTTAATGGAACCGAAATGGTGAATAGCCTGAATCTTTCCGGACAGATTCAGTTATCACAACCCTATAATGTCGCTCCCTGGAACTATGAGGGAACAGAATCGGTAAGCACAATTCCTGAAAATGTTATTGATTGGGTATTGATCGAAATCAGGGATGCTGCTTCGGCTGCAAATGCAACTTCTGCAACAAGGATAGGACGACAGGCAGGTTTTATTCTTAATAACGGAAATATTGTTTCAACCAGTGGTAATCCAATGCTATTTGCTACCGGAGTGTCCGACAATCTTTTCGTCATAGTCCATCACAGAAATCACCTCGGAATCCTTTCCTCCAGCGGACTGACCCTTTCCGGCGGTAATTATAGTTATGACTTTACAACAAGCTTCGATCAAACTTACGGTGGAATACTCGGTTGTAAGGAAATTTCGACCGGAATCTGGGGTATGATAAGTGGCGATGCTGACAGCGATGGGATGATATCGCCGGAAGACATGAATATTTTTTGGTATCCAACGGCAGGACTGCCAGGATATGCACCTGAGGATTTTAACCTGGACGGACAGGTGAATAACCCCGATAAGGATGATTGCTGGTATAACAATATCGGCAAAGTATGCCAGGTGCCGGAATAAACTATAATGTAAACTGAAACTAATCAGTATGTGTTAGGAATTTACAAACAGAGGTATAAATGTTACTCAGAGTTGCACAGAGTCAGGCACTGAGTTTCAAAGAGTAATGATATTCTTTTTTTTAATTGACTCTGTGTAATACCTCAGTGATACGCTGTGTTACAAAACATAAATTATTAGTTACAACTGAGTCAATCTTTAATACTTGATATAACTTGCGGTACGCAGGATAACAAAAAGGTCAATTTTACTGCATTAAAATCCCTGCAGGGGTCGCTGAAATGTAGATGGTCATTACCCTCTGACAGTTGTGGAAGAATGGTATAAACTTTTATAAATCCCGATTCAGTAATTATATTACCTTTGCAGCCGCAGTCAGGTTTGGATTCAAAGCCTCAACACCTTCGTTTTTGCTAACTGACGATAAAACAATTAATACTTACAGCAGATAATTTTTATATATCCTTAATTTTCCAACCATACAAGTCTGATCTCACCAATCTGACAAATCATAAACTCATTATTTAAAAATCAACTATGCAATTTCAAACATTAAATATTATTGATCCAATATTAAAAGCCCTCCGGGAAGAAGGCTACACAAGTCCTACACCCATACAGGCTCAAGCCATCCCGATCGTCCTGCAAGGCACAGACCTGTTAGGCTGTGCACAAACCGGCACAGGGAAAACAGCTGCATTTGCAGTTCCTATCCTGCAATTGCTTCGGGCGACAAAAACAAATGATAAAAAACGCAGGCTGAGGAGCCTTATCGTAACCCCAACAAGGGAACTGGCCATTCAAATTGACGAAAGCTTTAAAGCCTACGGAAGGCATACCGGATTGACCAGTACTGTTATTTTTGGGGGCGTTACCCAGGGATCGCAAACGACCATTCTTCGCAACGGCGTGGATATATTAATTGCCACCCCGGGTCGCCTGCTCGACCTGATGAACCAGGGGCACCTGACTTTAAAAGACATAGAAATATTTGTCCTGGATGAGGCCGACCGCATGCTCGATATGGGATTTATCCATGATGTAAAAAGGATCATCGCCGCGCTTCCGAAAAAAAGACAATCCCTGTTCTTCTCTGCTACCATGCAACCCGAAATTATTAAGTTAGCAAGTACCATTGTGCATAATCCGGCTAAGGTTTCAGTAACTCCAAATGCCCTGACGGTAGACATTATTAAACAGTCGGTCTTCTTCGTTGATAAAGGCAATAAGAATTCCCTTCTTTTGGAATTGTTAAAAGATCAGAGCATTAAAACCGCCCTGGTATTTACCCGAACAAAGCATGGCGCTGATAAGGTAGTGAAAATCCTTTTGAAGCACAATGTTAAAGCAGAGGCAATTCATGGTAACAAAGCGCAAAATGCCAGGCAGAGGGCTTTGGCGAATTTCAAGGCGCAAATTACCCGAGTGCTGGTGGCAACTGATATTGCCGCAAGGGGAATTGATGTAGACGATATGGAATATGTAATCAATTTTGAAATCCCGAACATCCCCGAGACCTATGTTCACCGTATCGGAAGAACCGGAAGAGCGGGAGCAAAAGGAACGGCATTTTCATTTTGCGATGCAGAAGAAAAAGAATTTCTGCGTGATATTGAAAAACTGATCGCTAAAAAAATACCGGAAAATGAAGATCACCCTTTTCCTCTGATGGATCACCATCCTGTAAAAACTCCAAAGCAGCATCAGGGGACAAGAAATTCAGGCCATCAAAGGCCAAAGCCTTCAGTAAGTAAAAAACCAAAAAGGTGGTTTGGTAAACAGAGAACGGCGAAGTAAAATAATTGCCGCCGATTTGGACTTTCAAATCTATAGTGTAATACCTTCGAAACAACCCCTGCTCTTGAAAAGCTGCATGTTAATAGGGCCGGAATATTCAAATTATTTAAATCTTATTTTGATACGTTTAATTGAATTAATTCATTACTTAAAATCAATCACCAACAGTAAAATTACATCAGCATTCCGGCGAGGGTGGCAGAAATGTAGGAGGCCAGCGTTCCGCAGACCATTGCTTTCAATCCCAAACGCGCAAGGTCGGCTTTGCGGGCGGGTGCAAGAGCACCAATACCGCCAAGCTGAATAGCTACCGAACTGAAATTGGCAAAGCCGCATAATGCAAAGCTGGCAATTATTGCTGCCTTGGCCGATAGCAACCCGGAGTTGATCATCGGGGTCAGATCGGAATAAGCTACGAATTCATTGATCACCATTTTTGTACCCATCAGCGCACCAACTGCCTGTGCTTCACTCCCGGGAACCCCCATTGCCCATGCAAAAATGCTGAAAACCGCTCCGAATATATCTTTCAACCTTAAATGAGTAACATCAATTCCGGCAAAATCAAGTGTAATTCCTGTCCATGCAAGAAAACTACCGAAATATCCCAGAAGACCATCAATGAGGGCAATCAGTGCAATGACACCAATCAGCATAGCAACTACGTTTATCGAAACTTTCATACCGTCGCTTGCGCCATGACTGATAGCATCCATGATATTGGAATGCTCTTTTTTGATTTCAAGCTTAACTTTTCCTTTCGTTTCGGATTCTTCGGTTTCAGGAAAAACGATTTTGGCAATGACAAGTGCACCAGGAGCAGCCATAAGGCTTGCAGCCAGCAGGTAAGAGGCAGGCACTCCCATCGAAATATAGATGGCCATTACTCCACCGGCTATACATGCCATGCTGCCTGTCATCGAAGCCATCAGTTCCGACCGGGTCATTCCGTTCAGGTAGGGACGTATCATGATCTGCGCTTCAACCTGTCCGACAAAAGCACTTGCTACATTGGACAGCGCTTCGCTGCCGCTGACCCTCATTGCCCAGTGGACAAACCTTGCTATCGCTGCAACAACCCGCTGCATCAATCCGATGTGATAGGCAATAGCAACCAGAACACAAACGAATATGATGGTCGGCAGGAGTATGAAAATAAACATTCCCTGCTTTACAAAATTGTCAGGAAGTATTGAAGTTACCTTAGTCAGATCGCCGAAAACAAATAATGCCCCCTCATTTGAAAAGTCGAGCAATTTATTAATCGCTTTTCCAATCCAGTAAAATATTTCCTGTCCGAGTGGCACTTTCAGGATGAAAACAGCAAGCCCGATTTGTAAAAGCAGCCCGGTGATGACAAGCCGGTAATTGATCGCTTTTCTATTGTTCGACATCAAATAGGCCAGCCCGAAGATCAGGATGAGGCCGAGAATCCCAGTAAATCTGTCCATAAATCAATAATTATTCGTTGATTATAAATTTCTCTCTGCTGTTTGCAACAGCAAAATTGATTGTTCTGTTTTCTACACAAAAGCTGCAAATATCATTAAATTTATTCTTTCAAATGTGATTATCTTTGAAAAGCTTTTTTAGAGCATTGAAGCAAGAGATAATATGGCAATTAAAATAAAGAACCTCATCCTGTTTACAACCTTAGTTTTTCGGTTCTCTGCTCTGCGGATTACTTATATTAACTGGGTTTCGACCTTCCTTTTCGCATTCGCTATATCCGCAACATCAATCTCCGGCCAGGCATTATCTGACTCATGCCCTGAATATAAAAACAACCGTGCTGATAAAGCCTATGACAAAGCTATCCGGGCTTTCAGTCAGAGAAATTATACTGAATGTATTGCGCTGATGAAAGAGGTCATCGCTATCGAACCCGACTATGCAGATGCCTACTATGTTCTTGGCCTTATTTATATAAAGGAAAGCAGGATGAACCTGAAAGCCGCCAAAGAAAATTTCCTGAAAGTCATATCCATTTGTCCCTCGTACGATGTTTACGCTTACTATCACCTTGCGCGCATTGCTTATGGCGCGCAGGATTACCAGGCTGCTTATGACAATATTAACCTGTTTCTCGAAGATGTTGACAAAATAAAGACTGATGAGGATTATGAAGAAGCAATAAGGATAAAGGAGTTTGCAGGATTTTATGCTGAAATGCTCAACCATCCCGTACCCTTTGATCCGAAACCCGTTCCCGGAATTTCCACCGAATACGATGAGTATCTGCCCATCATATCCCCGGATAATGAAATGGCTCTTTTTACCCGAAAGATAAAAACCGAACCGAAAAAAGACTCTTTCACCAATCCGACCGGATTAAAGGAAAAGTTTATGTTTAGCCTTCGCAGGGACGAAGAGTTTGCCAGAGGTGAGCTTATGCCTGCGCCTTTCAACCGCTATGATAATGAAGGTGGTGCTACACTGACCCTAAACAATAAAATGCTCTACTACACCCTTTGCAAATATACTTCCGACCGCAGGTATTATAACTGCGATATTTGCTTTTCGGAAAATATTGCAGGATTATGGACCCCGATAAACAGTATCAGCAGCAATGTAAATTCAGAGAATACCTGGGAATCGCAACCAACAATTACCTCCGATGGTAAAACACTTTATTTCGTGAGCGACAGGGAAGGCGGACTTGGTGGCTATGACATTTACCGGACGACTAAAAACAATAAGGGAGAATGGGAAACACCACAAAATTTGGGATCCGTCATCAACACGCCCGGAAATGAGAAGTCTCCCTTCATTCATACCGACAGCCAGACACTCTATTTTTCATCCGACGGGCACATGGGCCTTGGCGGTTATGATATTTTCTATTCGCGACTGAGTGAGGATGGCCTCTGGAGCGATCCCAGGAACATCGGTTATCCGATTAATTCTTTCGATGATGATGTGGGATTTTTTGTCAGCACCGACGGGCATTATGGTTATTTCGCATCCAACAAGTTCGATGGATTCGGTGGCTGGGATCTGTATTCATTCGATCTCTACGAGGAAGCAAGGCCCGAGCAGGTACTTATTGTCAGAGGTAAAATCGATGAAATAGAGAACATGCAATACAGGGATGCCAAAGTTGAGATCAAAAACGTAAACTCAAAAAAAATCCTTGAACTGGAGGTTGATTCGGTTACGGGTGAATACTTCGGTGCCGTTTTACTCCGCAATGACTATATCATGACCGTCAAGAAAAAAGGGTTTGTCCAGGAATCGAGGTATATTTCGAGAATCAGCCAGCGATCCTCCAAGCCGTTCGATGTTCTGATCGATCTGAGACCGATTGAAGTAGGTGTATCCTACAGACTGAATGATGTATATTTTGATTTCAACTCTGTGGAATTTCTTCCCGAATCGATAGTTGTGATTGACGAATTTTACCGGTTCCTGGTCGACAATCCTACTTTGAAAATTTCTATCGAGGGGCACACCGACGACATTGGAAGCGAAGAAGATAACCTGCTGCTCTCCGAAAACCGTGCCCAGGCTGTTTTTGACCAGCTCGTGAAACGAGGAATCAGTAATGACCGGCTCAGTTATAAAGGATACGGAGAATCAAAACCTATCGCATCAAATGAAACTGAAGACGGCCGTGCACGGAACCGCAGGACAGAGTTTGTAATTGTAGAAAAGTAGGTTGCATTCAACCAGAAAAATGCCCACATAAATACTTATGATCGTTAATATAGGAGGAATATAACTGAATTTCATTATTGCATTTTCTGCTTGTAAAGCAGGGCGGTAATCTTTTTCCCATGCGAGACCACTGCAACTGTCGATCTTGGAAATTGCTCTTCGATAGTGGAAATCAGTTCAGTTTTGATTTCCGGATACAGAAGCGCTACTTTGTAAAGTATGTCCATGGCATATACCTTCATGGCTGCCTTTTCCAAAGGATCGGCGAGCCATTTAAAGCACACTATCGGTTAAAATTCCAAGTGTATCTTCATCGAGGCTGAATGATTGTTCGGCAAGAAGCTTGGCGACACTGCGTTTAAGGCCATCAGTCTTAAATCCCGGGAGTTTATGGATCACATCCCTAATATAAGGCAGAACAAGTTCGGGATGCCTGCCGGCGGCAAGCTGCACGACACGCGCGGCCCGCATAGTATAGCGTCCGCGGTCGGCGAGAGCAAGGTCAAGGAATTTCTTAAAAATTTCCGGATTGTCGCCGATAGCGCTTACAGCCATATCGGCTGTGCGCCGCGAACTATCGAAAAGGATGTCTTCCAATTCCATTAATCATCAGGATGAAGGTCCAAAATCTAAAGTCTGTCATCTAACATCTCATATATAAATCTTCCTATCCTCCATACTCCATGAGATAAGCTTTAATGAAATCGTTCAGGTTTCCATCCATGATGGACTGCACGTTACCTGTTTCCAGGCCGGTGCGCAGGTCTTTAACCAGTTTATAGGGGTGCATTACATAATTCCGTATTTGAGACCCCCATTCGATTTTCTTTTTGTTACCTTCGATCTCCGCCTGGGCTTCTCTCTTTTTCCTAAGCTCAATTTCATAAAGCTGGGAGCGAAGCATCTGGAGCGCTTTATCACGATTTTGTCCCTGTGACCGCGTTACCTGGCATTCGATGATGATGCCTGACGGAGCATGCTTTAACCTGACGGCAGTTTCCACCTTATTTACATTCTGGCCGCCCGGCCCGCTTGACCGGTAGGTATCCCAGCTGATGTCAGAAGCATTGATTTCTATTTCGATGGTTTCGTCAACAACAGGATAAACATAAACCGAAGCGAAAGAGGTATGCCTTTTATTAGCAGCATCGAAGGGGGACAGTCTGACAAGCCGGTGAACACCATTTTCACCTTTCAGATAGCCAAATGCAAAATCGCCATCAATTTCAAGTGAAACGGATTTAATTCCTGCAACATCACCCGGCTGCAGATCAAGTTCTTTGACCGAGCAATTGTTTTGCTCTCCCCAGCGGTAATACATCCGCATCAGCATGGAGGCCCAGTCGTTGCTTTCCGTTCCGCCAGCGCCGGCATTGATCTGAAGAATTGCGCTTAGTTTATCCTCCTCACCGCTGAGCATCCTCATGAACTCCAGGTCTTCAACAAGCTTAAGGGAGCTTCTGTAATGTTTGTCCATATCTTCCTCTGAAGCCTCTTCCATCTCAAAAAACTCAAACATAACCTGGAGGTCATCAAAACCGCTTTCAACAGCTTCGAAACGTTTGGTCCAGTTTTTTTTCTCTTTTATTGATTTAAGGATCTCTTCCGCTTTTTTCGGGGTTTTCCAGAAATCCTCCTGCCGGGTAAGTTCTTCTTCTTCTTTGATTAACTGCAATTTTTTATCCACGTCAAAGAAACCTCCTCAAGGTTTCAATCCTCTCACGCAATTCCTTAATTTGTTCTTTAATAACCATAAAAATATTAGAAGTTCAGATGATATAAACAGATAAAGAGATCGTCCGAAATTTCAGTCTTCTTTCAAATTTAATACTTCCCTGACAAGGTTCGGCTCAAATCCTCTTGAAATGGCAAAATTAGCAAGTTTTTTATTCTTGACTAAAAAATCTGGTTCAGCAACCTCTCTGCTTTTTTTCGATAATAATCCTTTCAATACAGACATGTACTCCTGTTCATCAATTTCATTTAATCCTTCGAGAATAAACAGTTCAGGTAATCCTTTCTCCTGCAGAGCTGCATATATTTTATTCCTGCCCCAGTGGTTAATTCTGAATTTTCCTCCGGCGAATACCTTGGCATATCTCTCTTCATTCAGGTAGTCATCTTTAATAAGCTGGTTGATGACCGCATCATAAACATCCACTTGCAGGTGAAAAGACTGAAGTTTTGTTTTAACGTCTTTTACACACCTTTCCTCATAAGCACAAAAGTGCCGGATCTTCGATAAAACCCACTCAGGTATCTCTTTTTTTTGATCTTTTCTGACCATCTGTTATGAATCTGTTTAACCTGATTAATTCACAAATTTAGTTGATTTTAGTTTAACGATCTGCACAATTTTAAAATACTTTTTGCATAATTTTACTTATATGCAAATATTGTATTATGTTTATGCCGGAATTCATTTAACAATTTTATCATCTATGAAACAGATATTATTATTTCTGCTCGCGGGAATCTTGCCTGTATTTTCATTTACACAGGATGCGGACAAGATGAAAAACGGCATATCCTGCAACGGACAAAAGGATTCAACAGAGGTAAAGATTACTATTTTTCTCGAAGGGCCTTACTACCAGGGAAAAATGGCTACCGAGTTGAATAAAAAAGGACTCATACCTTTGAGCCAGCCCTACAATGTTCCGCCCTGGAATTATGCCGGAACAGAATCAGTCAGCGCCATTCCCAATACTCATATAGTTGATTGGGTACTGGTTGATATCAGGTCTGCTGATAGTGCGGGAGCCGCTACAAGTGAAACAATTTTCATAAAAAAAGCAGGATTCCTGATGGATAACGGAACAATTATGAATCCTGACGGAGAGACTCTGCTTAGTTTCGATACGGTTTTCAGCTGATGTTCCTACGCCGCAGTCTGGCACAGGAATCATGTCGGAGTATTGTCGGCTCATTCACTTTCATATCAGAACGGAGCTTATAAATACGATTTTTCGACCGATTCGAGCCAGTTCTACGGAGGAACGACGGCATGTAAGTCATTGCCACTTGGAAAATGGGGAATGCCTGCCGGTGATGCTGATGCCAGTGGAGAGATCGGACCTGACGATGTAATCGAATGGAATATTGAAGCCGGTAAGGAAATGTTTTCGCCGGTAGACTTCAATCTCGACGGGCAGATAGATCACAAGGACATAAATAATTTTTGGATATGGAACCTGATGATGAGTTGTCAGGTCCCTGAATGATTCTGAAAACTTTTTGAAATATTTTTTGTTATTACCAATATTATTTCTAATATTGCAGCATGATGAAAAAAATAATTGCTCTATCGATAATGGCTGTGATGATGTACAGCCTTTACAGTCAGACGCTTTCACCGCAGGTGATTGCCTCGTCTGGGGGATATTTTCAAGGAACAAATGCTTCCCTGAGCTGGACTTTGGGTGAACCGGTAACGCAGACCTTTACATCCGGTAATATCATTCTTACCCAGGGTTTTCAGCAACCGATCACTGTTTCAGTAACAGGAATTAATGTTGATGTTCTGGTATATCTTGAAGGACCTTTTGCAGGCACAATGATGAATACCGGGTTAAATAATGCAGGAGCTATACCGCTTAATCAGCCTTACAACTTACCTCCCTGGAATTACTCTGGAACTGAAAATGTAACTGCAATCCCGAACCCCGATATTGTCGATTGGGTGCTGGTTGAACTCCGCGATGCTGCCTCTGCAGCAACTGCCACTGCTGCCACCCGGATTGCCCGTCAGGCTGCATTTCTGAAAAAGGATGGAACTATTGTAGGGACTAATGGCACCTCGGTTTTGCAGTTCAACAATTCCGTATCACAACAATTGTTTGTGGTGATCTGGCACCGCAATCACCTGGGAGTGCTTTCCGCCAATGCCCTTACGCCATCGGGAGGAACTTATTCCTTCAATTTTTCCACTGCAATCACTCAGGCTTATGGAGATGCTTTGGGTTATAAACTTATTGGTTCAGGTATTTATGGAATGGCAGGTGGAGATAAGGATGCTGATGGAGATGTGGATTTGACGGATTTAGCTTCATGGAAGGCTGATGCCGGAAAAAACGGCTATAAATCCTCGGAATTTAATCTCGATTATCAGGTCAACAATCAGGATAAAAACGACGTTTTAATAGAAAATCTTTCTTTGTCAAGTCAGGTTCCAAACTAAGCGATCAAGAATCTGATTCTTGTTTTTTAAAAACTTAATGAAATCAGCCCGGTAAATTTATTAGATTTGCCGGGCTAATTTTTTTCTATGAAACATCTGATTATTTTGTTCTTCAGTTTTTTCTGGCTTTCATCTCAATGCCAGCATTACTATTTTGAAGCAAGTATTAAAAATATTCCACAGAAAGAGATTTATCTGGCGGATTTTTACGGTGAGAAAACTCATATTAGGGATACAGTTCTTCCTGATGTAAAGGGGAACATTAAATTCCCGATGAAAGACAATTATTATCCGGGCATGTACAGAATTTTTCTGGATAAGGAAGTTTTTTTTGATTTCATTTATAACTATGAAAACGTTAGTATAATTACTGATTACAATTATCTTTCTGATAGTCTAAAAGTGATTACGTCAGAGGAAAACAAGCTTTATTATAATTTCCTGAGAGCTGGAAGCGATTACCGCCGGAAGTTTGAACTGCTTGGGCCGGTAGTGAATTATTACCCTCAAAATGATACTTTTTATATTCAGGCAAAAAACAAATACATCAGTTCACAAAAAGATTACATAGCGCTGATTGACAAAATGATTTCTGAGCATTCTGATATGTGGGCCGTAAAAATAATCAGGCAGCGAAAACCATTGTATTATGATCCTGAACTTGATGAATATGGAAGACGGGAATATGTTACCGAGCATTTCTTCGACAATATCAGCTTTAATGATGTTGACCTCATTCGAAGCAATGTTTATACAACCATAGCTATCGAATACATGTCGCTTTACAGTAATCCCAACCTGACACAGGAAAAATTAGAGGCTGAGTTTATCAAAGCGGTTGACAGGATTATGAAGGAAGCTTCTGAAAACAGCATTATTTATGAGTTTATAGTGGAATATTTAGTGGGCGGTTTCGAGCGGTTTCATTTCGATAAAGTGCTGGATTACATTGCCGAAAACTACAGCCCGGAGCAATGCGAGAACGAGGAACGAAAAACCGACCTTCAAACCCGTCTAAAAAAATACGCTGAACTTTCGAATGGCAAAGATGCTCCTGAGTTTGAGATGACAGACCTGAATGGAAATTTAGTGAAACTCTCCGGAATTAAATCGGAATACACTCTGGTCCTGTTTTGGGCAAGCTGGTGTCCGCATTGTGCTGAAACCATGCCTGAGATTCAGAAAATTTACACTCAAAAAGATAAATCAAAACTTGAGATAATAGCTGTTTCACTCGATAAAGAAAAGGCAGACTGGGAAAAAGCAGTAAAAGAGCTAAATCTTACATGGCTTAACTGTTGCGACCTGAAAAGCTGGGACAGCCAGGCGGCAATTGATTATAATGTCTATGCCACTCCAACAATGTTCCTTCTTGATAAAAACAAAAAAATTATAGCCAAGCCCATTACCCTGAATGAACTGAAGGCGGAATTGAAAAAGATCGGTTGGTAAAATTGCTGGCCAGGATTAGCATATTACTCAACGCTTATGGCAATGCTATTTTTCAAGCAAGTCCCTTATTACAACTGATGCAGCAATAAGCCCGAAAACAGCAGGCATATAAGAAATAGTGCCAACCGTTGATTTTTTGTTGGGTGAATTATCTGTAATGATTACCGATTTTTTTGATACTGGTTCGTCTGAAAAAACCACCCTGAATCCGCTTGTAATTCCAAGTGAATGAAGTTTTTTACGGACGGCCTGTGCAAACTGACAGCCCCAGGAATCATCAATATCGGCAACTTTGACCTGCAACGGATCAAACCTTCCCCCTGCCCCCATCGAACTGATCAAAGGAAATTTTCGTTCAAGACAATTTTTTATAAAATAGATCTTTGGAGACAGAGTATCAATCGCATCGATCACAAAATCATAATTTTGTTCGAGAATGGCAGGAATTTTTTCGTCTTTAAGGTAATCCTTAAACACGCTTAATTTCATATCCGGGTTAATATCGAGCAACCTGCTTCCCATCAATTCGGCTTTACTTTTTCCTTCAGTGCTCGACAGGGCAAGCAACTGACGGTTTCTGTTTGATGGGGATACTGTATCACTATCGGCTATTGTTATATTACCAATACCGGCTCTTCCGATTGCTTCTGCAGCATAACTTCCCACTCCGCCAAGTCCGGCAATCAGCACATGCGCCTTCTTTAATTTTTTCAATCCGTCACTTCCAATCAGGAGCGTTGTTCTCGATAACCAATCTGAATCAATCATTTACCCAATTAAATGTTTCTATAAAATTTTTCAGGATCATTTTCTTCAGACTTTCTATTGAAATCTTTTTAATGCGTGCTGCATACTGATATACTTCCTCTATTGAAAGGCCAGAATCGTCCGTTTCGAGGAAAAAATAATCATCCGGCACTATGCTCAGGCATTTGTATGCATTTGAATTCTCATTTAACAAAGATTTGCCAAATGAAAGTTTAATTCCTTCACTGATCAGCATCTCAGCGACTGACAATTTTGAATTGAATCCATGAACGACCCAGGGTATTTCAGAACCGGTTACATTTCTCGTTTTAATTAAATCCTCAAAAGCCCTTACGCAATGAATGATAATGGGTTTTTTAACTTTTTGAGCAATTTTAATATGACTTTCAAATACCACTTTTTGAAGTCCGTAATCCGTAATTGAAATTTGATCAAGGCCTGTTTCACCTATTGCGATGCACTGTTGATCAACTGCCAGACCGCTAAGTATAGCAAGCTTGCTGGTATAATTCTTCGTTTCAATGTACCAGGGATGAAGTCCGATACTGAACAATTTATTCCTGAGACCTGAATGATGCTCATCCGGAAAGAGGTTGACGATGGAAATTCCATCGCTGTTGTGTGAATGGGTGTGAATATCAATGAAATCGGCTTCCATTTTCTTTACTTGCTGCGACAAAATTAGCACTTAATTAATGATATTAATGGTATTTTTGCCGGCCTTATGGAAAACACTAAGATATACCCGGTCATTGCCGAAAACTGGAAAATGGATGGAGGTGTGGCCTTTGGGGTGGTTCCGCAAACCATTTGGAGAAAGGTTGCCGAACCTGATGAGTTTAACCGGATCAAAATTACCACCCGGTGTTTACTGGTCGAAGATGGCCAAAGGCTGGTAATGATCGATACCGGAATGGGAAAAAAACAAAGTGAAAAGTATTACAGTTACCGCCACTTGTTCGGAGATGAAAGCCTTCAGAATTCATTTAATAAAATCGGTTATACGTTTGACCAGGTTACAGATGTGCTTTTTACACATTTGCATGATGACCATTGTGGTGGAGCCGTGAAGATAAGCGATAATGGTAAGCCGGAACTTGTTTTTCAAAACGCAGTTCATTTTTGCTCCGGGGAACACTGGAACTGGGCTATTAATCCGAATAAAAGGGAAGCAGGATCGTTTTTTAAAGAAAACTTATTACCAATTGAACAGTCTGGAAAGTTAAAATTATTGAACTCGGAAGGATTTCTGACCAGCAACATCAGTTACAGATTTTATCATGGTCACACCAGGGATTTGATTGTACCGATGATTCGTTGCAACGGAAAAATTTTTGTGTTTTTAGCTGACTTCATCCCGGCCTCATCACACATTCCGATTCCATACATAGCGAGTGTCGATATTCAGCCTTTGATAGCAATGAAGGAAAAAGAAACCTTTCTAAAAGAGGCAGCCGACAATGAATATTACCTTGTTTTTGAACATGATTATGATACTGAATGTTGTACAGTTGTAAATTCAGATAAAGGAGTGGTTATCAAAAATACTTATCGCTTAAATGAGATTCTGAATTAATTGCCTGAGATTTAAAAGAAAAACATGACCAAACAATTCAACGATCGATTCAAGGGTAGTTCAGCTACTGAAATATTGATTTTTTTTCTGAAAGAATTTAAAGGCAAGATCGCCTTTGCTTCGAGTCTTGGAGCTGAAGACCAGGTTTTAACTCATTTGATAGCCTCCATTGACCCGAGTGTTAAAGTTTTTACCCTTGACACAGGCCGACTTTTTCCGGAAACCTACGACCTGATTGAACGCACTAACAGCAGGTATAAGATCAGAATGGATGTTTATTTCCCTGATGCCGGTAAGGTTGAAAATATGGTCAGACGAAAAGGGGATCAACCTTTTTTATGAAAGTATTGAAAACCGGAAACTATGCTGTCACATCCGAAAAATTGAACCCCTGCGCCGGGCACTTTCCGGTGTCGATATGTGGATCACCGGCCTGAGGCGGGAACAGTCACAGTCAAGAAATACAATGACACTTGTTGAAAATGATGAGAATAACAACGGAATTCTAAAGCTGAATCCATTGATCGATTGGACTGAGGAAATGGTCTGGAGTTTCATCCGTGAAAATAATATTCCTTACAATAAACTTCACGACAAAGGATTTCCAAGTATTGGCTGTCAACCCTGCACGCGAGCCGTCAAGCCCGGAGAAGATTTCCGTGCCGGACGCTGGTGGTGGGAAATGGAAGGAAAGAAGGAATGCGGGCTGCATGAATAGGAATTCAGGAAGTCAAAATAAAAACAATCAATTTCAAAAGTTAAAAGTGTCTGTCTGTTGAACCTTTGTTGTTTAACTTCTGTTTTTGACTGCTTCCGGATTACTTAGGTAAGGTTTTCGTCATCAAAATCAAGTCCATTGTTTAAACCGGTTGTTTCATAAACAACATCCGGCGGCAGATCAGGTTTTTTTGTAGCTTCCACAGCCAACTGATCACAGCGCTCATTCCCGGGAATTCCTGCATGGCCCTTCACCCAGATGAATTCGACCTGATGTATTTCTGTAAGTTCGGTAAGTATTTTCCAGAGATCAGGATTCTTCACTTTTTTCCAGCGCTTCTTTATCCATTTTTGAACCCAGCCCTGTGTTATTGCTTTTACTACATATTCCGAATCGCTGTAAAGTTTTACCCGGCAGGGTTCCTTTAAGGCTTTCAGCGATTCAATTACAGCAGTAAGTTCCATACGGTTATTGGTTGTCAGACGAAAGCCGCCGGAAATTTCTTTTCTGTGTTTGCCATGCATTAATACCGCTCCGTACCCTCCCGTTCCGGGATTAGGCTCGCAACCACCATCGGTATAAATGATAACTTCTTTTAAATTATCCATTGATATTTATAAATTTGGCTAAATCTTTTCCTTGAGTGCTAGATTAAGAATTTCACGCAAAGACCGGAAAGAAATACGACGAGTTATCGCAAAGTTATTTTTATGAATAACTATCTGATGAACGCTCATTTTCTTCCATAGATAAAGTCTTTGCGTGTTTTGAGTTACTCTCTGCGTGTTTTACATGAAAATATAAATACAAACATACTAAACTTTTAAAAATAATAAGTATGTTAGAACTCGAAGGCTGAATTATTTCTTGATGTGCTGGAATTGTTTACTGATAATTTTTCTTTTGCAGATAGATTAAGGAAGTTACCATCAATTTGCCCGTAGGACATATATATTCATAGAAACAGAAGATGCTTGAAAGGATTTTCCCGTAGGGAATTAACATCCCAGCTGCTGTACAATTGCACCTAAATCCGCATGTTAAAGTTGAAGTACAAGTAAAAATTGCGGATTAATAACGTGGTTCATCACCTTATTAAGTGTGGGAAAGTAGTAATTTGTTTTATTTAAAACGTTACGTAACTTGAAATTAGAAAATAGTAAGTAAAAGACATGCGGATTCTAGTTTATATCGTGTGGCTCTGCGCAAAATCACATTATTCCAACATTCCATACTCTTATTTGTGCATGAATCCCTTAGTTAATATAACTAATTAACACTCTTATGAAACTAGTTTTTTAAATGCAGAAAATAAATATCAAACTTTTTATTTATTTCGTGGCTGAATTTATCAAATTGAGGGTTTAACTGCTCCCCCAAATTTTAACCTCCTTCCTTATGCCTATCAGTTCTGTATAATTGGTTTCCTTCACTTCACTCTTCATCTCTTTTCTTCCCAGAATAAAATTAAAAATCTCTTTAACTGCTTTATAATATGGTTTATTCTAATAAAAGTTTATTTTTGAAAACAAGCATCTATTGTTTCTTTGATGTACTTTGCATGTATTACATTTGACAATTCAGCCGATAATGTTATTTTTTTTGAATTAAATTCATCTAAAATCCGAATGTCAAAAGTATTAATTAAAAAATTCTCATATTTGTAATCACAAATACAAAACAAATATTCCGGAAACCGGAATCTGCAAATGGAACAAGTTCATAATAACCAGTTAGCACTTGCCTACCAGTTTGTTGAACAAACAGGCAGAAACATTTTCCTCACCGGAAGAGCTGGTACGGGTAAGACTACCTTTTTAAAATCGCTGAAAAACAATATTTCAAAAAGGATGATAGTTGTCGCCCCGACGGGAGTAGCCGCTATCAATGCCGGAGGTGTTACCATCCACTCCTTTTTCCAGATGCCCTTTGGCCCCCATATCCCTGTGCAAGAAATTGTTCCCGATTCTGAAGCAAGGTTGCAGCAAACATCAAAAAATATCCAGCGGTTTAGCCGCATGAAAATCAATATTATCAAAAGCCTCGATCTGCTTGTGATCGATGAGATCAGTATGGTGCGGGCCGATTTATTGGATGGAATAGATGAAGTTTTAAGAAGGTATAAAAACAGGAACAAGCCCTTCGGTGGCGTCCAGTTGCTCATGATCGGCGACCTGCTACAACTTGCCCCGGTAATAAAAGATGAGGAATGGCAGCTTCTCCGGCCATACTACGACACTATATTTTTCTTTGGCAGCAGGGCATTGCAAAAAACCGATTATATCAGCATCGAGCTTCAGCATATTTATCGCCAGCAGGATATTGTTTTTATTGATATCCTTAACAAAATAAGGGATAACAAGGCTGACGACAAGGTGCTGGAAGCGCTGAACAAGCGATTCATTCCCGGATTCAATAAGGAGAGGAAAGAAGGTTATATCACCCTCACAACCCACAACTACCAGTCGCAGGAGATCAACGATAATGAGC
Organism: uncultured Bacteroidales bacterium; assembly: GCA_963708435.1. GTDB lineage: Bacteria > Bacteroidota > Bacteroidia > Bacteroidales > JAADJA01 > JAADJA01. The sequence goes on from CAVPSZ010000045.1 coordinate 80,502, forward strand.
TCAGGAAACTTCCGGGCATGGCTTTTACCTTTACTGCCACAGTTAAAGATGAATTCCCGGAATATGCCTATCCCACCGATTTTAAACTGGTTCTGAAAGAAGGCTCTCAGGTCATGTTCATCAAAAATGATCCTTCACCGGAAAAAAGATTTTTTAACGGAAAGATTGGAACCATCACAAGTATTGATGACGAGGAAATCATAGTTATAGAGCAAGGATAATGGTTCAGAAATCCAGGTGGAAAAATTGGAATGGCAGAATTATAAATACAGCATCAACGACACCAACAAAGAAATTGAAGAAACCCTGATCGGGAGTTTTACACAATTCCCGCTAAAATTAGCCTGGGCAATTACTATTCACAAAAGCCAGGGGCTGACCTTTGACAAAGCCATTGTGGATGCCAATGCAGCTTTCGCTTTCGGGCAGGTGTATGTGGCCCTGAGCCGCTGCCGGACCCTGGAAGGTTTGGTTCT